>NZ_NFJV01000019.1 GCF_002160055.1 Mediterranea sp. An20
GGTTCTTTGTTGGGAGTTGCTGTGAATCGTCAAAAGTACTCTTATCCCGTAGGTAAAGTAGAAGAATTAACCCTTTATCCACTGGATTTTGAAGAGTATCTTTGGGCAATGGGGAAAGATGCTTTGGCCACAGAAATACGCGCTCATTATCAGACCGATGAGACCATGCCGGAAGCTTGGCATGAGCTGGCATTGGAACAATATCAGAATTACTTTATCGTAGGGGGGATGCCTGCTGCTATCATAGAATATCTCCGGACAAACAGTTTCCTCCAGGTTCAGCAAGTGCAGAACAATATTCTTAACCAGTATATCGCCGATATGGCCAAATATGCCGACCCGACAACCAGTGTCCGCATCAGGGCATGTTACAACTCCATCCCTACCCAGCTGGCCAAGGAAAACACCAAATTTCAGTACAAAGTTGTACAGCGAGGCGGTACAGCCACCATCTTTGGGGAAGCTATTGAATGGTTGGTATTTGCCGGGATTGCCTTGAAATGCCAAAGACTGGAACACGGTTTCATCCCTATTCATGCGTATGTAGATTTGTCCGATTTCAAGCTTTACATGGCTGATATCGGTTTGCTGACACTTCGTTCGGGCATGCCTCTGCAAACCATTTTGTCCCCTATCGAACAGGACAATACTTATTTGGGTGCCATGACCGAGAACTATGTGGCACAGGCCTTGACCTCCAACGGTCAGAAATGTTATTACTGGCAAAGTGATGGGAAAGCAGAAGTAGATTTTGTCCTTCAATGTAACGGACAGGTTATCCCCGTAGAAGTAAAGAAAGGCAGGAGAAACCGTTCGAAGAGTCTGGGCGTTTTTGCCGAAAAATATCATGCAGACTACGCCCTGCGCATATCAAAGAAAAACTTCGGGTTTGAAAATCGCATCAAATCAGTGCCGCTCTATGCTGTGTTTTGCCTTGTATAATTATAGAGCGTGGGAGCTATTCAATGAGCAGCGCGCTTCTTTTGAATGGAACAGGGATTGTCAACGCAAGCAAAAGTATGGCGATATGCACAATTCTAACCCGCGCAATGTATAGTTGGTTTAGAATGTGAGTTCAGTCTCGATAGTAAACTGGCGCGTACATGTTTTATACAAACCGCCTTCACGCTTTCACCGCCGATAAGTATTTGTGGATGAGTGAGATGCTGTGAAAGATAAAGCCTTCACGCATCTTTCACACGCCTTTCTTGTGGTTTCCTTGTCTATTCCTGCCTTTTCCCTGCGATAAGGCAGATTTTCACCGCTTTTTGCTTATACCTTGAAAGCGGATGTCTTATACCTTAAAAGCTGGTTTCTTATAGCTGAGGAGGCAGAAGAATAGACATTGAGGTGTGAAGTGAAAGCTGTGAAAGATGCGTGAGGGCTTTATCTTTCACAGCAACCTTCTAAATCACAACGGGTTATCTGTGCGTGAAACCGTGAAGGCAGATGGAAGCATCTTTTTTTTATGGAGTAGAAAGCAGGTTGGTCCCCTTCGGTTGCCTTCACAGTCTTTCTTTCCTATGCGGCTGTAAATAAGTAAATGTACAAAATTGAATGATACTAAACACAGAGGCACGGAGACACAGAGTTTTTGTTTTCTTGTCCATAGCTCACAGAGTTAATCTTCCTTCTCTCGTATGTGGCGAAGCCGCGGACTCTGTGCCCTCCCGTCATTTTTTCCGACAGACAGTTACAGAACTTTGTGTCTCTGTGTCTCTGTGTTGGATATAAACTAATTCTGGTTGATTACTTAAACAAATTGTTGTGAAAGCAACAGCTACTTCCTTACCTCCACATATCTAATTAGAAAAACGGTCCGCTGAGTTCCTCTTTCCGACCAATGACATAGTGGATGTTCCCAAAGTCACAGTTAGTTCGCTCAAAGTCAGAGTTACAGTTCCCAAAGTCACAGTTGGCTCGCTCAAAGTCACAGTTAGCCCGCTGATTAAAGGTTGCTCCACCAAGGTGGGCGATGAGGCGATACTTTTTCCATGCCCGGAGAGTACCGCTCCATAGACAGCGCGCCATCGGTGGTTTTACAGGCTGTGGCTCTTCAGGTCATGCACCAAGGTCTGGTCCATCACATTGGCATAAATTTGCGTAGTGCGTACACTCTTATGTCCCAACAGTTTTTGGACAGTTGTGATATTGACACCATTATATATAAGTAAGGTGGCGTTGGTATGTCGTGCGGTGTGGAAAGAAATAGGAGTATCCACACCCGCCATTTGTCCGATAAGGCGCAGGCGTTTGTTTGTATTTGAGTTGTCACCCAGCCGGAAGAAATCCTCCAGGCGGTTCTGATATTTTTCCAAGATGCCCAATGCCTTGCCACCGAAAAGCACGAATAGGGGCAATCGGACCTCTGTGCCGGTTTTGACTGAATGATATATCAGCCAACGCTCTTGTCCGATGTCCACAATATTGGCAGGTGATAAACTGGTGAAATCCGAATAACGCAATCCGGCATAACAGCAAAACAGAAAAGCATCCAGTACGTGATACAGGTTCCGGTGTGTTTCCAAAGGGCGGAACAATTCTAACTTTGTCAGTTCTTCGGGGGTCAGATGGGTGTGGCGTCCCGGAATCATTTTGATTCGGTAATTGCGGAAAGGGTTATGCTGCTCTTCCAGAAACCCTTTGTTCACAGCAGCGTTAACCTGCCGCCGCAGGTGCTTGATGTGTTTGGCTATCGTATTGGTATGATACCCCCGGCGGCGCAGATAAAGTTCAAAGTCGGCTACAAAGTCGAATGTCAGGTCTGAAAAAAGCACCGATGGCCGGAAGCCTCGCAGCAGTTGCCATGTCGACAGTTGATTGTTTCGGGTACTTTCTTTTACATCACTGTCTTTTACTTCCCGAGCAAAAAAATCAATGAACGACTCTTCTTGCGTTACCCCCTCCAATTCCGCTTTCAGCATTTCCAAAGAAACCGGCTTTCCGCGTTTCCACAGCTGTAATTCTTTCCGCTCAACATCTGCTATATGCTGGTGGATCAAATGGTTTAAAGCTTCTGCATTCGGATGGTTTCTTACCAACTGCTTGCGGATGTCCCACTGATGGGGCAGCAGATACACATGTGTAGAGAAATACTTTTTCTGCTTTCCCTGGCAGGCTTCTATTTGTACCAATCCCATACCATACCTGTTAAGGCACTTCTTCCGGTCAAAAATTAATTTGTAAACAATTTTACTCATTTTATTTTAAATTAAGCATTCTACGTCGATTTATAGGCGGACTGATACGTCCAATGCTCCTGAATAGCTCTTTTCAGCATCTATAAAGACGGTGAGTAGAAACAGATTTGATGCATGATTGGGATAAAAAACAAGGTTTGGTGCTATGAATACAGCTAAATAAGCCCCCAGGGAAACGGTATTTTAACCATTTTGTATTAAAAAAAGTGTAATCATTAAACGAATCCCCATTCTCCAAGCAAACATATAGACAGGTAAAGAGGCTGTATTTAGGTCTTTTTAAGTGAGAAAAAGTGTTTTTCGACATAAAATCGGGCTTCTGTTTAACAAATTGGCAGAAAAGCAAGGTTTTTTCAAATAAATAATTGTTTGTTTCATATTTATTAATATATTTGCAGTTTGTTAGAGTAAAGAGACAATTAATGTAAAGTTTAACTTTAAGAGAGAATTTATGAAAAGAAAATTAATGCTGTTATTGGCCTGTCTTTTTGTAGGGATAGGCTTGGTAACTGCCCAGAATCAGAGGGTCACAGGTGTTGTGATTTCTGAAGAAGACGGGCAGCCGGTTATTGGAGCGTCAGTGAAGGTACAAGGTACCAATCAAGGTACAATTACCGACGTGGATGGTAAGTTCACTTTGACGAATGTACCAAGTTCCGCGGGAACTCTGGTAATCTCGTATGTGGGTATGATCGCTCAAGAGGTTGAAATACAGCCTAATATGGTTGTTCATCTGAAGAGCGACAACGAGATGTTGGACGAGGTGGTTGTAGTAGGTTATGGTACAGCTCGAAAAGTGGGTTCTGTGGTTGGATCTGTTACAGCAGTGAGCGGAACGAAGCTGGAGAACAAGCCGATAGCCAATGCCGGTGATGCTTTGCAGGGACAGGTAGCCGGTTTGCAGGTATTTACGGCATCCGGTGAACCGAGTGAATCGGTAAGCATGCGCTTGCGTGGTGTCAGCTCTATCAATGGTAGCCAGGCTCCGTTGTTTATCCTCGACGGTTCTCCGGTGTCTTCAGGCGTATTTACGGCCCTGAACCCTAATGATATTGAGAGTACGACTGTGCTGAAGGATGCTTCCGCTACGGCTATCTATGGTGCGCGTGCTGCCAATGGTGTTGTGATTGTTACAACCAAGAAAGGCCAGCGTGGACAGAAAGCCCGGGTTACTGCTACAGCTATGTATGGCTTGTCTAAAATGACGGGTGACAAAATGACTATGATGAATGCAGAGCAGTGGCTGAACTTCCAGGAAGTTCTCAACCCCGCTTTGGCTAATGATGCATCTTTCCAGCAGCGCAAGGCTTTCTATATTGATAATGGCATATCAACCAACTGGCGCGATGTGTTCTTTGGTGATACGGCACCGGTACAGCAGTATGACGTAAGCGTGAACGGAGGTTCTGAGAGCTTAAACTATTATCTGTCTTTCGGACACTATGATGCAGACGGTATCATGGACGACTCCAACCTGCGCCGTGAAACCCTGCGTGCCAATCTTGATGCCAATATTACTAAATGGTTAAAGATCGGTGCCAACTTAGGCTTCTCTTACCAGAAGTATTCTACGACCGCTTTCGGTGGTTCAGCGAACAGCGTATATAATAAGGTGTTTGCTTCCCGTACCTATCGTCCGGACCAGGAATATTATGAGATCCTGACAGACGACAACGGTAACTTCATCGGTTATGGCGACCGTTTGAACTATTTTGAAACATTGGGCTACTACAATCCTTATTATCTGTCTGAGTTGCAGCCCAGCTCGAATGATATGGTGCGCATCAACGGTAGTACGTTCATCAATATCAATCCGATTCGCGGACTGAATATCCGTGCTGCACAAGCTGTAGAAGCATACGACTACCGTGTCAGCGGTAAGGCTTATCCTACGGATGACGGTGATAATCCTTTTGTTAATGACGGTACTGCTCGTGAGAGCTTCCAGCGTTACTATCAGTTCACTTATACCAATACGGCCGAATATAAGTTTACGGCGTGGGATGATCATGATTTTACCGTTCTGTTAGGACAGGAATCTATTATCAACAAGAATCAGAGCTTTGGCGTCAGCGTAAGCCATCTGGAAGACGAGCGCCTGATGTTGATGAGTGCAGCCCCCAGCGATGGTCTGAGCGTTCCGTCACACGGCATCTCTGAAACAGTGTATAATTCTTATTTTGCTACATTCAGCTATGATTATGCTGATAAGTATTTCTTTGATGCTTCTTTCCGTCGCGATGGTTCTTCGCTGTTTGGTCTGAACAACCAGTGGGGTAACTTCTGGTCGGTAGGTGCCATGTGGGATCTGAAGAAAGAAAACTTCCTGACGGACGTAGACTGGCTGAATGATTTGCAGTTGAAGGTCAGCTATGGTTCGGTAGGTAACTCTGCAGGTATCGATGCTTACCTGGCTTACGGTCTGATTGGTACCGGCAATCGTTATTACGAAGGTGTGGGAACCGCTGTGTCTAATCCTGCCAACCCTGATTTGACATGGGAAACTGTGAAATCTACCAATGTAGGTGTAAATGCACGGCTCTTTGACCGTTTGAATATTGAAGTGGAATTCTACAACCGTGTAACGGATAACATGTTGATGAGCATTCCTTATTCTTATACCACGGGCTACGGCTCCGGTTGGGGTAATGTGGGCAGCATGCGCAACCGCGGTATGGATATTACGGCAAATGTGGATATATTCAAGAATTTCCATGGGATTAACTGGAATGTACGTGCCAACATCAACTACAACAAGAACGAAATTACGGAATTGTTTAACGGTTTGGATGAATATGTACTCTCTAATACAGGTCTGAAACTGCAGGTGGGCAAACCTTACGGTGAGTTCTACTATACTCGTTGGGCTGGTGTTGACCCCCGCGACGGTTACAACATGTGGTATGACAAGAACGGCAATCTGACCAAGACATATTCTGATGATGATGCCGTGTTTACCGGCAAGCAGCGTTATGCACCCTGGTCCGGTGGATTTGGTTCGGAAATCAGCTGGAAAGGCATTACGGTAAGTGCAGACTTCTCTTTCATGCTGGGTCAGTACATGCTGAACAATGAACGCTGGTTCACTGAAAACGCAACTTTCGCAACTGCCAATAACCAGAGTGTGAAGATGCTGTCCATGTGGCAGAAACCGGGTGATGTAACCGAAATCTCCACACCGGAATCGGCTATGCAGTTTGATACACACTTGCTGGAGAATGCTTCGTTCATGCGTCTGAAGAACCTGACTATCAGCTATGATTTGCCGAAACGCTGGATGCAGAAGACCGGTTTCATGGAAGGTTGCCGTATCTTCTTCGTTGGACGTAACCTGTGGACTGTAACCAAGTATCAGGGATATGACCCGGAAATCAACAGCAATATCCAATTGGGTAACTACCCCAATACGAAGCAATTCTCTTTCGGTCTGGAACTGAATTTCTAATTATCAACCTCAATAAAGATTTTAATATGAAGAAAATACATATACTTTTCACAACTCTGCTGGCCGCCGCAGGACTCGCGTCCTGCGATATGGAGAAGTATCCTTATAACTCCATAGAGGAAAGCCTGTATATGACACAGCTGGATGACTTTAAAGCTGCACGCTACGGCTTGTATTCCAACTACCGCGCGTTGACTACAGGCGGTTACATCTTGAACTCCGAGATGCAGGCCGATGATTTCTATGCAACTATCGACTACGGAAACTACTTCGGTAGCTTCTACCGCTGGGACATCCAGACCGGTAACGGAGACATCGAAACCATGTGGAGCGCTTACTACAGCACCATTGCCCGCTGCAACTACTACTTGGACAGCTATGCCCGCGTGACCAGCGGTGAACTGACCGGCTTTGACGATGCTGCCCTGCAGGAAATCAACACGTATGCTGCAGAAGCCTATTTTACCCGCGCGTTCAGCTATTATCAGTTGGCGGTTAACTTCTGCCATCCCTACGATGCCTCTACGGCTGCCAATGAACTGGGTGTGCCCCTGCAGCTGACATACGCACCGACATCGGACAATAGCTTGTATCCGGGCCGTTCCAGCCTCCAGGCTACGTATGCACAGATTGTCAGCGACCTGAACGAGGCTGCCCGTCTCTATCAGAACTTCTATGCTTTTGCCGATGGCCGCGAAGACCGGTTGTATTATATTACTCCGGATGCCATTACTGCTTTGCAGGCTCGTGTGGCTCTTCAAATGAATGATTATACAACGGCTATCAATGCTTCCACTTCGCTTATCAATAGTGGTACCTATCCGCTTACCGGAGATGCCGAAACATACCGTGGCATTTGGGAGCTTGATAATGGCGAAGAAACTATCTGGCAGATCTACATGAGCAATCCTAACGAATTGGGTACGGCCAATGGTTTATATTTCCATGGGCAGCGCATTCCCAATGCTCCTGAGACGCAAACGCCGTCATTCTTCCCCAAACAGCCTGTCATTGACATGTATGACCAGGCAAATGACATCCGTTTCACTTCGTTCTTCACCCAGTTCACATACACGGCCAGCACGGGAGCATCGGGCACAATCTGGTTGTTCGACAAGTATCCCGGCAACCCCACTATGGGCACGAACTCGGATAACTACTATGTGAACATGTCTAAGCCGTTCCGCATCGCCGAGCAGTATCTGATAGCAGCTGAGGCTTATTTGGAATCGGGCGATTTGTCTAATGCTACCAACTATTTGAATGAACTGCGCAGTCATCGTATTACCGGTTATTCGAATGAGTCTTTCGGCAATGCAGAAACGTTGCGCACGGCTATCCGTACGGAGCGTCACAAGGAATTGATTGGCGAAGGCTTCCGCTTCTACGACCTGAAGCGCTGGGGCATGGGCATGGACCGCGGCAATGATTCACAGAACGATGATCTGACCTTTGGTCCCGGCCTGATTACGGGAAGTGGTCTGTCTATCCCGGCAGGCGATTACCGTTTCACTTGGCCCATCCCGCAGGCAGAAATGGATACCAATCCGCAATTGGAAGGACAACAGAACCCGGATTATTAATCATTTTAAAATTACATTCGAATTATGAAATATCTTAAATTATTAGCATTATGCCTGTTGCCGTTGTCGTTTGCGGCTTGTAGCGACGATGATGACATCAATGGAGGCAGTGCAACAGTGGGCTTTACATCGTCTCAGATAACGTTAGCTGAAAATGCTTCTTCACTGACACTTCCTATTGTCGTAGAAGGAGAGCATAACGGGCTTATCAAAGTGCAGGTAGCCGTTACGAATCTTACCGGGACATCGGTTGTCAACGATGAGACGGTTATCATGACATCAGGTAATCTCCTGTTTCCTGCTGATGTGAATGAGGTAAATGTTGAATTGAGGACAAATGTCAATACGCCTGAGGATGACTATAACCGTTCTTTTACGGTTGAAATCATTGCTGCAGAAGGTGCTACGGTTTCCACTTCTTCATGTGTGGTGAATATTCAGGAAATGGTAGACCCCTATAATAATCTGACTGGTAATTGGATATTACCTATCGGTGAAAATGATGTTCCTGTAACTATTACTGGTCGTGAGGATCGTTCCGGATTCGATTGCACCATGGAATATGATGGAGTACCTGTTGATTGGGACATGGATTATTCTCCATCTGGATTGCAGGTTGTCTGCGGAAGTGTAGTAGCTCGTGATATTGATTTCGGCGAAATCGGTGTATTCAATATCCAATTTGGTTATGTAAATGGCGGTTATTGGTATACTGACAATATACCGGCCATGTGGAATGAAACATTTGATACCATTACGCTGGATGCTGGTATTACAGGTGGTTTATACACATCGGCAGGTGCATTCGGAGGATATACATGGTTCTCAAGTGAAACAACAATGACAAAGGTGCAATAAGGTAGCGCCAAACAAATTGTTACAAATCTATACGCGGGTTACGCTTATGTGGAAGATTTAGCATTCCATACTGAAGCGTAACCCGCTTTTTTATACCGAACCGATCATTGCTTTGCTGCAATTTAAGTAATCAATCAGAAGTTTATATTAAACACAGAGACATAGAGACACAAAGAGTTCTGTAACTGTCTGTCGGAAAAATGACGGGAGGACACAGAGTTCGCGGCTTCGCCGCATACGAGAGAAGGGGAATTAACTCTGTGAACTATGGGGCAAGAAAACAAAAAACTCTGTGTCTCTGTGCCTCTGTGTTTAGTATCATTTAATTTTTCACATTTACTTATCAGGAGGGAAGACCCTGATAACTTTCGGCAAGTACATCCAGCAAGATGGGTTTCACCCCTCCCACGAAGCACTCTACTCCGATAACCATTAGAATGAGTCCCATCAGGCGCATCATGACATTGTTGCCAGTTTCGCCCAGCACATTGACCAGGCGGGTTGAAGCACGCAGGATGAAGTAGGTGAGCAGGTAGATGAAGGCGATGGAGCCTATCAGGATGCTTTTCAATTCCATGCTCTGTGCGTCCTGCATCAGTACGATGGAGTTGGCGATGGCACCCGGACCACACAGCATGGGGATGCCCAGCGGAGTGATGGATATGTCATTGGCATAAGTCTTGATTTCTTCGTCTTTTAGCTTCATAGGGGTGTAGCGTGCTTGCAGCATGTCGTAGCCTATCTTGAAGATGATGAAACCGCCTGCGATACGGAAACCGTCGGTGGAGATGCCGAAGAATTTGAAGAGGAATTGTCCGGCAAAGGTAAAGACCATGATAATGATGAAAGCTGTCAGCGTGGCACGGGTCACGATAAAACGACGTTCTTTCTCGGTCATGCCTTGAGTCATGGTCAGGAAAACAGGCATGGTGCCCAGCGGATTAGTCAGGGTAAAGAATGACGTCAGACAGAGAAGGGCAAAAGATAAGGTGTCCATAAGGTGTTTTGAAAATCTATAAGAATGTAGTCAGTTCCTGCAAGTCGCTGATGTGGTAGGTAGGGTGGAAGGGGAGAGAAGTGTCAGCAGTCGGATGATAGTACACCTGATGCATACCGGCATTACGGGCACCTACAATGTCATTCTCCCAGTTATCTCCTATCATGAGCGATTCCTGCAGTTCGGATTGGGTGGCCGACATGGCAAAGTGGAATATCTCTATGTGTGGTTTCAGGATGCCGATGTCGTCGGACAAGACAACTTTGCGGAAATAGTTTTCTATGCCTGCCGAACACATTTTGCGGTATTGCAATTCGCGGAAGCCGTTGGAGAGGATATACAGCCGGTAGCGGCTGTGCAGGTATTCCAACGTTTCGCGGGCGTGGGGCATCAGTTTCCTGCACGTGGGTATCACGGCAAAAAAGTCACGGGAGAAGTCTTGGGCCAGCCCTGCATCTTCTACCCCCACCTGTTGCAGGGGGTAGAAGAAGCGTTGGCGGTTCAGTTCGTCTTTCGTGATGAGTCCCCGGCCATATTCTTCCCACAGTTGCAGGTTGCGTTGCGTATAGAGGGTGTAGAAATGCTCGAATGAGTCGAAATAACGCCCATAGCGATGTTTTTCATACATAGCCTCGAAAGTGTCGCGCGCATTTTCCGAGAAAGCCCACAACGTGTCGTCCAGGTCGAAAAACAAGTTTCTGTAGCGGCTGGCCACCTCTTATTTCACTTGAATGACCAGGTATCTGGATACGCTCCAGAAGTTGGTGGGATCGTTAATCTTCAGTGTCAGCAAACCCTTGTCGTCTTCTTCCAGTGTAAACGAACCGGCCGGGTGCGTGGTGAGCAGGTCGGCAGACTTGGAGTAGAGTTTGATTTCTTTCGTGGTACGGATGTCTATTTGCGTGAAATAGTCCTTGTTGATGTTGGCATCCTGCATCACTTCTCCTTTCTTGAAGAGTCCCGTGTTGCTCAGAATATGCTGGTCTTTCAGTTCCTTCTTGGTGCCGAATACAAACCAGGCAGCGTTGAGCGCCTTGTCTTGGTTGGCCACTGTTTGCGCTTTGGCTTCGTTTTCGGCGGTAAGAGCTTCTTTTTCAGCCGTAAGTCCGCTTACTGCTGCATCCAGTTCCTGGATGCGTATGTTTTTCGAAGCCAATTCAGCTTGCAGTTCTTCGATGCGTTGTGTCTTTTCCACCAATTCCTGCGTGAGCGATTCGATGGCTCTTTTCAGTTGGGCGGAATTGTTGTGGCTGGATTTCAGCTGTGCCTGCAGTTTGGCAATCTGCTGTCGGTTCTCTTCCATCTGTTTGCGGATGAACTCAATGTCGGAGGCTATCTGTTCTTTGGCGTTCAGCGAGCCTTCGGCCACGGCTCCCCGTTGCAGGTCCACACGGTTTTCTGCTGCATTGATTTGGCGGAAGCCTTCGGAGATGTCGTTGAATGTTCCCATCATTTCGTCCAGTTCTGCATCACGTTGGTTGAGGACGGCTTGCAGAGAGTCTCTTTCTGCCTGAAGGCGGCTCTTCCCGCCTCCCAGGCCGTCGCACGAAGCCAGCAGGGCTGCGCACGCCATCATTGATAATACGAGCTTTTTCATACGCTTTGTTTTTTACACTTGGTTAATAAAGTTATATTATTCGTCTATTCCGGCTACTACAATTACTATTTCGCCCCTCGGTTCGTTGGCGGTAAAGTGTGCTGTCAGTTCGGCGAGGGTACCGCGCACGGTTTCTTCGTGCACTTTCGATATTTCGCGCGAGACGGAAGCCTGTCTTTCCGTTCCCATATACTCAGCCAGTTGCGTCAGGGTTTTCACCAGACGGTAGGGCGATTCATAGAAAATCATGGTCCGCTTTTCGCTGGCCAGAGTCTGCAGGCGTGTCATGCGTCCTTTTTTCTGCGGCAGGAAACCTTCGAAGCAGAAACGGTCGTCCGGTAGTCCTGAAGCCACTATGGCCGGCACAAAGGCAGTAGCTCCCGGCAGGCATTGCACCTCGATGCCCTGGCGTGCACATTCGCGTACCAGCAGGAATCCGGGGTCTGATATGCCCGGCGTTCCTGCATCCGAGATGAGTGCGACGGTTTCTCCAGCCTTTATTTTACTTATAACATTTTCCACCGTTTTATGTTCATTGAATTTGTGGTGAGACTGCATGGCATTCTTTATCTCGAAGTGTTTCAGCAGAATGCCCGACGTGCGCGTGTCTTCGGCCAGGATGAGGTCTGCTTCCTTCAGTATGCGGATGGCACGGAACGTCATGTCTTCCAGATTGCCTACCGGGGTGGGTACGATATATAGTATTCCTTGGTCTTTCATCGGTCGAAATGTTTCTTCAGCAGTTCTTCGAATTCGGCAAGAGAGGGATTGCCTTCCTGGGCGGGTACCTCGTTATGGAGCAGGGAAACGGCTTCGTCTGCCGTGTGAGTCCCGTCCAGCCGGGTGAGCAAGTCGTGTAGCCGGGCAACGTCTCCGTCGCACAATGCGCGTGCAAAACGGAACGTGTCGTTCAGACTGAGTGAATGGCGCAGGTCGCCGGTCGGGCGGATGCGTTCTGCCAGAATAGGTCCACTTTCGGCTTCCTGCGTGGCAGGAGATAAAGAAACTTCCGGTTGGGGAGTTTCTTCTTCCGGTTCGGTGGGGAGTGGGGCAGAAGGCTCTTCCTTTGCCGTGGAGGAGGGAACTTCTTCCCGAACAAAAGTCTCTGCCTTTTCTTCCGTGTGAGCCGGTTCTCCCGTTGTGGCTTGAGAAGAGGAAGCAGATGCCTCCAAGAACCGCTGCAGTTCGTCCAACCGTTCTTTCAGGTGGCTGATGTTGCGTCCCGCCACCTTGGCCAGTTTAGGGTCGGCGGTTGTTGTTAATGCCTGAAGCAGGTATTTCAGTTCGGCCACATCCAATTCTATGTCATTCAAAATCGTTTGCATATCCAGTGTCTTGCAAGTCTTATGAATACAAAAGTAGAAATAAATACTGAAATATTTCTGGATTTGGCGCAAAAGTCTTCGTTATGCCCTGAACTTTTTGTGGTACGGCCTTCTTTTCCGTTACCTTATCTGCATCCGATATTCGTTTGGCGTACACCCTGCCACCTTCTTGAACAGTCGGCTCAAGTGGTGCGGATATTGGAATCCCACTTCGTAGGCGATTTCGCTGACGGTCTTGTTGGTTTCCAGCAGGCGGTCTTTTACTCTGTTGATGATGGCAAAGTGGATGTATTCTATGGCAGATTTGCCTGTCTGTTTTTTCACAAGGTCGCCGAAATAGTTGGCAGAAAGGTGAAGCTGGTCGGCACACCAGGCCACGGATGGCAGTCCGAGTTCTTCCGGTTTGGGAGAGTCAAAGTAGCTGTTCAATAAACTCTCAAAGCGGGTGAGCACATCCGAATTGATAGCCTCCCGGGTAGCAAACTGGCGGTCGTAGAAGCGGAGGCAATGGTTGAGCAACACTTCGATGTTGGAAACGATGATGCTACGGCTGTGTTTGTCAATCGTGTGGCGGAGTTCTTCCTCTATTTCACCGAAGCAGTTGAAGACGGTTTGCCTTTCACGTTCAGACATGTGAAGGGCTTCGTTTGCTTCGTAAGAGAAGAATGTGTAAGTCTTCATGTTACGGGCAAGGGAGGTACCCCGGATCAGGTCGGGATGGAACAGCAGGGCATAGCCTTGCGGATGCAGTGTTTCGCCGTCATCATTGATGCCTCCTACTTGTCCGGGAGCGATGAATACCAGTGTACCTTCCTGATAGTCGTATTTGCTGCGGCCGTAGGTGATAGGCCCGTGTATCTTCTCTTTTAAAAAGATGGCATAGAAGCCAAAGCATTTGCAGCGGTGCTTCAGCACTGCCACCTTCGAGAAATCAACGAAGCTCACCAAGGGGTTCAGCGTTTCCAGCCCCAAGAAGTCGTTGTAATCGTGTATCGTTTTCAAGTCCAGTATTTCGCTCATAGTTGCTTTGTTTTTTAGTTGGATTGCTCAAATGTACGGAAATCTTTTGAAAGAAGGCATGCTGTGTTCTATCTTTCAGTAAAATAGGTATGAGATTCTGTGAAATGGGTTCGTCTTCCGTGCAGGATTATCTTGCTCCGCATGTATGGTCGATGCCATCAGCACTTTCCGCACCGAAAGTGACTCTTCCGTAAGCGAGACCCCTTACACGCAGGATGCCGGCAGGGACCGTGTGCGCATCCTCAAAGGTCGTCGTCTGCTCAGCCCGAAACTGAGCGACACGCTGGCCGTAAAACTCTTAGGCGGTCCTACCGCTTCCATTTATCTGGACGTGGTGAAGAATCCCGACCTGCTGCTCAGCCCGGAAATGCTTCCGTTGTATGATTTTCATCTGGAAGAACCTGCTGCCATCGACGAACGACCCCAATACGTAGTCAGCTTCCGCCCCAACCGTCAACTGCCCTATGCCCTTTACTATGGGAGGTTCTACATCGACAGAGAACGCCTTTCTTTCACCCGTGCCGAGTTCAACCTGGATGTGGACGACCGCCATAAGGCGACACAGGCCATCCTCCGCCGCAAACCCATCGGTTTGCGCTTCAAACCGATGGAAGTAGCTTATATCGTGGATTATGCCGACCACGGCGGTAAGACTTACCTTAATTACGTACGCAATGAGATCCGCTTTAAGTGCGATTGGCGGCGTAAGTTGTTTGCCACTTCGTATGCAGTCGTGTCAGAAATGGTCGTGACAGACATCAAGTCTTCTGCAACCGACATTCCCGTCCGCGAAGCCTTCGGCAAAGACCAGATACTTTCCGATGACGCAACCTTGTTCTTCGATAAAAACTTCTGGGGAAATTATAACATCATCAAACCGGAGGAGTCGTTGGAAAAGGCGGTCGGCAAGTTAAAAAAGATGTATTAGTGCAGGTTCCCTCCGGTATCTGTTTCCATATTAGGGGTGTACCCGTTGTCTTGCCTATACCCGAGAGGAAGCAAACCTTCGGTTCACACCTTCACCCTGCTTCAAACGGTTGCTGTTCAGTTGCTTGCTGTGAAAGATCGTGTCTTCACGTATCTTTCACAGCCTTTTTGTGGCCTTTCTAAAAATCGCTTTTCTCCATTGGTAACGGCATCCCTGTGGAGGATAGCAGGAAAGAGAATTTGCGTAAGGTATAAGAAGTCGGCACGGTGTATATAGGAAGTCGGCTTGTTATACCTTTCCATCGGGGCTCGGAAGGGGCTGTGAAAGATGTGTGAAGGATGTATCTTTCACAGCAACTTTCCTGAAATCAATGCGTTGGTGGCTGGTGAAGGCGTGAAGGATATTTTGCGAAGTTCTTCTTTGTAGCTGGCTGTCCCCTCCTTGGGGGTGGTTGCACACGGTTTCACAAAATGCCAGGTTACGTTGTTCAAGTTGAGGTTTACGTTGCTCAAGTTGAGGTTTACGCGGATAAACCTCAGTTTTGTGGACTTCTGTATGGAAACATGAAGTTGGATAGGGGAAGTGTTCTTAGGTAAATCAATCAAACATAAAGGTTGATATGTTCGGGCTGTTTACTTGTGCGTCCGGTGTCCGATCAGACACCTTAATTATTAACTAACTTTTCAACGAATTTGTTTAATTTGTTACCGGGTCAGCCTGTGATTGGTCATTTTTTTAACGGATATGTCTTCATAATGGCCGATTTATTAAATAAATTTTCCGAATTTCTTTGAAGTTAATTTTCGATTTTGTATTTTTGCGGCGACATCTATTAGTTTTACCTAAAACAGTTTTAATTATGCTAAAGCATTACAGACCCATCGCGGCACTGCTCATAGGTTCTTTCCTGTTCAGTGGGACGGTGTACGCGACGACCAATGAAGAACATGGTGTAAGGTCCGTTCAACAAGAAGGGGCATGCACGGGTACAGTATTGGATGAAACGGGCATGGGCATCATCGGCGCATCCGTAGTCATCAAAGACAACCGGACTGTAGGATCGGTGACCGACCTCGACGGAAAATTCCGTATTCCCAGCGCCAAGCGTGGCGATGTGCTGGTCATCACCTACATCGGTTATAAGCCGGTGGAAGTGACGTGGAACGGTACGCCTCTGAACATTACTTTAATGGAGGATACGGAACTGCTGGACGAAGTGGTAGTAGTAGGTTATGGTACACAGAAGAAGGTAAACGTAACAGGCGCCGTTTCGATGGTGGACGATAAAGTGTTCGAGTCTCGTCCCGTGCAGAACGTGGCACAGGCCCTGCAGGGACAAATTCCCGGTTTGACCATGAGCGTGGGCAACAGCGGAGGTACGCTGGACAGTGAGTTGAACTTCAGCATTCGCGGTAGCGGTACTATCGGTACAGGATCGAGCGGCAGTCCGCTGGTATTGATCGACGGTATCGAAGGTAATATGAATACCGTGAACCCGAACGATATTGCCAGCGTGTCCGTGCTGAAGGATGCTTCTTCTGCCTCCATCTATGGTGCGCGTGCCGCCTTCGGTGTAATCTTGATTACCACCAAGAACGGACAAGCCGGCAAGACTCGCGTCAACTACACCGGCAACGTGCGTTTCTCTACGGCCATACAGGTGCCTGAGATGATGAACTCATGGGATTTCGCCAACTATTTCAACACGGCTGCCACCAACGACGGTAGCGCACCGGTGTTCAATGAAGAAGCGCTGAACAATATCAAGACTTATCTGGAGGGCGGGTTCACCGATCCTACTACGCCGGAATATTACGGTACGTCCATCAATCCGCAAAACAACCGTTACCGCAACTACGACGGTGCATTTGCTAATACGGACTGGTTCCAGGAATTCTACCGTAAGAATGCCCCTGCACACGAGCATAACCTGAGCATCAGCGGAGGTTCGGAGAAGATGACCTATATGTTGAGCGGTAACTTCCTGAACCAACTCGGTCTGTTGCGTCACGGCGAAGACAAGTTCAACCGTTATACGCTGAACGGAAAGTTCAATATCAAGATAACGGATTGGTTGAGCGTGAACTATACGACGAAATGGACGCGTGAAGACTATGACCGTCCTACGTATCTGACGGCTTTGTTTTATCACAACATTGCCCGCCGCTGGCCGACTTGTTTCGTCAGAGACCCCCACGGACACTGGGCACCTGATATGGAAATCATTCAGCTGGAAGAAGGCGGTAAGCAGAACGACCAGAAAAACTGGGTGACTAACCAGCTGCAGGTGGTGCTTGAACCGATTAAAGACTGGCATATCAACCTCGAGGGAAGTATGCGCCAGTATCATCGGGCATACGGATGGGCTGTATTGCCTATCTATGGCTATGATGCTAACAACCAGCCTTATCTGCTGTCGTGGAACGGTGGTGCTGCCGGATATAGCGAAGCACAGGAAGTGCGTGAGGCAGAAGACTATTTCTCGACCAACCTTTATACGGACTATTCGAAGACAATCAACGGACACTACTTCAAGGTGCTTGCCGGTTTCAACGCCGAGCTTTACCGTGGCAATAATCTGAGTGGTTTCGGTACGGATCTGATTACAGCCAGTGTGCCCCAACTGAGCACTACGCAAGACAACCAAAAGACCAGCAACGGTGCCAATGAATTGGCTATGGCAGGTTTCTTCGGACGTATTAACTACAACTGGAATGAACGCTACATTTTGGAAGCCAATCTCCGTTACGATGGATCCTCGCGTTTCATAGGCGACAAGCGTTGGGGACTGTTCCCCTCGTTCTCTGCCGGATGGAACGTGGCACGCGAAGAGTTCTTCGAACCTTTGGCTCCGTGGATCAACACCCTGAAGCTGAGAGGTTCTTGGGGACAGTTGGGAAATAATGAACTGGACAGCTATTATCCCTTCTATCAGTCCATGCCTACGGGTGTCAACAGCACGTCGTGGCTTATCAACGGCCAGAAACTTAATGCTGCCAGTCTGCCGGGCATTGTGAACAGTCTCTTTACCTGGGAAACCATCGAAAGCTGGGATATTGGTTTCGATTGGGGTGCTTTCAACAATCGCTTCACTGGTTCGTTCAGCTACTACAACCGCTGGACTAAGGACATGGTGGCAGCCGCACCCCCTCTCCCCGGTATCCTCGGTGCCTCTTCGCCCAAAATGAACAATGCCGACTTGAAATCTTACGGTTGGGAAATTGAACTTTCATGGAGAGACCGTATCGCTGACTTCAATTATGGTGTGCGTTTCGTATTGGATGACAACCAGCAGAAGATAACGAAGTACTACAATCCGACTGGCGACCTGAATTCATATTACGTAGGCCGCATGATCGGTGAAATCTGGGGATATACCACGGTAGGTATCGCACAGAGCCAGGAAGAAATGGATGCACACTTAGCCAACAACCGCCCCAATTGGGGAACGAGCTGGCAGGCCGGTGACGTGATGTACAAAGACCTGAACGGCGACGGTGTCGTCAACGGAGGCTCACAGACGCTGTCTAATCATGGCGACCTGAGCATCATCGGTAACAATACTCCGCGTTATAAGTTCGGTTTGACGCTGGACGGTGCATGGAAAGGATTAGACTTCTCGCTCTTCTTCCAAGGCGTGATGAAACGTGACTACTGGCTGGGTGATGTTTACTTCTGGGGAGCCCAGGGTGGCATGTGGCAGTCTGCAGGATTCGTAGAGCATCTGGATTATTGGAGCGAAGACAACCGCGACGCTTACTATCCGCGTCCCTACTTCGGAACAAACAAGAACCAACAGACACAGACCCGCTATCTGCAGAATGCTGCTTACCTGCGCCTGAAGAACTTGCAGGTGGGTTACACACTGCCTAAGAAGTGGATGGACAGAATCGGTGTGGAATCGCTCCGCGTTTACTTCTCGGCCGATAACGTATTTACTGTCAGCAGTATCAGCGGCGTGTACGATCCTGAATTGCTGGGAGGCGACTGGGGTTCCGGTAAGCTTTATCCGCTGCAGCGCACATGGTCGCTCGGTCTGAATCTTAATTTCTAAACAGCTACAATTATGAAACTGAATATAATAAAACATATCTCTCTCTATTCGCTCATCTGCTTGAGCGGAACAGCGTTGACTTCCTGCGAGGACTTCCTGGATCGTCAGCCTATTACCAGCGTGACGCCCGAATCCTACTTTACTACGGCCAGTCAGGTGGGGGCTTATCTGAACAACTACTACAATGGTTATCTGATAAATTCTCAGGGACAGTCCCTGTTCCACCCCCAAAGCTGGAACTCCGGCTTGGCCAACAACGACCAGTACACCGATAATCTTGTGGAAGGCGAAGTGGCCAATGGCAGCAATCTGGCGTATTTTGCCAAACAATGGGAGTCGTCGGCAGGGCAGAATCTGGTATCGGACTATGGACGTATCCGTGTGTGGAATTACCTGATTAATACCGTAGAGCCCAAAGAGGCTTCGATACAGAACGATGACAATAACCTGTCGCATTACATCGGCGAGGCATATTTCTTCCGCGCTCTGGCTTACTACAATGCTCTGGTGAAATTCGGAGATCTGCCCATCATCACCGAGGTGTTGCCCAACGAAGAAGGATACCTGCAGGAGAAATCCGTGCGTGCTCCGCGTAACGAGGTGGCCCGCTTCATCCTTTCTGATCTCGACAAGGCAATTGCCCGCTTGAACGATGTGGGATTCCTGAACAACCAGCGCATCAACAAACAGACGGCGCAATTGTATAAGTCCAGGGTGGCTTTGTTTGAAGCAACCTTCGAGAAATATCATCAAGGCACTGGTCGTGTACCGGGCGACTCCAACTGGCCGGGTGGCACATTCAGCGGTAACATACAAGAAGAAATTAACTTCTTCCTCGATCAAGCCATGGAGGCAGCCAGTGCTGTGGCAGATTATCCCGGCTTGACCCTGACTGAAAACAGCCACGTCATCAATCCTGCCTACGGAGAGATATACGGCTGGAACCCCTATTTCGAGATGTTCAGCCAGACTTCGCTGGGAAGCGTGCCCGAGGTTTTGCTGTGGAAAGAATACAACAAGGCTCTGAGCATCAGCCACGATGCCCCCAACCGTCTGAAGGTGGGCGACAACGACGGACTGACACGCAGCTTCATTACATCGTTTCTGATGCAGGATGGTCTGCCTTTCTACGCCAGCCCCAACTATCAGGGTGACGCGACGCTGGACCAGGAGTTTGCCAACCGCGACGAGCGACTGCAACTCTTTGTGTGGGCTGAAAGCACTGTGCAGAAGTCCGATCCGTCCGAGCAGGGTATTGCCGATGCCGGCGAGGTGAAGCTTTTTGAAAAGCCGCTTATCACCAACAGCGCTACGCAGAACATGGACCGTACCGGCTATCGTCAGCGCAAGCATTATACCTATGACTATTCGCAATCTGTGGGCGATGAACTGTTGGGAGTTAATGCCTGCCCCATCTTCAGAGTGGCCGAAGCATACGTCAACTACATCGAGGCCTGCTACGAGCGTACGGGACAGATTAATTCGAAAGCTGACCAATATTGGAGGGCTCTTCGCCGCCGTGCCGGTGTGGACGAAGACTATAATAAGACTATCGCCGCTACCGACATCAACCGCGAACTGGAACTGCAAGACTTGAGCGCTTGGTCGGGTAACGGTCCGGTAGATGCCACGCTCTTCAATATTCGCCGTGAACGCCGCTGTGAATTTATTGGTGAAGGCATGCGCTGGGACGACCTGAAACGCTGGCGTTCGTGGGACAGACTGTTTACTCATCCCTATATACCTGAAGGTTTCAATCTCTGGGATCAGGCATATCAGAACTATACGGCAGAGACAGCCGGCGAGGGTAATGGAGAATTGGTGGCCGATGGATCGACCAACGCCAATGCATCGCCCGAATCGGTCAGCAAGTATTTGCGCCCTTACCAGCGTACGCAGACCAACAACGACTTGTATAACGGATATACTTGGATGAAGGCTTACTACCTGTCACCCATCGGTATACAGGAGTTGACCCTCGCTCCGCAGATGTACCAGAACCCTTATTGGGATTCTGAGGATGCAGGATTGGCACTGGAATAACAAGAGTAGCTTTATAATAGATTTTTGACTTTTAGCTATTAAACGGTCTCTTCCCGCCGTGAGGCGTGAAGGGACTTTTTTTTCTTTCATCCCGTCATATTGTGGTTATCAACAGAACTTGGAGTATTCTCTCTATCATTGTCTCTGCTCAAAACATTCTGGGAGAACAGGCTCATATAGTTTGAACGAAGTGAAAGATATTCTGCATGCGGCATCTTCAGAACATCGTTCACTTCGTTCAATATGTAATAGTATGTCGGTTATCAGGAATATTTGAAGTCTTGCGAGGATTCTTGCTATCGGTCTTCCCATCAGTAAGCCTCTCGCAGATAACCGTTATGATCTCAAGCGTTCCGCTTGGCAGGGTTGGAATACTACAAAATCCCCGCTTAGGGTTATTGCTCCGGTTTATTGTCCTGGGCATTGACATTGAGGTCGTTCTCGATGCCCTTTACGCCTTCTTTAAAACTGCGTACTCCTTTACCCAAGCCTTTCATCAGTTCGGGGATTTTTTTTCCGCCGAAAAACAGCAGGAGTATCAGTACGATGAAAATAATTTCTTGTGTTCCAATTCCAAACATCATTATTTACGTATTAAGTATTTGACAAACAGATAACCGCCGAAGATTTGCAGCAGCATGCCCGGTATGCCAATCCGGAAGTCCTGAATGGCATCATAGAAGTTGCCCTTCATTATCCATTCGCCGAGTGTGCCGGTCAACTGATAGAATAATACGACTGTCAGCATAATCGCCAGAGACACTTTCTGGAGTCTGTGAGCCGCATATCCGGCTGCTATGGCCAGTAATACGGATTTAAGAAGTATGCCGGGGAGCGAGGCCGTTGCCGGCATTCCGAATGCCAGGGAATTGACCACCGGTGAAGCGACCGCTGTCAGAAGTCCTACCTTCCAGCCGTATTTGTAGGCACCGACAAGGGTGAAGAAATAGATGGGTAACCAGGTTGTTCCACCCTGAGGCACAAGGTGAAAAAGTTGCGGCAAAGCGATGTTGCCGATAACGAATAATGCAGCAGCCAGCCAAGTCCTGGCTTCGGCATAGCTTAGTTCATAAAGTCTTACGGTTGTTTGCATAGTGCATTCTTTTTTAGGGTTTTGTTATTTCATGGCAAAGGTAAGGCTTCAGATGCCGTGAAGATATATCAAGATTACAGAGAGTTGTACCAGTTTTACAGAAAATGCTCCTTGTTTCTTCGGGATAGCCTCTGGATGTCATACCTTTGTCTCACACCGTTATCTCCACATAGTTGCCCTCCGGGTCGGCAACGGCACTTTCATAATATCCGTCGCCAGTGGTCCGAGGCTCGCTCAAGATGGTATAACCGTCTTCCCTCAAGCGGCTGGTAAGTGCATCGACCGTTTCCCGGTTTCCTGTCGCGATGGAGAAGTGTGCCAGCCCTTTCAGGTTTCCTCTGCTTGCCGGAGCTTCCATATCAGGGATGTGCATCAGTTCAATGCGTGTTCCCCCTTCTTCGAAAGACAGGAAATAAGAGGTGAAGTTTTTAGTCGGGTTGGTATATTTATCCCCACAGTGTAAATTGAAATACTTCATATAAAACGCACGAAGCAGTTCTATGTCGTCTGCCCAAATGGCTAAGTGTTCTATCTTCATAACTTTTGTTTTCAGTTTTTCTTCTCATTGTTTTTCTCCAGCCACTGTACCCGGCGCAGGTCAGGCAGATGCTTGATGGAAAAATTATCAAACCGTGCTTTGAAGCCATTTCCGTCAGGGCAGGCTCCCATGATGCCTACCATGACCGGACAGTTGTCTTGCAGCCAGGCATTGCGCATCATGGTGTATTCCTTGTCGTCGAAGGAATAAAATATCTCTACGGCATCCAGTCGGCGCACGGCCTTTATCCATACGAACGGTACGGGTTTGTTCAGAGGGATGATGCTCCAGTCGCTTGTATGGTGGGTGACAACGGTACTGAGGTTGTATTTGCCATCCACAAACTCGATACCGGCTTTGATGTAATTCTCGTGGTCGATGCGCAACATCAGCCCCGACTGGTCGAAACGTGTCCGGTAGTCGCCCGAAATCTTCACTTTTACTTCAAACTCTCCTCCACGCAGGGTATACAGGAAGGGGGCATCGTCCACGGTAAAACCATAGTGGGATATGCGCCAATAATCGGTCTGGGGCGTAACGTCCATGATGAGTGTATTGCCGTCGATTTCCCACTGTGCGGGTTCGTTGAACCATTGCATTTTCTCCAATGACTGCGCCATGCCGGTGAGTGAAGCCGTGGCCATCAGTCCGCTGAATGCCAGCTTTTTCAATTCTTTCATGTCCATAATAACCATTCTTTTTGTTTACCTTTGCAAAGGTAACGCCTTATGGCGGCTTGCACAATGACTATAAATAACCATTTTGTCAACTGATATGAAGACGATAAACAGGTTGAACAGGGAATTTTTCTCGCAGGATTTCTCCGAAGAAGAACCGTATGCCGAATGGCTGGAGCGATATAAAACCATAGCCTGCAACTATGCACGGATGGAAAATGCCATTGCCGTATTGAGCGATATGCGGGACAATGCCAGCTTCGTTTACTATGGAGGGTTTTCGCAAATGCTGGGGATGGGCAGAAACAGCAAGGAGGGCAGGCTTCCTTCCATCTGGGAAGAAGAAATCTTCCGGCTCATTCATCCGGATGATTTGTCGGGCAAGCACTTGCAGGAACTCCGCTTCTTTCATTTCATGAAACGCCGGCCTAAAAAAGAACGCTCCGATTATTACCTGGCAAGCCGGCTCCGTATGAAGAATGCCACCGGCGACTATGTGCCAGTATTGCACCGGATGTTTTATATTCCGGGACCTTGTGACGATACCTTGCGGTTGGCATTGTGTCTTTACGGTCCTCTGCTGCTGGACATTCCCGGCCAATGTGTGATTATTCATTCCGTCAGCGGACGTATCGTAGAAATGGGGAAACAGGACAACACCCGCATTCTGTCCGTCAGGGAGAGGCAAGTATTAGACCTTATAGACAAGGGGTTGACCAGCAAAGGCATAGCCGAAACGCTTTCAATCAGAATTCATACTGTCAACCGGCACAGGCAGGAAATCTTAGGCAAGCTGCAGGTCAGGAATGCCATTGCAGCTTGCCGGGTGGCAAAGGAATTGGAACTAATCTGATTCGCCAATCCTTTCCGGCTTATAATTAACGGGGTGCGTACCGTTGTTGCAGCGCGTAATCCTTATCTTCTCGTCGGGTGTATAAAGAAGAGCCAAGGTCCCCTTGGGTGACTGACGAATATCTTGCTTTATATCATGTTGATAATCAGTATGCTGTTTCATATATATAACGCCCCTGCTGCTTATAGCCGGGAAGCTGGCTGCTTATTGCTTGGCAGTTTCCTGCTAAGGGGTTGTCAGAGAAGCCGTCTGTCAATGAACCGCGTTCTGGTTCCAAGCACGCTACGTGCCTTCGGGCAACAAATTGTGACAGAAGGCTTGCTTTATGGAAATAATGTCTTAATTTTGTAGTTAAAAAAGGAAGTAATATGACAAACAGACAATTGGCTCTGGAAAATATAGACAGAATAGACCATCTGGTTTATACTCCTCTTGAGAGGCGATACCTCCGAGTCCGGCTGGTCGGGACGGTGCTGACTTATGTCGGACTGATGGTTCTGCCGTTTTTGATTTTTCTGGCAGATGATTTCAAAGGACAGGATATGCTTGTGATTTGTGCCGAGTCCTTGCTGGCGATAGCGGCTTTCGTCAACCTGCTGCTTCTGCCCAAAGCCTGTACGTACAAGGGCTTTGCCATCCGCGAGCATGACATCACCTACCGTAGCGGGATTATCTTCCCATCCGTCACTACGGTTCCTTTCTGCAAAATCCAGCAGGTAAGTATCCGGCAGAATCCTGTCTCACGCCTCTTCGGACTTTATTCGGTGGCTGTCGTGAACGGTGCGCAGCTGATGACGGAGACTGCCATTCCCGGACTGACCCGGGAAAGGGCAGAAGAGATAAAAGCGTTTTTAATCGAGAGAGTGGGAAATGAAAGCAAGTGATTTTTCACAACCCCGGCGAATGAGCGGGAGTGCTTATGTCGTGCTTCTGGTCAAGGCTTTGCGACAGTATGCGAGTATTTTTCTTATCATCATCCTTATCAATGCTTTCAAAACTGACGGGCAGCGTCCGCTTCTGGAGACGGTGGGCATCATAGCTGCCTTGGTCGGCTGCTATCTGGGGCTGGCGGCGGTCACGGCCTTTGTCGGTTATTATTTCAGGAAATATTATATGGAGGACGGCAAGCTGATATTTATCCACGGGCTGTTCAGCAAGGAGACGACCAGCATACCGTTGGACAGGGTGCAATCTTTGCGCACCAGGCAGGGATTTGTCTACCGCCTGCTGGACATGCGGGGAGTCTTGTTTGATACGCTTGCCTCCCAATCTGCGGAAATAGAACTGATTCTGGACGAAAGCGACTGGAACGCCCTGCTGAGCCGGGTGGAGACCCAGGAACGGACACAGGAGAATAAAGGGCCGGAAGTGGAAGCGGACGGCGAACCAGGTACAAGATTGATTTTCAGCAACTGGAATCTGATAAAGGGTGCACTCTGCCAGAACCATCTTCAAGGCATGGCCGTGCTCTTTGCTGCATTGGCTGCGTTTTACAATACAGTGACTACCGTAGACGACCGTGCCGTGGACCATGTCATCGACTATGTGGATGCTCACGCAGGTTCGCTGTCGTTCCAGCCATCCGTCTGGCTCGCTGTCGCGGCAGTCCTTTATCTGGTCATACTGCTGCTGTGGATAGGCAAGGTATTTTTGCGCTATTCCAACATGGAAGTGAGGATGGCAAGCGGCCAACTGCTTTTCGAGAGCAGACTCATTGCCCGCAACAGCAACCGCTTCCGGCATGATAAGGTCTGTACGGTCTATGTGAAACGGAATTTTCTGGAAAAACGACTGCATGGGAGCACCATCGTGCTGAAGCAGGCACTCAATGCCACCGATGAGAAAGTGGGGGCGGACGTGAGAATATATGGTTCGGATGCAGCAGCCGACTTCCTGGGTTGGTGGCTGGGAAAGGACTATGGGGATTCTCCAGAGATTATCTCTGCCCGTTCCGGCTACGGCCTGATGGGTCATGTCGTGTGGTTGGACCTGCTGATTTCCCTTGTTGCCACGGTCGTACTGCTTTGCTCCGGTCTGTGGGTATGGATTACACTGCCGGCAGCCTGGCTGCTGGTATCGCTGGTCAAGGGTCTCCTTGCCGTCCGTCGCGGTTGTCTGATACTGAAAGAAGATTATCTGGAGATATGTGCCGGCAGGTTTGCGGACATCCACAACTACGTCAAATACAGCAACGTCGAGGTAGTCCGCCTGGTATCCACTCCTTTTACTCCGTACTTCCATCGCGTCAGGTTTACCCTTTCCACCAACGGAACGTCATTTACCATACGAAGTCTGAAGGAGCAAGAGGCAAAGAATATCTACGATTGGTTGCTTGTCAGGTGCGGTGCCGGTCGGGTGCAGGCATAAAAAGAGGGTGTATCAAAATAGCGATTACTTATCATTCTGTCATTCCGAGCGTAGCCGAGGAATCTCAAGATTGGTTAAGTGAGATGTTTCGACTTCGCTTCGCACCCCCTCTTACCTCCCCCGTTTGTCGGGGGAGAACAATGCTCAACATGACAGACTATACCTTCATGAAATAGTCAAAAGAGGTTTTGAGCGAAGCTAATGATAGCTGTTTGTCATTATGATACATCCTCTCTTCGTTTCAGAAAAGAATCATCATGCTTTATTTTCCGTAGTTAGCCAGCCACTTTACCGTCTCGGGAGCATAGTGTGAGAAGAACAGGCTTTCGCCCTTGTCCAGCTTGACGATGGTCTCCATGTCTTCGGCGGAAAGGGAGAAGTCGAATACATCGAGGTTCTGCTCCATGCGCTCTTTGTGCGTGGACTTCGGGATGACTACCACGTCGCGCTGGATGAGGAAGCGCAGGGCGGTCTGTGCCACGGACTTGCCGTATTTCTCGCCGATGGCTTTCAGCACGGGATTGGTGAAGAAGTCGTTGCGCCCTTCGGCGAATGGTCCCCACGACATGATTTGCGTGCCGTACTCCTTCATGATTTCCTGCGGCCGGCGTTGCTGGTTGAACACATGCGTTTCCACTTGGTTCACCATCGGTTTGATGTCGCAGAACTCTGCCAAGTCGATGAAACGGTCGGGGTAGAAGTTCGATACGCCGATGGCACGGAGCTTACCAGCCTTGTATGCTTCTTCCATGGCGCGGTAAGTACCGTAGTAGTCGTTGAAGGGCTGGTGGATGAGCAGCAGGTCGATGTAGTCGGTCTGCAATTTGCGGAGGGATTCGTCGATGGAAGCCTTTGCCTTCTCATACCCGGCGTTGGATATCCACACCTTTGTCACAAGAAACAGTTCCTCGCGCGGAATGCCGCTCTTCTTCACCGCACGGCCCACGCCTTCCTCGTTGTAGTAAGCCTGCGCCGTGTCTATCATACGGTAGCCTACGCTCAAGGCATCCGATACGCAGCGTTCACACTCTTCAGGAGTTACCTGATATACACCATAACCTAAAATCGGCATTTCTACGCCGTTTGATAATTTGACTGTTTGCATAATTCGTTGTTTTTATGGGGTTGTTATTTAATGTCTTCGTGAATATCATCCAGTCTTTTACAGTTTTTAGTTACGGTGCAAAGTTACGTTGCTTTTCCACTTCTTATGTTTCACAAAAGGTATCTAATGTTTCACCAAAAGCACAAATCATTTGGCGCTCTCCGGATAATGCCCTAATTTTGCGGCATGGCAAAGGATAAAGGACTGAAAATCGTATATTCCACCCTGTTCCAACTGATAGGCTCGGTGAAACTGAAAGGCTGGTGCGTGCACATGGTGTGCCTGCAAGGGGAAGGCTTCTTTACTTACGACGGCCGCCCGTTTCATGTGAAGAAACATGACGCCGTGGTCATCAATGCGCCCCAGCAAGTGCATGTAGTCAGTCAGAGTGAAGATTTGAAAGTGGAAGTCTTGGCAGCCCCGCATGATTTCCTCTCCAACCAGCTTCCGGCGAATAATTATGGTATAGGAGGCAGTATCAGCCTGTACGACAACCCTGTCATCCCCTTGTCGGAAGAGGATGCGGAGACGTTGGTGCGCGACATACACCATATCCGCGACCGCATCGCCGATACCGGTCATCTGTTTTACCGCGAGCTGATAGGCGGACTGGCTCTTCCGCTGATTTATGACCTGTTCTATTTCCACGCCAAGAACCGTACCCCGATATTTGCCACGGACAGGAGCATGTATGTCGTGAAGGAACTGATGGCGTTGCTGGAAAGCGGACGCAGCAAGAAATACCGGGAAGTCGCTTATTATGCCGAACAACTGAACGTGACCGTCAAGTACCTATCCAATACCGTAAAGCGGCAGACGGGCAAGAGCGTCACCTATTACATCGACCGCTACACCGTCCCGATGATAAAGGAATATCTCAACAATCTCGACCTTTCCATCGTACAGATTGCAGAAGAAATGAACTTCACGACGCTCTCTTATTTCAGCCGGTACGTGACCAAACACCTGGGCATGTCGCCGAAGGCTTACCGGGAATCATTGATGCCGCGGTAAACATGTCCAGCCGAGAGATTGACAACCATCATTTCAGGTTCGATTTTCTGAAAGGATTGAAGAATATGAATTTATTTCAATAGCGGAAGCTGTTCCAGCATGTTCTTAATGCGGATGGCTGTGCGGGGCATAGGTTCGGCTACGGTCAGCCCGACAATATCCTTTTCCTTCCCGATATCGTTTATCACACGCACCACTTCTGCGATTTTCATTCCATCCGGGACCACACCGACCGCCGCGATGATTTCTGCCGGGTCGAGTACATCCATATCAAAGTGTATGACAACCTTGGATGCTCCGCACGATTGTAACCATTGCCGTACCGCATCACTGTTCTCGCGGACATCTTCCGGTGTCAGGTGTTGGATGCCGTATTGTTCCTGCCTTACCTTGATTTCGTCACGCTCCCAATCGCGCAATCCGACAAAAAGGATTTTGGAAGGGGCTATCTTCATCGGCAGTTCAGAAACAAGCTGTTTGTCGCCCAGCCCCATGCAGGCTGTTACCGCCATGGCGTGATAGCCCGCATAGGCATCGCCGGGCAAGGTAATGTCCGGATGTGCGTCAATCCAGACCATTGCAAGGTCATCTTTGTATTTGTCCGCAAGGTAGGTAAACGGAACGACGCTTGCCGAACATTCTCCGCCCAGTGTTACGATTTTATCAGGATGGGTTATCTTCAAAATATCCAAAGCCGCGCGTGTCTGTGCGATGAGTGCCTCTTTGTCCAAAACTCCATCGGTTACTTTACGCTCTATCTTGTCGGTTGCCACAGGAACCGTGTAGGTTTCTTGCCCGTTGTCCGGTGCAAGGAAATTCAGTAACTGCGCCCCAAGGTAATATCCCCTCGAAGCCTGTTCCGGGTCTTTCACTTCCGTTATCCAGTGGGCGATGTCGCCACCTTGCCACTGCGGATAAACCAGCCGGATGGTTTTTGTACGTTGATTATTATCCATGGTGATTTCGTTATTTTGTGCCTTGGCAGGAAACGATGTCCCATACAACAAGGCGGTGAATAATAGCATTTGCTTCAGGAATCTGTGTCTGTCCATTTTTCCTTTTTGGGTGCGAAGATAGCATTCTATAAGCACGGACGCAAGTACGGGCAAATTATTCATATACAGATAAATTTGTCCCTATATCCGTTTCCGGTCATAAAATGTATACCTTTGTCCTGCGAATTAGTAAAATCGAATTTTATATGTATAAGAAGAAAATACCCTTAGACCTGGATTGCGGTGTGGCCATAGCCATGGAAGTCATGGGTGGCAAGTGGAAATCGTGTATCCTCTACGAACTGGAGAAAGGCTGCAAACGTCCCAGTGAACTGCACCGGCATTTTGAGGATACCAGCCCCCGTGTCATCAATCAGCAGTTGAAAGAACTGGAAATGCACGGCATGATTGAGAAAACAATCTATCCCGAACTTCCGCCCCATGTGGAATATTCCATCACGGACGACGGGCGGAGCCTTATCCCCATTATCCGGATGCTGGAACAATGGGGAAATGATTTCCGCCCGAAGATGGTGCGGATATTAGAAAAAACGGGAATGGCGGAATAGTTTTTATATACAATTGTAACACGAAAAAGTTATCTTTGCCCCGGATATAAATCAAGCAAACATGGAAACAGAAAAAATGAAAATGAAGGCCGGCAAGTTGTACGATGCCAACTATGACAAAGAACTGTTGGCGGAGCGTGCGGCATGTGCCGATCTGACTTACGAACTGAATCAGCTACGCCCCTCCAAAGCGGAAGAACGGGATGCGTTGGTAAGGCGCATATTGGGTAAAGTGAAGGGCAACTGCACGATTGTCTCTCCTTTCTTCTGCGATTACGGCTATCACATCGAAGTGGGTGAGAATTTCTTTGCCAACATGAACTGTGTCATCCTCGACGAAGCTCCGGTGAAGTTCGGCGACAATGTGTTCGTGGCTCCGAACTGCGGCTTTTATACGGCAGGGCATCCGCTGGATGCAGAACGCAGGAGCCAGGGACTGGAATATGCACGTCCCATCACGGTAGGCGATGACGTATGGATAGGAGCCGGTGTCAGTGTGTTGCCGGGCGTGACGATAGGTCAGGGTGCGGTTATCGGTGCGGGCAGCGTGGTGAACCGGGATATTCCACCACGGGTACTGGCAGCGGGAAATCCCTGCCGGGTGATTCGTGAGATTACGGAAGAAGACAAGAAGCGATATACAGAAAACGTCTGAATAACATCAGTCCAGTCCCTTCGCGCACAACCATTCGTACATCAGCTCTGCCACTTCCCGGTTGTTCAGGTCGGACATCGGGAAGTGGGTATTAAACCTCCTTTTTTGTGTCTTTTTCCTCTCTTTACCAGGTTCCTTTGCAACCGGTTGATTGGTAGGAGATTGCCTTTTGTACCCAACGAGTCTTTTGCTTATCCCTTACGAGGGTCTTGCTTGTCCCTTACGAGCACCCCTTTTATCCCCCACGAGGAGGCTGTGTATCCCCGAAGAGAAATTGGGGTGTCTGTGGGCAGATTGGTGCTTGGATAATTCTTGACAGAAAGACGGGTTAAACATGAAATTGTTCAGCCTCTACCTATTTCGTTTCTCACCACTTCACCGGTTCATTCAGAATCACGCCGTCGGTTGCGTCTTCTGCCGTGAACGTGTCGCCCCGATATTGCACGCAGAGCATTACGAGCGGAGTTGTCCCGTTGTTGCGCACGCTACGCTTTCCGCTTGGGGACACACGTACTACGCTACCTTCTTCAACGGGGAACACTTGCCCGTCCACTTGGAATTCACCCTTTCCCGCAAGGAAGAAATAAAGTTCCTCATGATTCTTGTGTGTATGTAGGAATCCCGTTTCCGTTCCAGGCTGGAACATCTGGAAGGAGAAATCGCTGCCCGTTGCTTGAAGTACCGCACCTCCGAACACCTTTCCTGGAATCTTCACTTCGGGCGAAAGCTCTATCACATAGTCACTCAGTTCACTCAGTTTGCCAACGCTTATTGCGTTGAAGTTTTCGGCTGCTGCCACATTCTTAATTGCCTTCATTTCTGTAATTTTTTTATAAGGTTTATAATTTGATGGTTTCCCCGTCTTCCGGGATAAGCAGGCGAGACATATCGACACCGTGGTGCAGTGCCTCGTTGCGCAGGATGGCGCGAGTGGTCTGCCCGTGGTCCGTAGCATCCATGTGGACGGCTATCAGCTTGATTTGCAGGGGCAGTTCATCAAGCATTTGCATTACCTCGGCTTCATCGGGGATGATGCAGCCGTCTACCTTGGAGAACTCCGGGAAGACCGCTCCGCCGCTGTTCACCACGATATAGTCGGGCTTGAATCGCTCCACCGTTTCGCGGATGCAGGCTTCCCATTTGCAATCGCCCATGATATAGACCGTAGGACAGCCCTCTGCTTTCAGAACATAGCCCGACACAGGTCCCATTATCTCGCCAATCTTGCCGAAACCGTGATGGCCGCTCACACGATGAATGGCCATACCCTCCACTGTCGCCTTGTCTTCGATTACTTCCACCCGGGTAAAGCCGTCCTGCTCCACCGTCGCCTTGTCTTGCGGCTGAACATAATAACGGATGTCTTTGGGTAGATGTTGTTTCACGGTTTCATCGTAGTGGTCGGGATGAATATGGGTCTGCAACACCATGTCCAGCCCTTCGGTTATTTCACTGACGGGCATGGTCAGATGTACACGTGGGGTCTTATACACGCCGATTGCCGACTGCATGCTTCCCTTATCGGCAAAGAATGGGTCAACAAGGATGTTATGCCCTGCATAATTGATTTTCAAGGTGGCATTGCGCACCAAACGGATAGTTGTTGTTTCCATTGTCTTCTATGCTTTTAATGTTTACGGTTGCAAAGTTCGGTAGAATCTTCCCGTACCTCTATGCCTAAAACAGGGGAATAAATGCCATTTTGATAAAGGAATATATTACCTTTGCGGAAACTTCAAGCGTATGAAAGAGATAATCAACCCCGAACGACTGGTCAGCGTGCCGTTCAGCAAGACGGATTGCGGCGTGGACTTCTACATCAACACCGCCACAAACAAGGACATCGGCCCTGTGCTGACCGAATACAAACGGTTCAAGACGGACTTCTTCAGTTTCTATTTTCTTCGGAAGGCAAACGGTTTCCTGTTGCTGAACTTCCGCAAGATAGAGCTGCACGACGGCATGGTGCTGCTCCTCTCGCCCCACCAGCAACAGGAGTGGCACGTGGACGAGGCGGCATTGGACTATACGTTCCTCATTTTCCGTGAGGACTTCATGCGCACATTCATTGCTGACAAGTTCTTTGTCTATCGTTTGCTGTACTATTATCAGACCGATACGCCACCTTACTTGTATGCTTCGCCCGAAGAACTGACGGAATACATGCGCCTGCTCGGCAAGATAAAGCAAGAATTGCTGCATCCCGTGGCGGACACGTACAACCTCATTGTGTCCGTACTCTATTACTTGTTGCTGATTATCAACCGTGCGTATGCTGCCGCATACCGGTTGCCCGTAGAAATCGCGAAGAACAATTATGCTTTTCAGTTCAAGGACTTGCTGGAACAGAACATCCGCACCATGCAGCGGGTACAGGAATATGCCGACAAACTTCACATCAGCCGTATCACGCTGAATACTTCGGTCATGGCGCAGTTTGGCGTATCAGCCACCCATCTGCTGAAACAACGTCTGCTGGAAGAACTGAAGAACGAGCTGCTCTTCTCCAACCGCACCGTCAGCGAACTGGCAGATGATTTCCATTTCTCCGACCCCAGCCACCTGATGCGTTTCTTCAAACAGCAGACTGGGAAGACGTTCACGCAGTATCTGCAGGATTATCGGAACGGTATCTACGAATAGGAACTATTCATATTTGTGGCACTTTACGCCACTAAAATGCAGGTTTAGCTACATAACTCTAAGGTTTAGCTGCATAACTCTAAGGTTTACGCTATGCAGCTATGGCGGGTTGATAAAACGCTTGCGCTTTCAGTTTTTGCTGATGCTTCAGACGCCCGCTCACAGTGATAACCTAAAGCAGCATCACTAAGGTTTTCTTCAAAAGCTTCTTTTCACCAAATAAGACGTGATGCAAATATGTCGCAAATAAGAGATAAAAAAGGCATAGAAACCAAGAACCCCATAAACGCAAAAAGCGTGCAACTCGTTGAGCTGCACGCTTTTGCTTGCGATTTAGTATTTGTTTACTTATCGGAATCATTTGACTTCCTCAAAGTCCGCATCTTGTACATTGTCACCTTGTTTGCCTTGGTTATTGTTAGCTTGCTGGCCAGCATTACCCTGGGCACCGGCACCGCCTTGTGCACCGCTTTGAGCGTACATCTCAGCACTGGCAGCTTGGAAAGCTGTGTTCAGTTCTGACATTGCACTGTCAATGGCTGCCAAATCTTGAGCCTTGTGGGCATCTTTCAGTTTCTGCAAAGCAGCTTCGATAGGAGCTTTCTTGTCAGCCGGGAGCTTATCACCCAAATCTTTCAGCTGATTTTCGGTTGTGAAGATCATGGAGTCTGCTTGATTCAGTTTGTCCACTTTCTCACGTTCTTTCTTATCTGCTTCAGCGTTGGCTGTAGCTTCAGCTTTCATGCGTTCGATTTCTTCCTTGCTCAAGCCACTGGAAGCTTCGATTCGAATGGCTTGTTCCTTGCCTGTAGCCTTATCCTTGGCAGATACTTTCAAGATACCGTTGGCATCAATATCGAAGGTTACCTCAATCTGAGGAACACCACGGCGTGCAGGAGCGATACCCGTCAGGTTGAACTGACCGATGGACTTGTTTTGAGCAGCCATAGGACGCTCACCTTGCAATACGTGGATGGTTACTTCCGTCTGGTTGTCGGCAGCCGTCGAGAAGACTTCGCTCTTCTTGCACGGGATGGTTGTATTGGCGTCAATCAGCTTAGTCATGACACCACCCATGGTCTCAATACCCAGTGTCAGCGGAGTGACATCCAACAGCACGATGTTGCCCACACCGGCTTCCTTATTCAATACGGCACCCTGGATAGCAGCACCCACGGCTACTACTTCATCGGGGTTCACACCCTTGGAAGGCACCTTGCCGAAATAGTCCTGAACTAATTTCTGAACAGCGGGGATACGGGAAGAACCGCCCACCAAGATTACTTCATCAATATCAGAAGTGCTCAGACCTGCATCACTTACTGCTTTCTTACACGGTTCCAGACAAGCTTGAATCAAATCATGTGCCAATTGTTCGAATTTAGCACGAGTCAAAGTCTTAACCAAGTGCTTGGGAACGCCACCTACCGGCATGATATACGGCAGATTGATTTCTGTAGATGTAGAAGAGGACAATTCAATCTTGGCCTTTTCGGCTGCTTCTTTCAGACGCTGCATAGCCATCGGGTCGGTTGTCAGATCCGCACCTTCATCGTTCTTAAACTCCTGTACCAGCCAGTTGATGATAGCTTGGTCAAAGTCGTCACCACCCAAGTGAGTATCACCGTTGGTAGACAATACTTCGAACACGCCGCCACCGAATTCCAGGATAGAAATATCAAATGTACCACCACCCAGGTCGAACACAGCCACCTTCATGTCTTTGTTGGCTTTGTCGATACCGTAAGCCAGAGCTGCTGCCGTAGGTTCATTCACAATACGTTTTACATCCAAACCTGCAATCTGTCCGGCTTCTTTCGTTGCCTGGCGCTGAGAATCGGAGAAATAGGCAGGCACTGTGATAACAGCTTCTGTTACTTCCTGACCCAGATAATCTTCAGCTGTCTTCTTCATCTTCTGAAGAATCATGGCAGAGATTTCCTGCGGTGTGTAGTGACGTCCGTCAATGTCCACGCGGGGCATACCGTTGTCATTGACTACGGGATAAGGCACGCGTGATACCTCTTTCTGTACTTGTTGCCAATTTTCACCCATGAAACGCTTGATAGAATAAACCGTGCGTTTCGGGTTAGTGATGGCTTGACGTTTGGCGGGGTCACCCACTTTACGTTCACCACCATCTACAAATGCTACTACGGAAGGAGTCGTACGCTTGCCTTCGCTATTTGCAATCACTACAGGTTCGTTGCCTTCAAATACGGACACACATGAGTTTGTAGTTCCTAAGTCAATACCAATAATTTTTCCCATGACTGTTATTTTTTATTTGTTATTATTCATTTTTATTCTGTCCACCTTACCGGCAGACGTTATGCATAAGACAAACGTCGTGCCAAAACATACATGGGAAAGATTTCATTATTCTTTTGGCAGAGTAACTGACAAACTGACATAAACGGCTCTTCGGGGGATAGCTCTCGGCTGTGTGGTAGGGCCGTTTCCTGCCTGTCGGTGAGCCGATGTCCTTTAAGCATCCTCCCGTTACTTTTACAATGTTGCCGATTTACGGTATTCGTTGGGTGACAATCCTGTGTTTCTTTTGAAAACGCGATTGAAATGTTGTGAGTACTGGAAGCCTAAGTCGTAGGCAATCTGCGAGACACTTTTCTCCGAACCAAGCAACATGTCTTTGGCCAGGTCCATAATTTTGGCTTGAATGTATTCCTGGGGACTTTTCCCGGTTTCTTTCTTAACCAAATCGCCGAAGTAGTTGGGCGAAAGAAACACGGCTTCTGCAAAATAACGTACGGTGGGGATGCCTGCTGTCTGCGTCTTCCCGCTCTGGAAATAGTCGTCGAGTAAATGCTCAAAACGTGTCAGTACGTCTTTATTGGCTTCCGTGCGGGTGACAAACTGACGGTTATAGAAGCGCATGCAATAATCCAGTAAGAGCTGTATGTTTCTGGAAATCAGTCTCCGGCTCAATTTGTCTATCGGGTGCGTCAATTCCATCCTGATTTTCGACAGGCAGTCTAATATAATTGTTTTTTCGTCATCCGACAAGTGAAGAGCCTCCCGCGAATCATAGGAAAAGAAAGAATAGCTTCTGATTTCCTGTCCCAGCGATGTGCCCTTGATGAGGTCCGGATGAAAGACTATGCCTTTCGCTTTAGGCTTTACCCCTTCCGGCATGTCTGTTTCCGTCACTTGTCCGGGGGCAAAACTGGTAATGGTTCCTTCCTGATAATCATACGGCTGCCTGCCATAACGGATATCTCCGCATTTTGTCTCTTTCAGGAAAAGTGCATATACGCCATAGTTCACCGTGAAATGGGTAGGAAAACTGGTCGCTTGCGACAAGTCTATGACATTGACCAGCGGATGGAGTGTCTCAAGACCGAACAGCCGGTTATAATCATCCACCGTATTCAGTTTTATGATTCCTTCTTTCATATAATTATATAGGGATTAAGTCTGAGGCAAATGTACAAATTCTATCCATAACTTTCGCGTAAAAGACTTGGAATCTGTAAAAGAGGTATCATTTTCTGTAATGTTGTTACAAACTGTCACTTGCCGGCCCCGTCCTATCAGGAACAAGCCTGCCGGTTAGGGACGAATCTGTAAAAAGGATTGGTTCTTCTGTAATCTGGATACAACCGGAAGAGGACATTTCTTCTACTTTTGCAATCAAGAAATACAAGTAACAAACTTTTGTACGATTATGAATACAAACTTGAATTATGACATGTATGTCCCCACTCGCGTAATGTTCGGAGCAGGGATGTTGAACAAACTTAGCGAACAACCGATGCCGGGCACACGCGCCCTTATCATCATCTCCAACGGCAAGTCGACTCGTGCTAACGGCTATCTGGCCCGTACTGAGGAACAACTGCACCGGGCGGGCATAGAAACAACCGTGTTCGACGGCGTTTCGCCCAATCCCACCGTGGGCAATGTCAATGCAGGAGCACAGGCGGCCCGCGAGAACGGTTGCGACTTCCTGGTTGCCCTCGGAGGCGGCAGTGTGATGGATTGTGCCAAAGCCATTGCCATCATGGCCACTAACGAAGGTGAACTGTGGGATTACGTACCGGTCGGCTCGGGCAAAGGAACTCCCATTGCCGTAAAGCCGCTGCCTATCGTAGCCATCACCACTACGGCTGGCACCGGTTCGGAAACGGACAATTCGGGTGTTATCACCAAAGAAGACACGTTTGAAAAAGCCTTCGTAGGCGACGTTTCGCTCTACCCTGTGCTCTCCATCGTCGACCCGGAGCTTATGACCAGCGTACCTCCCACGTTTACAGCCTACCAGGGATTCGATGCCCTCTTCCACAGCACCGAAGGTTACATTGCCCGTGGTGCCAACCTGATGAGCGACATGTATGCACTGACTGCCATTGAGAACCTGGCCAAATATTTGCCCCGTGCCGTGCAGGAAGGAAAAGACCTGGAAGCCCGTACTCACGTGGCTTGGGGTAACACGCTGTCCGGTGTAGTAATGTGTCTGACGCTTATTACCAGCGAACATGCTTTGGAACATGCCCTCTCGGCTTATCACCCTGCTTTGCCTCATGGTGCGGGACTTATCATGATAAGCAAGGCTTATTATAAATACTTCATCGAACATCACGCTTGCGATGACCGTTTCATACGCATGGCGCAAGCCATGGGAATGCCTGAGGCTGACAAGCCCGAAGACTTTCTTACCGCCCTTGGTCGGCTGCAAGAGGCTTGTGGCGTGGCAGACCTGAAGATGTCCGATTATGGCATTACTCCTGCCGAGTTCGAGACGTTGATGCGCAACACCCGTGAGGTGATGGGAGTGATGTTCTCCAGCGATCGCATACAGATGTCTGATGAAGATATTGTGGAGGTGTACAGACAATCTTACCGATAATGACCATGCTGCAAATAGCTTAGCAGTAATGTTGCAGTAGCTTAGCAGCAGCCTTGCAATAGCTTAGCAGCAGCCTTGAAACAGATATGCAGGAAGGCTGCATAATATGGGCAATTGTCTTGTAATTGCACGTGCCTGTTAATCAACCTGATCAATCTGCTCTGCCGAACTGACAGCAACCGACATGCGGCCTGTTGTCGGGCAGAGTTTTTTTGTGTCCGGTGCCACAACTTCATCTTTCCGATTTTGTCATCTCCCAAACAAACCGTATCTTTGTCCGTCCTTTCTGACCGGGAAGAGTAGAACCGTTTTCATAAACCTAACGTATAAATATGTGGATACTCATCATAGCTTTGTTCGCCCTGGCTGTATTGGCCGCCCTGATGGGATGGATACGCAACCGGAAGCTGCAACAGAAAGTGGAACGCGGAGAAATAGAACAACTGCCAGAAGTAAACCCCGTAGACATGGAATGCTGCGGACAGCACGAAGTGTGCGAGAAAGAAAGTCTGCTGGCAGCTGTGAGCAAGAAGATAGAGTATTACGACGATGAAGAGCTGGACCGTTACATCGGCACTCCGCCCGATGGCTATACGGCAGAGCAGGAAGACGAATTCCGCAACGTGTTCTACACCATGCGTGAGGAAGACGTGGCTGGATGGGTGCGCAGCCTGCAACTACGTGGTATCGCGTTGCCCGATGCTCTCAAAGACGAAGTGTTCCTCATTATCGGCGAACGGAGGAACGGCAAACAATGACGAAGATTGTTATGGACTTACTGCAATATACATTCATTCAACATGCCCTTATCGGCAGCTTACTGGCCAGCATCGCTTGCGGACTGGTAGGGACATACATTGTCACCCGGCGGCTGGTATTTATCAGTGGCGGACTGACACACGCCTCGTTCGGAGGAATCGGGTTGGGACTTTACACGGGGTTGCCACCTATCCTGTCGGCAGCAGTGTTTGCCGTGCTTTCTGCATTCGGGGTAGAATGGCTGAGCAAACGCAAGGATATGCGTGAGGATTCGGCCATTGCTGTTTTCTGGGCTTTGGGCATGGCAGTGGGCGTGATGTTCACATTTCTTTCGCCCGGGTTTGCTCCCGACCTTTCGGCCTATCTGTTCGGCAATATTCTGACTATCACCCAAAGTGACTTGGCATTGCTGGGAAGTGTAGCGGCTGTGTTGGTCATCTTCTTTGCCCTGTTCATTCATCCGCTTACATATATGGCGTTCGACCCGGAATTTGCCCGTTCTCAAGGGCTGAATGTGCAGTTGTTGGAATATGTAATGATGATGTTCATTGCTCTTACCATCGTGGCCTGTCTGCGCATGGTGGGTATCGTGCTTGTCATCTCACTGCTCACCATTCCGCAAATGACAGCCAACCTTTTTGTACACCGTTTCCATCACATCATTTGGCTGTCTGTCGGAATCGGTTATGTCAGTTGTCTCGGTGGATTGTATCTCTCATTCCGTGAGAATATTCCTTCGGGAGCATCTATCATATTCTTTTCTATAGTCATTTATGCCGTGTGCAAAGCAGTCAAAAGCCTGTGGATATACCGCCGGCAACGCCGGCTGCATGAGTAAGCCACGCCACAATAATCATTCAACAACAATAATATATTATGAAGGAAATCAAGATTCAATCATTAGAACAGATTCACGAGGCCGCCCGTCAATTCATCGAAGCCATGGGCGAAAATACGGTGTTCGCCTTTTACGGTAAGATGGGGGCGGGCAAAACGACCTTTATCAAGGCTGTGTGCGAGGAGCTTGGCGTGACAGATACGGTTACTTCGCCTACCTTTGCCATCGTCAACGAATATCGCTCCGACACGACGGGCGAACTGATTTACCACTTCGACTTCTACCGTATTAAAAAGCTGGAAGAGGTGTATGACATGGGCTACGAAGACTATTTCTATTGTGGTGCCGTGTGTTTCATCGAGTGGCCGGAACTGATAGAAGAACTGCTGCCCGGCGATGCAGTGAAAGTAACCATCGAAGAGCGGGAAAGCGGCGAACGTCTCATCTGTGTGAAAGACCCCGAATAAAGATATGGCCAGCCAATACATCATACAAGGTATCTTTGCGCTGGCAGGCATTCTGTCTCTGCTGGCGGCATTGCTGGATTGGGATTGGTTCTTCACGGCACGCAACGCCCAGTTTGTGGTCCGCAACGTAGGACGTCGGCAGGCACGTTGGTTCTATGGAGTGCTGGGAGGGATACTTATTGGGATGGCGGCGTTTTTCTTTACGCACACAGGTAAAGGTTGAAGCCCTTCAGCGACGGGCGGCAAAGAAGTCCTTCATCAAAGCGGTGCATTCACTGGCCAGTACGCCGCTTGTAACCTCAGTCTTGGGGTGCAGAGCCTGAGGGGCGTAGCGGAGATAGCCGCGCTTCGCATCCTCTGCTCCGAAGACCAAGCGCTTCAGTTGCGACCATCCGATGGCTCCTGCACACATTACGCAGGGCTCTACGGTGACATAAAGCGTGCATTCGTTCAGATATTTGCCGCCCAAAGCGGAGGCTGCGGCTGTAATGGCCTGCATCTCGGCGTGGGCAGTGACGTCTGTCAGCGTCTCGGTAAGATTGTAGGCACGAGCAATAATGCGGTCTTTGCATACTACTATGGCACCTACCGGAACTTCGCCCTTTTCAGCGGCCCGGCGGGCTTCGGTCAGTGCTTGTCGCATGTAGAAAGTATCATCCATCTTCCTTTATCTTAGTTATCTCCGCATATCGTGTTCGCCAAACAAGGTGGGATAATCATCCTCCATATTCTTGTGAATGAAAGCCAGGATGGTCTCACGAAACCAGCGCGACTTGTTCGTTATCTTGTAGCGGGCAAGATAACGGTCCACTATACGCTGCTCTTCCTTGCTGAGAAGGCAAACAATACGGTGCTCGCGTTTGGGCTCAAGCGGAGTGGCTTTGGCGCAGGTTTTGTCTCTTTTTCTCATATTCTCTGCAAATTTACATCTACTTCGTTAAATACAAAACAGAAAAAGCCTATTTTTGCACGAAATTAAAGAAAACAGGCGATATGACAGCACCCAATATTCTCGGAAAGGCAGGCGAAGATGCTGCCGTGGACTATCTGGTTCGAAAGGGATATACCATACTTGACCGTAACTGGCGGAAGAACCGCCTCGAACTCGACATTATAGCCGCCAAAGACGGAACGCTGGTGTTTGTCGAAGTGAAAACTCGGCGCAACACTGAGTTCCGCCAGCCCTACGAGGCCGTGGATTGGAAGAAGATACGCCATATCGTGACTGCTGCCGACACCTATATCAAACTGCACGACTTTGAAGGACCGGTGCGTTTCGATATAATGACGGTGGTAGGACGTGAAAGCCATTTCGACATACAGCACATAGAGGATGCGTTTGACTCCCCTATTTTCTAAGAAGAACAGAAGATGAACATACAGAACAAAATACATCCGTTTCCCTTGATACGGCTGGATGAAACAGATTCTACTAACCGCTATCTTGCCCGCTTATGCGACCGCGAAGCCGTGGACGAATATACCACGGTAGTCACCGATTACCAGACTGCCGGACAAGGGCAACGGGGAAATACCTGGGAATCGGAACGCGGCTGCAACCTACTGTTCAGCTTTGTGCTTTACCCAGGCTTCCTGGAGGCACGACGCCAGTTCCTGCTGTCGCAGCTTACTGCTTTGGCTGTCGGTGAAGAGCTGGCACTGCGGGCAGAAGGCATCTGCATCAAGTGGCCTAACGATATTTATTGGCATGAGAAGAAAATATGCGGTCTGTTGATAGAGCACGAACTCGCTGGTACGCATATAGCCCGCAGTATAGCTGGTATTGGGGTGAATATCAACCAGGAGGTGTTCCGCGGTGATGCTCCTAATCCTGTATCGCTGAAACTTATCACTGGGCGGGAGTACGACCGGGAGGATATTTTGCGTGGAATCATCGCCCGCGTGCAAGATTACTACACTGCTTTACAGAGAGACACTCAAGGTAACGCTTTGGAAGGCGCTGCGGCAGACATTGCCCGGAAATATGACCGGGTACTTTTCAGACGTACGGGGCTACATCCTTATGAGGATGCGCGTGGACGCTTCAACGCACGCCTGCTCCGGGTGGAAGGAGACGGACGGATGGTGCTGCAGGATGAGACTGGAGAAGAACGGAGCTATCTGTTCAAGGAAGTGCAGTATCTCCTCTAAGACTGGCCGTATCATGAAATCTATCGACCGACAGATTCTTCGCATTGCCTTGCCATCCATAGTAAGTAATATTACTGTGCCCCTGCTGGGATTGGTAGATGTGGCCATCGTGGGGCATCTGGGTAGTCCGGCTTACATAGGTGCTATAGCCGTGGGGGGATTGTTGTTCAACATCATCTATTGGATATTTGGCTTTCTGCGCATGGGTACCAGTGGCATGACATCGCAGGCTTACGGGCGACAGGATGCCGCCGAGACCTTCCGTCTGTTGGTGCGGGCCATAGGATTGGGCTTGTTAGTGGCGGTGGTGCTTATAGCCTTGCAAATACCTATCGTACATGGTGCTTTCTGTTTCATTCAACCCACAGAAGAGGTGCGCATACTGGCCGAGACCTACTTCCATATCTGTATCTGGGGAGCGCCTGCTATGTTAGGATTGTATGGCCTGACGGGTTGGTACATCGGCATGCAGAACTCGCGCATTCCCATGTTGGTAGCCATCGTGCAGAACGTGGTGAATATCGTTGCCAGTCTTGCCTTCGTCTATGGAGGCGGCATGAAGGTGGAAGGGGTGGCACTGGGTACGCTCACGGCACAATGGGCAGGCTTCCTTATGGGGTTGGGGTTGTGGGTGCACCGATATGGAAACCTGAGACGGTACGGACTGAAGGGCGTATGGAAGCGTGAGGCCATGAAACGCTTCTTCGGCGTGAACCGCGACATCTTCCTGCGCACGCTTTGTTTAGTGACCGTGACGATGTTTTTCACTTCGGCTGGGGCGGAGCAAGGCGAGATTGTATTGGCTGTCAACACCCTGCTCATGCAACTGTTTACTCTGTTTTCTTACGTCATGGATGGCTTTGCCTATGCGGGTGAGGCATTGAGCGGACGTTACGTCGGTGCACACGACCTGCTGACTTTCCGCCGGACTGTGCGGCGTCTCTTTGTCTGGGGAGTGGCCATGTCGGTGCTCTTTACCCTGACTTATGCAGGAGGTGGGCATGCTTTTCTGGAATTGCTAACGGACGAGGCGGCAGTGATTGCGGCATCGGACGAGTATTTCCCTTGGGCGCTGGCCATACCGATGGCAGGTATGGCGGCTTTCGTGTGGGATGGCGTGTTCATAGGTGCCACTGCTACCCGTGGGATGCTGCTGGCTATGGCACTGGCAGCTGCTGGTTTCTTTGCCCTCTACTACGGACTGCGGTCTGCTATGGGTAATCATGCACTCTGGCTGGCATTCAATGTCTACCTGTTGATGCGCGGATTGGTACAGACGGGGCTGGCACGTGGGGTGGAACGGAAAGCTTTTATATCTACTGATAAAACGTAAAATAAAAAAAAACAGCATTGTACGCTTGTGTTTGTCTTCGCTTTTCGCTAACTTGCGCCCGTTAATCCTAAAAACACGAGTAAGATGAAAGCTGTTAAATTATGGGGGCTTTCCGCATTGGCTATGGTGCTGGGAGCTTGCGGCGGAAACCAGTCTGCCGGTGAACTGACGTTAGACAATCTGCCTGTGGTCGCTACGATGGAGGCTGTCGGGCAAGATTCGGTATGCGTGTTACATCTTGACAAGTTGGGCAAAGATACTCTTACCATTGCCCTGAGCCAATATCTGGAAGACTTCCGCCTTGTCCGTCTGGATAACCGGGATGAGGCTTTGACGAGAGGAGGTGGTGTTTGCCTGGGCAACTACTTCATAACGGGAGGCGGGTCAAGAGAAGCCTGCCGCTTGTTTGACAAAGACGGGCGATTCCTCTTCCGGGTGGGCAATAACGGCCAGGGCCCCGGCGAATACTGGGCTGTGTATAACAAGCAGATAGACGAGCAGAACCGACGCATCTACCTCATGCCTTGGAATGCCACCTCCCTGCTGGTCTACGACCTCGACACCGGTGCCTACCTTTCCTCCATCCCTCTGCCCACCATGGTGCCGAAGGGAGTGTTTACGGTAGATGCCGCCAAGCAAACGGTCATCGTGGGCATGCTTCCGTTCAACGACATCGAAGGGGCACGCGTGGTGTGGCAACAGGACTTTGAAGGCAATGTGCTGCAGGGCATTGATGCCACTCCCTACGCTGTGGTGCCAGACTTTAGTAACGAGGTGAGCAATATGGACAACATGGAAGGCACGTTCGATTTCTACCTCTTTACCTGGGTGACCCAAGCTGATACACTCTATCACTACATCGCCGAAGAAAATCGGCTGAAGCCTGTTTTCACTCTCAATATGCCGGGCGACCCCATCCAACATTATTACACTGAATTGCCTGACTGCTACCTGATGGATGTGACGTTGGAATGGGCACAAAACCAGTATGGAACCTACGTTTCCAAACGGGCAATCATCTTGGTGGACAAGCGCACAGGCAGGGGAGGCTTCGTGCAGTTTGTCAATGACAAGGTCGGCAACCTGCCTACAGACAACGCAGCTTTCCTCTTCAACAACGGCTACTTCATGCAAAGCATCGAACCGGGCGAACTTGCCCTGCGCATTGATGAGGCTCTCTCAAGCCCCGGCGGACTCACACTCAAGCAGCAAGACGAACTGAAGTCGCTCCGTGCAAGCATCAACGAAGATGACAATACGTACCTTTTCGTGGGCAAACTGAAATAGGCATACACATAGCCAAGGCAGCCGCAGAGGGGACTGGCAACCCGATGGGCTGCCTTTTTTTATGTCTGCATCCGGCCCCATCAGGCTTATCTGTGGAATAGCTTCTTATCTTGTTGATATATACTGGTTTATTTCTTATATATAACCAGTCTGCTTCTTATCCCTTAGAATGCCGCTTCTTATCCCTTAGAAAGAAGCCTCTTATACCTTGAACATTTCATTGTCGTCGGAAACCGGAACTTGTATCCGATGTTTTTCTACTCTTTGCACGAAGAAAGCTACTTTGGAGAAAGGATTTTCCAATAATACTTCTTATCTTTGCGCATACGAATAATCAACCGATTAATAATACATATAGTAATTATGGCAACAACACCCGAATTCAAGTATGCGCCCATGTTCCAATTGGGCAAAGACGACACGGAATACTACCTGTTGAGCAAGGAAGGCGTGTCGGTGAGCGAGTTTGAAGGCAAACCCATCCTGAAAGTCAGCCCCGAGGCTTTGACGATGTTGACCCATGCGGCTTTCCGTGATGTCAATTTCCTGTTGCGCCGTTCGCACAACGAACAGGTGGCGGCAATTCTGACCGATCCCGAAGCCAGTGAAAACGACAAGTATGTGGCTCTGACTTTCCTCCGCAACGCCGAAGTGGCCAGCAAGGGACAGTTGCCTTTCTGTCAGGATACCGGCACGGCCATCATCCACGGTGAGAAGGGCCAGCAGGTATGGACCGGGTTCTGCGACGAAGAAGCCCTGTCGAAAGGCGTGTACAAGACTTATACGGAAGAGAACCTGCGTTATTCGCAGAATGCTCCGCTCACGATGTATGATGAAGTGAACACGCGCTGCAACCTGCCTGCACAGATTGATATTGAGGCTACGGAAGGCGATGAGTATAAGTTCCTTTGCGTGGTAAAAGGCGGTGGCTCTGCCAACAAGACTTATTTCTATCAGGAAACAAAGGCCCGCATACAGAATCCGGGCACGCTTGTTCCTTTCCTTGTAGAAAAAATGAAGAGCCTGGGCACGGCGGCTTGTCCTCCTTACCACATCGCTTTCGTCATCGGTGGTACGTCGGCCGAAAAGAACCTGCTTACGGTGAAGCTGGCTTCTACACATTATTACGACAACCTGCCCACTACGGGCGACGAGACGGGTCGTGCTTTCCGTGATGTGGAGCTGGAAAAGCAGTTGCTGGAAGAGGCGCACAAGATTGGTTTCGGTGCCCAGTTTGGCGGAAAGGCTTTCGCTCACGATGTGCGCGTTATCCGTCTGCCGCGCCACGGCGCTTCTTGTCCGATAGGATTGGGAGTAAGCTGCTCGGCCGACCGCAATATCAAGGCTAAAATCAACAAAGACGGTATCTGGATTGAGAAGCTGGACGATAATCCCGGCGAATTGATTCCCGCCGAACTGCGCAATGCAGGCGAAGGTGGTGCCGTGCGTATCGACCTGAACCAGCCGATGAGCGAAATCTGTAAGATTCTCTCGCAGTATCCCGTTGCTACGCGTGTCAGCTTGAACGGTACCATCATCGTGGCCCGCGACATTGCTCATGCCAAACTGAAAGCGCGTCTGGACGCCGGTGAGGACTTGCCTCAGTACTTCAAGGATCATCCCGTGCTCTATGCCGGTCCTGCCAAGACGCCTGCCGGTATGCCTTGCGGCTCCATGGGCCCGACGACTGCCAACCGTATGGACCCCTACGTAGACGAGTTCCAGGATCATGGCGGTTCGATGGTGATGATTGCCAAGGGCAACCGCACGCAAGTGGTGACCGATGCATGCCAGAAGCACGGCGGATTCTACTTGGGTAGCATCGGAGGTCCGGCAGCGGTTCTTTCGATGAACAGCATCAAGAGCATTGAATGCGTCGAATATCCTGAACTGGGCATGGAGGCTATCTGGAAGATTGATGTAGTAGACTTCCCAGCTTTCATTCTGGTGGATGACAAGGGCAATGACTTCTTTAAACAGCTAAAGCCTTGGAATTGCAAGAAATGATTTCCTAATCCATTGTATTTACAGGTGTGTCAAGACAAATACCGTCTGGTGGGCTTCCCGGTGCCACCTGCTTAACAACGGGTGAGGTTTGCCTGAAGTTCGGATTTGTCAGTTGAACACGATTATTCTTCTTTGTCCTGACCAGGACGTTTGAGGGGGTGGCAAAATGCAAAGTAACTTTTCATTTTGACGCCCCCTTATGTATGCTCGTATTAAGATTTTGTGTGATATGAATTCATTCAGCGACATATTATTGGCATGGTATCGTGACAACAGGCGTGCATTGCCTTGGCGTGAGGTGAAAGACCCTTACCTGATATGGGTATCCGAAATAATCCTGCAACAGACACGGGTAGCACAGGGCTATGATTATTATGCGCGTTTCGTGCAACGTTTCCCGGATGTGAAGTCTCTGGCAGAAGCCGACGGAGATGAAGTGATGCGGTATTGGCAGGGGTTGGGGTATTATTCGCGGGCTCGTAACCTGCATGAAGCAGCCCGGAGCCTTCAGGATGGTGTCTTTCCTGACACCTACGAAGGGGTGCGGTCTATGAAGGGGGTGGGAGACTATACGGCGGCGGCTATCTGTTCTTTTGCCTACGGTATGCCTTATGCAGTGGTGGATGGCAATGTCTATCGTGTGTTGTCACGTTATTTCGGCATAGATACTCCCATTGATTCTACGGCAGGGAAAAAAACTTTTTCTGCTCTGGCACAGGAAGTGCTGGACAAAAAACGCCCCGGCGATTATAACCAGGCAATTATGGATTTCGGTGCCTTGGTGTGTACGCCTCAGTCGCCCCAATGTCTTTTTTGTCCATTGGCAGAAAGTTGTGCGGCATTGGCTTCGGGACAGGTATCTGCCTTGCCGGTGAAGCAGCATAAAACTAAGCAGACAGACCGTTATTTCAATTATCTGTTGGTCGTTTTAGGAAGAGAAGATACTTTGATTCGCAAGCGGACGGGAGACGACATCTGGAAGAACCTTTTTGAACTCCCGCTGTTGGAAACCTCTAAAGACATGAGTGTGGAAGAATTTTTAGCTTCCGATATACTGGCAGACTTTTTGCAAGGTCATGCCGAAGCCGTGATAAGGCCTTTGGCTCGCGATGTAAAGCATGTCTTATCTCACCGCATCATTCATGCCCATTTTTATGAAGTGGTTTTGCCGGAAGGGACAGAAACATTTGCTGGCTATCAGCGTGTACGGCTGGTCGACTTAGAACGCTATGCCTTCCCGCGTCTTTTGCATGCCTTCTTGGAAAAACTTCTTAAAAACGGGGATGATTCTTGCAAGATGTAGATATTCTCGTTAAATTTGGCACGATATTTTAGATAATTATGGGAATAAACAAAGTAATACTGGTAGGTAATGTGGGGCAGGAGCCTAAAGTTACTTATTATGAGGGTGGAAGCTGTGTGGCGCAGTTGTCATTGGCAACCACGGAAAAGGGCTATACTTTGCAGAGCGGCATTCAGGTGCCGGACCGTACAGAATGGCATAACCTTATTTTCAGAAACCGTTTGGGAGAGGTAGTGGAAAAGTATGTGCACAAAGGTGACAAGCTCTATGTGGAAGGTAAAATCCGTACCCGCTCGTATGATGACCAGGCGGGTGCCAAACGCTATGTGACGGAGATTTTCGTAGACGTAATGGAGATGCTTTCGCCGAAACCGGTCTCTCCCCAGCAGGGAGCGGGAATGGCTGTGCCGCCTGTGCAGGCTACGGCAAAACCACAGAACAGCACACCGGTGCAAGAGAATTTGACGGACGACCTGCCGTTCTGATTGTTTAACTAAAACGAATATCTTTGGACTCGGATTCTTACTTATGTCTGGTGGCAGATTTCCTGGGAGGATTCTCTGTCACCGCCCCTTCACCGTCGGCCATGTGTGCCGTGATTCTGGCAGGCTTACTCCTGCTTGTGTCAGCCTTTGCATCTGCTTCGGAGACGGCATTTTTCTCATTGTCTCCATCTGAATTGGCATCTGTGGCCGAGCGGAAACACGCCTCCGATGCGCGCATAGCCAAATTGCTTGACGATACCGAACGTCTGCTGGCCACTCTGCTCATCACGAATAATGTGGCCAATGTGGCTGTTATTCTACTCTGCAATTTCTTTTTCGTGGACGTGTTCCATTTCTTCATTCCTGCGGCTCAGTTTGGGGTGCTGATGGTGGTTCTCTGCGTGCTCATTCTTTTGTTGGGCGAGATTATTCCTAAAATGTTTTCTGCTCAGAAGGCTTTGGCTTTCTGCCGTTTTGCTTCACCGGGAGTCGAAGTGTGCCGTTCGGTTTTCTATCCGTTTGCATCGCTTATGGTGCGGGGGTCTTCGCTGATGGACAAGTGGCTTATGCGCAGGAAAGGGCGTACAGGCTTGTCGGTTGACGAACTTTCTCATGCGCTGGAGCTGACTGATAAAACGGAACTGAAAGAAGAAAATAATCTGCTGGAAGGTATTATCCGCTTTGGCGAGGAGACAGCCAAGGAAATTATGACCTCTCGTCTGGATATGGTAGATTTGGAGATACGTACACCTTTTAAGGATGTATTGAAATGTATTGTGGAGAATGTCTATTCGCGCATACCTGTTTATTCAGAGACGAGAGATAATATCAAAGGAATTCTGTACATCAAAGACTTGCTACCGCATCTTTCCAAAGGCGATGGTTTTCGTTGGCAGTCGCTTATCCGCCCGGCCTATTTTGTGCCCGAAACCAAGATGATTGATGAACTGTTGCGCGATTTTCAGGCTAATAAGATACATATCGCTATCGTGGTGGATGAATTCGGAGGCACTTCAGGGTTGGTAACCATGGAAGATATCATAGAAGAAATTGTAGGCGAGATTCGTGATGAGTACGATGATGAAGAGCGTACTTATGCCCGTCTTGACGAACATACGTGGGTGTTCGAAGCCAAGACACAGTTAATAGATTTCTATAAGATTACGAAGATAGAAGAAGGAACATTCGACGAAGTGGCGGGCGATGCCGATACCTTGGCTGGATTGGTACTGGAACTGAAAGGGGAATTTCCTGCCCGGCATGAAAAGCTGACATGGGACCGTTATGAGTTCGAAGTGCTTGAATTGGACAACCGTCGTATTTTAAAAGTAAAATTCACCATTTGCGAAAGTCTTGTTACTTTGGCAGATGAGGATAAATCTGAATAATTTGTATTTATGGCTTTGTTTTGGCAGCATCAGGAGCCTGGCTGGCGTTGGGGCGTTTGGAAAATGGAGGAAACTTATGAGGAGTTGTGTGCTTTGTTGCCTCATGCCGTGGTGATGCAGGCCGAGCAGTCTTTCTCATCTCTTCACCGAAGGCAGGAATGGCTGTCGGTACGGGCTTTGCTGGCACAATGTGCCGGTAGTGGTGTGCAGATTGGTTACCTTCCTTCGGGAAAGCCATATCTGAATGATGACTCTGCTTTTATCAGTATTTCACATACACGCGGGTATGTTGCTGTCATGCTGGGGGAGAAGCCGCTGGGTATTGACATTGAGCAATATGGAGCACGGGTACATAAGGTGGCTTCCCGGTTTATGAGAGAGGATGAAAGGGCCGGTACCTGGCAGGAAGACGATACATGGGGATTGCTGTTGCATTGGTCTGCCAAAGAGGCAATGTTTAAGTGCTTGGGCGAGCAGGAGGTGGACTTTCGGGAGCATTTGCGTATTCTTCCTTTTGAAATCAAGGAGAAGGGAGAGTTTCTGGCCCATGAGTGCAAGACGGCTGCATGTCATGGCTTCCGGGGGTATTACTGGCTGCATGCCGATTTTGTGCTGACAGCCGTGACGTTTCTGTGATGTTGAAAGCCGTGTCTACAATATAGAACATAAAACGATGATTGAATTGCAAGACTTAGCGGTGGGATACCGGTCGAGGCGTGGCATCAAGGTGGTGGCCGATGCCATTAACGGTACGATATGTCGCGGTGAACTGACGTGTCTGTTGGGAACCAATGGAGTAGGGAAGTCCACTCTGTTGCGTACCCTTTCTGCTTTCCAACCTAAGTTGGGTGGAGGTATATATATAAATGGTAAAGAACTGGACGAATATACCGGCAGACAATTGGCACGGCTTATCGGCGTGGTGCTGACGGAGCGTCCCGAAGTACATAATCTTTCTGTAAGTGATTTGATAGGCCTGGGGCGCAGTCCATACACCGGTTTTTGGGGCGGTTTGGATGAGGTAGACCGTGAGGTTGTGCAGAAAGCTGTCGCGTTGGTGGGCATAGAAGGTCTGATGGGGCGGATGACAGATATGCTGAGTGATGGAGAACGACAAAAGGTGATGATTGCAAAGGCTTTGGCTCAGGAAACGCCCATTATTCTGCTGGATGAGCCTACTGCCTTCCTTGATTTTCCCAGCAAGGTGGAAATCATGCAACTGCTCCATCGGCTCAGCAGGCAGATGCAGAAGACTGTTTTTCTTTCCACGCACGATTTGGATCTTGCCTTGCAATTAGCGGATAAGGTATGGTTGATGGGTGAGGGAGGCAGTTTGGCAGTGGGAACGCCCGAAGATTTGGCACTGGACGGTGTCTTGGCGAAATTCTTTCTCCGCAAGGGCATTGCTTTTGACGGGCAGGCCGGGTCGTTTCGGGTGGCAAATGAATGTACGTGCAAGATACGGCTTTGTGGGACAAACCCACGGGTGGCGATGGTAAAAAAGGCACTTCGCCGCAACGGCATAGAAGCCGGCGACGAAGTGCAGTCAGATACTTGTATTGAAGTGGATGAGGAACATTATCTTCTTAACCGTCCGGGACAACCCCTGCAGACCGCATCGACGGTAGAAGAACTGTTGCAACTTCTGGCTATTTCTTCTTCATAATACTGTTTACTACACGGATAGACGACACCAGTTTGTTGGTAGAAGTAAACACATCTACGTTCCACACATGCGATGAGCGCCCCTTGTGCACAATGGTGCCTACAGCCCGTACCGTATCGCCTTCGTGTGCCGAAGATATGTGGTTGCCGCTTACTTGCATTCCCACAACGATTTCGTCCGGCTTGCAGGTAATCATGGAGCCTAACCCGGCGACCGTTTCGGCCAATGCCAGTGTAGCTCCTCCATGCAGGATGCCGAAAGGCTGGCGCGTGCGTTGGTCTACGGGCATGGTGGCTTCGATACGGTCTTCTGAGGCGTAAGTGTATTGAATGCCCAGATTGCCCATCAGAGCGTATTTGCCGCGTTCGTTCAGCAAATCCAAGGGGATTTCAGAAGCATGCACCTCGGATAAGATGGCTTTCTCGACAGCCAAAGCTACGCCGTCTTCTTCGTTGGAAGCAGTCACATAGTCGGCACAGACTTTCACGGAATCGGGCGCGTGTCCCATGGCGATACCTAAACCTGCCGTCTGCAGCATGGTTACGTCTGCCACTCCGTCGCCGATGGCAATCGTCTCTTCGCGTGAGATTCCCAGCATGTCCAGCAAGACTCCCATTGTATTGGCTTTGTCTATGCCGCAAGGCACAGCTTCCAGGTAGAACGGTTCGGAGGGGAACACGTCCAACGTGCCCGCCAGGCGTTTCTTCCAGTGGTTTTCCAATCCAGCCAGGGCTTCATAGTCGTCGCTTACCAGCATCACCTTGCAGGGAGAGAAGTCGATGGCTGTGGAAAACTCTTCTTCTCTGATGATTTTCAAGTTGTTTAACTTGGCTTCCTGTTGGATGTGCGGATTGTCCGGATTGCTGGACAGGATGGTATCATCGTGGTAAGTGAAGATGTCGAAGCTGTTCTTTCTCGCTTTCTTTTCCAGATAGGGAATCAATTCCGGGTTGATGCGACGTTCGAAAACGATTTCTCCGTTTTCTGCCTTGATGATTTGGCAACCGTTGTATGAGATGACAAATCCGCCATAGTTGCCCAGTTCCAAGGCTTTGGCCAGCGGAATGATTCCGTAAGTCGGTCTGCCTGAGGCCAAGACAATCCTGACTCCCGTTTGTTGTACTTTCAGCAAGGCACTTAGGGTGCGTTTGCTGATTTGGCATTCGTTGTTGAGCAATGTCCCGTCTACGTCCAGGACTAATAGTTTGTACTTCATGGCCGATAGGATTTTGATTGGAGTACAAATATAGTCATTTCTTTGAGAAAGGCACAAAGAAAGTGGGCAAAAGTTTGTTATATTTGGCGCTATAGACAAAGACAGCCCGACTGCGGCTGCTCCTTATAGCTAAGGAGGCGGCTTCATGGCGCTTGGCAGTGCGCTTCTAATCGCTAAGAAAAAACGTGCCGGTGAGGTGTCGTTAACCTTTCAGAATGAGTTGCTTATCGGAGGTCTGCTCCCCACATCATTTTGTTGCGCAGTGTGTCGAAGAAGCGGTGATTAAAGCGTTTCACTACCTTGATGGTGTAGTCGGCCTTCGAAATGGTGAGCCGTGTGTTTTCCTGACACGACTCGCTGCGTCCGTCGATAGCCACGAGGAAGTTATGGCTTCGGCTCTCCACGTCCAGCGTGATTTCCCGGTCATCGCAGATGACGATGGGGCGCATGTTGAGGCTGTGCGGCGCTACGGGAGTCAGGGCAATGGTTTTGCTGTCTGGTGCTATGATGGGTCCGCCTACACTGAGAGAGTAGGCCGTAGAACCGGTAGGGGTGGCCACTATCAGCCCATCGGCCTGATACGTCGTGAGTAGCGAACCGTTTACGGTGGCGCGGATGCTTATCATCGACGAACTGTCCCGTTTCAGCACGGCAATCTCGTTGAGGGCATAAGGGGCTTTCTGCAGGTGCGGGTTGTTGCATTTCAGTTGCAGCACGCTTCGCTCTTCGGTGCGGAAACGGTGCTCGTATATCTCGTTGAAGGTTGTTTCCATTTCTTCCGGTGAGATGTCGGCCAGAAAGCCCAGGCGGCCTGTGTTGATACCCAGGATGGGAATGCCTTTTCTGCCCACGTGGCTGGCGGCTTTCAGGAAAGTGCCGTCGCCTCCCAGACTGATGACCATGTCGGCTTGGAAATCGTCGTTGTCAAACAAATCTGCATGCGGAATCTGCAAATGGGCATCTTTGCACAAAAACTCGTAGAAGTCGCGGCTGATACAGAGTTGAGCCTGGTGCTGCTCCAGCAAGCGGAACAATTGTTCTGCATGCAACGACTTCTTGGCTTGGTAAGTGTTACCGAATAAGGCAAATCTCATATCATTTTCTTTTTTTACGGGATGCAAAGATGGCATTTTTTTTGTAGAATGCACCAAGGTATTGCTATTATTTGTATTTTTGCCCCCGAACTATAACGTAGGATTATGACAAAATTGAGTGTAAACATCAACAAGGTGGCCACGCTGCGCAACGCGCGGGGTGGAAATGTGCCTGATGTGCTGAAGGTTGCACAGGATTGCGAAAACTTTGGCGCGGATGGTATAACGGTGCATCCCCGTCCTGACGAACGGCATATTCGCCGGAGTGACGTCTATGCCCTGCGCCCCTTGCTTCGTACGGAGTTTAACATCGAGGGATATCCCTCACGCGAATTTATAGATTTGGTGTTGCAGGTGAAACCTCATCAGGTGACGCTGGTGCCGGACAGCCCTACACAACTCACCTCTAATGCCGGGTGGGATACGAAAGCGCATTTCACCTTCTTGAGCGAGGTGCTCGATGCGTTCAACAATGCGGGCATCCGTACTTCCGTTTTTGTTTCTACCGATGCGGAGATGATAGAGTATGCTGCCAAGGCCGGTGCAGACCGCGTGGAACTCTACACGGAACCTTATGCCTCCGCCTATGCTGGCAACCGGGAGGCAGCGGTAGCCCCTTTTGTGGAGGCTGGTAAGGTGGCGCGCAATTTGGGGCTTGGCCTGAATGCCGGGCACGACCTGAACCTGGAGAATTTGAATTATTTTTATCAGAATATTCCTTGGCTGGATGAAGTGTCGATAGGACATGCACTGATTTGCGATGCCTTGTATTTAGGACTGGAACGCACCATTCAGGAATATAAAAACTGCCTTCGTTAAATGAATTTTATGGAAGCAATGACGATGCTGTTGGCTCAGGCAGCTACTTCGCTGAGCGATACAATTGCCGGAGCCAATCCGGTGCTTACGCCGGTGGAAGCTGCCGGAGAAATGAATCTGTGGGATATGGCCGTGAAGGGCGGCTGGATTATGATTGTGCTGGCTGTGATGTCGCTGATAGGTTTCTATATCCTTTTCGAGCGCAATTATGTTATCCGCAAGGCCGGGAAGGAAGACCCGATGTTTATGGATAAGATAAAAGACTACATCCTGGGAGGGGAAATCAAGGCTGCCATATCCTATTGCCGCAGTGTCAATACTCCCTCGGCCCGCATGATTGAGAAGGGAATCACCCGTCTGGGGCGCCCTGTGAATGATGTGCAGGCTGCTATAGAGAATGTGGGTAACATTGAGGTGGCCAAACTGGAAAAAGGGCTGACCATCATGGCTACGATTGCCGGAGGAGCACCGATGCTGGGATTCCTGGGTACGGTGACCGGTATGGTACGCGCCTTCTTCGAAATGGCTAATGCCGGAAATAACATAGACATCACTCTTCTTTCGGGAGGTATTTATGAAGCGATGATAACAACCGTGGGGGGACTGATTGTCGGCATTATTATGATGTTTGCCTATAACTATCTGGTGACTTTGGTGGACGGGGTGGTCAACAAGATGGAGGCTAAGACTATGGCCTTTATGGATTTGCTGAATGAACCCGCCAATTAAATATGAACGAACCTAAACAGATGAACTTGTGTTAAAACGTAGAGCTAAAATATCACCTACCTTCAGCATGGCGTCCATGACGGACCTCATCTTTCTGTTGCTGATATTTTTCATGATTACTTCGACGGTGGTGTCGCCCAATGCCATCAAGGTGTTGCTTCCCCAAGGCAAAGAGCAGACCTCTGCCAAACCTTTGACGCGGGTTATCATCGACAAGGAGTTGAACTATTATGCAGCTTTCGGCAATGACCGCGAGCAGCCCGTTACACTGGACGAACTGCCTGGGTTCCTGCAATCGTGTGCCGAACGCGAGCCGGAGATGTATGTGGCTCTTTATGCCGATGTGTCAGTGCCATACGGCGAAATTGTGAAGGTGCTGAATATTGCCAATGAGAATCATTTCAAGATGGTGCTGGCTACACGTCCACCCGACAGTACTGATAATGAATAACTCTTTTGCCTGATTCATCATGACGGATGCGAAAAAGAAAGGAAAATATATAGGTATCATCGGCGCAGTGGTGGTGCACATCGGTGTGATAGCCTTTTTGCTGGTCGTTACCTTCGCTTTGCCTGAACCTCAGGAAGAAAGCGGTGTGCCCGTCATGCTGGGAGATGTTCCGCAATCTTCCGGATGGGCAGACCCGTCGCTGGTAGAAGTGGAAACCATGCCAGACGAACCTACCATCCCTCAGGAAACCGCAGAACAGGAACTTCTTACGCAAGACATGGAGGAGACGGTTTCGCTGACTCCGGAAAATAAATCGCCCGAAGAAGTGAAGAAGCCCGAGAAAACAGAGGCAGAAAAAGCCGAAGAAGCCCGCCGGCTGGCTGAAGCCCGTGCCGAACAGCAACGTCGTGAGGCCGAAGAGGCTGCACGCCAGAAAGTGGCAGGAGCTTTCGGAAAAGGGGCCAAAATGGGAAGCCGGGGAAACGCAGAAACCGGCGATGGCTTGCAGGGAAGTCCTCAGGGCAATGCACCGGAGGGCGCTTCAACGGGAGTAGGTGGCTATGGTGAGTTCGATTTAGGAGGACGTTCCATTGGTGCGGGAGGCTTGCCACGGCCGGTGTATAACGTGCAGGACGAAGGGCGTGTGGTGGTGACCATTACCGTCAACCCGGCGGGATACGTCATTGCTACTTCTATCAACAAGCGGACCAATACTGTCAACCCGGCCTTGCGCAAAGCGGCGGAAGATGCGGCTCGTAAGGCTCGGTTTAACGCAGTAGAAGGACTGAACAACCAAGTGGGAACAATTACATATTACTTTAATCTAAAATAAAAGAGGAGACTTAATTTATGGGTACAGTTTATGTTTTCTTTGCCGATGGCTTTGAAGAAATGGAGGCTTTTGCAGCTGTAGATATTTTGAAACGTGCCGGTGTAAAGGTGCAGATGGTAACCGTGACCGACGATGAGATAGTAAGGGGCGCTCATGGTGTTCCTGTGCTGTGCGATAAGAACTTTGCCAACTGCGATTTCTTCGATGCTGAGATGTTGGTTCTGCCTGGTGGGCTGCCTGGTGCCACGACGTTGTCCGAACATGCCGATTTGGGCAAGTTGCTGGTGCGTTTTGCTGATGCCGGCAAGAATATTGCCGCTATTTGCGCCGCTCCCATGGCATTGGGCAAGTTGGGTCTGTTGAAAGGCAAAAAGGCCACGTGCTATCCGGGTTTTGACAAATACCTGGAGGGTGCGGAGTATACCGGCAACATGGTAGAGAAAGACGGCAATATCATTACCGGCAAGGGACCGGGAGCCTGCATGAAGTTTGCTTTGGCTTTGGTAGAGCATTTGTGTGGCAAAGAAAAAGTTAAAGAACTGGAGGAGGCTATGTGCCTGCGTTAAAATCTGTATAATGATGGAATATGTGCTGATTGTAGCCGGAGGCAAAGGTTTGCGTATGGGGGCAGATATACCCAAGCAGTTCCTTCCCGTAGGAGGGAAACCGGTGCTGATGCGTACACTGGAAGCATTCTATGCCTACAATCAGGACATGCGAATCATATTGGTACTCCCGCATGGCCAGCAGGATTATTGGAAAAGGCTGTGCGGGGAGTACCGTTTTGATATACCTCATAGCATTGCCGATGGAGGGGAAACCCGTTTCCACTCCGTGCGCAATGGCTTGGCACTGGTAGATGAGCCGGGGCTGGTGGGGGTGCATGACGGTGTCCGTCCGTTTGTGTCGCAAGAAGTCATTGCTCGTTGCTATGCATTGGCTGCTACGGAGCTTGCTGTTGTTCCTGTGGTAAAAGTGGTGGAAACTGTCCGTCGGCTGACCGATGCGGGAAGCATTACCGTCAACCGGGATGAATACCGCCTGGTACAAACTCCTCAGGTCTTTGACGGAGAAGTATTGAAGCAGGCATACAGCCAGCCTTATACCTCGGCCTTTACCGATGATGCCTCTGTGGTGGAGGCGTGGGGCGTTCCTGTCACATTAACGGAAGGCAACCGCGAAAATATCAAGATTACCACACCGTTTGACCTTAAAGTGGCTGCTGCCCTCTTGTAACTCCATGTTCGACCTTTCCACGAGTGATATAAAATATCTGACGGGGGTAGGGCCGCAACGGGCTGCCTTGCTCAACAAGGAATTGGGCATCTACTCCATGTACGACCTGCTTTGTTATTATCCTTATAAGTACGTTGACCGAAGCCGTATCTATACCATTCGTGAGATAGACGGTTCGATGCCTTATATCCAGCTGAAGGGAGAAATCCTGGGCACGGAGCTGACCGGTGAGGGACGTGGACGGCGGCTGATAGCCCATTTCTCGGACGGTACAGGCATCGTGGATCTGGTGTGGTTTCAAGGAATTAAATATGTGGTGGGTAAATATAAGGTGCACAAGGAGTACATTGTCTTTGGCAAGCCGGCTCCTTTCAACGGGCGTTTCAATATAGCTCATCCGGATATTGACGAGGTGTCAGAGCTGAAACTTTCGACCATGGGCATGCAGCCTTATTACAATACGACGGAACGGATGAAGCGCAGCTTCCTGAACTCGCGCGCCATAGAGCAGATGATGGCTACCCTTTTGGCTCAGATTTCAGAACCGTTGCCCGAGACACTGTCGCCCGCCATCTTGGCAGAGAACCATTTGATGCCCATTACCGATGCCCTGCGTAACATTCATTTCCCTGCCAATGCCGACTTGCTGCGCAAGGCCCAATACAGACTGAAGTTTGAGGAGTTGTTTTATGTGCAGCTCAACATCCTGCGCTACGCCCGCGACCGGCAATGGCGTTATCGGGGATATGTCTTTGGAAAGGTGGGCGAGATATTCAATACCTTCTATTCCCAACATCTTCCTTTTGAATTGACAAATGCCCAAAAGCGTGTACTAAAAGAAATTCGTCGCGACTTAGGCTCCGGGCGTCAGATGAACCGCCTGCTGCAGGGCGACGTGGGAAGCGGCAAGACGTTGGTGGCCCTGATGAGTATGCTGATTGCCTTGGACAATGGCTATCAGGCTTGCCTCATGGCGCCTACCGAAATCTTGGCTAACCAGCATTATGATACCATCTGTCATTTCCTGCAAGGTATGGATATTCGGGTAGAGTTGCTGACCGGTTCTGTCAAAGGCAAACGGCGGGAGGCTATCCTTGCCGGTTTGTTGGCTGGCGAGGTGCATATCCTGATAGGGACCCATGCGCTGATAGAAGACACCGTGCATTTTGCTTCGCTGGGGTTGGCTGTGATTGATGAGCAGCACCGTTTTGGTGTGGCACAACGTTCGCGCCTCTGGGCCAAGAACGAACGGCCACCTCATGTGCTGGTGATGACTGCCACACCCATTCCCCGCACATTGGCCATGACGCTCTATGGCGATTTGGATGTGTCTGTCATCGATGAACTTCCACCCGGCCGCAAGCCCATAGCTACCATCCATCAGTTCGACAATCATCGTGAAAGCCTGTATCGCTCCATCCGCAAGCAGATAGACGAGGGGCGTCAGGTGTACATCGTCTATCCATTGGTGAAGGAGAGCGAGAAAGTGGATTTGAAAAACGTGGAGGAAGGCTATGAACGCATTTGTGCTGCCTTTCCCGATTGTAAGGTGTGCAAAGTGCACGGTCAGATGAAGCCCGCCGATAAGGATGCCCAAATGCAGCTCTTCGTGTCGGGAACTGCACAAATTATGGTGGCGACTACGGTGATAGAGGTGGGCGTCAATGTGCCCAACGCTTCGGTGATGGTCATTGAGAATGCGGAGCGTTTCGGCCTCTCCCAATTGCATCAGTTAAGGGGCAGGGTGGGACGTGGCGCCGATCAGTCTTATTGTATTTTGGTGACCGGCTATAAGTTGGCGGAAGATACCCGCAAGCGGCTGGAAATTATGGTGCGCACCAACGACGGCTTCGAGATTGCTGAGGCAGACCTCAAGTTGCGTGGTCCCGGCGATTTGGAGGGCACCCAGCAAAGCGGTATCGCTTTTGACTTGAAAATAGCCGACATTGCCCGCGACGGCCAACTTTTGCAGTATGTGCGTGAAGTGGCCCAGAAGGTGATAGACGCTGATCCCGAAGGCACGATGCCTGAAAACGAAATTCTGTGGCGTCGCCTTAAAGCCTTGCGCAAAACTAATGTCAACTGGGCAGCCATCAGTTGAATGCCCGTCCACCGGACCGACTTTTCCATGCTCTTGCCGGTAACAAATCTTTTCAAGCGCGGAGAAGCAAATTTCCAAAGGCTTGGCAGCAACCTGCCAAAGGCTTGGCAGCCGCCTGCATATAGCTTGGAAATAACGGGCTGTCTGGCAGGAAAATATGTCCGTACTACCATCAATGTTGCCTACAGGCAGCCAACATACCCGTCTTTTCTTCGTTCCTCCGAAGTTCTTCCGGTGTCTTTCCGGAAAATTGTCCTGGCAGGAATTTCTGGCAAAAAGATGAAATGTGTTGTAAAACATATTTCCTATTATATCGTTGTGTTATAGGAGTTTATCTTTATTTTCATTGCATCTGTTAGGGAATTTGATTAAAAAATGGTTAAGAACCGATTCGCTGTTTCAACAAGAAGTATTATCTTTGGGAGAATTTTAAAAAATACAATCAAGAACTCGGTGTTTAGACATCATAAATGAATAACTGAACGTAATGAAATTGCCTTTAATTAAAACATTCTGCTTGGCTGCGATGGCGGTATGTAGTTTGAACGCTTTTTCGCAAGACCTCATCGCCCGCCAGGCCCCTATAGACCGGAAGCTCAAGAGTGTAGACTCCCTGGCCCTTCAGAAACAAATCCGCGTAGAACAGTCGCTTTATCCCGCTTTCGATATTTATCCCTCCTGGAACAACGAAACAGTAGGTTACAAAGACGCCATCGTCCCCGATTCATATACTTTCGACCTCACAGGTTTTTGCATGCCTACGGAACACACTAAAATCACAGATGTTTTCGGTTACCGTCCTCGTCGTCGCAGAGGACATTACGGACTTGACATCAAGGTCTATGTCGGCGATACGATTCGTGCGGCTTTCGATGGAAAAGTCCGTATCGTGAAAAATCAAGGACGCCGCGGATATGGCAAATATGTGGTGATTCGACACGACAATGGTCTGGAAACCGTCTACGGACATTTGTCCAAACAATTGGTGGAAGAAGACCAACTGGTGAAAGCTGGCGAACCTATAGCGTTGGGAGGCAACACGGGACGCTCTACGGGTTCGCACCTGCACTTCGAAACCCGCTTCCTGGGCACACCGTTGAACCCTGCGTTGATGTTTGATTTCGAGAAACAGGATATTGTGGCAGATACTTATACGTTCCATAAGTCGAAGTCCGATTCTAAAAATACCACTTCGCCCAAGGGACTCTTCTACAAGGTCAAGAAAGGCGATACGCTGGAAAAGATTGCCCGCCGGCAAGGCACGAGTGTGCGCCAGCTCTGCAAGCTGAACCGTATTACCACGCGCACCATCTTGCGCCCCGGACAAGTATTGCGTTGCTCATAAAAAAACGTAGACAATCATACGCAGGAAGAGGGTACTTTAATATAATTTAGAGTGCCCTCTTTCCTTTTTCCCTATATTTTCCTACCTTTGCACGAGATTTGCCAAGGATTATGAACGATACGAAGCAACAATTTGAACATGCTATTGCCGTTTGCCGCGATTTGTTTGCCAAGAAGCTGCACGATTACGGACCGGCGTGGCGCATACTGCGTCCGGTTTCTGTGACCGATCAGCTTTTCATCAAGGCCAACCGCATACGCAGCATCGAGACCAAAGGGGTGGCACTGGTGAATGAAGGTGTCCGCTCCGAGTTTATGGCCATTGTCAACTATGGCATCATCGGGCTGATTCAGCTGGAACTGGGCTATGCCGAAAAGGCGGATATTTCCAACGATGAGGCGCTGGCCCTTTATGACAAGTATGCCAAAGCTTCCTTGGAGCTGATGCTGGCCAAGAATCATGATTATGATGAGGCCTGGCGCAGTATGCGCATCAGTTCGTACACCGACCTGATACTGATGAAAATCTACCGCACTAAGCAGATTGAGTCGTTGGCCGGCGAGACGCTGGTATCCGAAGGGGTGGATGCCAACTACATGGATATGATAAACTATTCTGTATTTGCTTTGATTAAGATAGAGTTTGGAGACTGATAACAGACATATCGTGCAAAAGGTGACAGTGAATCTGTGCCGTTTCGTGTTGGGAGCTACCTTCATCTTCTCCGGTTTTGTCAAGGCAGTGGACCCGCTGGGGTTCTTCTATAAAATCCAAGACTATCTGGAGGCTTTCGGCATAGGCGAATGGTTACATCCTATCCTCATCTTATTGTCGGGCATCGGTTTGTCATCCATCGAGTTCTGTGTGGGTATCTTTCTCTTTTTCGGCATACGGCGCGGAATGTCATCGTTCACGGCTTTGCTGATGATGGCGTTCATGACTCCGCTGACGTTCTACCTGGCCCTGTTCAATCCGGTGCCCGATTGCGGCTGTTTTGGCGATGCCTGGGTGTTGACCAACTGGCAGACGTTTGGCAAGAACGTGGTGCTGTTGGCTGCCGCCATGGTGGTATTCAGATGGAGAAAGCAGGTGGTGCGCTTTGTAACCTCCAAATTGGAGTGGATGGTGTCTATGTACAGCTTTCTGTTCATCTTTGTGCTTTCTTTCTATTGCTTGGCCTATCTGCCCATCTTCGACTTCCGTCCCTACAAAATCGGGGTGAATATACCGCAGGCCATGGAAATCCCCGAAGGGGCCAAGCCCAGTGTGTTCGAGGCGCGTTTTGTGTTGGAGAAAGACGGAAAGCAAAAAGAATTTACCACCGAAAACTATCCTTATGAAGACAGCACGTGGGTATTTGTCGAAGTGCGTTCGGTATTGGTGGAACAGGGATATGAACCTCCGGTCAAAGACTTCTATATCGCAGACCTGAACACGGATGAGAGCCTGACCGACCGGATTCTGTCCGATTCAAATTATGTCTTCTTGCTGGTGATGCACCGGGTGGAGGAGGCAGATGACGGAAATATCGACCTCATCAATGAGATATACGACTATAGTGTCGAGCATGGCTATGCTTTCTATGCCCTGACTTCTTCACCGCGCGATGCCATCGAGTTGTGGAGTGACCGCACGGGCGGCGAATATCCTTTCGGTATCATGGATGATATTACGCTGAAGACCATTATCCGCTCTAATCCGGGCCTGTTGTTGCTGAAAGGAGGCACCATCTTGAATAAATGGAGCGATAACCGTCTGCCCGATGAATATGTGTTGACCGACAGCCTTGATAAGTTGCCTTTAGGTCGCCAGAAACCTGTGAGCGATGGGCGTACCATGGGCTATGTCTTGCTTTGGTTTATCTTGCCTTTGCTGGCAGTCATCGCACTGGATGTGCTGGTGGTGAAGCGGCGGGCACGGCGTAAGGCCAGGGAGCAGCTGTCGTTCGAAAAAGAAGAAAACATTCATTAACCCTTTAATAATAAACAATTATGAGAAAGAACATTGTAGCAGGAAACTGGAAAATGAACAAGACTCTCCAAGAGGGTATTGCTCTGGCAAAAGAACTGAATGAAATGTTGGCTGGCGAGAAGCCCAATTGTGACGTCATCATCTGCACGCCCTTCATCCACTTGGCTTCGGTTACTCCGCTGGTAGATCCTGCCAAGATTGGCGTAGGTGCTGAAAACTGCGCCGACAAGGAATCGGGTGCTTATACAGGCGAAGTTTCTGCCGCTATGGTTGCTTCTACGGGTGCCAAGTATGTCATCCTGGGTCACTCTGAGCGTCGTGCTTACTACCACGAAACAGTTGAAATCCTGGAAGAGAAGGTTAAACTGGCTTTGGCTCACGGTTTGACTCCTATCTTCTGCATCGGTGAAGTGCTGGAAGAGCGTGAAGCTGGCAAGCAGAACGAAGTGGTAGCTGCTCAGTTGGCTTCTGTATTCTCTCTCTCTGCCGAAGACTTCTCCAAGATTATCCTGGCTTACGAACCTGTATGGGCTATCGGCACCGGCAAGACTGCTACCCCCGAGCAGGCACAGGAAATCCATGCTTTCATCCGCTCTCAGGTAGCTGCGAAGTATGGTCAGGAAGTGGCCGAGAACTGCTCTATCCTCTACGGTGGAAGCTGCAAGCCTTCTAACGCCAAGGAACTCTTCGCCAATCCCGACGTGGACGGTGGACTGATTGGTGGCGCTGCGCTGAAAGCTGCTGACTTCAAGGGCATCATCGACGCTTTTAACTGATTCTGAGGCAAAAGAAGAATGAAGAATGAAAGATGAAGAACGGTTTTGCCGGGACTTTATGGCTCGTTCTTCATTCTTTTGTTTTGCTTGTTTCCCGAAGTGGTGAAGCCGCCGGTCCAGTGCCTTTTGCGGCCCGGCGTTTTGATATAAACCTATTTTCAACAATGACTTACCTGTTTTGCGTATGAAGAAGCTACTGTTATTTCTGGCAGCCGGTCTTTTGTCTGTGTGCTGCGCCTCGGCTCAGGACAAGGGCATTCTGAATAGCCTGCAGCGCGATGTGCCCGGACAGGGTAAGGTGACCATCCACCAAGATGCCCGCATTGCCGCGCTGGTGGGTTCGGATGCCGTGCCTGTGGGTGTTGACGGTTCGCGTGTGATTAAGAAAGCAGGTTACCGCATCCAAGTATATGCCGGCAACAATACCCGTGCCGCCAAGAACGAAGCCCATGCGGTGGCCACGCGGCTGAAAACCCTGTTTCCCGACCTTCCGGTCTACACCACTTTCAATCCTCCTCGTTGGCTGTGCCGCGCGGGCGATTTCAGCACCATCGAAGAGGCCGATGCTGTGATGCGCCAGTTGCGTGCCGTTGGCGATTTTAAGGCGGTATCCATTGTGCGGGAACAAATCAACATTCCGCTTTAATATATCTATGTACAGCAGTAAGCGTAGTTTATCGGAAAGCGTTCCCTTTCCGGCATGGAGAAGAATGCCTTGTGGCCAGCCATGCCGTTACCGCCCGGACAAATAAGGGAAAGCCTGTTGCACTACGTTGACATGAGTTTAATTTAGTTACTTAATCTATCCCTCTTAATCATTTTGTATCATGTTAGGAAAAGAAGTTATCACATCACCTTATCTGGACGAACTGAAAGAACATTACCACCGCATACTCACTCTGTTGGGCGAAGACCCTTCCCGCGAAGGGCTGCTGAAGACCCCGGAGAGAGTGGCCAAAGCCATGCTGACGCTGACAGGAGGCTATGCCATGGACCCGCACGAAGTGTTGCGTTCGGCCAAGTTTAAGGAAGACTATAACCAGATGGTTATTGTGAAAGACATTGATTTCTTTTCTCTTTGCGAGCATCACATGTTGCCCTTTTACGGCAAGGCACACGTGGCATACATCCCCAACGGCTATATCACAGGGCTCAGCAAGATTGCCCGCGTAGTAGACATTTTCTCGCACCGCCTGCAAGTGCAGGAACGCATGACACTGCAAATCAAGGAATGCATCCAAGAGACGCTGAATCCGTTGGGAGTGATGGTGGTTGTGGAGGCCAAGCACATGTGCATGCAGATGCGTGGCGTAGAGAAGCAGAATGCCATCACCACCACTTCCGATTTCTCAGGCGGATTCAATCAGGCCAAGACGCGCGAAGAGTTTATGAATCTGATTAAGAACGGGCGGTAAGACAAGCCTACTTCTCCAACTTCTTGGCTTCTTCCCAAATCTTATCCATCTCTTCCAGCGTCATCTCCTGCAGGTTTTTCCCTTCTTTGAGGGTGTGCGCTTCCAGATAGTTGAAGCGGTGGATAAACTTCTGGTTGGTGCGCTCCAGTGCATTGTCTGGATTGATTTTATACAGTCGGGCGGCGTTGATAAGGCTGAACAAGACATCGCCGAATTCCGCCTCGGCTTTGTCCTTGTCCAGGCGGGTCACTTCGTCCTGGAATTCCCGGATTTCCTCCTTCACCTTGTCCCATACTTGTTCGCGTTCTTCCCAGTCGAACCCCACGTTGCGCGCCTTGTCCTGGATGCGGTAGGCCTTGATGAGCGAAGGCAGGGCGGCAGGCACACCGCTCAGTACGGTCTTGTTTCCTCCTTTTTCCTTCAGCTTCAATTGTTCCCAGTTCTCGGCCACCTGTCCGGCCGTTTCTGCCTTGGCGTCTCCAAAAACGTGCGGATGCCGGTAGATGAGTTTCTCGCAAAGGCGGTCGCACACATCCTTGATGTCAAAGTCGCCCGTTTCGCTGCCTATCTTGGCATAGAAAGCCACGTGCAGCAACACATCGCCCAGTTCCTTGCATATATCCGTCTTGTCATCGCGCATCAGGGCGTCACAAAGTTCGTAAGTCTCTTCTATGGTGTTGGGGCGCAGGCTTTCGTTGGTCTGTTTGCGGTCCCAGGGGCATTTCTCGCGCAGTTCGTCGAGGATGTCGAGGAAGCGTCCGAAAGCTTCCATCTGTTCTTGTCTGGTATGTAACATGTAGGAATACTTTTATAACATTTCGCTTGCGAAGTTACGCAGAAAGCTTGGATAAGCCAACGGATTCGAGGGAAAAAAGCCAAACAATGGCAGATAAGCTGTGCCGCCCTGGCTGCGTAACGTAAACCTTAGAGTTACGCGGCTAAACCTTAGAGTTATGCGGCTAAACCTTAACTTGAGGTTTCTAAAATGGCATTTTACAATCCTATGGTATTGGTTTGATAACCAGCAGACTGGTTCTTATATACTGCGAGCCTGCTGCTTAGCGCTTGGAAGCGGGTTGCTTAGCGCTTGGCTGTTTTCTGTGCAGGGCTTGTCATTTTCCGACAGAAAGTTACGGAGCTTTGTGTCTCTGTGTGTTTACTTGGTATCATTTAAGTAGTTGTTGATATTTAGTTTATATGATGTGTATCTGTCTTGTTGAGCGGAGCGCAGCGAAGTCGAAACATCTCCCGAAAGACACGATTCCCTTGGATAGTGCATGTCATGAGATTCTTCGACTACGCCCTACGGGCTTCGCTCAGAATGACAGACACCTCATTCTCCATGATAGTATAAACTAATTCTGATTGATTACTTAATTTTGCACATTTGCTTACTATAAATTGTAAGGCGGTAAATTTGGCTTTCCCCTTTTTTTTCCCGACTTTTGTAGAGAAATCCATGATAAACAACCGACAGATATGTACAAACACATGATTCTTTGGATGATTTCCTGGCTGTTTCTCTCTGCCTGCATCGGTGGAGAATCGCACACCCGCCTGTGGTTGGCACGTGCCGATTCGCTGCTGGAAGCGCAACCGGACAGTGCCTTGCACCTGCTGCAGGTGATGCCGCTCCGAGATTTGACAGACCCGGACGACCGGATGTATTATGCCCTGCTGCTGGCGCAGGCAAAGTATAAGAACTATCTTCCATTGGAGGGCGACTCCCTGCTGCTGGCGCTTGCCTCCCATTATGCCACTCAAGGCAACACTGCCTTGCAGGCACGCGCCTGCTATGCCTTGGGATGCACCTACAGCGAGGGGAAAAACTACGGTGATGCCTATAAAGCCTATCATGAGGCTGCGCACCTGGCCCGCCGGGCGGGGGACAACCGCACGCTGGGACAGATTTACAACAACCTGGCCTATATCTGCCTGAACCAAGGCATGCCGGAGCGGGCAGATTCCTTATACCGGGAGATAGAAGTGCTGGCGCTGCAGACAGGAGACAGCCTGAGGCTGGCGGAAGCGTTGCTGCGCAGGGGAGGGCAGGCTTTGGCTTTGGGGAAGGACCATTATGCGGAAGCAGAAAGGCTGATCGGGCAGGGTGCCGGGATGGCACGCCTGTTGCACTCGCCGGGTTGCCTGCACCTGGCATATGTGTCGCTATATGCCTTATATAATTACGCCGGGCAGGATGAGAAAGCATGGGAAGTGGCGCAAGAATACAGGAGGGTGGCAGATTCTGCCAATTACGCAAGGGCCAATTTGTTATTGGCCAACTCATATATCGGCTTATCGCAGTATGATTCTGCCGCAATTTGTCTGCAGGAAGCCTTATCTGCCGGTAATGATGAAATCCGGCTCAATGCATACGACCTGTTGATTGAGCTTTCGGAAAGGAAAGCGGATTTCAAGCAGGTGATGCATTGGCGGGATGAAAAAGACCGCGACTGGCAGATGCAAGATAAACAACGTCAGGAGAAACAGGTGGCCGTCGCGGCCAAAGAAGTGGAGTTTCAACAGATATGGAGCCAGCATGCTGCCCAAATGAAATCCACATTATATTATACGTTAGGCGGGTTGTTGGGGTTGGTTCTTGTTGCCCTTGTTTGGAGGTTGCACCGCCGTCATGCCTCAAAGATGGCAATCAAGGAGTCGGAAGAGCCGGGTCTTCCTTCGTTACATCCCGATGATTGGGAAGGAGGGATGGAGGCAGACCGACAGGAACCTTGGGATTTTGCTGCTTTTGCCGCCAAGGTACGGCAGGCTGGAACGTATGGCCGCTGGATGTTTCTATTGGACCAGCATGAAAAAACGGGAGAATACAGTCCGGTGCGGGATAGCCGGCAATGGCAGGAATTCCTGCAGGAAGCGGAGGCGTTGCTTCCGGGCCATCAAGAAGCTTTATGCCGGAAATATCCCGCTCTTACTATCCGGGATCTTTTCTGTTGTTATTTGTATATGCTGGATTTCTCGGACGAGCAGGTCGGTGTTCTGATTGGCAGGGAAAGGACCAGTGTTTATCGCATGCGGAGGACTCTGCTTAAAGACAAAATGGGGGCGACCTTCTTAACCAAGGAAGAACTGGTGAACCGATGCCAGGACACAACTGCTTTGCGGCAACATTGATTTGAAAATAAATGGATTACAACTGTTTTGCAACAAAAATACAACGAAAATACAACATAAATACAACAAAAATACAACAAGGAGTTATGTAAAATGTCGGTATTTTTGCGATACAAATTCAAACCATAAATTCATAAAGTTATGAAAGGTATAATTGCTGTTTTGTGCTTTTCCCTATTGGGCTTATCCAACGCTTGGGGTGAGAATGAAAAGACTTCTGACACAACCACAGAGAACGAGACACCGAAAATTGACTTGGATGTATTGACAGGAGTGCCTCCTACTCGTTCTTTTTATGCAGGAGAGCCGGAAGCTACCTTGAACGGTTCCTGCATCCAAGTGTCTTTTGCCGAGGCGGTGCCTTATGCCAGCATTTATGTGGCAAATGCCAGCACTGGCGAAGTGGTGTACGCAATGGAATATGCCTGTCAGTCAATGATGGATATTGATTTGTCCGGCTGCCAGGCGGGGGAATATATCCTGCGGATAGAAACAGAGGATGCGGTTTATGAAGGATCGTTCTCCTTGTAGCAAAGTAACAAACGTAATGACAATCTATGGATGAAGGATGCCCGGCTTTTGTCCGTTGTTGCGGAGGAAGCCGGGTATGCCAACCCTAAAAAAGGAAGGATGGTGTGCTAAAATTATCTGATGTATTTTTATACGGCATACGTTGCCGGATACCTTTGAAAGGATAGATGCGAAAAACTAAACGTAAGGTTTAATCAATAAAAAACGAATTGATATGAAAAAGTATGTTTTAACGCTCATTGTTACCTTGATGGTAGGCGTAGGCGGTTATGGATTCTATACTGCCCAAAATAGACAAGCTGCACTCAGCTCTCAAGCTCAATTGTTGTTGGATAATGTGGAGGCTCTTGCGGACTATGAACTTCCGGAAGTTGTCGTTAACTGTTCTTATAGATGCAATGACGGTAGAGGACAATGCTGGAAAAGGAGCACGAACCTACTAGATTGTGAATGGTCCGGAAACTCTAATGATTATTGTCAGTGCCCTTCCTAACCTTTATAGGTGAGAAAATCGTTTGATATAAAGGAATGGGAATTTTACCGATTCATAACATGAATAAATAGATAGGCATGTTGGAGTATTGTTTGATATAAATACATGCCTATCTTAAAACTGATAACAATGAATAAAAAATTTTTTTCTCTGCTTGCCATTGTCCTTTTATGTGGCTTCTTATTCTATTCGTGCCAGCCATCGGCAACGGACACACCTGCTTGCCAAGTATTGAAAGTAGAGCTGAAACCAAACACTCCAAGTGTGCATGACTTGTTCTCGCGCATAGAGGTCGTACCTTTAGAAGACCATAACGACAGTTGTCTGGTGATGCGGCTGAGTAAGGTATTTCCCTATAAAGACAAGATTTATGTGTTGGATAGAAAAATTCCGGCTTGTTACGAGTTTGATAAAAACGGTAACTTCATACGCCCAATAGGAAAGACAGGCAATGGTCCCGGAGAATATATCCATGCAGATGACTGCCTGATAGACGAAGCCAGACAAGAGATTGTATTGATGGAATGTTTCGGTTTTTTGTATGTATATGACATGACCGGGAAGTTCCTTCGGAAAGTGAAGATGCAGGATCTCATGGCGTGCCATTCTTTTGCCCTGACCTCGGATGGCAAATATGCTTTATGGAACGGAGCAGCCACAAAAGACCAGTCGGCTATAAACTTATTTGACTTTGACGGGAATCTTGTAAAAGGCTATTGGCATCAGCCTGAACAGTTCAATTGGATGCTTTTAAGTGTCTTTTATAGCTACGCAGGAAACACATATTTCTCTACAGGTTATTCTCCTGATGTTTATGAATTGTCCGCTGATACGCTGCAGGCAGTTTATCAATGGGATTTTGGTGAAAATAATCTGTCGCCAAGTGTGTTGAGAAATATAGAAAATGAAGATGAAAGCCATAGTGATAAATTGGTTGGAGAATATTTGGAAAATGGTACATTACCTTATAGTTTTGACACTCAATATCAGAATGAGCGTTATTATTATGTCCGATTGACAAAAAGTTACGGTAATTTATTGTATGACATCTTCTATGACAAGCAGACCGGCTATTCGTTTGTCTTTGACAAAGTGAAAGAAGGTTTCTCCATCTCTCCATTAGCGATGACTGACGAATATATGCTATGCCTGCTCAAATACGAGGACTTTGACCTGATGAAAGAGGTATTGCCGGAAGATGAATATGCCAAATTGACGAAGTTGGACGAGGAATCCAACCCCTGTTTATTACGATTATACTTTAAATAGCCATGAAGCAACCCATCTTATTTCTATTGTTGGCGCTCGCTTGCACCCAATTGTTCTCCTGTTCGGGAAATAAGTCTGCCCGCGATACTATCCAAGCCCAGTTGGAAGCCTGGCAGGGGAAAGAAATCCTTTTCCCGGAGGATATCCGTTTTACCACCGTGCGAGGAGATGAAGAGGCAGATTTCCAGGTATCCGATTCCACTTACAAGATATTGACCTACTTGGATTCCATCGGCTGTGGCAGTTGCAAGCTTAATCTGGCTGGTTGGAAGAAACTGGTAGAATATTTTCATGAAGTAGCAGAGATGGATGTGCAGTTCTTGTTTTTCTTCCATCCGGACAATGTGCGCGATGTGAAAGTGCAGATGAAGCGGGACAGTTTCGCCTATCCTGTCTGCTTTGACCGCGAGGATGCGCTGAACAAGCTGAACCACTTTTCCTCCGAACTGCAGCTGCAGACCTTCCTGTTGGATAAGGACAACAAGGTGGTGGCCGTGGGCAACCCGGTCTATAGCCCCCAGGTCAAGGGGCTCTACCTGCGCATCCTTGCTCCGGCTTTGAAACAGGAGAACATTAACCAGACAGAAGCATCCGTTTCCTTCCAGGATATTCGGTTAGGCACTTTCAAAGTCGGTGAACGGCGGGACACTACCGTTTATATCCATAACACGGGTAGCGGTCCGCTGGTGGCATACGATGTGCAGGCATCCTGCGGCTGCACGGAAGTGGAGTACGACCAGCATCCCATCCTGCCGGGGGACAGTCTTGCCCTGCGCATCGGGTTTGAATACAACCAGCGGGGTGCTTTTGACAAGATTGTGCTGTTGTACGGCAATGTGGCGAAGTCGCCACTGGTGTTTCATGTAAGAGGAATGTTGGAATAAACAACCATTCATATAAGGTTTGAACTATTTTCTTTGCGATACCTAATAACGACTGATAACAATGAAGAACCAAACTCTTTTCCAATGTGTCGCCGCTCTATTCTGCGGCTTCTTATTCTATTCGTGCCAGCCATCAACGGATACCTCCGATTGCCCTGTTTTGAAAGTCGATTTGAGGGAAAGCACTCCGAGCATAAAAGAGTTGTTCTCTCGCATAGAGGTTGTACCTTTAGAAGACCATAACGACAGTTGCCTGGTGATGCGTCTGACCAAGGTACTTCCTTATAAAGACAAGATTTATGTGGTGGACAGAAAGATTCCGGCATGTTACGAGTTTGATAGAAACGGTAATTTCATACGTCAGATTGGACATGCAGGCAATGGTCCCGGAGAATATATTTATGCGGATGTAACCAGCGTAATGACAATCTATGGGTGAAGGATGCCCGGCTTTTGTCCGTTGCTGCGGAGGGAGCCGGGTATGCCAACCCTAAAAAAGAAAGGATGGTGTGCTAAAATTATCTGATGTATTTTTGTACGGCATACGTTGCCGGGTACCTTTGAAAGGATAGATGCGAAAAAATAGACGTAAGGTTTAATCAACAAAAAACGAATTGATATGAAAAAGTATGTTTTAACGCTCATTGTTACCTTGATGGTAGGCGTAGGCGGTTATGGATTCTATACTGCCCAAAATAGACAAGCTGCACTCAGCTCTCAAGCTCAATTGTTGTTGGATAATGTGGAGGCTCTTGCGGACTATGAACTTCCGGAAGTTGTCGTTAACTGTTCTTATAGATGCAATGACGGTA
>NZ_NFJV01000002.1 GCF_002160055.1 Mediterranea sp. An20
AATATACTGGATACCAGCGGCTACCTGATTCTGCTGCTGATGATACTTCGCCACCGGCTGGAGAAACACGTCATCGGCCTAAATCTGGACGGCAACGACCTTTTCCAGCAAGTCCCCCGGCTGGCACTCCAGCACCTTGCAGATGGCTTCCAGCGTAGAGAAGCGTATGGCCTTGGCCTTGCCCGTCTTGAGGATAGACAGGTTGGCGGGAGTGATGTCCACTTTCTCTGCCAGCTCGCTCAGTGTCATTTTGCGGCGGGCCATCATAACGTCCAGGTTTACGATGATAGGCATGGGTTATTCCGTCCCTCCTTTCTCTGCTTCAGGCAGTTTGCCGTCTATAATGTCCAGCCAGCGGGTGCGGCGTTTGACGGTTCTGTTCCAAAGGTACATGCTACCGTATAGACATCCCATCAATAAGACTACGCCGATGCCTTTCAGTCCGCCTCCGTGCTTCAGGAAGGGATACCAGATGGCCAGCATGAAGATGATTTCCGACACCATCAGCGTCAGGAACATGGTGCCCAACAGGCAAAGCCACGCTTTCAGTTTCTTCTTTGTATTCGGTTTCATACTTCTTGCTTTGTTAGATGGTTAAGTCTTGTTCTTCTTTAATCTTCACGGCGCGTAGCACTAACCGGCTGATGAATATCAGGAGAAAGCCCAGCAGGTAGATGTACGCCGTGTCTTGCTGGAAAAGGTCGTTGCCGTCCAGATTTAGGCCGATGACGTGTTTCTCCAGCCGGTGGCGAAGTATCATCAGCAGCAGAATCAGGTAGCCGCTGGTATCCAGTATATTGGCAGTCCTCCTACTCAACAGTTGCCGACAATCCAGCCGCAGGAGTTGCACGCTGATGATGGTCAGGCAGAGCAAGTTGCAGATGTATATCCATGTCAGGTACTTGTCTCCTTCTGCCGACCGGAGGTTTTCCGTCAAATCCATGATGTTGGGTATGCCTATCACTACAATGGTGAAACAGACGATGGTCAGTGACCACATTTCACCGTAGCGTTGTTGCAGGTATTGGTAGATTCGTTTCAGTTGTTTCATTGTTTATGTCTTTTTTCCCTTTGTTCAATTTTTATGCAGGTGTCTATATGACAAAGTGCTTTGCTCATACCAGGCCTTCGGTGTCCCTCTGTAGCTTGTTGCCGATACGGAAGGCCTCGGCGGCAAACAGGAAGCAGGCGGGTGGAATGGCGTATGCCAATAGTGAGAACCACTCGAAGCCTACATGGTAGTGTTCGAAGTCCAGTTGCATCCGCAGGCCCAGGAAGTCGATGAGGTGGAACACTGCCAATAAAGCCACGCCTGCCAGTTGGCAGTAACCGAATCGCCGCAACAGCCGTTCGTTGTCTGCCGTGAAGAAATTGCCTGCTTCGATGTTCTTAAAAAGCGTATAGCTCCACCCGTAGGGGCACAAGATGAGCAGCAGGCTGGCCATGCCGCAGACTGCTCCGGCCAGGCGCATCCCCCAAGGCAGGGAGTGGAACGAGTCGGTGTGCCAGAAATGTTTTACGGCTTGTCCGTAGGCCACTTCGAGGACTTCGCCCGTGCGGATATTGGTCAGTGTGTCCGGTTCGTAAACATCGGGTTTGGTGACCAGCGGCACGGAGAATTCCTGTACGTCGGACGGGGCGATACATTGCCGTGTATATTCCACCATGTGCGTACCGTCGCGGAAGATGAAGCACATGTGCAGGCAGAGGATGATGCCCCAAAGGATGTAGAGTGATGCCAGTTTCTTCATGTTTTTCTTCCCTTTCGTTATATTGTCAGTTCTTGTTCTTCCTTCATCTTCAGTCCGATGGCAAACACTTCGCCTACGATGAGGGCACACAGTCCCAGCAGCAGCGTGCTGCCCCTTACGGCGTCGCTCAGGGTCAGTTCGTAGCCGGGAATCTCCAGCACCTGGCGTACAGCCTGCAGCTTTATCCACTCCTGCAGCAGGGCGCACCCGAAGGTTGCCAGCAGCAATATGCCCAACCGGCGGAGACGCCGCACGTTGCGCCAGCTGAAAATATCAGACTTGTTGATGCTCACTATCAGCCGGATGAACAGCACTAATGCCCACACCGTGGCCACGAATGCCAGCAGTCCCGACACTGCCGATGCGATGGATGAGGCCGTGTCGTGCCGCGTCTCTACGCTGACCAGCAGGCTGGAGTAGGCGGCAGGCACGTAGCGGCGTGTGCGGGTGTTGAATACGGAATCCTGCATCAGCCGGTCGCTTTTCCCTTGCAGGAGACCGGGCAGGGTAGATATGTAGGTGAGGTGTTTCAGCCTTTCCAGTTCTTTCATTTCCGTCTGGCTTGCGGTGCTGCCTTCTGCTTCGGCTTTGGCATAGTCCCATCCGGCCTGTATGCCCATGCGGGCACCTATAGCCATGTAATAGCCGGTCTCTATCACCGACCAGCCCAGCACCAGCAGCACGATGGCGCAGAATATGTTCAGTCGTCGTTTCATGATGGTAGTCCGTTGTGGGGGTTATCTGTTTCTGTCTGGCGGAGGGAGACTGTCTCCCGGTAGTCCGCTATCCTCGGGTGGCGTGTCAGCTGCCACAGTGCCAACACCAGAAGCACGGCGGCACCCGCCAGCAGCGCGGTGTAGGCAGGCTGTCCTGTCAGTTCGGCGAAGTGGTCCACGTCCGGCCAGTTCAGTGTGAACCATACGGAGAGTGAATTGTTGAGCACATGCACCACGATGCCCGGCACCACGCTGCGGGTGCGGTAGTACAGCCATGCCAGCAATATGCCCATCAGCAGACCGGCCACCGACTGAGCCGGGTTGAAGTGGATGAGGCCAAACAGCAGGCCGGAGATGAGGATGGCCGTCGTGGGGCGGAACCTGTTCAGCAGTTCGCGTGTGATGGCACCCCGAAACATCAGTTCCTCCAGCACCGGCCCCAGCACGGCGATGTAGACTATGCCGCCCCAGTTGCCCTGTAACTGCTGGAAGGTATTCTCCAGCCAGTCCGGCAGGAAGTCCAGCAACGACATCAGCCCGTCCATCAGCGCGATGGCCGACACGCCTGCCAGCACCGTCCAGCCCAGGTAGCCGGCAGAAACGGGCGAGTAAACCTGCCCGTCGTTCTCCAGGTAGCCTTTCTTCCACAGGTACCATACGGTAAAGAACAGGGTGAGCAACGAACTCGGCACCAAGGTCGAGGCCGTGGCTGCATCGGCATCCACGGTGCCCGTAGTGACAAACTGCCACATCAGCACCAGCGGCACGGAAGCGGCACCGCCCAGGATTTGCAGCAGGATAAAAACGAAGAATAGCTCGGCAGTCTTTTTCATACGATTAACCTTATTCATTATACATACTACATACTGTTCATGCCGGCACCGCCCATCCGATTAAGAGGCTTGCTACCACCGACAGTCCTAACACTAACAACGTGATGCTCATCAATGCTTTTTTCATAACCTGACCTTTTATATTTTACTCTTTTATGCTTTACACGGTAAATCTTTATCGTTTTTCGATATGCAAAGAAAGGAGCTTTTCTTGAGATTATCAAGAAAAACAGAAAATATTTATCGAAAAACGATAAAAAGACGATAAGAACGGAAAAAAGCCCCGTGCTTTCTGTAGATACACAGCCGGCACGGGGCAAGCAGGTAGATTAGCGGCGGTTCTGTTTCAGCCGTTCCACAAAGGCATCAATCCGTTGCATCTCCCTCGGAATATCTATGCCTTGCGGGCAATGCGGGTTACATTGTGCGCAGCCGATGCAATGATTCGCCTGGCGCAAACTTCCCAACGAATGGTTTCCCTTCCCGGCATTGGGGGAGATTGTCCGAGAACTCTTCCGACACTATCATTCTGTCATCCCGCAGTCGAGGGATCTCAAGACACGTTCCTGTAGATTTAGTGAGATGGCTCGACTTCGCTCGCCATGACAGCATGATAGCAGCTGATAGGTTTTCGGACAGCCTGGGGGCACGATTCCCGTCAACGGACCGCTTACAATGAGCAGATAAACTCGTCCCAGTCTTTGGCGGAGTGACAGCCGCTCAACATGCGTTCTGCCATTCTGGCCCGCATGGAACTGATGGTCTGGATAGGATTTCCTGTCAGTGTCCCGATTTGAGTCGGGGTAAATCCCGCCTTCAGCAGTAGGCAGACTTTCCACTCTGTCGGTTTAAAGTTATAGCTCAATTGGCCTAATTTGGAAAGGAACTCAGCATCTATTTCTCTGAATGCCTTTTCCAGTTCTTTCCATTCCTGCTGTGAGATATGGGTCACCCCTCTGTGTGAAGCAGCTTTTTTGGTCAGCATTTTGACAATCGGCGTGCTTTGTATGCCTTCCCGTTTTTCTTCTTTAAGCATGCGGCTTGTTTCCATCTGCTGTTGCGCGTTGGCAAGCTGCTCTTGCACCGTGTGGAACTCTTCTTCCCGTTTCACTCCTTTTTGTTGCTCTTCCTGCAGGGCTGTTCTCAAATCCTGCAGGCGTCTGTTCATTTCCTTTTTGTTTTGCAGGTTGTCGTCTTCCGTTTTCTTTTTCAATAACTTCAGTTTCTCCAAGCGCATTTCCAGTATTTCCCGGCTTTTCCATTGATATTGCCGGTAAGCGATGAAGGCAAGCAGCCCGCCTGCCAGACAAATAGATAGATATAGTAAGTTCTTGGTCTGGGCGTTGTAAGCTTTCAGCAGGCGTGCGTTCTCCCGTTCGCGCAACTGATAATTGTATAAAGAATACTTTTGGGAAATCGCCTCAGTCTGCGTTCGTAGCAGGAGGGAATCCGAATACATGAGATAGGCATTCAGTAAGCTTTCGGTTTGTTTTATATTTTTTTCCCGTACAGCCAGTTGTAGCAGGTACCGGCAGGCCAGATTCTTGGCATATACGTCTCCCCATTCCAATAATTTGCTAAAGTAATATACGGCGGAGTCTTGGCCTGTCTTGAAATAATGATAACCGGCAATTATGTACGCCGCCTGTTTGTTTGCTCCGGACAAGTCGTCGAAATCCCGGGGCAAATAGACACGGGCCGAATCATACATCACCTTGTCCTGATAAAAACTGGCCATCTGGATTTTCATCAGTTTGGCCAATTCCTGTTCGTGCGTCATGACACTCCATGTATAGGCTTTCTTATAATAAGGAAGCACACTGTCGTTTTGTTCCAGACACCGATATGCGAGTGCTACATCCCGCAGGCTGTATATCATTCCCACAGTGTCTTTCAGCATTTCCGAGCATTGCAGACTCTTTTGGTGCATTTCCAAAGCTTCCTGGTATAAACCTTGATAGGTGAACAGCGACCCCATCTGTGCGGTCACCCGGCTGCGCAGGTCTATCGCTTCTTCAGGCATCGCATCGAGAGATTGGGTAAAATAGTCCAATGCCTGCGGTGTGTCGCCCAGGTCGCTCATCACTCGTCCGGCATAATAATAGGCTTCCGGCAGATGGTGCCGGTCATTACGGCTTTCGTAATAATGCAGCACAGCCAGCATGAGGCTGTCCGATGTGTGGGTGATATATGCCTTGTCGCGGGCTTTGATGCACAGCAGGTTGTAATACATCTGTACCTGTTCCGATTCCTGCTTCATCAGCGGACGCCATGCCTCCAGCAAGGCTAAGGCACTGTCCGGGTATGCCGCTGTCAAGCTGTCTGCTACCTGTAAGACCGAAGGATAACGGTCGTGCGAACAGGCACTCCAGGTTAACAGGCTCCATGCTATGAATAGATACAAGGTGAATTTCATATTACAAATATAGACAACGTGCGTGAAGGCTTATGATTTATCCCAGCTAAAAAAAGTTAAGAGGTGTGTCAAGATAGATATTCCCTATCATTAGCTTCGCTCAAAACCTCTTTTGACTATTTCATTTTCATTAAGGTATAGTCTGTCACCCCCCCCCCGACTAAGCGTGGTTCGCCCCTTTCGAGGTCGATGGAAGGGAGGAGGATGAGATAATCCGCAGGTGTTCCCCTTCGGGGAGCCACCGGCGGTTAAGCATCGTTCAACCTCTTTGAGGTTGCCGACGAAGCTGCGGACTCTGTGCCCTCCCGTCCTTTTTCCGACAGACAGTTACAGAACTTTGTATCTCTGTGTTTGATATAAACTAATTCTGATTGGTTACTTATAGTCCGGATTCGGGCGAAATATAAATGAAAATATAAATGATTTTGGAGCATCTTTCACAATATACTTTTGATATACAGTACATTGATAATTTGAAACCTGTCATTTTTTATAAGTGAAAATATAAATGCTTTCGCACAGAAACGGTGACTGTCAGGCTACTGATACATGTTCTGCTTCAAACCGCCTTCACACATTCACGGCAGTGTAAGACGCTGTAGATAAGGGAAATGTTGTGAAAGATGCATCCTTCACGCATCTTTCACGAACCCGGTTTGCCGCCACAGATGCACGGGCCGGTTCTGCTTTTACTGATTTTCTCCTTATATATTGAAAGCAGCGTTCGTAGCGCAGGGAAGCACGGTGCGTATCCCCTTGCAGAGACGCGATGAATCGCGCGCACAATGAACGGTGTGTGAAAGATGTATCTTTCACCATAACCGGCTGATTCACAAAAAGTCGGCAGGCGGTGAAAGCGTGAAGGCAATTTGGAAGATTCTTTTCTTGTGAGGTGAAGGCAGGCACTGCCCTTGGGGAAGCATGCCGGAATTCGGCACAGATTCATTATGGCTGTTCTAACATGAAGGTTTAGCAGTCTAAAATGCAGGTTTAGCAGTCTAAAATGGCATTTTAGCTGTGCGGGATGAGGGCCAAAGCATACGAGGCATTTTGCTTATGCTTTACGCGGGTTAGAATTGTGTATTTCCACATTGTCTGCCCTGCATGCACTGACATCCTTGAAGAGGTTGAACCTGGCACGTTTGACTCTTTCCAGCCTCGCACACCCGGCAACCTCAAAGAGGTTGAACGATGCTTAACCGCGGGTGGCTCCCCGAAAGGGGAACACCTGCGGATTATCTCATCCTCGTTCTCTCACATCGACCCCGAAGGGGTCGAACCACGCTTATTCTGCCCAAAAAGCACCGTTCATCCGTTTCCATTCCATTCTTACGAACAAGCCTGAGCAACTGTAGATAGCGAACAGGCTATATAAATGGATGAATCGGGAATAAGTCTGTCAGAAGGATGTGGCCGGACATGTGTGGTTCGACCCCTTCGAGGTCGATGTGGGAGAGCGAGGACAGATCCGCAGGTGTTCCCCTTTCGGGGAGCCACCCGCGGTTAAGCATCGTTCAACCTCTTTGAGGTTGCCGGACGAAGCCACAGACTCCGTGTCTCTCCTGTCCATTTCCTGATAGATTGTTACAGAACTTTGTGCCTCTGTGTTTGATATAAACTAAATCTGATTGATTATTTGTCTCCATGCTTTGTCGGCTTATTGTGAGAGACTTATGCCGGTTTTTGCGTACAAAACTGCGTACAATTCCGTGGAGGTGCGTACAACTTTGCGTAGTCCTTTTTCTTCTGTTTATTAGGAAAGCTAAAAGCGGCTTCCTATTTTTGGAGCAAAATTCAAATACCATATAAACATGAAACAGAGTCTATTCTTTTTTATTATCTGGTTCGGATGTTGTCAGTTACAAGCACAGCCCAAGGCGGCAAGAGTAATAGTACCTCCGATTCGCTCCATGGATTGTGATAAAGCAGTGCTGGCAGGTGAAGCGAACTTACGCGTCAGTTATGCATTAAACGCCGATGATTTGTCGGATATGGGTACATACATCGATTTGCAATATTTACTGGTAGGTGAGGGCGTATCCAAATACTATAGTGCCTTATTGAGCGCCAGCGATTCCCTTATTCATGTGTGGAGGAAAGAACATCCTAATTCTCCGGGAGTTCCGCTTTGGCTTGGTGAAGGTGGCAAGCGGTATGATTGGTGGTCGGAATACCAATATACGGAAATATTCAAAGAAGGTGATGAAATAACGGTTTACTCCCGTATGCCGCATCCCTTGCAACGTTATGATTGTTGGCACAAAGAACCTTACCCGCTACAGCAGTGGAGCATACAGAATGATACGCTGACCGTGTGTGGATATAAGTGTCAGAAAGCGGTCTGTCATTTTCGCGGGCGTAATTTTGAAGCCTGGTTTGCTCCGGATATTCCTGTCAGCCAGGGGCCCTGGAAGTTCGGCGGTCTGCCCGGGTTGATTCTGAAACTATATGATGTGGATGGTCTGTACAGGTTTGAGTGCGTCAATATCGAACAGGGTAAATTCTCTATTAAAAAGTATGACTACAGCGGTTACAAGCAAATGGACAGAAGCCGCCTGTTGAAGTTGCAGCGTAGAATCAACGAAGATTTCTTCCGTTTGACGGGAGTTGTAGATGATCAGGGTAAACCGCTTTCTTTTTATACGCCCTACGAGCCGCTGGAACTGGAATAGTCGGGCATAATATAACTCTAACTATCTAAAAAAGAAATACTATGGCTTATATCTTAATGACATTATTTTCAGTGCTGTTTGCTACCTCGACCGTGGCACAGCCCAAACAGACAAAGATTTATCTGCCTGATCCCCGCTTGGATGCAGACAAATTTGAGGTGTTGGATACGGCCTATTTACGTGTAAGCTATGCATTGAATGCAGACGATTTAGCGGATTTGAGCACTTATATAGATTTGCAATATCTGGAAATCGGGGAACGGTTTTCTAAATATTACAGTGCATTCATCAGTAACTGTGATTCTCTTTGTACCGAATGGCTGAAACAGCACCCACAGGCCCAAAGCAGGCCAAGTGTAATGGGAGAAATGGGGAAAAAGCTTTATTGGTCGGAGTATCAAAGCTCGGAGATTTTCAGACACGGGGGAAGGCAGACCGTATATGCCCGGATGCCCGGCTATTTGAAGCGTTTTGATAGTTGGTACGCGGAGCCTTATCCTTTGCCCCGTTGGGAAATCGGGAATGATACGCTCACTGTTTGCGGCTATTTGTGCCAAAATGCAACCTGCTCTTTCCGCGGACGGGATTTCACAGCCTGGTTCGCACCGGAGATTCCCGTGGCGCAGGGACCTTGGACGTTTGGAGGATTGCCGGGATTAATTCTCAAAGTATATGATGCGGAAAAGTTGTACACCTTTGAATGCGTTTCCATTGCACAGGGGGCTTTCCCCATCAAAAAGCTGGATTATAGTTCGTACAGACAAGAAAACCGTACTCGGATTCTGGAATTGCAGCGGAAAATCAATGAGAATTATTATCAGGTGGCACAAATTCGTGATTTAAAAACAGGAAAACTAAGATCACGCTTCACTCCTTACAAGCCGCTGGAACTGGAATAATCGAGCATAATATAACTCTAACTATCTAAAAAAGAAATACTATGGCTTATATCTTAATGACATTATTTTCAGTGTTGTTTGCTACCGCAACCATGGCACAATCCAAACAGGCACTGATCTTTCCACCTGATCCCCGTTTGGATGCAGACAAATTTGAGGTGTTGGACACAGCCTATCTGCGTATAGGTTATGCATTGAATGCAGAGGATTTAACAGACTTAAGTACGTATATAGATTTACAATTTCTGGAAATCGGAGAGCATCTTTCTAAGTATTACAGCGCATTCGTTGTAAATAACGATTCTCTTTGCACCGAATGGATGAAACAGCCGCAAATCCCACATGGTGTACCATTCTTTTTAGGAGAAATGGGGAAAAAAACAACTTGGTCAGAATATCAATATTCGGAGATATTCAGGCAGGGAGGCGAACAAACGGTATATGTCCGGATGCCCGGTTCATTGAAACGCTATGATAGTTGGTATTCGGAGCCTTACCCTTTGCCTCATTGGGAAATCGGGGAAGATACGCTTACCATTTGCGGCTATTTGTGTCAGAATGCGACTTGTTCCTTCCGCGGACGGGATTTCGTAGCTTGGTTTGCGCCTGAAATCCCCGTCTCACAGGGACCTTGGACATTTGGAGGATTGCCTGGATTAATCCTCAAAGTATATGATGCGGAAAAGTTGTACACCTTTGAGTGCATTTCCATAGCGAAGGGGGCTTTCCCCATAAAGAAACTGGATTATAGCTCGTACAAGCAAAGGAAGCGAGCTTGGATTCTGAAACTGCAGCGGAAAATCAATGAGGATTATTTGCAAGTGGCACCTGTCGTTGATGCTAAGACCGGGAAGCGATTATCGCATTTTACTCCCTACGATCCGCTGGAACTGGAATAATAACGTGAAATTAAAACTTAGATTTATGAAACCCTATCTTACCTCAGAGCATATCAAGCATAACTTGGCCAATCTGCCTCGGCTGGTGTTTGATGTCCTCATGAAATACATTTTAGGAATCTTTTGTCTGCTGTATGCTTGTGCATTGTCTGCCCAGCCTAAGAATAATATAGTGACGCAACCCACAGCACGCATTCATGCGAAGTATGCCGTGATAGACCATGCCGACCTGCGGGTCAGCTATGCGCTCAATGCAGACAACCTTCTTGATATTTCCACCTATGTGGACCTGCAATATCTGGAAGTAGGCCGGCAGACCTCCAAATATTACAGTGCGCTTCTGGCTGCTTCCGATTCGCTTTCGGTATATTGGGTGAGGGAACACCCGAACGTGGACGGCCCTCCACGCTGGACGGGGGAAAAAGGAAAAAGCGAGTGGTGGTCGGAATATCAGTACACCGAGATTTTCAGAAGCGGCGGAGAACAGACCATGTACAGCCGCATGCCGTTTATGCTGGAACGGTATGACTGTTGGCACACGGAGCCTTATCCGCAACAATCGTGGCAATTGCAGTCCGACACCCTGACCATTTGCGGCTATCTGTGCCAGAAAGCGGTCTGTTCGTTTCGCGGACGCGATTTCGAAGCCTGGTTTGCCCCGCAGATTCCGGTCCGCGAAGGTCCCTGGACGTTTGGCGGTTTGCCGGGACTGATATTGAAAGTTTACGATAAGGACAGGCTATACGTCTTTGAGTGCGTCGGGATAGAACGCGGCAACTTTCCTATCAAGAAGCTGGACTACAGTAAGTACAAGCCCGTAAAAAGGAAAGAACTGCTGAAAATGCAACGGAAAATCAACGAAGATTATTTCTCGTTTTTTGGTGGTGTCATTGATGATGCAACCGGAAAGCCGTTGCGTATGTTCAAACCCTACGAGCCGCTGGAATTGGAATGATAACGTGAGATTAAAAGGAAGCTGCGGACTCCGTGTCTCTCCTGTCTATTTTCCTGACGGAAAGTTATGCACTTTGTGTCTCTGTGTTTTTGTATTCATGCATTTACTTACACTTACATAGCTTTGCTTAAATGATGAGGAAGATTGTTGCAATGATTGTTTTAATGTTTCTGTCGTCAATGGATTTGATAGGACAGCCTAAATCACGTTTTGTGATGGCTCCTGACTTGCGGGAGGCAGTAAATCGTGTCATGATGGTTGATACGGCATACCTTCGTGTCAGTTATGCCCTGAATGCTGATGACCTGGACAATCCCAGTACTTACGTTGATTGGCAGTATTTGCAAATCGGCGATTCGGTATCCAAATATTATAGCAAATTCCTGAATGAGGCGGATTCTTTGGTCTCTGTCTGGCTTAAAGAACATCCCCATGCGGACAGCGTTCCTCTATGGCTTGGAGAATCAGGTAAGAATGCTGATTATTGGACGGAATACCAATATTCGGAGCTATTCAAGACCGGGGATATGTTGACCGTTTATGCCCGTATGCCGATGTATCTTAAGCGTCATAACTGTTTTTATGTGGAGAGAATCCCCCGGCAGCAGTGGCAACTCCATGCAGATACGCTGGAAATAGGTGGATATGTGTGTCAAAAAGCTACCTGTTCGTTTCGGGGCCGGTCGTTTGAGGCTTGGTTTGCTCCGGATATTTCCATTCCGGAAGGTCCTTGGACATTTGGCGGTTTGCCGGGCTTAATACTGAAAGTGTACGATACAGACCGCTTGTACATTTTTGAATGCGTACAGATAGAAAAGGGGAAATTCCCCATCAAGAAATACGATGATTACAAGGAGTATAAGCCGATGAATAAGCAGAAGGTTTTAAAGTTGCAACGAAAAATCAATGAGAATTATTTTGTAGTAGCTAAGTTGTATGATTATTACACCAATAAGCCCAAGTCCCGCTTTACCCCTTACGAGCCGCTGGAATTGGAATGATAACGTGAGATTAAAACTTTGGTTTATGAAACCCTATCTTACCTCACATGACGCATAGTGAGACCCCTCGACCAAGCGGGGTGACAGACTATACTTTAATGAGAATGAAATAGTCAAAAGAGGTTTTGAGGAAGCTAATGATGGTGAGCTTGAATTTCGGCACACCCTCTTCCGACAAACCTGTGGTTCATATCGTTTTGTTGAAGATTAGAAAAGATGAAAATAAGTAGTTTACTGTTTTTGTTCTTCCTTTGGGGAGGCTCTTATTATTTGGTTGCCCAACCCAAACAAGGATATGCTTTAGCTCCCCGCTTGCGGGGGGCTTGTGAAAAGCAGGTGACGATAGATACAGCGTATTTGCGGGTGTATTATGCTTTCAATGCAGAAGACCTGAATGATTATGATACTTATATTGATTTGCAGTGTTTGGAAGTTGGCAGGAAGCAGTCAAAGTATTATAGCGCATTTTGGGCTACAGCCGATTCGTTGTCTGTAGAATGGGGCAAATCGCATCCCTATGCAGGAAGCAGTCCGCAATGGTTTGGAGAAGGTGGCAGATTCCCGGACCGGTGGAGTGAGTATCAGTTTTCCGTGATATTCAAATCCGGTAACCGGCTGAAAGTGTATGCCGCGATGCCTCATGCTTTGGAGCAATACAATTGCCGGTACGAGGAATCTTACCCTTTGCAAGAGTGGACGATAAGGGCTGACACGTTGACGGTTTGTGGGCATTTGTGCCAGAAAGCGGTTTGTTCTTATAGGGGCCGCCAATGGGTTGCCTGGTTTTCTGCCGATGTACCGGTGGCTGATGGACCTTGGAAATTGGGCGATTTGCCCGGGCTGATATTGAAAGCATACGATAGGGATGAGTTGTACACCTTTGAATGCATCGGGTTGGAACAGGGGGCTTTCCCCCTGGTGAAATGGGACTATAGCCGGTTCAAGGCCCGAAGTCGGGAGAAGGTGTTAAAACTGCAAAAGGGCATTAACGAGGATTATTTCAAAATGACAAAGGCTGTGGATATAAAAACCGGAAAGCCGGTATCCAAGTTTACCCCCTACGAGCCGCTGGAACTGGAATGATAACGTGAGATTAAAACTTTGATTTATGAAACAGAATCTTATTTCGTATCGTGAGAAAAAACAGGCAGGCACAGGGCTGTGCAGCGGCTGGAAAGCGGCCGTCGTGGGGCTATGCCTGCTTGTGGGGGCAGTGGGAATCCGTGCCCAAAGCCTGTTTACCGGACGGGTGACAGATGAGGCGGGACACCCGTTTGCGGTCAATGTCAGCCTGCGTCTGCCGGGCAGTGCCCTGGTGAAGGCTTTTACGTCTACGGACGGGGCCGGCAATTACCGCCTGCAGTATGCAGGTGCCGAAGACAGCGTGGTGATTGTGGTGTCCGGCCTGCAGGTGGGGAAGAACGAGCGGGTGGTGCGCAATGTGTCGCAACGGCTGGACTTTGTCCTGGAGGAGAAGAGTATCTTGTTGAAAACCGTGAGTGTGAAAGCGCAGAAAATCAGGCAGGACAACGACACGCTGAACTACCTGGTCAGCTCGTTTGCCGACCAGAGCGACCGCGTGATTGGCGATGTGCTGAAGAAGATGCCCGGCATAGAGGTGGACGAAAACGGAGGCATCTCCTACAACGGCAAGGCCATTTCGCATTTCTACGTCGAAGGCATGGACCTGCTCCAGGGACGGTATGGGCTTGCCACGCAGAATCTTCCGAACAAGGCAGTGAGCGTGGTGCAGGTGCTGAAGAACCACCAGCCGGTGAAGGTGCTGAAGGACAAAGTGTTTACGGATGCGGTATCCATCAATCTGAAGTTGCAGGACGATGCCAAAGGCGTGTTTACGGCTTCTGCCCTGGCGGGTGCCGGCTACCAGCCGGCGTTGTGGACAGCCGAACTGGTGGGCATGATGTTTGGCAAGAAATACCAGACGATGACGGTGTATAAAGGCAACAATACGGGCGATGACGTGCAGCAGGAATTCCGTTCGAAGTATGGGAGTGGCCAGATGACGGCTTCCAATACCCTCTTGCGTGTGCAGACTCCTTCGGCGCCGGAAGTGTCGACCAAGCGCTATTTCCAGAATCATTCGCATGCCGTGTCGACCAACCATCTGCTCAAACTGAAGAACGGAGGGGAATGGTCGACGGGAGTGATGTATTATAATGACCGCATCGACCGGGAAGGACGTTCGCTGACAGAGCAATACCTGCCGGGAGGAGACCGGATTGTGGTGGACGAGAACCTGCGGTCGACGAATCATATCCATAATCTGGAGGTCGCTTCGAACATGATGATAAACAACGACCAGAAATACCTGAACAACAAACTTGCCGTCCGTGCCAACTGGAACGAAGATGAGGGAACCGGCACCGTAGTGAGCAATGTGAATGCCGGCAACCGCACCGTCAACCAGCGGTTGGAACGGCCGTCGCTATCGTTGAGCGACCGCCTGAACCTGACACGTGCGGTAGGTGCAAACACCTACACGCTGAATGCCGGAATCGGTTATAGTGAGGTGCCCCATACCTTGAGCATCGCGCCTGTGGACTATTGGGACGACCTGCCGGTCAACTCGTTGGAGCAGGACTTCACCCTGCGGCACCTGGCTTTCAATCTGGGCCTTAGCTGGGGGTTGAAGGCGGGCAAGTTCTCGATGTACTACCTGCTGTACGGCAGCGGAAGCCTGCAGAATATGGATACCGAACTGGGCAGCCGCGAACCGGGAGGCGATGCTTACTTTGCCGACCCAATCTGGCGGAACGACTTGTGGTATAACACCTGGCAGGGAGGACTCAACCAGTTTTATTCCTACAAAAGCGGAGATTTCCGCATAGAACTGTCCCTGCCTGTGTCCTACCAGCGGTTGTGTGTGGACGACCGGTTGGCTGCGGACAAAAAGACCTATAACAAGCCCCTGGTTTCCCCCTCGATGTCGATGTACTACACCCTTGGCAACTGGGACTTTAAACTGTACGGAAGGTATACTTATGATTTTGGCGACCTCTATTCGACCTATCGCGGCTATGTCATGGAAGGGTATCGCAACCTGCTGCGGAACTCCGTAGACGACTTGCCGGAAACCCGCGAGGCAAGGGCCGGCGGCAGCATCTCGTACAATGATGCCTTCTCGGCGCTGTTCGGAAGCGTGTCCGGCGAATACATGCACGGCTGGCGGAACCTGCTGTATGGTTTCGATTATGACGGCATCCTGCGTATCAGGCAGATTTTGAGGCAACCTACGACGTTGGATTCGTACACCGCCCGTTTCAGTCTCAGCAAAGGACTGGACTTCTGGAACTCTACTCTCCAACTGAAAGGCTGGTATGCGCACAGCAACAGTCAGGGACTGATTCAAGGCGAGGTGGTGGATTTCCTGTCGGACAACGTGATATTGGGCTTCAAGGCCAACCTGGTTCCGGCCCGTTGGATGAGCCTGGATTATTCCTGCGACTGGCAGTGGTCGCAAAGCCATACAGCCACAGACAACAGCAGCTTTTCGGCGGTGAAATCGGTCGTCCAGGAAATGCACCTCAAGTTCTTTCCCACCAAGTCGCTGACCCTGGACATGGGAGTGGAACACCAATACACCAACCTCGCCTCTACCCGCCACATGGTGTTCGGCGACTTCAAGGTGGTGTGGCGTAACCGCTTTGTGGATGTGGAACTGGAGGCAAACAACCTGTTCAACCAGAAGCAATACATGCGGGTCTTCTACAGCGGGGCGGACATGTACCGTTACAGCTGCGACCTGCGCCCGGTCAGTGCCTTGGTGAAAATCAGGTATAACTTCAAGTAAAAGAGAAGCCCCCGGAGAGCCTGACTTCCGAGGGCTTAAAACCAAACTTCCAGGCGCTTGGAGGCAGGCTCCTAAGCGTCTGGAAGCAGACGGGTCATATCGTATGAAAAATCACTTTCCCGGCAAGCGCCGGGAGCCTTGTCTTTGGGTTCAGACGTCTTTCTCCTTTACCAGGTATTCGGCAATCTGCACGGCGTTGAGCGCGGCACCCTTCTTGATTTGGTCGCCCACAATCCAGAACGTCAGTCCGTGGTCGTTGGCCAGGTCCTTGCGGATGCGTCCCACGTAGACGGGATCTTTGCCTGCCAGGAAGAGAGGCATGGGATATTCCTTTTCGGCGGGGTTGTCCATCAGCACCAGACCTTCGCCTTGTGCAAAGGCTTCGCGGGCCTCTTCCACAGAGATGGGCCGTTCGGTCTCCACCCAGATGCTTTCGGAGTGGGAGCGCAAGGCCGGCACACGCACGCAAGTGGCACTGACGCGGACGTCGCTGTGCATGATTTTGCGCGTTTCGTTATACATCTTCATCTCTTCCTTCGTATAGCCGTTGTCCGTAAATACGTCGATTTGCGGAATGAGGTTGAATGCCAGCTGGTAGGGGAATTTCTCTACGGTGACGGGCTCTCCGACCAGCACCTGGCGGTATTGCTCGTAGAGTTCCTGCATGGCAGCCGCACCGGCGCCGCTGGCAGCCTGGTAGGTCGACACGTGTACGGTCTTGATATGGCTCAGCTGTTCGATGGCTTTCAGGGCCACTACCATCTGGATGGTGGTGCAGTTGGGGTTGGCAATGATGCCGCGCGGCCGGTCTTTGGCATCGGCGGCGTTTACTTCGGGCACTACCAAGGGCACATCGGCATCCATGCGGAAGGCGCTGGAGTTGTCAATCATGACGGCGCCATGCTTGGTGATGGTTTCGGCAAACTCTTTGGAGGTGCCTGCGCCGGCCGAGGTGAAGGCGATGTTCACGCCCTTGAAGTCGTCGTTGTGTTGCAGGAGTTTCACTTCGATTTCTTTGCCACGGAAGGTGTACTTGGTTCCCGCGCTGCGTTTGGAACCGAACAACAGCAGTTCGTCTATCGGAAAATTTCTTTCATCGAGCACACGCAGGAACTCTTGTCCCACGGCTCCGCTTGCTCCCACAATCGCTACTTTCATTTTACTTTTTGCTTTTTGAGGTTAGATAATACTTGTACAAATGTATGTCTTTGTCATTTTCGGGCGCAAATTTACAACAAAATGCGCTATGACGGCTTCCTAAATGAAAAGTTTTTCGTTATTTTGCACAACGAAATCCTAAAACCTCTTGCCCATGGACCTGTTTCACTTCAGTTTGCAGCTGCCCATTACCGACCCTACCTGGATATTTCTCCTGGTATTGCTCATCATCCTGTTTGCGCCCATCCTGCTGAACAAGCTGCGCATCCCGCACATCATCGGCATGATTCTGGCCGGACTGGTGGTGGGCGAGCATGGCTTCAACATCCTGGCGCGCGACAGCAGCTTCGAGCTGTTCGGCAAGGTGGGCGTGTATTACATCATGTTCCTGGCTGGCCTGGAGATGAATATGTCCGACTTCAAGAAGAACCGGGGCAAGGCGGTGATGCTGGGATTGCTGGCTTTTATCATCCCCATCAGCATCGGTCTGGTGACCAATATGTTCCTGCTGGAATACAGCCTGCTGACGTCGGTGCTCCTGGCCAGTATGTATGCCTCGCACACGCTGGTGGCCTATCCCATTGTCATCCGCTACGGCATTTCGTGCCACCGCAGTGTGAGCATTGCCGTGGGCGGGACGGCGGTGACAGACACGCTGACGCTGCTGGTGCTGGCGGTCATCAGTGGCCTGTTCAAGGGCGAGGCGGGCGGCTGGTTCTGGGTATGGCTGGTGGCGAAAGTCGTGGTGCTGGGCGGCCTTATCATGTGGCTGTTCCCCCGCATCGGGCGGTGGTTCTTCCGGCGGTACGACGACAACGTGATGCAGTTCATCTTCGTGCTTGCCATGGTGTTCCTGGGAGCAGGTCTGATGGAGTTTATCGGCATGGAGGGCATTCTGGGCGCCTTCTTGGTGGGGCTGGTGCTGAACCGGCTGATACCGCACGTCTCGCCGCTGATGAGCCATCTGGAGTTTGTGGGCAACGCGCTGTTCATTCCTTACTTCCTGATTGGGGTGGGTATGCTCATCGACATTCACGTCATCCTGGGCGGCGGCGATGCGCTGAAGGTGGCAGGGGTGATGATTGTGGTGGCGCTGGTCGGCAAGTGGATAGCCTCGTGGCTGACGCAGAAGATCTACCACATGTCGGTGCTGGAGCGCGAACTGATGTTCGGGCTGAGCAACGCGCAGGCTGCTGCCACGCTGGCGGCGGTGCTGGTGGGCTATAACCTGATACAGCCCAACGGCGAACGCCTGCTCAACGAAGATGTGCTGAACGGCACGGTGCTGCTCATCCTGGTGACGTGCGTGGTCAGTTCGTTCATCACCGAGCGGGCTGCACGCAAGATTGCCATGGGGGAGGCTCATCCGGAGGAAGACCGCTCACGCGAACCGGAAAAGATTCTGATTCCTGTGGCCAACCCGGCTACCATCGATTACCTGATGAGCCTTTCGCTCCTGATACGCGACCCGAAGCAGAAAGACAACCTGCTGGCGCTGAATGTCATCAATGACCACACGGAGTCCGACCGCCTGGAGCAGCAGGGGAAACGCTACTTGGAACGGGCGGGCAAAATCACGGCATCGGCAGGCATACAGCTGCAGTGCATCAGTCGCTACGACCTGAACATCGCAGCGGGAATTATCCATACTGCCCGCGAATACGACGTGACGGACGTCGTTATCGGCCTGCACTATAAGGTCAATCTCATGGACTCGTATTTCGGCAAGCTCACCGAGAGCCTGCTGAAAGGACTGCACCGCGAAGTGATGGTGGCACGTTTTCTCATGCCCCTCAATACCTTGCGGCGCATCATCATAGCAGTGCCGCCCAAGGCGGAATATGAGGCGGGCTTCCAGAAATGGGTGGAGCACTTCTGCCGCATGGGCGCTACGCTGAACTGCCGCGTGCATTTCTTTGCCAACGAACAGACGTCTTGCCTGCTGCAGGCATTGGTGCGGAAGAAACACAGCGGGACGATGACGGAATTTTCGCGGCTGGACAATTGGGACGATTTGCTGCTGCTGACGGGACAGGTGAACTACGACCATCTGCTGGTGGTCATCAGTGCCCGGCGCGGCTCTATCTCTTATGACAGTGCTTTCGAGAAACTGCCCGGACAGTTGGGCAAGTATTTCAACAACAACAGCCTCGTTGTGCTCTATCCTGACCAGATAGGCGAGCCGCAGGAGGCCATCTCCTTTGCCAATCCGCAGGGCAACAACGAAAGCCAGCACTACGAGAAGGTGGGACGGTGGTTTTATAAATGGTTTAAAAAAGACGAATGATGGAAGAAGACTGGCAACAACGCACGCGCCTCTTGCTGGGCGATGAAAAGGTGGAGCGCCTGCGACGGGCGCATGTCTTGGTCGTGGGACTGGGAGGCGTGGGGGCCTACGCCGCCGAGATGCTGTGCCGTGCGGGGGTGGGGCGATTTACGCTGGTAGATGCCGATACGGTGCAGCCTACCAACATCAACCGACAGCTCCCCGCCTTGCATTCTACGTTGGGACAGACCAAAGCCGAAGTGCTGGCTGCCCGTTTCCGCGACATTAATCCGGAGGTGCAGCTGAGGGTATGGCCCGTGTTCCTGAAGGATGAGGCTATCCCGGGGCTGCTGGATGAAGAGGCTTATGACTTTGTGGTGGATGCCATAGACACGCTGGCTCCCAAATGCCACCTGATTGCCGAGGCGTTGCGCCGGCGTCTGAAGATTGTGTGCAGCATGGGGGCGGGGGCCAAGAGCGACATTACGCAGATTCGCTTTGCCGATATTTGGGATACGTATCATTGCGGACTGAGCAAGGCGGTGCGCAAGAGGTTGCAGAAGATGGGTATCCGACACAAAGTGCCCGTGGTGTTCAGTACCGAACAAGCCGACCCCAAGGCGGTGATGCTGACGGACGACGAACGGAACAAGAAGTCTACCTGTGGCACGGTGAGTTATATGCCCGCCGTCTTCGGGTGCTACCTGGCAGAGTATGTGATCAGACGCTTATAAACTCATTAACTTATATTCGACGATGAATGCGATAACAAAATTGACAGGAACCGCTCTCCTTTGTCTGATGGCGGGATGCGTCGGCAGCACCGGGGCGGGAGAAAGCGTGGACGGTCTGACAGTGATAGACGTGGAAAGCGCCATGGATAATCTGCAGGCAGAATTAACTCTGTCTGACGTAGCGGACAGTGTGTGGTATCTGCCGTTGGAGACTACGGATGCCTGCCTGGTGGGCGAAGACCCTTCTGTCCGCTTGATAAGAGGCCGTGTGGTGGTACGTGCCAATTCGGGCAACGACTGTCTGGTCTTCGACGGACAGACCGGACGTTTCCTCAACTCCATCGGCCATGTGGGCGAGGACCCGGAAGGTCATTCGGGCAATATGCCGGAATATGATGAGCGTAGCGGATGGCTGTACTTCACTCGTTATCCCAATTCCTTGCAGAAGTTTGATGTCGAAGGTCATTACCAAGGGAAGCTGACCTTGTCCGGCATAGAGTTGTCAAATTGCAGTCTGGTGTCGGCAGATTCGTTGTTGGTATGCTATCCCTTCCACATCCCTCTCTTTGAGGGTGAAAACAAACTGTTCCTCTTCAACACCCGGGGACAGGCTGTGGACAGTGTCATTTTCCCCTGGGCGGAGCCTCCGGTGGCTGGGAAAGATTTGGTTTCCATTGATATTCAAGATGAATCTATGGGACGGCTCTACTTGAAATATGCCGACAAGAGCTTCTGGGTATGGGAAGCGGACAAGATGGGCGTGCAGGATGGGCAGGTCACTTTCCATCCGGCTTTCTCGGACACGTTGTATGCCTTGTCCGGAAACAGCCTGCGGCCCTTGGTAGCCTTGCACACCGGTAAATATCAGTTCCCTGCCGTGAAGGGGCGCACCGTTGAGTCCGGTTATTCGGACAGACTGGTGACCAAACGCATAGCTGTCACGCCCGGAAAGATTTGTTTCTCTTGCGAGCTTGACACGTATGGCGCGAGACAACTGTATGAAGGCATCTATGACCGCCGGACCGGCCACACACGCCTGTCGCCCGCATCCCAAGATGGCTATAAAGACGACCTGACCGGATTCATGCCGGTGCCGTGGTTCTTCCCCCAAGGCGTTCAGGTATCTCTCATCGAGGCTTATAAGGTGGTGGAATGGCTGGACGAACATCCTGAAGCGCGGGACAACCCGGCACTGGCTGTGTTGGCGCAGGTGAAAGAGGAAGACAATCCGGTAGTTGTCTTCGTGCGGTATAAAAGTGAGTGAGCTGGCGTTGGCTTCTTTTAAAAAAAGGGACGTATGATTCAATTGCAGGATATAACCAAAAGTTTCGACACCCTCCGGGTGCTGCGCGGCATCAGCCTGGATGTCCGTCAGGGAGAAGTGGTAAGCATCGTAGGACCCAGCGGAGCGGGCAAGACCACCCTGCTGCAGATTATGGGCACATTGGACCGCCCGGATACCGGGACGGTTGTCATTGACGGCACATCGGTGCAGCAGATGCAGGAACGGGAATTGGCGGCTTTCCGCAACCGGCACATCGGCTTTGTGTTTCAGTTTCACCAGCTGTTGCCGGAGTTCACAGCGCTGGAGAATGTGATGATTCCTGCTCTTATTGCAGGGCAGACGCAGCAGGAGGCACGGAAAATGGCCCGGTCCATGCTTTCACTGATGAACTTGGACGAGCGGGCTGCGCACAAGCCCAATGAACTGTCCGGCGGCGAAAAACAGCGGGTGGCTGTGGCCCGTGCCCTGATCAATCGTCCGTCTGTGGTGCTGGCAGATGAGCCTTCGGGTAGCTTGGACATGCACAACAAGGAGGAATTGCACCGCCTTTTCTTCGACTTGCGTGACAAGTTGGGACAGACCTTTGTCATTGTGACGCACGATGAAAAGCTGGCGGGGCTGACAGACCGCACCATTCATCTGGTAGACGGGCTAATCGTGGAGGAAAAGCCGCTATTCGAAACAGACGTAAGGAGCTAACTTCTGAAAGTCTTCTTCCGTGAATTCCTCGTATAGCCGGAATGGCTTCAAGCTGTGCAGTTTCCCGTTTTTCTTGCGCCATTCCACGATGGCCCTGGCTTGGTAGAAGTCAAGGTAGGGATGGTTGCGCAGCCGCTCAATGCCGGCTTTGTTCAGGTTGAGGCGTTGGATGGCTGCGGTGTCTATCCGGAACCAGGAGCGCAGTTGCTCGCAGTCCAAGTTGATTTCCTGTAATTGCTCAATGCAGTAGAAGCCGCCCAGTTGGTGCCGGTAGCCGGCGATGAGACGGGCGATGCCGCTGCCTATGCCGGGAATCTTCTTCAGTTCAGTCGTGTCGGCTCTATTCAGTTCGATGACGGTGCCAGCCGGGTATTTGAACGGACGCTCGATGCTGTCAGTTTCTTGTCTTACCAGAAGCTGTGGCATGGGTGCCTTTTCTTCTTTGCCGGGAACTATGCGGATATAAGGAAGGAGGGTGTTGAATTGCTCTTCCGTCAAGCCATATATCTTCTGGAAATCTTCCGGCCTTCTAAATTTGCCGCCTTTCTCCCGATAGCGAACGATGTTGCGTGCCATCCAATTGGGTAGGCCCAACCGACAGAGAAGGGTGCTGTCTGCCGTGTTGGGGTCGAAAGGAAAGGGGGTAAGCAGTGGCAAGGCTGGCTGCTGTTGGCTAAAGTCTGGCTGTTCCCGATGTTTTCTTTGGGGGAGCAAAGAGTCTTTGAATACTTTGTAGGTCTGTTGTCGGGCTGTCTGCTGTATCGTGTCTTCACCGGTCATGTGTTTGGACTTTGGATGATCATGCAGGTAGATGGTTTTCCCGCCCATAGCGAGTAGGATGAGCAGGCATAGCAACAGAACGCCGCGTCTTTCTTGGCGTGAGAAATAGAGAAAATCCCGGAAAATGTTTTTCATGGAGTGGACCGGTTGTTCAGAGGGTCTTGATTTCTTCTACCGACAGCTGGGTGTAGTTGGCTATGGTTTCAAGAGAGAGACCGTCTGCTTTCATCTGTCGGGCAATTGCTTTTTGCATTTCTTTGCGTCCTTCCTGCAGTCCTTGTTCCCGTCCTTGTTTCTCACCTTTCAGCAGAGCGGTTTGTAGCGTGCTGTACCAGTCGCGGTAGACTTTCAGGCTGTCTTCGTAGGCAATCAGTTCTTTTCGTGAGAAGCGTCCTATCTCCGCAGCTTCGAACAGTCGTGTAAAAACGCGCTCCTGCAAGGCGACCGGCCGGCTCATCAGAGAACTCAAGTTGCGAAGCACAAACATCCATTTGTCGAACATGGTTTCCAATTCCTGTTCGCTTTTGTTGAACTTGGGCATCTCCAGGTAAATGAGCGTCAGCTTGTCGTAGAACACCTTCTGTGTGCCCATATCCACTAACTTGACCTTGTGGTGGTAGTAGGAGTCGTCTGCATCATCGAACGTAAAGTTCAGGATGCCGATGGTGTAGACAGCTTTCAGTTCATAGCTCCAGTCTTTTCCCCGGATAGCCTGCTCGCGTATGGGGAAGGTCGTGTAGTACAGACTGCGGTCCTTGAAGAATTGTTGCTCGCCTCGTTGCATTTCTACGAGGAATTTCTCTCCCCGCGTATTCTCGCAATAGACGTCGAACACGGCGCGCCTGTCTATTTCGCGTGTTCCCAGCTGTTCGGTGTTCAGGTAGGTGACATCCTGTATGTCGGATTGTTCGGGCAGCAATGCATTGAGAAAGCTGATAAGCAGCTCCTTGTTCAGCTCTGTGCCGAATAGTTTTTTGAATCCGAAGTCGGTGTATGGATTGATGTAACGTTCTTGCAGTCCTTCGCTTCCCATAGCAATATCGTTTAAAAATATGTTGTAGGCAAATATACGTAAAACCTTTGATATATGAAAGGTTTTACGGTGGTTTCCGGTCATGCCTTTAGCAGCGCCCGTATATCTGCGGCATCTTGCTGCAACTGTCTGGTCAGTTCGTCCAGAGAGGAAAAGCGGCGCTCTCCGCGGATGCGTTGCACAAACGACAGGCGCAGGGGCTGGTGGTAAATGTCTTGGTTGAAGTCGAAGATGTGCACTTCGATGCTGCGGTCGTTTCCGTTGTCCAGCGTCGGCCGTTTTCCGATGTTCAACATGCCTGCTTTATGCTGTCCGTGTGTTTCCACCCGCACTGCATACACTCCGTCGGCAGGAACCAGTTTGTCGGGATGGTCGGGCAGGAGATTGGCTGTGGGATAACCCAGTTTGTGTCCTATCTGCCTGCCGCAGACTACGGTGCCGTTGATGAAATACGGATAGCCTAAGCATTCGTTTGCTTGAGCCACTTCTCCGTCGAGCAGCAGGCGACGTATCAGCGAGGAACTGACGGGCACTTCTTCTCGGGGAGCGGGCAGTCGGAAGGCTTCAGCCGGGCATATCTCCATGCCCAAGGTCTGTCCGTAGCGCACATAGTCGTCAAAGCCTTCGCTCCGGTTGTGTCCGAAGCGGTGGTCGTAGCCGATGACCAAGGCGCGGATGTTGTAACGGTTCTTCAGCACTTCCATGAACTCGCGGGCAGTGAGTGATGCCAGATAGGGGGTAAAATCCAGCAGAATACACTGTTCCACTCCCGTCTGTTCCAGTAATGCCATTTTTTCCTGTGGAGTCGTGAGCAGGCAGGGGCGGTACGCGCTTTGCAGCACCTTGCGCGGGTGGACCGGGAACGTGATGACGGCCGAAGCCAGTTGGCGAGCCTCTGCCTCGCGTCTGACCTGTCCGATAAGGAAGCGGTGCCCCTTATGCACCCCGTCGAAGAAGCCGATGGTAGCTACACTGGGTGGATTACTGGAACAGATGTCTCCAATCCTCATGAGCTTGTGGCGTATAAGTGCGGATGCCCAAGGACTGTGCGGTGCGGCAGTTGGCTTCGGCATCGTCGATAAACAGGGTTTCTGCGGGAAGTATGCCTGTCTCTTGCAGCACAGCCTGGAAGATTCCGGCGTCGGGCTTTATCATCTTCATGCGGTAAGACAGGAAAATGCGGTCGAAATAATCCTCCACGCGGTGTCCTTCCTTGTTGAACTCGTGCGTGCAGGCATACTCCCAATGGATGGCATTGGTGTTGCTGAGCAGATAGAGCCTGTAGCGCTTGCGCAAGTCGAGCAGGAAAGCGAGCTTGTAGGCAGGAATACCGTCGAGGAAACTGTTCCACGCCGCGTCGATGGCTTCGTCGCTCACGGGTTTGCCGATGGCGCGGCGAATCCGCTCCCGGAAGTCTTCGTCGGCAATCAGCCCTTTCTCGTGCAGTTGGAAGAAGCCTTCCTGGTGGCAATCGTGCAACATATTCTCCACATCGGGCATGCCCAACCGGCGGAACTGCTCGATGCAGCGGCGGCGGTCGAGGTCAATCAACACGCCGCCGAAGTCTATCAATAAGTTCTTTATGTGGGAATCCGGCATCTTAAGTAATCAATCTGAATTAGTTTATATCAAACACAGAGACACAAAGTTCTGTAACTGTCTGTCGGTAAAAATGACGGGAGGGCACAGAGTCCGCGGCTTCGCCGCATACGAGAGAAGGGAAATTAACTCTGTGAGCTATGGACAAGAAAACAAAAACTCTGTGTCTCCGTGCCTCTGTGTTCAGTATCATTTAATTTTGCACATTTACTTACTTATTTTTCATTAAGCGTTTCACTCCTCGGTAGATTTCGCCTATCCACAGCACCAGCGACGTGCAGGCGATGATTTGCAGCCACGTCTGCCAGTCGAGCGGTTCGGTGCGGAACACCTTCCCTCCGAAGGTGACGATAATGAACTGCCCCACGAGGATAATCAGTGCCACGCTCAGCATGCCCAAGGCATGGGAAGCATCCTTGAAGATGGAGTGGTTGGTTCCGAACACGCTGGCATTGAACAGGTTCCAGAATTGCAGCATCACGAATACCGTGAAGAATACGGTGAGGTAGTGTACGCTCATTTCGCCATCAGGCAGCAATCCGTCGGGCAATCCCTTGAAGTAAGCGAGCAGGCCCATGAGGATAGCCAGGAACGCGAGTCCGACACCGATGATGTTGTTGCGCATGGGCGGTGTGATGATGAAGTCGGTGCGCTTGCGCGGTTTCTCGTTCATCACGTCCATGCTGGGCGAGATAGACGCCAATGCCATTGCCGCGAACGTATCCATGATGAGGTTCACCCAGAGCATCTGCGTGACGGTGAGCGGCAGGGAGGTGCCGAAGAACGCCCCCAGCAGCACGCTGAGCAGCGCCACCACGTTGATGGTAAGCTGGAAGACGATGAACCGCTGTATGTTCTTGTAGAGCGAGCGTCCCCACATCACGGCGGTGGCAATGCTGTGGAACGAGTCGTCCAGCAGGGTGATGTCGCTGGCTTCCTTGGCCACCGACGTACCCGTGCCCATCGAGAGCCCCACCTGTGCATGGTTCAGCGCGGGTGCATCGTTGGTGCCGTCGCCCGTCACAGCCACCACGGCGCCTTTCTGCTGCAGCAGCTGCACCAGCCGTTGCTTGTCCATGGGGCGTGCGCGGCTCATTACTTTCAAGTCCATCACGCGTTCCAGTGCCTCCTCGTCGCTCAGCGCGGCAAATTCCACGCCGGTGATGCGGTTGCGTTCGGAGTCGCCGGGTTGCCAGAGGCCGATTTGTCGGGCAATCTCCGTGGCCGTTCCCGGCGTGTCGCCCGTTACAATCTTCACGCTGATGCCCGCCGACTGGCACTTCTTCACAGCCTCGGGCACGTCGGGGCGGATGGGGTCGCTGATGGCGAAAATGCCCATGAAGTTCATCCCGCCTTCTGCCACCAGCGCGGCACAGTCTTCTTCGGCGCCGGCAGGAATCTCCTTATACGCCAGTCCCAGCGTGCGCATGGCTTTGTTCTGGTAGGCAAGCAGTTGGTCGTTGTATTGTGCTATCTGTTCCTTGCTGAGGTTGCCACACTTACCCATCACGATTTCGGGAGCGCCTTTTATGTAAAGGATGCGTTTCTTGCGGAGGGTCGAATCGACCAGCGTGGCCATATACTTGCGTTCGGTGGAGAAAGTCAGCTGGTTCACCACCTTGGCTTCCTCACGCAGCTTCATGTAGTCCTGTCCTTTGGCGTTGAGCCACAGCAGCAGGGCTATTTCCGTGGGGTTTCCCACTCCGGTAGGTTTCTCGCCGGGCGTTTTTTCTTCGAGGAAGGCGGTCGAGTTGGCAGCGATTCCTTCGGCGATGAGTTCGGGCTGGCTTTCGTCCAGCTTGGCGTCGTACACCTGCATGAGGTTCTGCGTCAGGGTGCCCGTCTTGTCGGTACAGATGACGGTGATGGCTCCCATCGTCTCGCAGGCGTGCATTTTGCGCACGAGGTTGTTGGTCTTCAGCATGCGTCGCATGTTCAGCGCGAGGCTCAGTGTGACGCTCATCGGCAGTCCTTCGGGCACGGCCACCACGATGAGGGTGACTGCCATCATGAAGTATTTCAATACGATGCGTGCGATGTCCAGCCACTGGTGCCATCCGGTTACCTCGTTCACCTGCAGGTAGGCGTAGAGGTCTTTCGTGGTGAAGATGACGAACGTGAGGGCTGCGATGGTGAATCCCGCCTTTCCTATGAGGTTGGCGAGTTTGGTGAGCTGTATGTTGAGCGGCGTCTGTTCCTGGCTCTGTTCGGTGGCCTGTCGTGCCACTTTTCCTATTTCGGTGGCGTCGCCCACCCGTTGCACCTGCATGGTGCCGTGTCCGTCGGTGACGGTGGTTCCTCGCATCACGCTGTCGGAGGGGTAGGTGGCCTCGTCGTCGAAGTCGGCTTCGTTGGTGGTCTTGTTCACCATCAGTTCTCCGGTCAGGCTCGACTCGTTGACTTGCAGCGAGACGGCCTCCACCAGTTGTCCGTCGGCAGGCACTTCCTCGCCGGTGTTCAGTATGACGATGTCGCCCACGACCACGTCTTTTCGTGGAATTTCGTGTACTTTTCCGTTTCGGATGACGGTGACGGGTGTTTCTTCTCCCACCTGGTTGAGGAGGTCGAACTTCTTGTTAGCGTCGTATTCAAAGTAGAATCCTATGCCCGTGGCGAGGAAGATGGCGAAGAATATTCCGATGGTTTCGGCATACTCGCTTTCGATGATGGAGATGATGAGCGAGAATACGGCAGCCACCAGCAGGACGCGGATGACGGGGTCTTGGAATTTCTCCAGGTAAAGTTTCCATACGGAAGGTCGTTTGGGTGGAGTCAGCAGGTTGGCTCCATGTTGGGCACGGCTTTTCCGTACCTCTTCGTCGGTCAGTCCGACGTGATAATAGTTCTCTTTCATTGCGTCGAAATCTATCCTTTTTGTTTCGTTCGCAAATGTACAACAATAATTTGGGATGCTCGGTGCGATTAACGCTTTTTTTTCAAGGGGGCGAATCCGGGGCGGGATCTATTTTGACACACCCTCATGCGGAAGGGGAAAACAAAACTCTGTGACTCCGTGCCTCTGTGTTTGGTATCACTTAATTCTGCACATTTACTTATATATAAGGTGTGTTTCCGGTATATATAAGGAGCGTGCTGCTTATACGGTGGCAGTATGCTTCTGCGGTATAAGCGAGATTCGCAAGCAGGCTGAACGTTGCTCTTCCCCGGCATCTTCAGATTGGGTTCGGTCTCTTTCTTAATACTTGCTTACTTTCTAAATGTACCTATTTACCCCTTATTTAAGGACTTTGGTGTCGCAAAAGGCAAAAAAAGTCCGATTTCTTAAAAATATATTGCATTTATTAAAGTTTTTCTCCTAAAAAAGATTAGCTTTATAAAATAACTCTCTATATTTGCCGTGCAAATGATGAACAACAGGGATTGAATTAATACCGGTTGCGCTGCTCAGGTAGTGCAATTTGAAAAACGAATAACAACAATGAGAATGGCTATAGGTATGGTACCTATTATAAATAGAGAGATAAAAAGTCAGCCGTTCGATAAGGAGGCTGACGGAATGCTTGAGGTGGAGAAAATATCTGCCACTCCCAAGATGAAACTGCTGCACGAAAACATCTTGTTTGTCCTTGAAAACAGGAAGGTGTATCTGGACAAGACCATCAGCCTGGCTAAGCTCAGCCAGATGCTTTTCACCAATACAACTTATCTCTCGAAAGTAGTCAACCGTTTTTTCGGGTGCAACCTGAAGACGTTGCTGAATCGGTACCGTGTAGAATATGCCAAGACATTGCTGAAAGATGAGGACTGCAACATGGATGAGTTACCCTCGCAGTGCGGTTTCGTTTCGCGGAGCACTTTCTATGCTGCCTTCATGAAGTTTCAACACATGACTCCGACCGACTATCGTTCGTTGGTACGTACACAAGCGCTGCGGGCTAACGGTACATGCGACTGAGGGACGGGGTGTTAGAATGGGAATTGAGATGAGAATAAATTAATATTAACTAAATTAATTAACTAACTTTATTCACTAACATCGTTTTTTTATGAAAAAGTGGACTTATTTGGCCGTAGCCGGCATGTTGCTTGGCTCGGCACCGGTTTTCACCGGATGTGTTGACACAGACGAGCCTTGGGGCGTTGAGCAATTGCGCGGCGCAAAGGCTGAACTGCTGAAGGCAAAAGCTGCTGTTGAACAGGCTCGCGTAGCTTTAGTGCAAGCAGAGGCTGATTTGAAGGCTGCGAAAGCAGAAACTGAACGTGCAAATGCTGCATTGCAAGAAGAAATGGCTAGAAAACAGCAGATTGAAAATGACATGCAGGAAGCAAAAAATGAGCTCGAACTTCAAGAATTGCAGGCTTTATTGGATCAGACTCTGGCAAGGATTGAAATCGAGAAAGAAGAAGCTGCTTTAGCTTTTGAGGCTGAAAAAGCAAATTTGCAAGCCTCTGCTGCTCAGGCTCAGTTCGCTTATGAAATGGCTTTGAAGCAAATTGAAATAGCAAAGGCTCTCGGCATCAGCGATCTTGACCAAGCTACTCTGACTGCACTGCAACAGGCGGTTACGGATGCTTATGTAACTTTATATGGTGATGCAGTACAACAGTCCAATGGTAACTATGGTCTGACCGGACAACTGCGTGATGCTAAGAAGAAACTGTATGATGCTCAAATGAACAAGCTGGAAGGCTATGATACAGACAAAGATGGCAACAAGACCACGAACACATTGTGGATTCCGACTTTGGAAGCTGATGTTGAAGTTAAGAAAGCTCTACTGATGGCTGCTGAAAGTGCTTTGGAAGACTTGCAGGCTTTGGCTGATAAGGATATCGCAGGTACCGATTGGGCTGCTGAGATTGATGCTTTGCAAGAAGAAATTGCAACACTGAAAGCTGAAGTAGAAGAGAAAGAAGCTGAATTGGTGCGTCAGAAAGCCACTCCGGAATACTTAGCTTTGTATCAAGCTGTAAATGGTGTATATTCAGACTATGAACCCGATGGTATTACGCCTGCTACAGGAGCTACAGTGGTTAAGAATGGTACTGCCGGTGTATTGCAGGAAAAGAATCAGGCTTTGGCTAAGGCTGCCACTGACAAGAAATCGTTCAACATTGCAGCTTACAAGTCTACAATGGAAGTAACACAGGTTATGTCTGATGCTGTTGCTAATCAAATACCTGTAGGCGCGATTTCTATCAATGGTGCCCAGAACTTCTCTTGGGGCAACAATGGTGATAAGTCAAAGACTCCGGCTGATGCTCAAACTATCTTGAGTCAATATGAAAATTATTTGAACATATTAAAGACAGTAGTGTGGGTAGATGATAATGACATTGCCCAGGCAGAAGCTATCTTGAAACAGGCTCAGGAAGCTGCAGATGCTGCGAAGAAGAAATATGACGAAGCTTATGCAGATTGGGAAGAAGTTAAGAATATCATTGCTAATGAAACAGATTATCAAGTAGATATTACAGACTTCAAGAAAGTAACTGATGCATATAATACTGCGTACTCTGCTTTGCAAACAGCTATCACAAATTGGAATGAGGGCTTACAAGCTGCTTACGATGAGGCTTATGATGAGTTATATGAAGCTGAAGTCATAAGTATAAAGGCAGAAGCATTGGGGTATCAAGGAACTGCAATTTCTCAGATAACTGCAATTGATGGCTTTGATGAAGGTGCTGTTGTCGCTAGTTGGAATACATATAGTAGCGCTAATCGTACGGAGGCTAATTTGAACAATCTGATTGCTATGAATTGTACAGGATATACATCTGGAAACACAGAGGTAACAGCTGCTGAAATTCAAGCTCAAGTTCAAAGCGTTCTTACTGCTTATGTTACACAGGAAACTTCTGCTTTAGATTGGGCTGATACGCAAAAGCAGATTGAGGATGATGCTAAAGATGCAGCAGATTCCTTTGATACTACTACTGAGGGAGCAGCTTTGATGAAGGCTGTGAGAGATGCAGCAGGCAAAGTTGGTGAAGCTTACGGAAAGATAGACCCGGCTATGGATGCTTACATTGCCATGGCTAAAACATTCGCTCAAGTAACTGATGATGAAGTGTTCAATATTGATTACTTGGTAAGCGCATTGGATAAGGATGGTAAGCCAACAACGGTTAATGAAGCTAATTGGTATGCGGATGGAACAGGTGATAATGTTATCGGTCATACTGCAGCCAAAATTGTAATCAATAATTCTGATATCACACCGACTGAGTTGACAACTGCTACTAAGACAACATTTAGTGAGGCATTGTATCAGACTGCACTTGATGCAGTATCTCAGGCTGCTTTCGGTGAAGATAATCGTTATGCTCCGGTTGATATTGACAAGGCTCAGGGTGGTGCTGCTAAGGCATATCAGGATGCTCTTGACTATGTTGCTCAACAGGAAGCTACCATCAGTGCTAATGAAGATCTGAAGGCTCTGCAAACTGAACTCAATACTACTTACACCGGTATTAAGACCGACCTTGCTGCTCAGTACGACAAAGTATTTGCAAGTGAAGTAGCTGCTATTGATGAAGCCAAGAAAGCTGACGATGCTGCACGCGCAGCTTTGGCTGAGGCAGATGCTCAATTCATAGATCTGAATATTGAGATTGGAGAATTGAATGCAGAGTTGGCAGGTAAGGAGTCCGTTTCTGAGAAATTGACCGATCTTGTTGACACATATCTGCAAGAAGCTGGCGCAGTAGATGAAAACGGTAGTTATGTTACTTATGATCCTGAAACATTTGCTGTGAAGATGCAGGAAGCTGTTGCTGTACAGCAGAAAGCAGTTGCGACTGCCGAACAAAACGTGAAGAGTGCAGAAGTTGCTTTGCAGAAGGCTCAGGCCGGTGCATTCGATGGCGTTGCATATCACACAATGGTAGTTGAAATTCTTCAGGCTCAGTATGATGCAGCTATGGAGGCTTATAATAAGGCTCAAGAAGATCTTGCTAAGGCATTGGAGATCATGTCTACTACTTCTGGTGAGCAACCTGCAGAATAATTAGAGTTATCACATTAACTTGACACAATGATTAAGAAACTTTGCACAATCTTATTGGCAGCCGTTCTTGCTGTGCCCGCTTGGGCACAGCTTGAGGGCGGCAAGTCGAAGGATGGTGTAGTGTTTGGCCCTCAGAAAGGTCAATGGCAGATCTCGTTGATGTTGGGCGGCGGTGATTCGTTCTACGACGATAACCTGGGTAGTTTCCTGCTACCCCGCTACAACAACTTCGGGGGCTCCATCGGTCTTCCCAATGGTGGAACGGGTGGCGTGGTAGATGGTCCGGGCGATGCCTTCAATGGTGCCAACTCCGGCTATCTGAACGACTACCTGAACATCAGCGGGTTCAATGATAACAGTCTGGTCAACATCATCGGCCTTCAGGCAAAGTACTTCTTCACGGATTGTTGGGACCTCAACTTCTCGTTGGGTTACAACATCAACATCACTCCGAAGAAGGACTTCATAGAAGGCGATATGGACGTGGAAGACATGGTGATTCCGGCCCAGAAGTACATCAACGCACAGGCTACGAACCACTGGTACGTCAACGTCGGTACAGACCGTTACTTTAAGACGCGCAACGCACGCATCCATCCTTATGTGGGAGCCACGGTTGGCTTCCAGATGGCCCGAATAGAAACGACGGAACCCTACACGGGCAAGTTCGTCAACGACCCGGATCTGGGTGAAAACACCGGGAATACGGGCGGTGAAGTGAACGAAGATACCAACGATGATACCCTCATCGAACAGCAGGTTTACCTTGCTGCCGGCAAAGTCGGACAGATGTTTGCACTCAAAGGCGCATTGGTAGCCGGTATCGAATACAGCCTGACGCCCGGTCTGATCCTCGGTTTCGAGATGCAGCCGGTAGCCTACCGCTACGATTTGATTCGCATTGCCCCTCAGGGCTTTGACACGTACAGCGTAGGTCATCACAACATCAAGCTCTTTGATGTTCCGATGCTGAAACTCGGCTTCCGTTTCTAAGCGGTTATGGACATACGAAGATGCGTTACTGCGCATCTGGACAGATAATGAAAGTCTGAAGGCGATTCAGCTAACCTGTTTAGCCGGGTCGCCTTCCTTTATTAAATACTATTTTTTGCATACAATGTTGAAACGAATCTTCTTTCTGTTTTTCTCTGTTGCGGTCCTTTACTCCTGTGGCCCGTCTGCCACTTCCGGGGGATGTACCCTGAAAGGTCACATATCTCTTCCGGAATATGACATGGCTTATCTCTGCGATACCGGACGTCACCCGATTGACAGTTTCACCATCGTCGATGGCAAGTTTGAGTTTGCCGTGGCCGATAGTGTCAGTCAGCCCTATGCGCTTCTGTTGCAATTAGTGGACCGTGAGGACTCCTTGAACCGGATGGACATGCCCGTGATGGTGGAGAACGGTGAAGTGCGTATCGCTCTGGGTGAATATATCCGCATCACCGGTACGCCGCTGAACGATGCGGTGCAGCATTTCTTCGACGGCATGCAGGCTTGCAAAGACCGGGTGATGGCACAGACAGACATCACGGTGGATGAAATCCGGAATGCTTTTTCTGGCTTCTACCGGGAGCAGATCCTGCTGAACCGTGACAATGCATTGGGCAGCTACATTTACCGGGAATATTTCTCCCGCCTGCTTCCCTCCGACCGTGAAGCAGTGGAATCCCAACTGAACCAAGAACCATAAAATGTAATACAGTCATGAACATGAAGTCATTCATTGCCTGCGCCGTGTTGCTCGGAAGTAGCCTGTTGGCTGGCGCGCAGGAGAAGTCTCCCAAGGAAAATCCTTGGTTCATTCAGGGCCAGATGGGCCTTTCTTACAGCATGGGCGACGTAGCTTTCGGGCGTCTGCTCAGCCCGGCAGCAACTGTGGCTGTGGGTAAGTATTTCAGCCCGGTGTGGGGTGCCCGTCTGGCATTTGGCGGCTGGCGCGGCCGTGCCGGAATCGGCTGGCGCGACAAGGCTACAAGCTTCAATTACTTTTCTACTACGGTAGACGGCATGATGAACCTGAGCCAGCTAATCCGGCGTTATCACGAGCGCCTGTTTGACGTGAGCATCCTTGCCGGTATCGGTTTCAACCGCTCGTTCAGCCATGCCAGCAGTTTCATGGGACGACTGGGCCTTCAGGGCAGTCTCCGTCTGAACGAGGCTTTGGATTTTAATGTCGAGTTGCTTGCCAACGGTGTTTCCGACCGGTGGAACGGCCGCGACGACCATGGCATCGACACTTACTTTGATTTGACACTTGGCTTGACCTATAAGTTCGGCACGGGCTTCAGGTGCGTCACCTGCCTGACGGAAGAATATCCGGAAGTGCTTTATAGCGAAGACGAACTGAATGAAATCGTGAACCAGCAGCGCAAGGAGGCCGTAGCCCAGGCCGCTCCCCGTACGGATACGGTCTATGTGGAGCCCGACTGTCCTCCCGCTACGGTGGTGAAAGGCATCCGCAGCCATGTGACCTTCGGCATTGGTAAGACAACGATTGCCCCCGCTCAGGAGATGAATATCCTGGCGATTGCCGACTATCTGAAAGAAAATCCCGCTTCCAATGCTACGATAACGGGTTATGCCGACACAGGAACGGGTACTCCTGAGATAAACCACCGTCTTGCCCGCCAGCGTGCGGAAGCCGTCCGCGACTGCCTTGTCAGCAAATATGGCATAGAGTCGGGCCGTCTGTCCGTGTTGAGCATGGAGGGTGATGAGCAACCGTTTGCCGAAAACGACTGGAACCGCGTGGTTATCATGATTGCCGACTAAGTCCGCTTTTTGTTTTTATCTTAAGAATCTCTCCAGCAGGGGGATGTATCCGGAGGAAGGACTTTTTTCATACCTCACCGACTTCCGTGATACTCCCCTTGTGTTTTTTTAATAAGTAAAGGGGGATAAGTAGTGATTATAGATGAAAACACAGAGACACAGAGGCACAGAGTTCGTGGCTTCGCCGCATGCGAAGGGATGGAAAAACTCTGTGCCTCTGTGTCTCCGTGTTTAGTATCATTTAATTCTCAATTCTCAATTTTCAATTATCTCAACGCCTTCACGATGGGGATGAACACCAGCGCGCCGCTGAGCAGCATCATCAAGATGACCGGTCCGTCAATGCGTTCGGCTCCGGTCAGCACTACGTAGCACAGCGCCGCCCACAGCAGCGCTATGCATACGCATTGCGATTTCGAGAGTCGGCGTCGTGTCCGGCTCATTGCTCAGCCTTCTTCTTGGCCACGATGGCGTCGATGGCAGCCACGGCCGTGATGTTGACGATGTCGCGCACGGAGCTTTCGAAGTCAGTGAAGTGGATGGGCTTGTTCAATCCCATCTGTATCGGGCCAATCAGCTCGCCGTCGGTGTGCATGCCTTGCAGGAGCTGGTAGCCGGCGTTGGCCGACGAAAGCGTGGGGAAGATGAGCGTGTTCACATCCTTGCCCAGGAGCCGCGTGAAAGGATATTTCTGGTCGCGCAGCTCGCGGTTGAGCGCGAAGTTCACCTGCATTTCGCCGTCGATGGCCAGGTCGGGATAATTCGCCTGCATGTATTCCACCGCCTTGTGCACATTGACGGGGCTTCCCACGGTGTCGGCTCCGAAGTTCGAGTAGCTCAGCATGGCGATGACCGGCGTCTGGTTGAAGAAACGCACGGTGTGGGCCGTCAGCTTGGCGATGTCAATCATCGTTTCGGCGTCGGGATGGCGGTTGATGAGCGTGTCGGCCAGGAACATGATGCCTTTCTTCGAGTTGAGGATGTGCATCGTGGCGAAAGTGCTGTAGCCGGGCTGTATGCCGATGACCTCCTTGGCCACCTTGATGGTGTTGCTATACTTGGTGTAGAGGCCGGTGATGAAAGCGTCTGCCTCGCCCGTCTCTACCATCATCATGCCGAAGTAGTTGCGCTCGAACATCTTGTCGTTGGCCTCCTCGTAGGTGGCACCTTCGCGGGCGCGCTTCTCGGAGAGGATGCGGGCGTAGCGTTCGCGGCGTTCCTGCTCGTTGGGGTGGCGCAGGTTCACCACCTCGATGCCCTCGAGGCTGAGGTTGAGCTTCTTGGCCATCTTGGCGATGAGTTCGTCGTTGCCCAGCAGGATGGGGTGGCAGATGCCTTCTGCCTTGGCTTCGACGGCAGCTTTCAGCATTTTGGGGTGCGTGCCTTCGGCAAATACCACGCGCTGGGGGTTCTGTCGCGCCAGTTCGTAGAGTTGGGCGGTAAACTGGCTTTCGTAGCCCATCAGTTCCAGCAGGTGCTGCTTGTAGGCATCCCAGTCGGTGATGGGGGTGCGTGCCACTCCGCTCTCGATGGCGGCGCGTGCCACGGCGCTGGACACCTCGGTGATGAGGCGCGGGTCGACGGGTTTCGGTATGAAGTAGTCGCGGCCGAAGGTGAGGTCGTTGACGTGGTAGGCGTTGTTCACCACGTCGGGCACGGGCTGCTTGGCGAGTCCGGCGATGGCGCGCACGGCGGCAATCTTCATTTCTTCGTTGATGGCTTTGGCGTGCGTGTCGAGTGCTCCGCGGAAGATGTATGGGAATCCGATGACGTTGTTAATCTGGTTGGGATAGTCAGAGCGTCCGGTAGACATCAGCACGTCGGGGCGCGCAGCCATGGCGTCTTCGTAGGATATTTCCGGCGTGGGGTTGGCCAGTGCGAAGACGATGGGGTTCGGGGCCATCGAGCGCACCATGTCTTGCGTCAGCACATTGCCTTTGGAGAGGCCCAGGAAGACGTCGGCTCCCTCGATGGCTTCGGCCAGGGTGTGGATGTCGCGGTCGGTGGCGAAGAAACGTTTCTGCTCGTTCAATCCTTCGCGGTCCTTGCGGATGACGCCTTTGCTGTCGAGCATGACGATGTTCTCCAGGCGGGCTCCCAGCGAGATGTATAGCTTGGTGCAGGATACGGCGGATGCTCCGGCTCCGTTTACCACGATTTTCACGTCTTCGATGCGCTTGCCTGCCACTTCCAGTGCGTTGAGCAGTCCGGCGCTGGAGATGATGGCGGTGCCGTGCTGGTCGTCGTGCATGACGGGGATGTCCAGCTCTTCCTTCAGCCGGCGTTCAATCTCGAAGCACTCGGGTGCTTTGATGTCTTCCAGGTTGATGCCTCCGAAGGTGGGTGCGATGGCTTTGACGGCTTCGACAAACTTGTCGGGGTCTTTCTCGTTCACCTCGATGTCGAACACGTCGATGCCTGCGTATATCTTGAACAACAGTCCTTTGCCTTCCATCACGGGTTTTCCTGAAAGGGCTCCTATGTCGCCCAGTCCCAGGACGGCGGTGCCGTTGGAGATGACAGCTACGAGATTCCCTTTGGCGGTGTATTTGTAAGCGTCGATGGGGTTCTTTTCGATTTCCAGACATGGCTCTGCCACTCCGGGCGAGTAGGCGAGCGAGAGGTCGGTTTGTGTGCTGTAGGGTTTGGTAGGTACTACTTCGATTTTTCCGGGCTTGCCCATCGAGTGGTAGAGCAAGGCGGCTTCTTTGGTTATTTTTGCCATACGTGTATATAAATGAATTAGATAGAAATCTTTTGCGTTTCGTGCCCGCAAAATTAGTGATAATCCTTGTGAAAATGTAAGGCGTAAGGCTGAAAAAAAATTAAGATGTCAGCAAAGGGCGGTGAATTTGTGATTTTTTAAAAGATGGGGAGGGAGGTTATGACATTCTTTTTACAAGGTTTGCCGGGCTCATGCGTGTGTCCCATATATCAACAATTCGCAAAAGGTCTTTTTCGGGTGCATAATAGTAAATGAGTTTATAGTGTTCATGTATGACCAGGCTCCTGAATTGCAGTTTGCTTCCTTGCAATTCGGGTTCGTTTTTCCCCATCAGGGGATTTGCAGACAATAATCTTTCTGCATCTTTGATTTTCAACCTTAAGTTTCTGGCTGCTTTTTTCCCCCATACTTGGCTTCCATATCTTAAGATTTCAAACAGACTTTGCCGCCCTAATTTATCCCATTTTATTTTAGCCATGGCATTTCTTTGAAGAGTTCTTTTTCTATATCCTGCGGGTCGATGCCGGGGTCTTCTTCTAAGATTCGTGTTTCGGCTTCGTATAGGCGTTGCCGTTTTTCTTCCATACCATATTGGCACGGTGGTTCGGCTACTTGCTGCTGTTCTTCTTCCTGCTCCACTCTGGCTTCGTTTATCAGTTTTTGGGCGAGCCATATCTTGTTGTCGGTGTTCAGCGACAGCGCTTGTATCAGTTGCCACAGGTGTTTCCTGTCTAATGAGGTGATTGTTTCCATGTCTTTTTTCTTTTTGGGGTGGATATAGTCTGGGCAAAATTAATCATTTCCTCGTAAAAAGACAATGAGGTCGTTTGAACTTTTTTGCGCCCCCGTTGGTAAGCACGGCATTTCTGATAAGCTCTTTACAGAAAACAGCCAAGTGCTAAGCAGCCCGCTTCCAGACGCTAAGCAGCAAGTCTGTTGTATATAAGAACCAGTATGCTGATTACCAATCAAATACCAATCAGACCGTATGGCAGTTGGAAAGTTTAAGTCACTTCACAATAAATCCCTCGCAAAGATGATGCCTCTGCGAGGGATTGCTGTGTTTCTTTCCAGACGGGGCGATGTTTTACGCGTTCAGCGCCTGCTCGATGTCGGCAATGATGTCGTCGGCATTTTCGATGCCCACGGAGAATCGGATGAGGTCGGGGCGCACGCCTGCTTCGATGAGCTGCTCGTCGGTGAGCTGGCGGTGGGTGTGGCTGGCCGGATGCAGCACGCAGGTGCGGGCATCGGCCACGTGGGTGACGATGGCAGCCAGTTTCAGATGGTCCATGAAGCGGATGGCCACGTCGCGTCCTCCTTTGAGGCCAAACGAGACGACGCCGCACGAGCCGTTTGGCATATACTTCTGCGCCAGTTCATAATATTTGTTGCCGGGCAGTCCGCAGTAGTTCACCCAGGCCACTTTGTCGTTCTTCTGCAGGTATTCTGCCACGCGCTGTGCGTTGCGGCAGTGTTGTGGCATGCGCAGGTGCAGTGTTTCCAATCCTAAATTGAGCAGGAAAGCGTTCATGGGGCTTTGGATGCTGCCCAGGTCGCGCATCAGTTGTGCGGTGGCTTTGGTGATATATGCCATCTTGCCGAATGCCTTCGTGTAGGTCAGTCCGTGGTAGGATTCATCCGGCTGGCAGAGGCCGGGGAATTTGTCGGCGTGCGCTTCCCAGTCGAAGTTGCCGCTGTCTACGATGGCTCCTCCCACGCTGGTGGCGTGTCCGTCCATGTATTTGGTCGTAGAGTGCACCACGATGTCGGCTCCCCACTCGAAGGGGCGGCAGTTGATGGGTGTGGGGAAGGTATTGTCTACGATGAGGGGCACGCCGTGGCTATGGGCGATGCGTGCGAACTTTTCGATGTCCAGCACTTCGAGCGAGGGGTTGGAAATGCTCTCTCCAAACAGAGCTTTGGTGTTGGGGCGGAACGCCTTGCCGATTTCCTCCTCCGAATCGTCGGGGTTGATGAAGGTCACGTCGATGCCCATCTTCTTCATCGTTACTCCGAAGAGGTTGAACGTGCCTCCGTAGATAGCCGATGAGCACACGAAGTGGTCGCCTGCCTGGCAGAGGTTGAACAGAGCGTAGTAGTTGGCAGCTTGTCCGCTCGAGGTGAGCATGGCAGCCACGCCTCCTTCGAGGGCGGCAATCTTGGCAGCTACGGCATCGTTCGTGGGGTTTTGCAGGCGGGTATAGAAATATCCGCTGTCTTCTAAGTCGAAGAGTCTGGCCATCTGTTCGCTGGTGTCGTATTTGAAAGTGGTACTTTGGTAGATAGGGAGCACGCGCGGTTCTCCTTTCTTGGGAGCCCATCCTGCTTGCACGCAGAGGGTCTCGGGCTTGAATTGTTTGGCCATAATGCTATCGTTTTTATGAGTTTCTTATCAATTAACGCTTTGTCGGGCGCAAAAATACAGAAAATAACGTACTTTTGTCCGCGGAAAGCTTTTTATTTTTAGTTACGGGCTACAGTTGCGGGCTATAAGCGGGGGTGTCCGGTGCGCAGCCACACCATCGCTTGTAGCAGTTACTTGTGCTTATAAAGACATTGATATGAACCGACTTCTTCTCCTCCTCTTTCTTGCGGCGCTGCCAGTTCTGCTGTCTGCCCAGCAAGCCACCGACAAGCCTCGGCGCGGCGAGGGCATTTCCACTTTCCTGGAGCGTAACAGCCGCTCGGGGCAAGCCTATTACCGCGAGTTTCTGGAACTGAACAGGAAGCGCCTCAAAGGCAAGAAAGAATTGTTGTATGGCGTGAGTTATGTGCTTCCTCCCAAGCATGGCACGAACTCCTCCAAAGGGAAGCCTGGCAAAGTCCGTACCTTGCACGAGCCGCTCTTCGGCAAGAAGCTGGATGAGGTGAAGGTGACGGGCAACCGCTTGGCGGGAGCTTGTTTCTATGTGGTGAGCGGACACGGAGGCCCCGACCCGGGAGCTATCGGCCGTGTGGGGCGCCACGAACTGCACGAAGATGAGTATGCCTACGACGTGGCCCTGCGTCTGGCGCGTAATCTCATGGCTGAGGGCGCCGAGGTGCGCATCATCATCCAGGATAAGAAAGACGGCATCCGCAACGACCGCTATCTGAACAACTCCAAGCGCGAGACGTGTATGGGCGACCCCATTCCGCTGGGGCAGGTGGCGCGCCTCCAGCAGCGCTGCGACAAGATTAATGCGCTTTATGCCGGCGACCGCAAGAAATACAAATATTGCCGCTCCATCTTCCTGCACGTCGACAGCCGGGGAAAGCGCGCGCAGGTGGACGTATTCTTTTACCATGCCGACGGAAGCAAATACGGGCGGCGCCTGGCGCGCAACGTGCGCGACGTCTTCGAGCAGAAATACCACCGGCATCAGCCCGGACGCGGATTCGAAGGCTCGGTCAGCGCGCGCAATCTCTATGTGTTGAATCATTCTACTCCCGTGGCGCTTTTCGTGGAACTGGGCAACATACAAAATTCCTTCGACCAGCGGCGGTTTGTCATAGCTGACAATCGCCAGGCGCTTGCCAACTGGCTGATGGAGGGGTTGGTAAAAGATTATGGAAACTGACGAACGGGAATGCTGTTTCGTCTGTTGAATTACATTGTGGTGTTAAATATGCAGATTTTATGGATAACTTCCTTTCCAAGTTGAAAATCAAACCAGTCTCCTCTTTTCGCACGGAAGGTAGTGTGGAAAAGGATATTTATTTTAAGTTGACTGTCGTAGAAGATGATACCTATTTGAGTACGGTCGATGCCAAAGGCAGCGAAATTTATCCCGATTACCGGTATTATACGGGGCATCAGGCTCAATTGCTGCGGAGTCTGGACAACGTGCGACAGGAGCAGGTATATCAGTTCTCGTGGGGAAAGGGCAACGGAGGAATCAGTTTGAGAAGCCACCCTTATCTGTTGTATCTGCTCGCTTTGTGCCAGCACATCGTAGGCGAAGATATGACTCCCATCCGGGTGAGTGAAAGCGTAGCTTCCCTGCAGCTTGTTCTCTGTCGGCAGGACGGTTCCGTAAAATCTTCCTTGCAGGTGCATTTAGACGACGGGAGCTTTAGCGAAGACTTCCGCTTGTTGTCCGACAGCTTCCTGTTGTCGGGTAATACGCTTTATCCTTTGTCTCCCATAGGCGATAACTACACGCAGCTTCCATTCTTTGTCGAGCCTTTCCAGGAAAACCTGTTGGAGAGTTTCTTGTCCATTTTCTGCTCGTTCATTGAGAATGTGCAGCCGGTGTCCGATGATTTTGAAGTCGTGTACGACAATGAAGAAACCATCCGCGCTACCCCCACTATCCTGATTGAGAAAGTAGACGATGACAATGCTCTTTTTCTGAAAGTGATAGAATCGGTTCCTGGCCTGCCCGTTGATTTGACTAACGAGTTTGGCTTGACTCGCGTGGCTATCCGCGCGCTGAACCGGAAGATTCTTGTGCGCCCCCTGCAGCATGCTTCGTTGGAGGATTCGGTTGCTCAGGTCAGGAAGCAGATACTCCAGAGTGCTTCCGGTCGTCAGGCGCAGAAAGAGGTGTATCAAGACAACAATCTCTTTATCATCCCCGGCGATACAGCTGCCCGCTTCCTGCATCAGGGATTGCTCTCGTTGCTGAAGGATTATCAGCTGATAGGCACAGACAAACTCCGCAAATACAATCTCCAGTTGGTGCGCCCCCGCTTGAATTTGCAGCTTTCGTCGGGCATTGATTTTCTGGAAGGGGATGCCGATGTGGAGGTGGGAGAAGAGCATTTCAGCTTGCAGCATTTCCTGGCTCAATATCGGAAGCAACGTTACATCCTGCTGTCTGACGGAACCCATGCTCTGATGGATGAGGGATATATGCGTAAGCTGGAGCGCCTGTTCAAGTTGAAAAAGAGCGGCAAGGAAGTAAAGGTATCTTTCTTTGACCTCCCGGAGATAGAAGACCTGCTGGACAGCCGGCTGACTGGCGAAGTGTTCAAGCATCATCGTAAGGTGTATGAAGGATTTAACCAGTTGGAGAAACAGAAACTCCGCCTGCCCTCTTTCTTGAAAGCTGTTTTGCGGCCTTATCAGCTTGAAGGCGTGAAGTGGATAAAATATTTGCACGACAATAACTTAGGAGGTTGCTTGGCCGATGATATGGGATTGGGAAAGACGTTGCAGACCATTGCCGTGCTGGCTCTGCTTTATCCGAAAGAGAAAATGCCCAGTCTGGTAGTCATGCCCCGAAGCTTGCTCTTCAACTGGCAGGATGAGCTTGGCAAATTTGCTCCGGCACTTTCTGTCTATATTTACTATGGCCAGACACGTAATCTGAAAGAAGCTCTGACGCACCAGATTATTCTCACCACCTACGCCATGGTGCGCAACGACGCCGAAGCCTTCTGTCGGGAGCAGTTCTACTACGTCATTCTGGATGAGAGTCAAAATATCAAGACCATAAACGCGCAAACCACCCAGGCTGTGCTCTTGCTCAAAGCACGCCATCGGCTGGCGTTGAGCGGAACTCCGGTGGAGAACAATCTGACGGAATTGTATTCATTGTTTCATTTCCTCAATCCGGCTATGTTCGGCACACTGGGCGACTTCAACGAGCGATACACCTATCCCATTCAGCGGGAAAACGATAAGGAAGCGCAGGAAAGCTTGCGGCGGAAGATCTTCCCTTTTCTGTTGCGCAGGCTGAAGCGGGATGTACTGAAAGAACTGCCGGACCGCACGGAGCAGACTCTCTTCGTGGAGATGGAAAAGGAGCAAGCCGATTTGTACGAACAACGCCGCAGGCATTATTATCGGCAGGTGCAAGATTGCATCGCATCCGAAGGCATACAGAAGTCGCAATTCATCATGTTTCAGGCTTTGAGCGAATTGCGGCGTATCGCTTCCGTTCCCGAAAGTCTGACAGACGACAGAGTCGCTTCGCCCAAGCTGAATCTGTTGCTGGAAACTGTTTGCGAGGCGGTGACCAACCGGCATAAGGTGGTCATCTTCTTCAACTTCATTGCCGGTTTGGAACTGGCAGGGGAGCGTCTGGAGAAAGAAGGCATCGACTTTGCCTGTATGACAGGCTCCACACATGACCGCCGTAGTGTAGTGGAGCGTTTTCAAAACGACCCCCAGTGCATGGTGCTGCTTATGACCCTGAAAACGGGAGGAGTGGGGCTGAACCTGACTGCTGCCGATACTGTCTTCATTTTCGAACCGTGGTGGAATAAAGCCGCCGAGGAGCAGGCCATCAACCGCCTGCACCGCTACGGGCAAACCGCCAAGGTATTGAGCTATTCGCTCATCACCAAAGGCACGATAGAGGAAAAGATATTGCAGTTGCAGCAGCAGAAATCGGCTCTGTTCAACGATTTGATAGGAAATGATTCGGCCATGTCGAAGCAATTGACGGAGGAAGATATTAATTACATATTAGGTTAAGTATGGATAGGATGATAGAACAGGCTGTGGAGTTGTATGAACCGGACAAGACAGTTTCTGCCGGTTGGTATCAAAGGCTCTGTCTATTAAATAAAGAGAGTCTGGAGGATTTGGCTGCCACGTTTCGCAGGTTAATGCGCGGGAAGCGGGTGACTGCCATCGATAACCGGGGCAACCGGATTGTGCCGGAGAAAGTCGTTTCGTATTTGTCCAAGCAGGCTAATATTAAAAAAAGTGAGATACTGGATTTCCTGTGCTTCATGCTGGCAGACATCCGTAATTTCCTGTATTATATAAACAGCTTGTCCGAACAGGAGCGGAAAGTGTGGGAAGCCGCCTTGAGTCAATATTATCTGAGTTCCGACGATATTTTCCAAATAACTGGAGAACGCTGGGCTCCAGATTATTCAGAGTCTTATTTTTACTATGGAGGCAAGGGTGTATCGGACAAGCTTGTCTGGTTTAGCACCGCGCAAGGTAGAGCCATCGGCAGCAAGGAGAAACGCCGCCTCTGGGATAAGGAATTGTTTTTCAGCTTAGACAGCAGGCTGTATGCTGCTTTGTTGCCCGTATTCTTTCCCGAAGCCTGCAGCTTGGAGAAACATTACCGGGAGGAGCTGCCGGCAGAATCTTCTTGGCATACTTTCAGCGGAGAGCCCGATATATTGGTTGTCTTGTCGGTCTTGAACAGGCTTTATGATGCCAAACAACTGGCTTTCTCCAACAATAAGTTTACCCAGTCGGTTTTGCGCAAGTTATCGCAGTTATTGTCAGTGAACGAGTTTTTCCCCGATGCGGTGGTTAAGGAGTTGGCTTTGTTCCGCTGTTCGCTCCTGGCAAACCTGTATGCGTTAGGCAGACAGCTACTCGTCTCTGTCAAGCGGCCGGAGGAGCAGTTGAAGAATATCTTTCTCAATGCCTTGCATTATCCTACCATGCTTCTTCCGGTCATGTTGCCCCATCTGAGCGGTTTGCGTAAGAATGGGTTGCTCGACTCGTATGGCACTCAAGTGGCACTTTCTTTGTGGAATCTGATGGGTTGCCTGCCGCAGCATCAGTGGATAGCGGTTGAAGGCATCCACTTCAGGCTGTTGCAGACAGATCCCCGCTATATGCCCTTGTTCTCTTCCAACATATTCGACAAGATGGAGGTGTTCAACAGCAAGCTGAATCACGGAGTTTACCTGAACAACCTCTACCGCGAGGTGAGTCTGCCTTTTATCAACGGATTGCTCTATGCCATGGCAGCATTCGGCTTTATCGAAGTGGCCTATACGGATGTAGCAACCGATGATGTGTCCTACACCAGTTCGCTGGCTTATATCCGCCTGACCAGTCTGGGGGCATTTGTCTGGGGGCAGGTACAGACTTACATACCTTCTGTGGTCAGTCAGGAGCAAGGCCCTCTGTTTGAGCTGGACGAGCAGCATCTGATTGTGCGTTCTTTGGTCACTCCCAACCCCTATCAGCCTTTGCTGGCCGAGATGTCCATTCCTTTAAGCGGGAATCGCTATCGGGTGACTCCCGAAGCGTTTTTGGCGAAATGCCGGAAGCATAAGGACGTAGAAGACAGAATAGCCTTGTTCAAACAATACATCTGTCCGGAGGCTTCTGCCGGATGGGAGGAGTTTTTCAAGCAGATGCTGCAACACAGTCAGGCTATCAAGAAGGCGGTGGGCAAAGAATACGTCATCTACCGCATATCGCCTGACGACAAAGATTTGCAGCGCATTGTCTCCATCGACCCCTTCATCCGCCAGTATTCTCTTCGGGCCGAAGACTATCTGTGGCTGGTTGAAGCCCAGATGCTGGATGCCGTCAAGAAAAGATTGAAAGAGTACGGGTATCTTTTCTCATGAAGATTTGCTACTTTTGCAGACAGCTAACCAGGGTAAATGCCCTGCTCTTTTTAATAAATATATTCATATAAAACTTTTATAACCATGCTTAGACTGAATGTTTTCATCCGGGTGGCTGCCGAGAATCGTGCCGCTGCCCTGCAAGCTGCCAAAGAACTGGTCGCTGCTTCGTTGAGTGACAAGGGCTGCATAGCCTACGATGTGTTCGAGAGTGCCACGCGCCCCGACGTGCTGATGATTTGCGAAACGTGGGCCGACCAGCCCTCGCTCGACGCACACCAGAAGTCTGCCCATTTCACGACCCTCGTGCCCCGCATCGAGAGCCTGGGCGAAATGAAGCTGGAACAGTTCGAGTTCTGATGACCGGCTGGTTGAAAAATATATGGCGGGCGTCTTATCCCGCCTATATCGCTTCGTGGAAGACGGTGACCGTGCCTGCGGCCATCGTCTTCTTTATTCTTTCCCCGTTCGAGAAGTGCAGTTTCACTTTGCGGAGCGACACAGCTTTGGTAGTACATCTGAGGTGATAAGATATAGTCGCGACCCTCTCTTTATAGAGTATTTATAGGACGAAAAAGCCTTATTCGTCGTATTAAAAAGGCTTTTTGGTCGTATTAAAAAGGCTTTTTCGTCATACTAATAAGCCTTATTCGTAATCACGAGCCACTATAAATAGTGAGGCTTCATTCTACGAAGGTAGTAGGAAGATAAAAAGAGAGACTGTACCAGAAAGTCCTGATACAGTCTCTCAGCTTAGAGCAAATCTCTCTTAGTCGTCAATGTCAATCACCTGCATCTGCTTGTTGAAGGTGATTTCCCAACGGTTGGACAGCTTGATTTCATATCCCCCGCGGTCGTCGCGCTCGATTTGCAGAATTTGTGCATCGGGATAAGTGGTCTTCACGTATTCGGCAATCTGTGCGGGGACAATTGCTGCGGGTACTCCGGTCTGGCGGCAGCGCACTTCTGTCCATTCGCCCGACTTGTCGAACTCTACCTTATCGCCCGTGTTGAACACCACGTCGTAGCTCTTGCTGAACAGTTCCGTGTCCTGCGTTGCCAGTGCCACCTTGACGTCTTTGAAGTAGGTGTTGAGGAACGTCTGTGCCTTGGCGGGGAGCTGGTTTACCTGAACGGGTTTGTCATTGTCTGCCATAACCATTGTACTCATTGCAAACATCGCTACTACTGCTAAAACTAATTTCTTCATAATGCTTGGGTTTTAAAAGTGAATAATTGAATCGTTGTTTCCTTTTCGTACTGCAAAGGTAGAGGGCGAATTTGGAAAGAAACTGGAAGATTCAATTATTTCCCGATTTTTTTTTCTTATTGCCGATGTGTGCTCTTGGGGGCAGGCATCCGTTTTTTATTCAGCCTCCTTTTCAACCGGTTTATGGGCCGGTATGCGGATGACCTTCTCCTTCTGTTCGCGGATAACTGTCAGTTTCATCTCCTGTTGCTGTCCGGCAGATTGCTTCAGATACTTGTGCAGGTCGGCAAATCCTGTGATGCGTACTCCGTTGATGCTTTGCAACAGGTCTCCGCTTTTCAGTCCCGAAGAAGCGGCAGTTGATTCTTCCTCCATTTCGCCGAAAGCGATTCCTGCTTGGTCAAACCCCACGCCAAAAGCCGACAAGCCATAGCCTTTGACTTCGGTGATGGTAGCTCCCATCCATTTTTGCGGAGCGGTGTCCGGGGTGGTCTGCTTTATGCGTGGTATCGGCAAGATAGGTTTCCGGGCCATCTGCTTGAGCCAGGCACTGCGTACGCCGAACTCATTCATGGAGAAATTCTGAAACCCGATAGCCTTGGCTGGTGAATCCTGGCTGACCCGATAGTCTCCTTGGGCAGTATTTAGGAAAAGAGGGTCGCCGTAACGCGAATGCGGGTCTGCTCCGTTTGCATGAAACTGCTCCATGTCCTGCTTTCCACCTACAAAGAAGTTGCGGTCTAATTCTTTGCCCCACTTGTCGTTGGCCTTTAGGTCGCTTTGCATGGCGGCAGGCTGATAGGCTGTAAAGACGATGTTGTGCATGAATACGTCGCCGTTGTCATGCGGCCAGACATGCGGGTGCAGGCTATTGTTCACAATAATGTTGTTGGTTACGATGCGGTCATAGCCTTCGCGCATTTTCAGTCCACCGTTCAGGAGCAGGTTGTTGTAGATTCGGTAGTGGCTGGAGCCGTCATCCAAATCAATATCCCAACCGTGGTCGCAGCGCCAGCGGTTGTGTCGGATGATGTTGGGTTCGGTCATATCCCACCACGTCATTTCCGGATTCCGGTCCACCAATCGGGCAAAGGTACGCACGTCCGGTGTCCAGTAGCGGTCTCTTCCCCAGGAGTTGAAGCTACCGTGGTCTCCGGTTTCAAGCACCGTGTTGAAGATGTCGCAATATTCAATAAGGTGTCCTCCGAAAGTACCTTCGCTGATGTTGATGCCTGCACGCGGCACATCGTAGATAGAGCAATGGCGGACGGTTATTCTTTTCGACATAGAGATTTGTATGGGAGCGGTCTGTTTCTCATCCCGTCCTGTTCGGGTAATCAGGCAGTCTTCTACGAGGCATTCCATGGGGTAATTCTGTCCTTTGGGGCCGGGCAGTGTGTCCATGTGGGCATAGTCTTGGTTCCCGTAGCGGAACAGAGGGCTTCGTACCATCTGCGGGTCTCCTACGAAAGCGATGCCGTTGGCACCACTGTCATGAATGTAGCACTCCCGGATGGTGATTCGACGGTTGTAGTTGTTGATGAAAATGGTATTGCCGCCTACCTGGTCGAACTCACAACGGGTCACCTGGCAGTCTTCTGCTCCGTTGTAGACGATAGCTCCTCCGCGGTAAACGGTCCAATCCGAGCGTAACAGCGGTTCCTTGTTTTCCATGAAAGTACGGCTGCTGTGCCTGAACACCAGTCCGTCCAGGTTGACACCCGTTACCGGTGCCTCTTGCGTGCCGTTGAATTCTATCAGATGTTTGAGTCTGACTATTTCCGTGGTGGCTGCTTTCATGTCAGTTCCCGGTCCGGGTATGAAGCATAGTTCTTTTTCTTCCGGGTTGTAGAACCATTCTCCGGGTGCGTCCAGTTCTTCTTGGATATTCTCTACCATGCGATATACCGGATGCATGGGTGAGGGGCGGTTGTTTTGCCAACCTCCTTCCAACAGCAGAGAGTTTTTACCGGCTTTTCCTGTGATGAGCCAGTGCATATCGCCCCAGAGAGCGGTGTGCATGGCATGTACAATGCCTCCTTCCGGATGCTTCCAGCGGGTTATCCGCTGCGGGGTTAAAGGGGCTTGGGCGGCATCATATACGGCATTGTGTTCTAACGTCCAGGTGTCGAACACATTCTTTCCTTCTCCCAGTGCTGCGTTGGGGAAGCGTGCCATACGTTGCCTTTGTCCATTGATGTAAAGTTGGTCTATCTCAAAAGTGTCCGGCAATGTGGCTGCCCAAATGCCTTTGCCGCGTTGGCGCCATGACAGGCTCAGTTTCAGCCCGCCGCTGAGGATTGCTTTACCGGGATGTTGGGCGCGGTAGGTTACCGTGGCAGGATATGTCTTGCTGTCTTGTGCTGTAAAGCAGAAGGTTTCCGGCAGGTAATAGGTGCCGTCACCGATAATGACTTCTACGTTCGTATCGGGACGGTAAGTACGGGCGAGTTCCTGCGCTTTCTTGAGGGTGGCTACGGGTTGTTCCTGAGTGCCCGGCCACTGGTCTTTTCCTTGCAGGGATACATAGATGGTTTGTGCCCAAGTCCCGCTGATAAATGCCAATAGTCCTATGCAGGCAGCGGCTATTCTTTGGGTCCGGTTGACTTGGCAGTGCTGTTCTGTTTGTTTTCGCATGTGTATTCAGGTTAAGTGATTGATAAGAAGAAGGTCAGTCGGGAAGGCACAGAGAGAATCCTTGTGCTGTGCCTATCCGACTTTGTTGTTCTATTTCTGCAAGAACTCCGCAAACCGCTCCAGTCCTTCCAGCATCCGGCTGCGCGGGCAGGCAATGTTCCATCGCATGTAACCTTCGCCTTCGGAGCCATACATGGTACCGGCATTGAGCCAGAGTTGTGCTTTCTCCAGGAGAACGTGTTCCATCTTTTCCGAAGACAGGTGCAGGGCTGTGCAGTCCATCCACTCCAGGTAGGTCCCTTCCAGTCGGGTGAGGGGGAATTGGGGCAGGTGTTCGGCACAGAAGGCGTGGAAGGCACGGTCGTTTTCCTCCAGGTAGGCGATTAGTTGGAGCAGCCATTCTTCGCCTTCAGCGGAATAAGCAGCCTCGGTCGCGATGACACCGAAGGGATTGACATCGCACACCTCGTTGATATTGATGGCCCGTTCGATGCGTGCGCGGATGTCGGCATCGGATGAGATGATGCTGGCTATCTGCAGACCTGCGATGTTGAAAGCCTTGCTGGGCGATACGCAGGTGATGGAGTTGTTCAGGCATTCGGTGGACACAGAGGCAAAGGGCGTATAGGTATGGCCGGAGAAGACCAGTTCGCAGTGTATCTCGTCGGCTACCACTCTTACTCCGTGACGCAGGCAGATGTCGTTCAGGCGTGTCAGTTCCTCGCGTGTCCAGACACGTCCGGCAGGGTTGTGCGGGTTGCAAAGCAGGAGCAGTTTGGCACGCGGGTCGGCAGCTTTGCGCTCCAGGTCGTCGAAGTCCATGCGATATGTGTCGTTCTCGCGTCGCAGCGGATTGGCCAGCAGTTCGCATCCGTTGTTGCGGATGGAGGAAAAGAAGCAGTTGTAGACCGGTGTCTGGGCTATGACCTTGTCACCCGGCACAGTCAGAGCTTTGATGATGGCCGAGAGGGCAGGCACTACGCCAGAGGTGTACATTATCCATTCCGGCTGTAGGTTCCATCCGTGTCGGCGGGCAAACCAGGCGGCTACGGCTTCGTAATATGTCGGTGGCACCTGTGTGTAGCCAAAGATGCCGTGCTCCACCCGTCGGCGCAGGGCTTCGATAAGGACAGGTGCGGTGCGGAAGTCCATGTCGGCCACCCACATTGGCAGCACATCGGCATGTCCGGCCGAATCCCACTTGAGGGAGTTCGTGCCCCGCCGTGTGATAAGTTCATCGAAGTTATACATTCTTGTAGTAGTTAATGGTTAATTATTTTATTTTCATCCAGTTCCCTTTCTCTAATCTTAACAGGAAGATGAGGCCGCGGAAGCAAAGCTCGATGCACATAGCCAGCCATACGCCGTTCAGTCCCATCGAAGGAGCCAGGGCGGCAGCCAGCGTCAGTCGTACAGCCCAGATGCTGAAGAAGTTCATCAGACAAGGCACCAATGTGTTACCTGCGCCCACAAACACGCCGTAGGCCACGATGGCGGCGGCGAACATCGGCTCGGCAAAGGCTTCGATGCGCAAGGCCTCCACTCCTAAGCGCTGCACCTCGGCATCGGGTGTCATGCTGCCCATGATGAGCGGTGCCCCCACGTAGAGTATGACGCCCATCACGCCCATCACAGCCATGCCCATGCCCACGGTGATGCGTGCAAAACGGCGTGTCAGGTCTTTGCGCCCGGCACCGAGGCTTTGGCCTACCAGGGTGGTGGCGGCATCGGCAATGCCATAGCCGGGCATGTAACACAGGCTCTCGGCAGTGATGCCGAATGAGTTGGCAGCGATGGCAAATACTCCCAGCGGTGCCACAATGACGGTGGTCATGATTTGTGCGCCGCAGATGACGATGTGTTCCACGCCCATAGGCAGACTGATGTGCAGGGCCTTGCGGGCAATGTCCCACGTGGGACGGAAGCTGCCCCGTTCGCCAGTCAGTTTCAGGTCGGTAGAGCGGGTGACGAGGTACCACAGCATCAGGGCAGCTACCACGGCTTCGGCAGCAGCGGTTCCCAGTGCAGCGCCGGTGACGCCCAATCCTGCGCCGGGCATCTGCAACGGGAAACCCAAAATCTCCATCTGGCGTGTAGGAAAGATAAGGAAGAAGTTGAATATGACATCCAGCAGACACATCAGCACGTTGAGCAGCCCTGGCACCTTCATGTTGCCGCTACAGCGGAGCATGCTGCCTGCCAGGAAGTTGAGTTGGAGCAGGGGAAGGGAGAGGGCGAATATCAGGAAATAGGCAGACGAGTGGGAGTTGATTTCTTCCGTGCCCCCTAACCAGACGGGCAGGCTCCCGCTGATGGCGGCTCCTGCCAGGGCCAGCAGGGAACTGAACAGGACGACGGCTACGAGCGCCTGGCGCAGCACCGAGCGTGCTTCGGCCAACCGTCCGCCACCTACGTGGTGGGCCACCTGCACCGAGAAACCGGTGGCCGCCGCCGAGCACATGCCCCAGAACAGCCACGTGGTGGTGCTGACCAACCCGATGCTGGCAGCTGCGTCTGCACCAAGGCGGCCTACCATGGCTGCGTCGATGTATTGCATGGCGATGGCAGACACCTGTGCCACGATGCTCGGTATACTGAGTTGCACGGTGAGCCACATCTGTTGGCGCAGCGTCATCTGCTGGCCGTTGCGGATGAGCAAGAGAAGTCTGTTTTCTTTTCCTTTTCCCATAATGAGTGCAAAGGTATGCCTTTTCTATGGTACATCAAATACCCGAATTACAGAAGGTGAGGAAGTCTGACGGGAAGGACAGATTATCGGTACCCTGCAACTCCCTGGTCCGCTTCACTAAACCCCGGCGGTATCTGTTTCCCGCACAATATCCTCCCACGCGTCGCATAAAGCCTGCATGGACGGGAACAGCAGGTCGGCTCCGGCGTTGAGCAGCGTTTGTCCGTCCAGCGGACCCGTGTTGGCAGCTATGGTGAAGATACCTGCCGCGTGTCCGGCCTGTACGCCGATGGGTGCGTTTTCCACTACGAAAGCTTCATTGGCGCGGACGCCTGCCTTCTGCAAGCCCATCAGGTAGGGTTCAGGGTCGGGTTTGCCGTGTTTCACGTCGAATGCAGTCACCGTATGTCCGGGTGCGAAGATGCCGGGATATTGGCGGTCGAGGCGGTCGAGCAGCGTGTGCTGGCCCGAGCCGGTCACCAATACGGGGATAAGTCCGGCGGCTTTCACCTTGTCCAGCAATTCTCCGGCTCCGGGCATGGCGCTGGGCTCGGGGTAGCGGTTGAATACGTCACACTTCTCCCTGTAAATCTCCTGAATCAATTCCTCGGGGGCGTCTTTGCCGTATTGTCGCTGGTATACCAGGTTGACGGTGGCCTTGCCCGTGCGTCCTTCGTGCAGGAAGGCTTCTTCGCGGGTTAAGTCCAGGCCGTGTCGTTTCATCACTTGCGCCCAGGCATCGGCATGATAAGGCATGGAGTCGAACAGTATACCATCCATGTCGAAGAGGACGGCCTTGAGGCGGATGCACTGGTGACCGGAACGGATGAGGTAACGGTTGATAGCTTCTTTATACATAAACTCGTATCGTTTTGGGCGCAAAATTATGAAAAAAATGCGAAACGGACCCCTTCTTGCCGAAGTGTCCGTTTCCGATAAGGGCAGATTCGCTCTTGTGGCATAGGCAGTTCGCCTTGGGGGCTGCTTTTGTGTTTTTCCCTCTTTGCTTCATCCGTATAAGAAGCGTGCTTCGGAGCCCTTTGCTCCCGGCTTCTTATATATAGGCAATTTCCTGCTTAGATATAACGCAAGAGACCGCCTGCTTCGGCTTTCAGAATTGCCGTGGCTGTAAACGAGGGTAAATGGACCGACAAAGCGGGTAATCCGTTGCATTCCGGATACCGGGTCCTGCCTGAGCAACTGTTATTCCGGCAAATCATACACAACGAACGGGTCGTCGTAGTAATAAGCCGTCAGTATCAGGCGCGAGGCGTCGCGCGATACGATGGCGTTGATGCTGAAGTCTTTTATTTTGAAGCGGCGTATAGGATTCCCGTTCCAGTCGTATTGCTCCACCCACATGAAGTATTTCTTATCCTTGCCTACATCGTAGGGCACCTGTCCGGAGTAGGTCAGGAACACATAGTCGCGGGTAGGCAACACCTGCATGTAATGGGTCATGTTGGCATCCAGTCCGTCCACTTTGTGCATCGTGCCTTCGTCGAACCCCGACTTCTGGAAGTTGAGGATGCGCACCTGCCGGGCTTCCAGGTCCATGAATTTGACTATCTTGGCGTATTTGTAGGCAAAGACCATGCGGTTGCGTTCGGCGTTGGTACCCAGTGCTCCGATGAAAGGCATGTTGCCCAAACTTTTCATCTGCAAGCTATGTATCTTGTGGCCCGGTGTGGAGTCGGACAAAGAGGCGCGGTAGAGCGTGCTTTTCAACTGATAGGTCACAGTGTCCCGACCTGAGGGGCAGGTGGTTTCCCTGTCCAGATAGGTAGATACGCCGCCGTCGTCGAACAGCCGTTTCAAGAAGTGCATGTTCAAGTCCTTATCCACGCCGTAGACTTTGCCGAGGTATTGGTCGGTCAGGTAACATACATACTGCGGGTCATCCGAAGGGAAGACTACCGGAGAGTTAAATTCGTCCGGTCCGTTGCCCATTCGTCCGATGGTCTTCACATATTTGAACCCGGGCTGGGTGAATACATAGAACGGGGCATTCCAGCTGCTTAGTATCAACAGATTGTCGTTCAGTACCATGCGTGGTCCGGTGGGCTTGAAGATGAAGGTATCCGGCTCCACGATGTTCGTGCCCGTCAGTTCAATGTCTTTTCCGAACACCTTTTCATCGTCCAAAGTAAATTCGCCGGTCTCCAGCGGAGGCAGAGGAGCAGGAGAATCTGCAACCGTTTGGGCAAGGGCAGTAGTGTCGGACGGGGTGGAGGCTGCCTCCGGGTTGGTTGGCGCATTCTTTTTCCCGCTACACGCCATTAGCAGCCATGCAAGAAGAAGCAGGGAGAAAAATATTTTGTGCATACGGTATGTTTTTAAGGAGAGTAAAGAAGCATCAGGGCAGATATTCCATCCGTCCTGATGCCTTGATTGTTGTAAAGCGTAAGAATTGTTTCTTAGAGTCTTGCTTGGATAGCTTTCGAGGCCTCTTCATAGCCCGGCTTGTTCAGCAGAGCGAACATGTTCTTCTTGTAGGCTTCCACGCCCGGCTGGTTGAAGGGATTCACACCCAGGATGTAGCCGCTGATGCCGCAAGCCTTCTCGAAGAAGTAAAGCAGACCGCCGATGCTTTCCTCGTTGAGGGCAGGGATGGTGAGGCGCAGGTTGGGCACGCCACCGTCCACGTGGGCCAGTTGGGTACCAAGCTCAGCCATCTTGTTCACTTCGTCCACGCGCTTGCCAGCGAGGTAGTTCAGGCCGTCCAGATTCTCCTCGTCGGAGGGCACAAGCAGGTTGTGGTTGGCGTGTTCCACCGAGATGACCGTCTCGAAGATGGTGCGTTCGCCTTCCTGAATCCACTGTCCCATAGAGTGCAGGTCGGTAGAGAAGTCGACGGCTGCGGGGAAGATACCCTTGTTGTCTTTACCTTCCGACTCACCGTAGAGCTGTTTCCACCATTCGTTGACGTAGTGCAGTTTCGGGTTGAAGTTGACGAGGATTTCAATCTTTTTGCCGTTCTTGTAGAGTTCGTTGCGTGTGGCCGCATAGAGAGCAGCGGGGTTTTCAGCAAAGGGAACGTCCTTGCCACAAGCTTTCTCCATGGCTACGGCACCTGCCACCAGCTTCTCAATATCATATCCGGCTACGGCGATAGGCAGCAGACCTACGGGAGTCAGCACCGAGAAACGTCCGCCCACGTTGTCGGGGATGATGAACGACTTATAACCTTCTTTGTCGGCAGTCAGACGGGCAGCCCCCTTCTTGGCATCGGTGATGGCAACGATTACCTTTTGAGCCATTTCCTTACCGCGCTGGTCTTCGCATTGTTTGCGCAACAGGCGGAATGCCAAAGCCGTTTCTGTAGTTGTGCCCGACTTGGAAATATTGATGACACCGAATTTCTTTCCTTTCAGATATTCGGTCAATTCATACAGGTAGTCTTCACCGATGTTGTGTCCGGCGTAGAGGATGACGGGGCTGTCCTTCTTTTCCTGCAACCAGGCAAAGCTGTTGGACAACGCTTCGATGACAGCGCGGGCCCCCAGGTAGCTTCCGCCGATACCTGCCACGACTACCACGTCGCAGTTCTCGCGCAGCACTTGTGCCGTGGCTTTCAGGTCATTCAGGTGTTCCTGCGTGATGGAAGAGGGGAGATGGAGCCAGCCCAGGAAGTCGTTGCCTTCGCCGGTGCCGTTTTCCAGCATTTCTTGTGCTTCTTGCACTTTCTTTTCATACGCATTCACATTTTCCTTGGAGATGAATCCAAAGGTTTTCTCAACGTTTAAAGTAATCATAGTTCTGATGTTTTTAAAGAGACCTCTTTCCTTCTTCCCGTGCGGGGAAAAGTCGGAGACCGCTTGGTTATACCTTATTATATATTCCTCTTTCTTTCCATCATCCCATAGTTCCTTCCCCTTCGGTGAGAATACCCGGAAGAAAGAACATTTCACCGGAATGAATCTGTCAGCAACTTAATCTCTATGGTGGGCGCAATGCGTTCGTAGAGGATGTTGTAGACAGCATCAAGTATCGGCATGTTCACGTGGTAGTGCCTGTTTATTTCTTTGATGCATTTAGTTCCGTAATAACCTTCTGCAATCATTTCCATTTCAATCTGTGCGCTCTTCACAGAATAGCCTTTTCCTATCATGGTACCGAAAGCGCGGTTGCGACTGAAGTTGGAGTAGCCCGTCACCAACAGGTCGCCCAGGTAGGCCGAGTCGTAGACATTACGGTCGAGCGGGTGGATGGTGGTCAGGAATCGGCTCATTTCCTGCACGGCATTCGACATGAGCACGGCCTGAAAGTTATCTCCATACTTCAGTCCGTTGCAGATGCCAGCAGCAATGGCATAGACATTTTTCAGTACCGAACCGTATTCTATGCCTGCCACATCATTGCTTACCGAGGTCTTGATGTACGAGCTGGCGAAGCGTTCGGCCACAATTTGTGCCTTGGCGGTGTCCGGGCAGGCGATGGTGAGATAAGACAGACGCTCCAATGCTACCTCTTCCGCGTGGCAAGGCCCTGCTATGACAGCGATGTTTTCTGGCGGCACGTTATATTCTTTCGTGAAATATTCGGATACAATCAGGTTATCGTCCGGCACGATGCCTTTGATAGCCGTGATGATAAACTTGTCTTTTATCTTGGTCTTCAGCTTCTTCAGATGCGACTTGAGATAAGGCGAAGGCGTGACGAATATCAGCGTATCTGCATCTTTCACGATGTCGTTGATGTTAGAGCTGAAGTTGATTCGTTTCAGGTCGAACTTGACGCTCGTCAGATAGGCGGGGTTATGGCCCAGACGTTTGAAGTCGGCAATGCGGTCGTCGCGCCGCATATACCAGTCAATCGTCTCGGCCTTAGTGAGGGCTATTTTGGCGATGGCTGTGGCCCAGCTTCCTCCACCCATGACGGCTATCTTTCCCGGCAGTTTCATTTTTCTATCTTTTCAATCCAGGCCTGCACGTCGGCTACGGTCGGATTGGTCAGTTCCAGCTTGTATTTCTTATTGAGGCCGCAAATGTCCATGTGGAGTTTCTGCGGGTTGACATCCTTCATGTCGCTCACCAGGTTGTATCCGGCTTTCTGGATGACGGGCACCCAGTCGGCGGGGATTCCCAGTTCGGTGTACTTGGCGGGCGCGTCTTTGGGCGTTACCTTCTCCGGGCGCATTTGCGGGAAGAAGAGAACTTCCTGGATGAAAGGCTTGCCCGTCATCAGCATGGTGAGTCGGTCGATACCGATGCCGATGCCCGATGTGGGCGGCATGCCGTATTGCAGAGCTTTGAGGAAGTCCTGGTCGATGAACATGGCCTCGTCGTCTCCCTTTTCGCTCAGCCGGAGTTGCTCCTTGAAACGTTCCTCCTGGTCCAGCGGGTCGTTCAGTTCGCTGTAGGCGTTGGCCAGTTCCTTGCCGTTCACCATCAGCTCGAAGCGTTCGGTCAGACCGGGTTTGCTGCGGTGCATTTTGGTGAGGGGCGACATTTCCACGGGATAGTCGGTAATGAAAGTAGGCTGTATGAAGGTGCCTTCGCAGAACTCGCCGAATATTTCGTCGATTAGCTTGCCTTTGCCCATGGTGTCATCAATCTCCATGTTCAGTTCCTTGCAGATGGCCCGGATTTCGTCTTCGGTTTTTCCTTCCAGGTCGTAGCCTGTCTTCTCCTTGATGGCCTCCAAGATGGGCAGACGGCGGAAAGGAGCCCTGAAGCTGATGGTCTTGCCGTCGATAACCGTTTCCGGGCAACCGTTTACGGCGGTGCAGATGCGTTCCAGCAGTTTTTCGGTGAAGCCCATCATCCAGTTGTAGTCTTTGTACTGTACGTACAGCTCCATGCAGGTGAACTCCGGGTTGTGGTTTTTGTCCATGCCCTCGTTGCGGAAGTTCTTGCCAATCTCGTAGACACCCTCAAAGCCTCCCACGATAAGCCGCTTCAGGTAAAGCTCGGTGGCAATGCGCAGGTAGAGGTCGATGTCCAGCGAGTTGTGGTGAGTGATGAAAGGCCGTGCACTGGCACCGCCGGGGATAGACTGCAGGATAGGCGTTTCTACCTCGGTGTAGCCTGCCTCGTCGAGTACGGCACGCATGGTGCTGATGATTTTGGCACGCTTCAGGAAAGTATCCTTGACGCCATCGTTCACGATGAGGTCTACGTAGCGTTGGCGGTAGCGCAGTTCGGGGTCTTCAAACGAGTCGTAGGCCACTCCGTCCTTGTACTTCACGATGGGCAGCGGGCGCAGGCTCTTGGCAAGTACGGTGAGCTTCTTGGCGTGCACGCTGATTTCGCCCGTCTGCGTGCGGAACACGAAGCCCTCGATGCCTACAAAGTCGCCCAGGTCGAGCAGACGTTTGAAGACAACATTGTACATATCTTTGTTTTCGTCGGGGCAGATGTCATCGCGGGTGATATACACCTGGATGCGTCCTTTCGAGTCTTGTAATTCGATGAACGAGGCTTTCCCCATGACGCGCCGGCTCATGATGCGTCCCGCAATGGACACCTCGCGCGGTTCGGCATCGTCTTTAAATTCCGATTTGATGCCGTTCGAGAAAGCATTGGTTACATACTCTGCGGCGGGATAAGGTTCAATGCCCATGGCCCGCAGTTCATTCAGGCTGTTGCGCCGGATGATTTCTTGTTCGCTCAGTTCTAATACGTTCAGATTCATTTCGCAATAATTCATCAATTTGGCTACAAAAGTACGAAACTTTTTTTATTTCCGCGAGTTTTTTGCTGATTTGTAGCAGAGGAGCCAAAGCCTTTTTTGCGGGGGGATGGTTGAGTCTGCCGTGGCGCGAACCCTGTCCGGTCCTGCCGCTAAAGCCGGTGCGCTTTGTCTGCCGCCTTGTAGGCTATAGGAAGCAAATTTCCGAGGTATAAGGACTGTGCTTGTGAGGTATAAGCACCGACGTTCTAAGGTGTGGCGCGCAACCTCTTGTCAATCAGGTGGATGTCCGTTAGCGCCAAGCGGGTGGAAGATGTGGCTAAGTTGGTTGGTGCAGGCTTGTAAAGGGAAGCGTCTCTGCCTCTGTCCAACCGGAAATTTGCCTTTCCTCCTTCCGTAAGTTATGTGGGGGCAAGTATATGGGGATAAACAGTAATCGGATGCCTTGTTATTTTGTTGTTTATCAGCAATGTAGATGGTGTATTTCCCCGCTTTTCCATCGGTTGGCGGGAACGTGCCGGAAAAACGATTCTCCGAGCATCTAAAATACATTTTGTCACTTGGCAGATTATTCTTATTTTTGCATCCGTCTTTATCAATTCAGATGATTCAATGAACAAGAAAGATACAAACCAAGACAAAACGCCGCGGCTTTCATTCTTCGGCAAGCTGGCGGCGATATATCGCAACGAGACAGCCCGCTTTATCGTCGGGTTGATGCTTATTCTCTTTTCCGGCTATCTGCTGCTGGCTTTCACGTCATTTTTCTTCACGGGAGCAGCCGACCAGAGCATCATAGACAATGCTACAGCCGAGGAGCTCGCCTCGGTGCACAACGGCGTGAGAAACTATGCCGGTTCGCGGGGCGCGCAATTGGCGAGCTATCTCATCAACGGCTGCTTTGGTGTGGCTGCCGTTTTCATTGTCGTCTTCCTCGTGGTGGCGGGGCTGAAGCTGATGAAGGTCCGTCCCGTGCGCCTGTGGCGCTGGTTCGTGGGCTGCACGGTGCTGCTGGTGTGGTTCTCGGTATTCTTCGGGTTTGCCTTCCGCCATTTGTATCAGGATTCGTTTATCTATCTGGGTGGCCTGCACGGTTATAACGTGGGCAATTGGCTTTCTTCGCAAGTGGGCGACGTGGGCGTGTGGATGATTCTGCTGCTTACCGCAGTTTGCATAGCTGCCTACTTCAGTAGCCGGGCTATCAGTTGGCTGCGCGGACTTTGCTCGCCCAGAGGTTGGAAACGGAAGGAGAATCCGGTGCCTGTCATGGGCGAAGTGCCGGAGGAGTTCAGCACCTCTTGGGGAGTCAAGAAGGATAAGAAACGTGAGAAAAAAGACGGAACGACCGATGAGCCGGTGGCGGTGGAAGGAGAAGAACCTGCTGCCGATGGAAAGGCCGAAGGGACGGCTGCAACGGAAATCTCTCTGGAGGTAGGCAATCCGGTCCCGTCATCTGCTTCGCTTGCCAAAGGGGACGATGTGGCGATGGATATTGAAGTGCCTAAACCGGAAGAAGAAGCAACGCTGACACATGCCCCGGCCACGGCCCCTTCTGCTCCGGCGTTTGATGTAGAAGCGAGAGAAGACGAATATGCCTCCGATTTGCAAGAACCCTACAATCCCCGTCTCGACTTGGAGAATTACCATTTCCCTACGCTCGACTTGCTGAAGCATTTCGACGACTCTGAGCCGGTGGTGAACATGGACGAGCAGAATGCCAATAAAGACGAGATTGTGAATACGTTGCGTAGCTTCGGCATCGAGATAAACAGTATCAAGGCTACTGTAGGCCCTACGGTGACGCTTTATGAAATCACCCTGGAACGGGGCGTGCGCATCTCGCGTATCAAGGGACTGGAAAACGACATCGCCCTGAGCCTTGCCGCTCTGGGCATCCGTATCATCGCGCCTATTCCTGGCAAGGGAACCATTGGCATTGAGGTGCCCAATAAGAAACCGCGCATCGTGTCCGGACAAAGCATTATCGGAAGCAAGAAATTCCAGGAGTCCACTTACGAACTCCCTATCGCTCTGGGTAAAACCATTACCAATGAAGTCTTCATGGTAGATTTGGCCAAGATGCCTCACATCCTTGTGGCGGGTGCTACGGGACAGGGTAAGTCCGTCGGCCTGAACGCCATTATTACTTCTTTGCTGTATAAGAAGCATCCGGCCGAACTGAAGTTCGTGTTGGTAGACCCCAAGAAGGTGGAGTTCAGCATTTATTCCGTCATCGAACACCACTTCCTGGCCAAGTTGCCCACCGAGGCAGAGCCCATCATTACCGATGTTACCAAGGTGGTGCAGACCCTCAACTCCATTTGCGTGGAGATGGATACGCGCTACGACCTGTTGAAGTTGGCCCATGTGCGCAATATCAAAGAGTATAACGAGAAGTTTATTAACCGTCGGCTCAATCCGGAGAAGGGGCATAAGTATATGCCTTATATCGTAGTGGTTATCGACGAGTTCGGCGACCTTATTATGACGGCAGGCAAGGACGTGGAACTGCCCATTGCCCGCATTGCCCAGTTGGCTCGCGCCGTGGGTATTCACATGATTATCGCTACGCAACGTCCTACGACGAACATCATTACGGGTACCATCAAGGCAAACTTCCCGGCACGCATTGCTTTCCGGGTGTCGTCTATGGTCGACTCACGTACCATCCTCGACCGACCGGGTGCCAACCAACTCATTGGCAGGGGTGATATGCTCTTCTTGCAAGGGGCCGACCCCGTGCGTGTGCAGTGTGCCTTTATTGATACGCCCGAGGTGGCTAATATCACGGAGTATATCGCCCGCCAGCAGGGCTATCCCACTGCCTTCTTCCTGCCCGAAGTGGAAGACGAAAACGGAGGTGGCGGTCTGGATGATGTCGACATGGACCGACTGGATCCGTTGTTTAAGGATGCGGCCCGACTGATTGTCTCCAGCCAGCAGGGGTCTACTTCGCTCATACAGCGCAAGTTTTCTATCGGCTATAACCGCGCCGGCCGTATCATGGACCAGTTGGAAAAAGCCAACATCGTGGGACCGGCACAGGGTAGCAAGCCACGCGAAGTCTATTTCTCGGACATCGTGATGCTGGAAGAACATCTGAAAAACTTCTGAAGCAGAAAGGTATGATGAGGCTTTATACATATATACTAAGTGTGGTCCTGATGGCTGTTGCGGGTGCTGTTTCTGCTCAGAGTGGAGAAAGTGGGGCGCGTGAGGTCTTGGACCGTACGGCCGATGCTTTCTGCCGGGCTGGTGGCATACAGGCTTCGTTTCATGTCCGTTCGCCTGAGGGTTATTCGGAGGGTACCATCAGCCTGAAAGGCGAGAAGTTTGTGCTTCGGACGGAAGGAATGACCACGTGGTTCGACGGTCGTACTCAGTGGACTTATTTGTCTTCGTCCGACGAGGTGAACATTGTTGAGCCAACACCCGAAGAGTTGCAGGGCATTAATCCTTACGCCTGGCTGTCGCTCTATGACCAAGGTTTTCTTCTGAAGCAAAACCGGAATGCCGATGCCGGAGTTTATGAAATAGAGATGGTCGCCACTTCGCCCGAAGCTCAGATAGAGCGGCTGGTGATAAGCATAGATAAAGATAGTATGCGTCCTGTGCGTGTCAGTCTGACGTTGGCGGGGAACACAGAAGCCACGGTCATAAACGTCTACGATTATCATACGGGACGCTCGTGGCCGGACAGCTTTTTTACATTCGACCGTAAGGCTTATCCGACGGCTGAAATCATAGACTTGCGGTGAGGGCCGCAGTACGGTAAGTCAACATGCCGGAGTCGTAAACCGGTGCAGATAGAGTTATTAACTTAAAGGAAAATATGCAATGGAAACAGAACAAGTAAAATGCCTGATTATCGGTTCCGGCCCTGCCGGTTATACAGCCGCCATTTATGCCGGACGTGCCAATCTCTCGCCCGTGCTTTATGCCGGTCTTCAGCCCGGCGGGCAACTGACTACAACTACCGATGTAGAGAACTTTCCCGGTTATCCCGCTGGTATCGGCGGTCCCGAACTGATGGAAGATTTGCGCAAGCAGGCAGAACGTTTCGGTGCCGACATCCGCTATGGGGTGGCAACGGCTGCCGATTTGAGTACGTCGCCCTATAAGATAACCATAGATGACGGGAAAATCATCGAGGCCCTTGCCGTTATCATCGCAACAGGTGCCACAGCCAAATACCTGGGTCTGGATGATGAGAAGAAATATGCCGGTATGGGCGTCAGTGCTTGTGCCACATGCGACGGTTTCTTTTACCGCAAGAAAGTGGTGGCCGTTGTAGGTGGAGGCGATACTGCCTGTGAGGAAGCATCCTATCTTTCCGGTCTTGCTTCCAAAGTTTATATGATTGTACGCAAACCTTTCCTGCGCGCATCGAAAGTAATGCAGCAGCGTGTGTTCAACAATCCCAAGATAGAAGTCCTGTTTGAACATAATGCCGTAGGACTTTACGGTGAAAATGGTGTGGAGGGAGTGCATCTGGTGAAGCGCAAAGGAGAAGCAGACGAGCAACGCTATGACCTGCCTATTGACGGATTCTTCCTGGCCATTGGTCACAAACCGAACTCAGACATCTTTAAGCCCTGGCTGGATACGGATGAGGTAGGCTATCTGCTGACCGAGCCGGGCACACCGCGCACCAGAGTACCGGGAGTCTTTGCTGCCGGTGATGTGGCCGACCCTCACTATCGTCAGGCTATTACGGCTGCGGCTTCGGGCTGCATGGCTGCCATTGAGGCAGAACGCTATCTCTTGTTGAACAGTTGAACTTTGAAATTACCTGATAATTAGCGATTGTGGAGAATTAGTGTTATACTCAGAAACACGGAGTCACAGAAAGAAGGCTTTGCTGTACGGGTGATGGGCAAGTGTTCTGTGAATTTCCCGCTTGTATAGGCTTTCGTGACGCTGCGTTTGATATAGAGTGATTCTTGATACTTGCTGAATTAAAACCGACATCCATTTTTTATTAAACAAATACACTTTAACTTTAAAAACAAAACTGCTTTATGAACAACAGAAAGCTAAGGCAAGTTCTGCTTGCCGCTTGTTTGGCCGGGATAGTAAGCCCTGCGCTTGCTTCCGTTACCGGAGACAAGAAACCGTATTGGCAAGACATTCAGACGGTGTCCGTCAATCGGGAAGAACCGCGTACCGACTTCATGACTTTCGGTGACCGTACCACTGCTTTGAACAGCAGCTATGAGGAAAGTCCTAACTATCATTCGCTGAACGGCACGTGGAAGTTCTATTTCGTGGACAGTTACAAACAACTGCCCGATAACATTACAGACCCGTCGGTAGATGTCTCTTCATGGCATGACATCAAAGTGCCGGGCAACTGGGAAGTGCAGGGTTTTGGCACAGCCATCTACACCAACCACGGTTATGAGTTTAAGCCGCGCAACCCTCAGCCGCCGACATTGCCTGAGGCTAATCCGGTGGGAGTTTACCGCCGCGATATGGATATTCCTGCCGAATGGCTCGAACGTGACATCTATCTGAACATTGCCGGTGCCAAGTCTGGTGTGTATGTTTACATCAATGGTAAGGAGGTGGGCTACAACGAAGACTCCAAGAACCCTGCCGAATTCCTGATTAATCCTTACGTGAAAGCCGGCAAGAATGTGCTGACACTGAAAATATTCCGTTGGAGCACAGGTTCTTATTTGGAATGTCAGGATATGTGGCGCATGAGCGGCATCGAACGCGATGTTTACCTTCATACACAGCCCAAGGTCGCCGTGCGTGATTTCCACCTCAAATCAACGTTGGATGACACTTACCGTAACGGCATCTTTGCCTTGGAAGCAGATTTGCGCAACCATAAGTCTGCAGTTGCCAATTTGACTTTCGGCTACGAAATTCTTGACAAGCAGGGTAACGTGGTGGTTTCAGACGAGAAGTCTGTCAGCGTGCCGAGCGGAGGGAACCTCAAGGTGCGTTTCGACAAGCAGGTGGACAACGTGCAGACATGGTCGTCTGAAGCTCCCAACCTTTACAAATTGCTGATGACTTTGAAGGAGGATGGACAGGTGACGGAAATCATTCCTTATAATGTCGGGTTCCGTCGTATTGAAATCAAGCCTGTGGAACAGGTGGCTGCCAATGGAAAGCCCTACGTGCTGATGTTTGTCAACGGGCAACCCATCAAACTGAAAGGCACGAACATCCACGAGCACAATCCTGCCACAGGGCATTATGTGACCGAGGAAATCATGCGTAAGGACTTTACGCTGATGAAGCGGCACAACATCAATGCCGTCCGTTTGTCTCACTATCCGCAGAGCCGCCGTTTTTACGAGTTGTGCGATGAGTACGGTTTGTATGTTTACGACGAGGCTAATATCGAGAGCCACGGCATGTATTATGACTTGCGCAAGGGTGGCTCATTGGGTAATAACCCCGAGTGGTTGAAGCCCCACATGTACCGCACCATCAATATGTTCGAGCGCAACAAGAACCGTACATGCGTCATCATCTGGTCGTTGGGCAACGAGGCCGGTAACGGTTATAACTTCTACCAGACCTACCTTTGGCTGAAGCAGGCCGATAAAGGCTGGATGGACCGTCCTGTCAATTACGAGCGTGCCCAGTGGGAATGGAACAGCGATATGTACGTGCCCCAATACCCCGGCGCTGAGTGGTTGGAAGCTATCGGTAAGGGCGGCAGTGACCGTCCGGTTGTGCCTTCGGAATATACGCATGCCATGGGCAACTCCAACGGAAACCTGTGGGATCAGTGGAAGGCCATCAACAAGTATCCCAACTTGCAGGGAGGCTTCATCTGGGAATGGGTGGAACACGGCATTGATGCAGTGGACGAGAATGGGCGTCATTATTTTGCCTATGGTGGCGACTTTGGTGTGAATGCTCCGAGCGACGGTAACTTTGTGTGCGACGGTGTTGTCAGCGCCGACCGCACCCCGCATCCCGCTATGGCTGAGGTGAAATATGCTTACCAGAACATGGGTGTGGAACCGGTCGACCTGGCTGCCGGAAAGTTCCTGGTGAAAAACCGTTTCTATTTTACAAACCTGAATAAGTATATGCTGACCTACGAGGTGAAGGCCAACGGACGCATCGTGCGCAGCGGCAAAGAGTCGCTTGACATTGCCCCCCAAGGTAGCAAGGAATTCATCGTGCCCGTCGACGGGTTAAAGCCGAAAGCTGGTACCGAATACTTCGTTAACTTCCGCCTGACTACCGTTCAGCCTGAACCCTGTGTGCCCGCTGGCTATGAGATTGCCCACGAACAGTTCCGCCTGCCTATCGAGCCGCTGCCCGTGTCAATTGCCACCAATGGCAGTGCCTTGTCCGTGCAGACCGAAGGCGATGAGTTGACTGCCTCTTCGTCACGGGTGCAGTTCGTGTTCAATAAAAAAACAGGTGTCGTGACTTCTTATCGTGTCAAGGGTAAAGAATACTTCCAGGACGGATTCGGTCTGCAGCCCAACTTCTGGCGTGGTCCCACGGACAATGACTATGGAAACGGTGCCCCGAAGCGCGAACAGGTATGGAAACAGTCCAGCAAGGACTTTAACGTGGTCAACGCATCCATCGCCATGGACGGTAAAGACGCTGTGATAAAGGCCGATTATCTGCTGAAGGCCGGCAATCTGTATCGCATGACCTACCGTGTCCATCCTTCCGGTGTTGTCAAGGTGAATGCTGTGTTCACCTCTACGGACATGGATCCGGCCAAGACTGAGGTGTCCGAGGCTACGCGCATGGCCACCTTCACACCGGGTAACGATGCAGCCCGCCAGGCAGCAAGCAAGCTGGTAGTGCCGCGCATCGGCGTACGCTTCCGTCTGCCTGCCCAGATGAACCGTGTAACTTACTTTGGGCGGGGTCCTGAGGAGAACTATGTGGACCGCAATGCCGGCACACTGGTGGATGTGTACCGTTCGACGGCCGAAGACCTTTACTTCGCTTATTCCCGCCCGCAGGAGAATGGCCACCACACCGACACACGTTGGGTGACGCTTGAACAAAAAGGAGGACGCGGACTGACTGTTCGCGCTGACAGCCTGGTGGGCTTCAACGCCTTGCGCAACTCGGTGGAGGATTTCGACTCTGAAGAGGCTAAGGACAAGGACTATCAGTGGACTAACTTCACTCCCGAAGAGGTGGCCAACCATGATGTGACCAAGGCTAAGGATGTCTTGCGCCGCATGACGCACATGAATGACATCTCGCCCCGCAACTTCGTGGAGGTATGTGTGGACATGATGCAGGAGGGTGTGGCTGGTTACAACAGCTGGGGTGCTCGTCCTGAACCGGGATACAACCTGCCTGCCAACCGGGAGTATCGCTGGGGCTTCACGCTCATTCCTGAATAAACTCTCATGGGTGTGCCGCGCGGCAGATAGCGCGGCATAACAATCATTCAGCCCACAGGCTCAGGCGGTAATATCAGTACTGCGTAAGTCTGTGGGCTTTTTCTGTGCCGCGGATAAACCGGCCTCTTTGGCAGAGGGTTTCCTTACCGCAGGCAACAAGTAGGTTCTTATCCTATCTTGCTTATCTTTTTCAGTTTCTCTTCTTCGATGATTTTAATTTTGCGCCCGTCGATGGCGATGAGCTTTTCGGTAGCAAACTGCGAGAGGGTGCGGATGGCGTTGGAGGTGGTCATGTTGGAAAGGTTGGCCAGGTCTTCGCGCGAGAGATAGATGCTAAGCGTCGAACCGTCTTCTTCCAGCCCGTAGCTTTCCTTGAGGAAGAGCAGCGATTCGGCCAGTCGCCCGCGGATGTGCTTTTGCGTCAGGTTGACGGTGCGTTCGTCGGCCACCGTGAGATCGTACGAAAGCTGGTGAATGAAGAACGTGGCCAAGTCGTGGTTCTGCACAATCAGGCTCTGGATGACACTCATGGGGATGAGGCAGATAATGGATGGCTCGAATGCGGCGGCGGCCGTCACGTAGTCTTTGCCGGCAAAGCAGGCTGCATAGCCGAAGTATCCCACGGGTTTTATCATGCGGATGATTTGGCTGCGTCCGCCCACGCCGTCTTTGTAGATTTTTACCTTGCCGCTGAGCAGGCACATCAGGTGGGTGGGAGTCTCATCCTCGCAGTGGATGACCTCGTTTTTCTTGTAGCACTGAAGAGTGAAATGTTCGGCCAGGAACGTGCGCTGTTCTTCGTTTAACAGGTTCCACATATCGGCTATCAGTGCCGGGACGTCTATGTCAGATAGGTTTGTCTTTGCCATAAATGCTACACAACTGTGTTATACAGCACAAAAGTAATAAGAAATAATGAGATTTTGCAAATAGGTGACAGAAAGATTACGAAAAAATAGGTCGTATGCTTCCTATATATGTGAAGTTTGCTTCCAAGGTTTAGGAAGTCTGCTTCTTATATATAAGAATTTTCGTTCTTGTATATGTCCGGTTTTCTGTCGGTTGCGGTCGGGATTGGCAAAGAGGGGGCGGGTTGTTTTCAGGCAGAGACACGGAATCGAAAGATGTTCCGTGTCTCTGTGAGGGCTGTGTGTCATTACTTCGTAAACAGCAGTTCTCTGTATTTGGGCAAAGGCCAGATTTCGTCGTCAATCTCCATCTCCAGGTGGTCGATGTGGTCGCGGATGCTGTCGAGGAAGGGTCGCACGGTTTCTTCGTAAGCAAAGGCGCGTTCTTTGTAGTGAGGCAGGTGGTTGGCCACTTTGCGCGCTTCGATCATGTCGTGCACCAGTTTCTTGATGGCTGTGACGCGGTGTGAGATTTCGCGGATGAGTTCCTTGCGGTCGGCACTTAGCACATCGTACTCTTCGGCACTGAATATTTCGCGCATACCGCGCAGATTCTCAATCAGCCGGTTTTGGTAGATGACAGCGGTGGGCACGATGTGGTTGATGGCGAGGTCGCCCAGCACGCGGCTTTCTATCTGCACCTTCATGGTGAACTTTTCCAATTCCACTTCCAGGCGGCTGTTCAGCTCGGTTTCGTTGAATATGTGTTCACCGATGAGCACGGCTTTCGACTGGTTGTCTGCGAAGTGCATCAGCGCTTCCGGCACGTGACGGATGTTGGTCAGTCCGCGGCGTGCGGCTTCTTCTTCCCATTGTTTGGAGTAACCGTCTCCTTCAAAGCGGATGGGTTCGGAGGCAATGATGGTTTCTTTCAGCACGCGGAAGATGGCTTCGTCTTTGCCTACGCCGCTTTCCATGAGCTGGTCTACCGAAGCTTTGAATTCGTTGAGCTGGTTGGCCATGGCAGCATTGATAGCAATCATGGCGGCAGCACAGTTGGATGACGAGCCGGCAGCGCGGAATTCAAAACGGTTGCCGGTGAAGGCGAAAGGCGAGGTGCGGTTGCGGTCGGTAGTGTCCAGCAGGATTTCGGGTATGCGTCCGATACCCAGCTTCAGAGTCGTTTTCTCTTCGGCAGTCATCTTCGTGTCGCTCACTTGCCGGGTGATTTCATCGAGTATGTTCGAAAGCTGCTTGCCCAGGAAGATGGACAGAATGGCGGGAGGTGCTTCGTTGGCGCCCAGGCGATGGCTGTTGCCGGCACTCATGATGGAGGCGCGGAGCAGGTCCTGGTTCTTATAGACCATCATCAGCACATTGACCAGGAAGGTGAGGAAGAGCATGTTGCCCTTGGGGTTCTTGCCTGGTCCGAAGAGGTTGACGCCCGTATCGGTGCAGAGCGACCAGTTGTTGTGTTTGCCGCTTCCGTTCACGCCCTGGTAGGGTTTCTCGTGCAGCAATACGACGAAGTTATGTTTGCGGGCGATGCGTTTCATCAAGTCCATCACCAGTTGGTTGTGGTCGTTGGCCAGGTTAGCGTTCTCGAAGATGGGAGCCAGTTCGAACTGGTTGGGAGCTACTTCGTTGTGGCGTGTCTTGACGGGGATTCCCAGCTTGTGGCATTCAATCTCCAGTTCTTTCATGAAGGCTGTGACACGCGGGGGGATGGACCCGAAGTAGTGGTCTTCCAGCTGCTGGTCTTTGGCAGAGGAGTGTCCCATCAGGGTGCGTCCGGTCAGGCAGAGGTCGGGGCGGGCGTTGTAGAGTGCCAGGTCTACCAGGAAGTATTCCTGCTCCCATCCCAAGTTGGCGAAGACGCGCGTCACGTTCTTGTCGAACAGTTGGCAGACATCAGTGGCAGCCCGGTCTACAGCGGCCAGTGCCTTGAGCAACGGAGTCTTGTAGTCCAGTGCTTCGCCTGTATAGGAGATGAAAATGGTGGGGATACACAATGTGTCGTCTACAACAAAGGCGGGTGAAGAAACATCCCAGGCTGTGTAGCCACGTGCTTCGAAGGTGTTACGGATGCCTCCGTTGGGGAAGCTGGATGCATCTGGCTCCTGCTGTATGAGCAGTTTGCCGGAGAAGCGTTCGATGACATCGCCGTCTTCGCCGAACTCGATGAAGCCGTCGTGTTTTTCGGCTGTTCCATCGGTCAGCGGCTGGAACCAGTGCGTGTAGTGGGTGACGCCGAGCGATTTGGCCCAGCTTTTCATACCGTTGGCAATGAGGTCGGCCACCTCTCGGCTGATGGGGGTGCCTTTGTCGATGGCATCGGTCACAGCCTTGTAGGCTTCTTTGGGCAGATACTCTTGCATCTTCTTGTGGTCGAAGACATGACTGCCATAGTAATCGGACAGTCGGTCGGAGGGAGGAGTTACTTCAAGAGGCTTGCGGTTGGCAAGTTCTTGTAGAGCAAAAAAACGCATTTTAGACATAATGGGTCTTGTTTTTGTTGGTTTTCGGGCGCAAAGTTATTGCTTTTTTGTGAAATACCCCCTAAGAAGAGGGGGTATTCTTGGATAAAATGCGCTTTTTGCTCTGTGTACCCTATTGGGCGATGTTCATGAAGAATGACATTCCTCTACTTTCGTACTGCTGGTTGGCTTGCCTTGCTCTCGGCCAACGCCTGTGCCGTCATGGCACGGAGAGACGTGGCATGACCGGGGCAGGCAATAAGATGTTTGGCAGTGGCGTCAAGGCTCAGAATGGTCTTTTTAGTTGTTCTGCCATCTGTTGCTGCACTGTGCGTGCGGCGAGGCGTGCAGCATCGGCAAAGTCGTGTTCGCGGCTGGCATAGATGATGCCGCGGCTGGAGTTGACAAGAAGGCCGCAGTCTTTTGTCATTCCATACTTGCAGACTTCCTCCAGCGAGCCGCCTTGTGCACCTACGCCGGGCACGAGGAGAAAATGATGGGGAGCTACCTTGCGGATGTCTTCGAACATGCGTCCCTGTGTGGCACCTACGACGTACATCATGCGGTCGTCGCCTGCCCACTCCTGGCTTTTGCGCAGCACTTTCTCGAAGAGGCGTTCGCCCTCTTTGTCTTCCGTCAGCTGGAAGTCGTGCGAGCCTTTGTTGCTGGTCAGCGCCAGCAGGATGACCCACGTGTCTTCATACGTCAGGAAGGGTGTCACGCTATCTTCGCCCATATAAGGTGCCACGGTGACCGCGTCCACCTTCAGGTCTTCAAAGAATGAGCGGGCGTACATCTGCGACGTATTGCCTATATCGCCCCGCTTGGCATCGGCGATGATGAACTGGTCGGGGTATTGCTGGCGGATGTAGTTCACGGTCTTCTCCAGTGCCTGCCATCCTTTCATACCCAGGCATTCGTAGAAAGCCAGGTTGGGTTTGTAAGCCACGCAGAGGTCGGCGGTGGCATCGATGATGGCGCGGTTGAAGGCGAAGACGGGGTCGGGCTCGTCCAGCAGATGATCGGGAATTTTCTTGATGTCCGTGTCCAGGCCGACGCAGAGGAATGACTGCTTACGGTGGATGTTGTCGATGAGTTGTTGCTTGTTCATAATCTTCTTGGGTATTTGGTTGTTGTAAATTGTTTGTTGTTCTATGGGTTATTGTGAAAGAGGTATCCTTCTATTTCGGTTCCCACTTCTCCTTGGTCCTTGTCGATGAAAAGTTGGAGGTAGGTGGTCACAAACGTGTTTCCGTCAGTTGTCGGAAGTGCTACCGGCAGTTGGGTGTCTTGCCAGTGCTGCAAGGAGTCGAGCGGGAGGCAAAGGGTATCGGTGCCTGCATCCAGTGCGATAGGCAATATGGGGGCAAGCGTCAGGGTAGAGTGCTGTTTGACGAAAGTCATTTGCCGGTAGCCGCGTGGTACGGCATGCGTTGTCCCGTCTGTCTGTCTGAAGCTGACAGATTCGGTGCCGGGAGTGTCTTCTTCTTGGGCGATGCGGTAGAAAGCGATGTCATCCTTCACCAGGTCTTTGATGCTCTCCTTTCCGAACCAACTGCTCAGGTAACTCAGTTTGCTGTTAATCTGTTGGCCTTCGTTTTGGGGGAGCGATTTAATCCATGTTTCGTATGTCTCTTCCGTGAGGGGCAGTTGCAGGCTCCTGTTGCTTTGTGTCAAAGCATCTTTCACTTGGTCGTGCAATATGTTGCGCGTGATACCTGCATAGTTCACAGGCAATACCGATGTCACGAGGAAGACGAGGGAGAAAGAGACGGGTATCCAGCTCAGCCGCTTAGCCCGTCCCGCGATGAGACCGATACATACGAAGTAGAACCAGGCATTGAGCGTGGCCAGGTAGAGGCGGTTGATGGTGATGCCATAATCCAGGAAGCGGCGTCCGATGCCTACGGTCATCAGCACCAGCAGCGGCAGTGCCAGCAGCGGAAGCAGGCGGGCGATACGTTCGTCGGTCAGCTTTCCTTCTTTGATACGCGAAGGGTAAAGCCCCAGTTCGATGGCAATGATACCAGCCATGAGAGCCACTACGAGCCACGACACCCACCCGTCGGGCAGTTCCCACCGTGCAAGGATGGTGGCTGCATAGATGTAGAGCACCAGCAGGTAGAGTGCGGCAAGCGGCAAGAAGAGGTAGCGGATGGTACCTTGCAGAAAGGCGGTGGGTTGTGGCTGCCGGTCGTGCTTGCGTTCGCCTTCCGGCAGGAGACCGAGAAACATCAGCAAGGGCAGTAACAAACTACAGGTGATAAGTATGTAGAGGTAGCACTTATAGCTCACTTCTACCCCGAAAAGCCGGTGCAGCGAGAGGGTAAGCAGGCTCAGCCCTCCGCTCGTTACTGCTCCTACGATGACCACCAATGCCAGTGTGCCCAAGGTCACTTGCGCAAAGTTCCACGCTGGAATGTCATCTTTTTCGCGAAAGAAAGGCAGAAAGAATACAGACAAGCCGATGGCCAGTATGGCTGCGCCGTGGGCGATGCCGATTTCTACCAGCCGTGGCTCCATGCTTTGGGCGTAGAGGAAGAGGGCATCGGCTGCTAAGAGCAATTGCGCCGTGAGGTGTACGCCCTGCCTGAGGCGTATTCGCTTTACCTCCTCTCCCCACAGATGCAAGCTAAGCGAGAGCAGGGTGCCTGTAGAGAAATAATATCCCAGGGTCATCAGCAGCTTGCCGGAAGCCTGGGTGGCTTCAGTAGCCGTCAGGTAGCAGAGAAAGGCGGTCAGGGCAAAGGCAAAGACCGTAGTGACGGGGAAGCGTGTCGCGCAGCGGCGGAAGGCTTGCCCCAAGGTGCGGAAGAGATGATTCAGGGAGTTCATGACGGGTGAGGAATTCATGGGTTACAGTTCGCTCTCCTTCAGCCGCTCCGCGTTCTCAGCCACGATGAGGTGGTCGATGCAGTCCTGGATGTCACCGTCCATGAAGGCGGCCAGGTTGTAGATGGTGTAGTTGATGCGGTGGTCGGTGATGCGCCCCTGCGGATAGTTGTAGGTGCGAATCTTGGCCGAGCGGTCGCCGGTGCTGACCATTGTCTTGCGCTTCGAGGCGATGTCGTCGATGTACTTCTGGTGCTCCTTGTCGTAGATGAAGGTGCGCAGGCGGCTCAGGGCACGTTCCTTGTTCTTGGGTTGGTCGCGCGTTTCGGTACATTCGATGAGGATTTCCTCCACCACGCCCGTGTTGGGGTTCTTCCAGTTATAGCGTAAGCGTACGCCGCTCTCCACTTTGTTCACGTTCTGTCCGCCTGCGCCGCCGCTGCGGAAGGTGTCCCACTTGATTTCGCCCTCGTTGATTTCCACATCGAACGGTTCGGCTTCGGGCAGTACAGCCACGGATGCGGCAGATGTATGTACCCGGCCCTGTGTCTCCGTAGCCGGGACACGCTGCACGCGGTGCACGCCACTCTCGTACTTCAGCGTGCCATACACACCCTCGCCCGTCACCGAGCAGATGATTTCCTTGAATCCGCCCGCCGCGCCTTCGTTGGCACTGGACACCTCCAGCCGCCAGCCCTTGCGCTCGCAATATTTGGAGTACATGCGGAAGAGGTCGCCGGCAAAGAGTGCCGCCTCGTCTCCACCCGTGCCTCCGCGGATTTCGAGGATAGCGTTGCGGCTGTCCTGCGGGTCGGCGGGGATGAGGAGCAGCTTGATTTCCTCCTCCAGTTGCGGGCGGCGTGCCTCGCAGCGATCCAACTCCTCGCGGGCCATGTCGCGCATCTCCGGGTCGGTCTCGTTGGCGATGATGTCTTTCGCCTCGTCGATGCCGCCGAGCACCTGGACGTATTCCTTGCGGGCCTTCATCAGGTCGCCCAGTTCCTTGTATTCTTTGGTCAGCTTGACGTAGCGCTTTTGGTCGGCGATGACGGCCGGGTCGGTAATCAGCGTCGATACTTCCTCGAAGCGGGCTACGAGGGTGTCGAGTTTTTCTAATAGGGTGTTGGTTTCGCTCATAATTCTTCTATGATGTTCTTATGTCGGTAAGATATTCAATATTCATTCCTCGTCCTCCTCATCCTTCTTTCGCCGCCCTATCTGCGGGTGCATCAGGTCTTTGAACAGAATATAGGCCGCCACGACCCAGAAGCCCACGGTGATGCCGCGTATCAGCGGGCTGGCGTGGAAGTACTCGTTGATGCTGTTGGCCAGTATCATGGTCGCCAACCAGACGATGGCGGCTATCCAGTATTTACGTTTCTTGCTTTTCTTCATCCTGCTGTTGTTTTATAATGCCGTTCTCTGTTCCTGCGCTGTCGGACTTTGAACTCGTTTGCGCAATACCAGGTCATCAGAATCCAAACCAGCATGTGGATGGAGGTGTGGATAACCTTCGGTATCGTGTAGCTGTCCCATTGCAGGGCCATGTCAATGCCGTCTGCTACAAAAAGGGCGGCGAAAAATACCGCTCCTGCGATGTACAAGATGCGGTTCTTTCCGGGTGTTTCCATTGCTTATTGTTTTATAGATTGATGGTTAATACCTGAACTCCCCGAATTCACTCCGGATAATCAACTCCCGCCGTTCGCCTTCCTCGATGCGGCCGATGACTTGTGCGTCGATATTGAACGACTTGGAGATGGCGATAACCTCCTCGGCGTGCTCCGGCGAGAGGTAGACTTCCAGGCGATGTCCCATGTTGAACACCTTGTACATCTCGTCCCACTCCGTGCCGCTCTGCTCCTTGATGGTGCGGAACAGCGGGGGTACGGGGAAGAGGTTGTCCTTGATGACGCGGCAGTTGTCGCCCACGAAGTGCAGCACCTTGGTCTGCGCGCCGCCCGAGCAGTGCACCATGCCGTGAATCTCCGGGCGAAGGGCGTCGAGCAACCGTTTCACCACCGGAGCGTATGTGCGGGTGGGCGAGAGGACGAGCTTGCCGGCATCCAGCGGGCTGCCCTCTACGGCATCGGTCAGGCGGAGTGCGCCGCTGTATACCAGTTCCTGGGGCACGGCGTGGTCGTAGCTTTCCGGATATTTCTCGGCCAGGTATTTGGCAAAGACGTCGTGGCGGGCGGAGGTGAGTCCGTTGCTGCCCATGCCGCCGTTGTATTCCTTCTCGTAAGTAGCCTGTCCGTAGCTGGCGAGGCCCACGATAACGTCGCCCGGACGGATGTTGGCATTGTCGATGACATCGCTGCGCTTCATGCGGCAGGTCACGGTGGAGTCTACGATGATGGTGCGCACCAGGTCGCCCATATCGGCCGTTTCGCCGCCCGTGGCATAGACGCCCACGCCCATCTCACGCAGTTCGGCCAGCAACTCGTCCGTGCCGTTGATGATGGCCGATATGACTTCGCCCGGCACCAGCAGCTTGTTGCGCCCGATAGTGCTGGACACCAGGATGTTGTCCACCGCACCCACGCACAGCAGGTCGTCGATGTTCATAATCAGCGCGTCTTGCGCGATGCCCTTCCACACGCTGAGGTCGCCCGTTTCCTTCCAATAGAGGTAGGCCAGCGAGGACTTGGTGCCCGCGCCGTCGGCGTGCATGATGTTGCAATACTCCGGGTCGCCGCCCAGGATGTCGGGGATAATCTTGCAGAAAGCCCGCGGGAAGATACCCTTGTCGATGTTCTTGATGGCGTTGTGAACGTCTTCTTTCGATGCGCTCACGCCGCGCATCATGTATCTCTGGTTGCTCATAACTGATATGAAATATTTTACTTCTTGATTGTTTGTGCAAAGATAACGAATATTCTCATAGCAGCCTATCGCCAAGTACGTATTTATACCACAAACGGCAAGTTATTCAATACATGTAACAATACGCACATCCAGAAACCATGCCTGATACGGGCATAGCCCAGCACCAATCCCGATGTGATCTTGTCTGCCGAATAAAGTATGAGAAAAGCAAAGGTACCCGTTGTGATCGCATCGCCCCATACAAAGTTACTCAAATGAAGAAGGCCGAACATCAAAGCAAATCCATAGAATAACCACCCGAATGGAATCTTTTTCATCCATTTCCAGCCAAGCCATCCCATCCATCCTGCAACCACCATAGCTACGGGTAATCTCCATACCAAGCTCTCCATATCATAAATCTTCAAACCGGATGCTAAAGTTGTAATCATGAAGGCCGTGATTCCTGCCCAAACCGTCCATATCCACCGCTTGCGCCGCAGAGGAAGACGGAATACGATTTCCTCCACTAAGGGCAGGATAAGCATTACTTTCCAAAGAGGAGCATCTTTAGTACTGTCCGACCCTGTATCGGGCGAAAGATCTAATGTCACTAAAATGGCCATTCCGACAACCATAAGAATATTTAGCCCGAAATACCAACAACAAGTGCGAAACAATGATAAGGGACGATTATCAAGCGGCATGTCCTCACGGGGGTGAAGCAGGAAAGCAAGAAAGCCTTTGTTCACCTCGCCATCTTTAACATCACTACTTACCATAGCACTATTCGTCTAAGAGAGTGGTCTCTGCGGCTTTCCCGTCGTCCACTTCGCCCTCCCAGGAAATGAGGCTGACGCCCTCCGTCATCGGTCGGCGCATGAACTTCCCTTTGCCTTGGCGTTCGGGCAGGAACTGGACGCGGATGGACTTTATCTGCTTGCGGTCCACCTCCTCCGGCGAGTCCACCCCGCGGCCGGCGCAGGAGAGCTTGAAGTAGAACGAGCCGAGGCCCTCGATGTGCACCGGGCGGCTTTCGCTCATGAACTGGGCCATCACCCGCGGCAGGCAGGCCAGCACCAGGTAGACATCGCCCGGCGAGGCGGTGCTCATGTGGGCAATCTCCTCCGCCAGGTCTTTGATGGTGGCGGGGTGGCGGCTGAACACCACTTCGCGCGGAAACCATTTGACGATTCCCCCAATCTTCTGTTTGCCTTTCTTGAAAAACATAACTGTCTCGTTTTTAAGTTTATAACTTCCCTTGCTGCGGCCTGCGGATCTCTCTTGCACTGCCAAGGGCCTGCCTTTGTCCTGCCAAGAGCCTCTCTTGCCGCTTGCTTGATGATATATATAAGCCTTTCATAACACAAATATAAGGCTTTTATATCAGTTATAAAAGGCTTATATGTATGTTATATAAGGCTTTTATATATTATTAATAAGGCTTCTATAAAATGCCTTCCCGCTGCCAAGAGGCTGTCTTGGCAGGATAAAGACAGGCTCTTGGTAGCGGGAAGGGCGTGCGGGCGTTAAATACTGCATCCTCATTGAAAAGTTTTTCTGCTACCCGGTAGGTGGAAAATTTGTTTATTTGGAAACAAGCTCCTATTTTTGTGGAATCTTAAATAAATAGCCTTATGAAACACAATGCAATCCGAGGTGCCTTGTACGGCCTTCTTTGTCTGTCTGCCATGACTTGGCTGGCGGGCTGTGAGAACGATGAGCCGGCATCTCCGCCGACTGACTGGTCCTTGATGACCGAACACGAGTTTGGCAACAACAAAAGCACGCCCGATTTGAGTGTACTCTACAACGGGGAGGAACCCTACATGCGGGTTGCCTTCCGTCCCTGGTCGGAGGATGGGACGAAAATGGAGATGGTCATGATGATGGGTTGGAATGATTTTGAAAAGGATTACCCCATAGGCGTGTATCTGCCCCGCCTAATACTGGATCCCGTGCAGGGCGTGGGGACGGTGACGTTCGAAGGCGAGGCGACCGAGGCGGGTAACTACGTCCGGGTGCAAGGGCAGTATGAGGAGGCGACCGACTATTTGAATCTGTCGGTGGTTTCGGAGTTGGCCATACCCGAACTGAGCGACCGCGAGTATATCTTCCGTTTCGGGTCGGATTGTCTGGAGTTGAAGCAGGCGCCTTCACGCGGCGACGATTACGACTTTGTACAAACCATGCTGCAACAGATGGGCGAGCGGCTGGGCGAGGCCTACGACGAGATGAAGTTCGTCTTCCACAACGATTATACTTATGAATGGCTGATAAAGCCGACGGGCGAGGCGGATTACCGTCTGCTCAGTGCCAGCAAGTTTTGGCCTCGCGTGGACATGGACCAACTCCTCATGTTCCATCTAGGCGGCCCGGACACCGACGGAAATCCTGCGCACAGTGCTGAGGAGCGCATCTATGAGGCATTCGTGGGGGATGTATCCGCCTTGACTTATGCTCCCGCGTTTGCGGCGGGTAACTACTTCTCTGCCAGTTATGGGTTTGACGGAGACGGGCGGCTGGCGTTGTCGCTCAATCCATACAGCTTTACTAGCTTGGGATGGATGGCTTATGAGCTAGCGAAAGCCACTCATTCCATGACGGACGAGCAATTGGCCGACATGAAGCGTTTCATCGAACTGACGAATTACAGTTTCTTTGAAGGGGTGTATGATACCACCAAGTCGGATTGGGTCATTGTTCATTCCTCGGACGAGGCACGGGATATCTGAACTGGATTCCGTATCTTTGCGGAGTGAAAACCAATTTGTGACAGATTTAGTATGAAAGTATTGCTTTTGAACGGCGGCCCTCACAAGGAGGGCTGCACCTATACGGCCCTCTCGGAAGTGGCCGCCACCCTGCAAGCGGCGGGCGTGGAGACGGAAATCGTGTGGTTGGGTGTGAAGCCCGTGGCCGGATGTATCGGTTGCGGCAGTTGTGCGGAGAAGAAAGCCTGTTTCCGCGATGATGTGGTGAATGAGTTTCTGGACAAGGCGGCGGAAGCGGACGGATTCGTGTTCGGTTCGCCCGTGCACTTCGCTTCGGCCAGCGGCGCCATCACTTCGTTCATGGACCGTGCCTTCTATGCGGGCAACCGCCGGGGCGTGTTCACCGGGAAGCCTGCTGCGGCCATTGCCAGCTGTCGGCGCGGAGGTGCTACGGCTACCTTCGACCAGCTGAACAAATACTTCACCATCAGTTCCATGCCTGTAGTTTCCTCGCAATACTGGAACATGGTGCACGGCAATACGCCCGACGAGGTACGCCAAGACCTCGAAGGCCTGCAGACCATGCGCACGCTGGGACGCAACATGGCGTGGCTCCTGCGCTGCATCGAGGCGGGACGGCAGGCGGGCATCGACTTTCCCCGCGGGGCGGAGGAGCCGTTGCGCACGAACTTTATCCGCTGACGGCACCTGTCGCATCATAAAAAAAGAACCGGAAGCCTCGTGTATATCGGGGGTGCTTCCGGTTCTTTTTTCGAAATGAAATGAGTCCTAAAGATGTTTTGCTTGCCGCCTCCCTTTCTTGTCTTGGAGACGCATGGTGCAAAGATACAGCTATTTGTCGGAATATCCAGTCGGCAGTTCTCAGAACTCCACCGTCGGTGCCGTCTCCGCTCCGGCCTGAGCCTCGAAATAGGCACGCTTTTCGAAGCCGAACAGTCCGGCCAGGATGTTCTTGGGGAAGCGGCGGATGGCGGTATTGAACTCGCGTGCCGTGTCGTTGAAGTTCTTGCGTGCCACGTTGATGCGGTTCTCCGTGCCTTCCAGTTGGGCTTGCAGTTCCAGGAAGTTCTGATTGGCCTTTAGGTCGGGATAGTTCTCGGTGATGGCCAGCAGTTTGCCCAGAGCCGAGGCCAGTTGTCCTTGTGCGGCTTGGTATTCGGCCAGCTTCTCGGGCGTCAGGTCGGCGGGGTCTACTTTGATTTGCGTGGCCTTGCTGCGTGCTTCGATGACTCCTTCCAGTGTCTCCTGTTCGTGGGCGGCATAGCCCTTGACGGTGTTCACCAGGTTGGGGATGAGGTCGGCGCGACGCTGGTACTGTGTCTCCACGTTGGCCCACTGGTTGCTTACTTTCTCGTCCATCGACACCAGTCCGTTGTAACCCGTTACGGCCCAGATGGCCAGTACGGCAACGACTGCGATAATGATAAGGGTAGTTGTCTTCTTCATACTTCGCTTCTTCTTTTGATTGTAATTAATGGATTCGTATATTCTTCATTCTTAATTCTTCATTTAGAACCTGGAGCCTGCTCCTCCTCCGCCGCCGCTTCCTCCACCGAAGCTGCCTCCGAATCCGCCGCCACCTCCGAATCCGCCACCGAAGATGACCGGACCTCCCCAGCCTCCGCCTCGCCCGCGGTTATTGTCTTGTCCGTGGCGCTCGCGGCGTTTGACCACATGGCCGCAGTTGCGGCAGATGTAGGTGACGTCTTCCGTCTTCACACCGTTGTGGAAGGAGACCACCTGGCTGCTCGCACGTTGCAGGGTATGCTTCTTGCAATGGGGGCAACGGGTCTTGCGTTGGGCAACTGCAATGCTGATGGCTATGGCGAAGAGGATGAAGGCAAAGATGATGGCAACGGCAGTTCCCAGGTCTCCATCTTCGGATGTATTGCCGTCGTTCTCCATCGAACCGTCCAGACGGGCACAGGTAGCGCGGATACCCGCTACCATGCCTTCGCTCCAGCGTTCGTCTTTCAGATAAGGAATCATATCTTGCGTCTGGATGCGCTTGCAGATGGCGTCGGGCAGCACGCCTTCCAGACCGTAGCCCGTGTAGAACTGAATGCAACGCTGGTCAGTGACGAGCAGGACGACCAGCCCGTTGTCCTTCCCCTTCTTGCCTACGCCCCACGAATTGAGCAGTTCGTGGCAGAAGTCGAAGCACGTGGCCTCGCCGATGCTGGGCACCACGGCCACCACGGTTTCGATGCCCGTCTGCTGTTCCAGGCGGTAAAGCATGCGGTCGATGCTGTCCGTGGCGGCGGGGCTGATGATGCCCGCGGGGTCGCACAGATAGCGGTATTTGTTCTGGATATGCACCTTGGGCAGGTTGTCGGGTGTATAGATGGTTTGCTGTGCCCGCACGCAGAAAGGCAGGCACAGCCACAGGATGAGAAGGGGAATGATTCGTTTCATGCAGTCTCTTCTTGATGTTTCGGCGGCTAAGATACGGCTTTTGCGGGAGTTATCGGATATATTTGTCCACAAAATTCTTTACCCGCCGCGTATATTCCTCTTTATTCTCCTTATAAGACACGGCGTGTTCGGCTCCGGGCACCAGCCACAGCTCTTTCGGTCCAGGCTTGGCCTCGTAGAGCGGGTGTACCATCCATGTGGGTACAAAGGTGTCGGCATCGCCGTGGATGAAGAGCATGGGCAGGGTGCATTGCCTGACCTGTTCCAAGGCAGATGCCTCACGGAAATTCCAACCGTATCGCCATTGGCAGAACAGGGAGGCGATGTCGAGCAAAGGGAAGGCGGGCAGGCCAAACCGGTTCTTCAGTTCTCCTGCAAACTCATCCCATACGGAGGTATAGCCGCAGTCTTCCACGAAGCATTTGGGGGGCTGGACGTTCATCTGCTTCACCTCTCCGCTGAACATCATTGTAGTGGCTGCACCCATCGAGATGCCGTGCACCACAGTTCGTATGCTGTCGCCAAAGAGTTGACGCGCCTCATTGGCCCATCGTTGTATGTCCAGCCGGTCGAGCCATCCCATCTGGACGGCATCTCCCTCGCTCAGACCGTGGGCGTGGAGGTCGGGCAACAGGATGTTGTAGCCCAGCTGGCGGCTGTACAAGTAGCCGATGGGCATCATGCGGATGGCATTGTCGGTATAACCGTGGATGATGAGGGCGGTGCGCCGCGTGGGACGTGCGGCAGGAACGTAGAAGGCATGGAGGCGTTCGCCCCGTTCATTTTCTATATAGGTTTCTTTCAGGGCATCAACCGTGCGCAGGCTGTCCAGCCACGGGCCGAGTTCGGGATAGTCGTGACGCATCTGCTCCCACGAACCGTTGATGTTACGGCTGCGGGTGGTCAGTTCGCCGGGCTTCAGGGCGTAGTCAACCATGAAGTAGCCTGCGGCAAACAGCACGACAATGAGTATCAGCACCCCGGTGAGGATGCCGATGAAGAGTTTTTTGTGCTTCATACCTGTTCTCTGTGTCAGCGGTGCCAAATCTCCCAAGCAGCAAACGCCTGCAGCAGCAACATCTCCAGTCCGTTCTTCACGGTGGCGCCCTGGGCGCGGCCCTTCTTCATGAAGAGGGTTTCGTCGGGATTGTACAGCAGGTCGTAGAGCAGGTGCTGGGGCGTCAGCAGGTCGTAGGGGATGTCCGGGCAGAAGTCAACTTTGGGATACATGCCCACGGGTGTGCAGTTGACGATAACGGTGTGCTCGGCCATTACTTCAGGTGTCAGGTCCTGGTAGGTGATGGTTTCCTTGTCGCGTTTGTTGCGCGAAACATAGGTGCTCTTTATACCCAGGTTTGCCAGACCGTGGTAGACGGCTTTCGAGGCACCACCCGTGCCCAGCAGCAATGCCTTCTTATGATGGTCTTGCAGCAGGGGTTCGATGGACTGCGTGAAGCCGATGATGTCCGAGTTGTAGCCCACGAGTTTCACCTTGGCTTTGCCTTGGCGGATGATTTTGATGACGTTCACGGCGCCTATCTTGGCCGTGTCCGGGTCGAGTTCGTCCAGGTAGGGGATGACTTGTTCTTTGTAGGGGATGGTAACGTTCAATCCGCATAGGTTGAGGTTCTCGTCCACTACCTCGGGAAAGTCCTCAATGCTGGGGATTTCGAAGTTGACATACTCTGCGTCAATGTTTTCCGACTGGAACTTCTCGTTGAAGTAAGTAATGGAGAACGAATGTTTCAGCGGATAGCCGATTAAACCGTATTTGTCCATGATGAAAGATAAATATATGGGTTGTTTCTGTAATCGTTGTTTATTGAACTGTCATTCTTCAATAGTCATTTTGCCGACCAATGTCCGTATCACTTTCTCTATCTGTAGGTCGGGATATTGGGCCTGATATGTTTTTGTCAGGTCTTCGTATATCCAAAGCGTATAGCCGTCCGTGGGGGAGTGGACGGCAAACACGTCATAGCTCCTCCGCACGTCTTTGCCCAGTTCGATTTCCCATGCCATATAGAATTCAATTTGAGCATCGGGCGGGTAGGACTGATATTTGTCTGTGATGTCTTGGGTGAACTCTGCAAAGTTGACTATGCGCTTTATGGTCAATGCTCTTCCTATTATCGACTGGTTATCAGAATCTAACCATCTTAATACGCCTTTATCACCTTCGGAAAAGATGGACGATGGGTTGTCAAGCTGAAGGCTGCATCCGATTTGGTAAGGAGCAGTTTGCAGGTCGGCGTGTATATCGGTCTTGTCTTCGGCATCGATATAGAAATCAGCATCAACGATGCTCCACGAACTGCGGCTCCAGGCCGGGGAAGTGCCGGGCTCTTTAGTCAGAAGGAATGTGGAAGACTCCTGCTCCACTCCGTTCAGGTAAAAATGGCGGTTGAACTCCGGGTCTTCCGGTGAATTCCACGTCAGGCGGCTGGAGAAGGTGATGACATCGGTGGTGCCGTCGCCCCAGTCCAGTGTGAGGGTTTCGTTGTCGTATGTGTCGGTTCCGTCCAGTTCGCCGAAGAAAAGCATGTAGCGTCCGTCCTCTGTCATAAAAGCCTGCAAACCGCGTAAGATGGCTAAGTAATCTCTCGTTTGGGCTACCTGTTCGTTCAGTTTATACTCTTTCCCTTGATAGATAGCTTTGATGTCTTGCTCCAGAATGTGCCCCTCGGTCAGCGGGTTGAGAAGGTCGTTGCCTTCGGCGTCCTGCACGGCGATGATGAAGTTGATGGGGGCGAAATCCCAGATGATGTCGTCGTTTCCCCCATTGCTCTCGCTGCACGAAGTTAGGAAGAAGGCTTGACACAGGATGATGCCTATGCACAATGAAAATAAAGCATTCGTTTTCATGAAATCTGGTATTAAGGGTAAATATTCATTTCGTTGCCATATACAGCGTACAGAGGCCGAACGTCAGCCGACGGAAGCAGACTTGCGAGAAGCCGGCAAGGCGGATGCTTTCCTGCATCACTTCGCCCTGCGGGAAGGCGCGGATGCTCTCCGGCAGGTAGGTGTAGGCGCTGTCGTCGTGCGAGATGGTGCGCCCCATCAAGGGCATGGCCGCTTTGGAATAGAGGGCAAACAACTGCTTCATGGGGAAACGGGTGGGGGTAGAAAGCTCCAAGATGACCAAGTGGCCACCCGGACGGAGTACACGGCACATCTCCCGGAGTCCGCGGTCCAGATGTTCGAAGTTGCGGATGCCGAAGGCCACGGTGACGGCATCGAACGAGGCGTCGGCAAAGGTCAGCGCCTCACAGTCCTCCCGTTGGAAGTCGATACGGGCGGCCAGCCCCGCCTGCTCCACCTTCCGGCGCCCCACCTGCATCATGCCTTCGGACAGGTCGACGCCCGTAAGCGAAGCGGAGGGCAGCATTCGGCAGGCCTGTATGGCAAAGTCACCCGTGCCTGTAGCCACGTCCAGCACCAGGGCGGGGCGGAAGGGACGCAGCCAGCGGATGGCACGGCGCCGCCACAAGCGGTCGATGCCTAATGACATGAGGTGATTCAGACGGTCGTAGGCGGGGGCGATGTGGTCGAACATGCGTTCCACTTGCTCCGCCTTTCGCCCCTCTTGTCCGTAGGGCTTGACTTTCTCTTGAGGATAGTCCATATCTTATTTGTTTTTGTTTACAAACGGGATGCCGTCTGGATGAAGTGTCATCTTAACGGCTTTGATGTAGGGTGAAACCAGCTTTGACGTAGCATCAGAGTGGCTTTGGTGTAGAATGAAACGGGCTTTGATGTCGGAAGCCCCGGAATCGGCCTCACAGATACTCCTGGGAGGGGTGCCGGGGCTTGCCGGCTGGATGTTACGCGTTGAGATAATTCGTTACATTCCGTTCGATGCGTGTAGCGATGTCTTCCGTATCTTGCGGTACGAACTTCTCGCCCGTGATGTGCTCGTACAGTTCCACGTAGCGGTCGCTGATGCCGCGGACGATGTCGTCTGTCATCTCAGGCACCTGCTGTCCCTCCTTGCCTTGGAATCCGTTGTCCATCAGCCATTCGCGTACGAATTCCTTGCTGAGCTGGCGTTGCGGTTCACCTGCGGCGAAACGTTCTTCGTAACCCTCGCTGTAGAAGTAGCGGCTGGAGTCGGGCGTGTGTATCTCGTCCATCAGGTAGATTTGTCCGCCGTGCTTGCCGAACTCATACTTCGTATCCACCAGGATGAGTCCCCGTTCGGCGGCAATCTTCGTGCCGCGTTCGAAGAGGCGCAGGGTATAGTCTTCGAGGATGGCATATTCTTCGGGCGTGCAAAGACCGCGCTTCAGGATTTCTTCTTTGGAAATGTCGGCATCATGTTCGCCAATTTCGGCTTTCGTTGTCGGAGTGATGATGGGCACCGGGAATTTCTGGTTTTCTTTCATACCCTCCGGCAGACGCACGCCGCAGATTTCACGCACGCCGCTCTTATAGGCACGCCATGCCGAGCCGCAGAGGTAGCCGCGTACAATCATCTCCAGGGGGAATCCCTCGCAGAATACGCCGACTGTTACCATCGGATCGGGTGTGGAGAGTTTCCAGTTGGGGCAGATGTCTGTTGTCGCGTCGAGGAACTTTGCAGCAATCTGGTTCAAGATCTGTCCCTTGTAAGGGATGCCTTTCGGAAGGATGACGTCGAAGGCCGAGATTCGGTCTGTAGCCACCATGACAAGTTTCTCACCGTTGATGTTGTACACGTCGCGCACTTTCCCGTGGTACACACCTTGCTGACCGGGAAAGTTGTAGTCTGTTTTAGTTAATGCTTTCATATCTTGTTGTTTTAGCTATGGTTTCTTCTTTCTTGCGCTCCCGTTCTGCCTTCTGCTCCTTCTCGTACTTGTCGTAGGCTTCGACGATGCGGGTGACTAATTTATGTCGCACGATGTCCTTGTGGTTCAGCTCGATGAAGGCAATGCCTTTGACTCCTTTCAGAATACGGAGCGCCTGTACCAGTCCCGACACCTGCGATGAGGGCAGGTCAATCTGCGTCATGTCGCCCGTGACAATCATCTTTGTGTTCATGCCCATGCGGGTGAGGAACATTTTGATTTGGGCAGAGGTCGTGTTCTGGGCTTCGTCCAGGATGACCACCGCATCGTTCAGCGTCCGTCCGCGCATGAAGGCCAGCGGAGCTATCTGAATGACGTTCTGGTCCATGTATTCCTGCAACTTCGCGGCAGGTATCATGTCCTGCAAGGCATCGTAGAGGGGTTGCAGGTAGGGGTCAATCTTTTCCTTCATGTCACCCGGCAGGAAGCCCAGCTTCTCGCCTGCCTCTACGGCGGGGCGGCTCAGGATAATCTTCTTAATCTCCTTGTTTTTCAGTGCCCGTACGGCTAAAGCGATGGCAGTGTACGTCTTGCCAGAGCCGGCCGGTCCGATGGCAAACACCATGTCGTGCTCGCGAAATGCCTCCACCAGTTTCTGTTGGTTGTCGCTGCGGGGAATAATGGGCTTCCCGGTGACACTGAACACGATGACATTGCCGCTTTTCTCAGCCTGCGGGGCGTTTCCCTTGATGATGTCAATGATGACTTCTTCTTTCAGTTGGTTGTATTCAGCGCAATATTTTTCCAGTTTGATGATGCTCTCTTCGAAGGCGCACATCTCTTCTTCATCGCCCAGCACCTTGATGACATTGCCCCGCGCCACGATGCGCAGTTTGGGGTAAAGTGCCTTGATGAGCTGCATGTTGGCGTTGTTCACGCCGTAAAAGAGGACGGGGTCTATATCTTCGAGTACAATCAGTTTTTCTATCATTCGCGGTTTTTTACTTCTTCTATTTTCCGCAAAGGTAGTGAAAGGTTTGCATACTTTGTGCAGACGTATCGTTTTTTTCTTATTCGAAGAATACGATCTCCCCTCCGTTTGCCTCTGCATATCTTTCCAGCAGCTCCTGTGTCATGCTGGCGGCTTCGTGCAACCGCTGTCCGTTTCCGTCATATCCGTTGATGATGGCCAGTATGCGTCGGGTGCTTAACCCCATTTTGGTACGCTCGTTGTCGCTGGTGGGTGTGCCGATGCCTCCTGCAGCGTCGCGGAACACAGGCAGTCCTTCGATGTTGAGCATGCCCCGTCCGATGCCTTCAAACGGCTCATTGGGCTGTCCTACTCCCAAGCAGAGGTCTGCGCCTTGAATCTTGTCCGCATCGAATCCGCCTATGCTGTAGCCTGTCCGCAGCGAGACGAGGTTTATCAGATCTACCAGTGTATCAATTCTGTACAGTTCCAGTCCGCGTAGCAGTCGGCGGCGCAGGGCCTCGGCCGAGGGGCGATAGCGGCTGGGGTCTTTGCCCAATCGGCGGTAGGCTTCGCGTGTGGCAGCAATGGCAGGTTGCTGCTTGATACTGTCGGCTGTCTCCGAGGCGCGCAAGGTTTGGGTGAAAGAGTCTATCTCCTGCCAAAGTCCTTCGGAATAAGGTGTGTTGGTGACGTTTGCCAGGACAGCTGCACCGCGGTATTCGGGGCAGTACGACTTGAGTTCGGGTGAGAGGGTGAGGTGAAACATAAGTATGGACATAAATGAGTTAACTGTAATTTAGCATGATTCCCGTCAGCATCCGTCCAGACTTTACACCCAGCCGTCGCGCCGAGAAAAAATCGTCATATTGCGTATAGGTGCAGATGCCGGAGGTCTCGATGGCAGAAGACGGTACGCCGAAGTCCAGCAGTTGCAGGCGGTTGGCTTCAGGCAGGTCGATGTGCCATTTGCTTTCGCGGCGGGCGATGCGTTCCATCGGGAAGTCGGCCTGGCAGAAAGCCTCGTACACTTCGTCGCCTACCTCGAAGGCCCGGAGTGAGATGCCCGGTCCGATAAAGGCCGAAACATCTGCCCCGTCCGTGCCGTAAAAGGTGCGCATCTGTTCCAGCGCGTGGCCGACGATGAAATTCACCGTGCCCCGCCAACCGGCATGGACGGCAGCGATGGCTTGGTGCTTCTTGTCATATAATAGAATAGGTATGCAATCTGCGGTAGAGATGCAGAGGCAGATGCCGGGGCGGTCGGTAACCAAGGCATCAATGCCTTGCAACAAGGCGTGGCGTTGTTCCTCGTTCGCAGAGAGGAAAGCATCGTCTATGGGCAATATTCGCGTGCTGTGCGTCTGCCAGGGAATGACGAGTGCTCGCGGGTGTTGGGGCAGGGCTGCAAGCAGTATCTCCTGGTTGCGGCTGACGCACTGGGGGGCATCACCCGTGTAGGGTGTACAGTTCAGCGAGGCATAAGTTCCGGTGCTGACACCGCCACGGCGCGTGGTGCTGAAGGCGCAGATTTCGGGATATTGAAGGAAGTGGTGCTGCAGACAGGCATCTTTTCCGACTTTGAACACCAGATGCGGCATGTCTATTCCCTTATAGTGCTTCACCATCCGGTCCACCAGGTCCATGCCGTTGCGCAGGGCCACTTGTTGCGAGGGGAAGTTGGTGTCGCGTATGATAGAATAGACCTCCCGGAAACCAAGTGCCTGAAACGCATACTCCCTGCAAGCACGGGCGGCTTCGATGGCAAATCCCTGGTGCCAGTAGGCCCGGCGCAGCAGGTATCCTATCTCGGGAACCCGCCTGCCCTTGTAGTCCTGGAGCGTAAGGCCGCATTGCCCGATGAGGGTGCCGCTGCTTTTCTCCACCAGTGCCCAAAGACCGAACCCGTCTTCCCGGTAGCGGCGCAGTTGTTTGTCCAGCCATGCTTGCACTTCCTCCCGGCTGAAAGGACCTTCGTAGGCATACATTACCTCCGGGTCTTGCAGCAGCAGGCAAGCATCGTCGAAGTCTTCCTGCCTCAGTTCGCGGAGCAGGAGTCGGCGGGTTTCCAGGATAACTTTCATGGTCACTGCTGTTCCTTGTCGTTTTCCTCTTCCTCGTCCCAGTCCTCTTCGTATTCGAAGTCTTCCAGGTCTTCGATGTCGTCCTCGTCCACGTATTCCACGCTAAGGTCTTCATCGGCACCTTCCTCGCGCAGTTCTTCGGCCAGGTGGCTCATGTCCTTGGGACGATGTGCGATGCTCTCGATGTGTCCTTCCAGGCGGTTGCTCTCTTTGTTCAGTTCAGTCCAGAGGATGTCCTTCAGCACGTCGATGCCCAGCCCGCTGACGGAGGAGATGAACACGTGCGGGATGCCGGCGGGCAGTGTCGGTTCTATTTCGTCCATCAGTTCCTGGTCCAGCATGTCGCACTTGGTGACGGCCAGCACACGCTGCTTGTCCAGCATCTCGGGATTAAATGTCTTCAGTTCATTCAGCAGGATGTCGTATTCCTTGGCGATGTCGTCCGCATCGGCAGGCACCATGAAGAGCAACAGTGAGTTGCGCTCGATGTGGCGCAGGAAGCGCAGTCCCAGTCCTTTGCCCTGGCTGGCCCCCTCGATGATGCCGGGGATGTCTGCCATGACAAACGACTTGCCTTCGCGGTAGGACACGATGCCCAGGTTGGGCTCCAGTGTGGTGAAGGGATAGTTGGCAATCTTCGGTTTGGCGGCCGATACGGTAGAAAGCAGGGTTGATTTGCCCGCGTTGGGGAAGCCCACCAGGCCCACGTCGGCCAGCAGTTTCAGTTCCAGGATAATGGTCATCTCCTGCATCGGCTCACCCGGCTGGGCAAAGCGCGGTGCCTGTCGCGTGGCGGTGCGGAAGTGCCAGTTGCCCAGTCCACCGCGTCCACCTTTCAGCAGGATGACCTCCTGCCCGTGCTCGGTGACATCGCACAAGTATTCGCCCGTTTCGGCGTTGTAGGCCACGGTGCCGCAGGGTACTTCTATCACCTTGTCCTCGCCGTCCTTGCCGAAGCTGCGGTTCTTCGAGCCGCTTTCGCCGTGTCCGGCGAGCACGTGGCGCTGATACTTCAGGTGCAGCAGCGTCCAGTAGTTGCGGTTGCCGCGCAGGATGATGTTGCCGCCGCGTCCGCCGTCGCCTCCGTCGGGTCCACCCTTGGGCATGTACTTGGCTCGGTGCATGTGTGTGGAACCCCGTCCGCCCTTGCCCGAGCGGCAGTATATCTTCACGTAGTCTACGAAGTTTGATTCTGGCATAATTTCCTAATTATATAATTGTAGTTAATAATTCAGTCCGAACTGCCATAAAGGAATGACATTCATATAACCGCTTTCGATGTTGTCTTTCACCACATATCCCTGTTCAATGCCTTGCAGTTGCTTTTGCTTTTTGTTTCGTCCTCCGACTTCGAACGTAGAGTCATCAATCCGGAAGTCGGAAACGGAAGAGGTGATAGTATCGTGGTTGACACGGGTCTGGTTGAAAAAGAATGTTTCGCGCAGATTGCCGGTATCAGCAGTCTGTTGTGCCAAAGCATACACGAGATTGGGATTATCCAGATAAACCTTGTCCACCTTGCCCAATCCCCGGATGCCGCCGGTGTCGTCGCGCAGCTGGGCGATGAGACCGGCCTCTTCCAGATAGAGGAAATAATCGGCCAGGCTGTTCCGGCTGATGCCTATCGTAGTAGCGATATGGCTCATGTTGGGTTTGAAGGGCACGCTCTGGGCGATAACGGTAAGCAGGCGTTTCAGTTTGCGGCTGGTGGCGACACTCATCTCTGCGTATTGGGGGATGTCTGTTTCCAGGGTTTTGGTCACTACCTGTTGGAGGCGGATGTCGAATTGCCGTTCCTGTGAGAACGGATAATAGCCTTGCTTCAGATAGTCCGGGAAGTAAGCATAGGGATGGAAGTCGCGCGGCAGTTCCAGACGGTGGTGCAGGATGTCATCTAAAGTCAGCACAGGCAACCGGATGCCGTGGAACATCTGCATGTATTCGCGGAAAGAAAGCCCCTGCATGTGGTAGAGTAAGGCGCGGCGGCTCAGGTCGGCTGCTCCTTTGTGAATGTCCAGGATGGACGATCCGGTGAAGATAACGCGCAATCCTGCATGATAGTCGTATATCAGTTTCAGTTCGCGTGCCCAATCCTGGTACTTATGTATCTCGTCAATGATGAGGTGACGTCCTCCCCGTTTGACAAAGTCATCGGCCAGGTCCACCAAGTGTCGGGTAGAGAAATAGAGGTCGTCGGCGTTGACAAAGAGCGTCGTGTTGCGCTCCAGCCGTTCCTTGGCATGTTGCAGCATCAGCGTGGTTTTTCCCACGCCGCGCGGTCCTACCAGCCCCACCAGACGGTTCTCCCAGTCTATGCGGTTGAACATATAACGGTGGTGTTCAGTGGGTGTATCCCTCAACAAAGCATCAAAGTAGGCTTGTAATTTCTCCATTTCTTCTCCTTTTTCGGGGCAAAGATACGAAAAGTGCACTGAATTCAGTGCACTTTTATGGGGAAATTGCACTTTTTATAGTGCAAATATGCGGGAGAATGAGATTACTTCACCTTATCAATCGCCGCACAGATGTCTTCCGTGATGCGTTCCAGTTCGCCCAGTCCGTTGATGTGGCAATACTTGCCCTCCTGCTTGTACCAGTCGATGAGGGGAGCCGTCTGGCTGTGGTAGACGGTGAGGCGCTTGCGGATAGTCTCTTCGTTGTCGTCGGCGCGTCCGCTCTGTTGTCCGCGCAGGATGAGGCGGTTCATCAGCTCGTCTTCGGGCACTTCGAGGTCCAGCATGATGCTTACTTCCTGACCCCGCTCGGCCAGCATCTTCTTCAGCGCCTCTGCCTGTGCGATGGTGCGGGGGAATCCGTCGAAGATGACGCCCTTCGAATCTTTCAGCCCATCCAGCGTAGAAGCCAGAATGTCTACGATGAGGTTGTCCGGCAGCAGTTGTCCCTGGTCGATGTATCCTTTGGCAGTTTTGCCCAGTTCGGTACCGGCTTTGATTTCGGCACGCAGCACGTCTCCGGTGGAGATATGGTTGATTCCATACTTGGCTACGATTCTCTCACTTTGCGTTCCCTTGCCTGAGCCGGGAGCGCCGAAAATTACGATGTTTAGCATTTTATTAATGGTTAGTGGTTAATGGTTAGTGGTTAGTGGTTAATGGTAAATGGTAAATGGTTAATGGTTAATAGCAAGGATGTTCCACGCGCAGCCCATTCACCATTAACCATTAATCATTAACCACTGTATAAATGTCTTTGTAGTTTCGTCCCAGCCCGTCGTAGTCCAGTCCATAGCCCACGATGAAGTCGTTGGGAATCTGCATGGCCACGTATTCGATGTCGAGGTCCACCTTCAGCTTTTCCGGTTTGAGTAGCAGGGTAGCGATGTGGATTTCCTTTGGACGTCGCGTGCCCAATGTTTCGAGGAGGCGTTGCATCGTCAAGCCCGTGTCCACAATATCTTCTACGATGACGATGGTGCGGTCCGTCAGGTCTTCGGTGATGCCGATGACTTCCTTCACCTTGCCCGTTGAGGCGATCCCCTGGTAGGATGCCAGTTTGACGAAAGATATTTCGCAGGGGATGTTGATACGTTTCATCAGGTCGGCTGTGAACATGAACGAGCCGTTCAGCACGCTGAGAAACAGTGGATTCTTGCCTGCCAGGTCGCGGTTGATTTCCGCGGCTACGCGGCTCACTTCTTTCAGGATGGTTTCTTCGGGTATGGAAACTGCAAATTTCTTGTCTTTTATCTGTATAACGCTCATTAGTCGATGGATTTTTGTGCAAAAGTAAGCAATTTCTTCCGTTTTTCCTGCCATTCTTTGCTGCCATTTCTTCTTTTCCTGCTTTTTGAGCGGATAATCGGCACAATCGGTTGTCTGAACTTTCGTTCCTTTGGTGTTGGCCTCGGAAAAATGTCTGGTTGATAATCAGCGTGTTGCTCCATATATATAACGAGCTTGTTGCTTATCGCCTGGAAGTAGGCTGCTTATCGCTTGGCTGTTTCCTTCGAAGAGGTTGGCAGAGAAGTCGCCTGTGTACGGCATATTTGTGTTGTGCATGAAAAGTTACATCGCTCCATAGGGCGCATGTTGGCTGAAGGTTTGTGTCAATAATTTCGTTTGTGTTGGTCTTTTTCAGAAGAATATATAAATTTGCAATCTCTAAGCGAGCATAAGGCGTTACCGGTTGCGTGTTGTGTATTGTGTTTCACCCGCAGTCCGTGCAGCTTTCACGCCTGATTGATAGATGGAAAATGAGTCAGTCTGTGAGAAAGCCATAGACTATTTTTTTTAAACAAGTATGATAATTATGAGAAAAATGCATTTTTGTGGGAAACATTTGCTTTGTGCATTTATTTTGTTGGCGGTCTCTTTGTCCGCTCATGCCCAGTTCCTGCGTTCATCTTATTTTATGGACGGAAGCAGTCGTTTGCAGCTTAATCCGGCTTGGTTGCCATCCCGGGGTTATGTCGATGTGCCGGCCTTGGGTATGCTTAATGTGTCTGCCTACACCAATTCGCTGGGCACGCAAGACGTCATTGATATGTTTGATGCCGGAGATGATTTCTGGAGCAGCTCAGCATTCAACGACAAGCTGAAGGGCATGAACAAAGCTTCGGTCTCTGTCGCCACCGACCTCGTCTCCTTCGGTTTCTATAAAGGAAAAGGATTCTGGTCGTTCAACGTTGGAGTACGCACCGATGTCGAAGGCCGTTTCCCGAAAGGGCTTTTCGATTTCCTGCGCGACATGCCGGAGAATGATAATGAATGGGATAACCGGAGCTTCGGTTTCAACGGGCAGGCTTTGGCACTGAATGCTTATGCGGAAGTGGGCGTGGGCTATGCGCGTGCCATTGGCGACCGTTTGACCGTAGGCGGTAAGTTCAACTTCCTGCTGGGTGCCGGTAATTTGGATATGCATATTGATAATGTGCGCATCAATACCGAGAATCTGTATGCCGGTAGCGGTTCTGCCGAACTGAATGTGGATGCTTATGCCGAAGCCAATATGAAGGGACTGGACCTGCTGACCAATTCCGATGGATATGTGGATGAAGTGGAATATAATAACTTTGGTATTGGAGGTTATGGTGTCGGCATCGATTTGGGAGCCACTTATCGCCTGTTGGATAACCTGACTGTGTCGGCTGCTGTGCTGGATTTGGGATTCATCAAGTGGTCCAAAGGCTCTTCGCTGGTAGCCGAAGGCCATACACACGAGGCTTACTCCGTGGCCGATGGCAATATCCAGGATTTCTACGACCGCGTGTCTGGCGGGGATGTCATCGACCTCGATTTGATAGGCTTGGAGGAGAACTCTGAGAAGAAGGCACGCACTACGACGCTTCCCACTACGCTGGTGTTGGGGGCTGAATACACTTTCTTCAACAATAAACTGTCTGCCGGTATCCTTTCTACGACGCGTTGGGGACAGCTGAACACCTTGAGCGAACTGACCGTGATTGGAACCTATCGGCCTTGGAGCCTGTTGAACCTGTCGCTCAGCTACTCCATGTTGCAGAGTGCGGGTAAGTCGTTCGGTCTGGGCATCAAGTTGGGTCCTGTGATGCTGGGTACGGACTACATGTATCTGGGTAAGAACTCGCGGAGTGTGAATGCCTTTATCGGCTTGTCTTTTGCCATCGGCAAGAGCCGTGAGCAGGCACAGCTGTAACTTAGTATATCCTTTATATTTTCATGGCATGAAACTATATTCTTTATTTTGCGGCCTGCTGATGATGGCGGGCGTTCCGGCCTTTGCAGAAAACGGGGAGGTCGGACAGAAAGAGCAGGACAGTTTTACGGTGCTCCAATGGAACATCTGGCAGGAGGGCACTGTGGTGCCCGACGGCTACGATGCCATTGTCGATGAGATTGTCCGGCTGAAACCGGATTTTGTGACGTTCAGCGAAGTGCGCAATTACCACAACACGCGTTTCTGCGACCGCATGGTACGGTCGTTGGCCGAGCGTGGCGAGACGTATTATTCTTTCTTCAGTGATGATTCGGGTTTGTTGAGTCGTTATCCCATAACCGACTCGCTGACGGTGTTCCCCCTGAAGGACGACCACGGGAGCATCTACAAAATGGAGACTTCCGTCAACGGGCGCAAAATGGCTGTCTATACGGCACATCTGGATTATCTGAACGATGCTTATTATAATGTGCGTGGCTACGACGGCTCTACCTGGGAGGAGATTCCCATCCCGCAGACGGTACTCGAAGTGCTGAAGGTGAACGATGCTTCGCTGCGCGATGACGCCATCCGCTGTTTCCTGGAGGAGGCGCGCAAGGATGTGGCTGAAGGAAACATCGTCATCCTGGGCGGTGACTTCAACGAACCGTCGCACCTGGACTGGATTCGCGAAACAAAAGACCTGTATGACCACAATGGCCTGATTATTCCCTGGACCGTACCTCTTATGCTGGACAATGCCGGCTTTGTGGATACCTACCGCGAGCTTTATCCCAACGTGCTGACACATCCCGGTTTTACATTCCCTGCCGATAATCCGGCTATACCGGTCAGTAAGCTGACCTGGACTCCCAAGTCCGACGAGCGCGACCGCATCGATTATGTCTTCTATTATCCTCATCCCGACATAGAACTGAAAGAAGCCGTCATCTTCGGTCCGCGTGGCAGTATCTGCAAAAGTCAGCGGATAGAGGAGCAGACACAGGACCCTTTCCTGTTGCCGGAAGGCGTGTGGCCCACAGACCATAAAGGGCTGCTGGTGACTTTCAGCTGGCGTTGAGCAGGACCTGATACGAAACACAGGGCAACCGGAAGCGGCGTCTGGACGTGATGACGCTTTGCGGTGGCTCTGTGTTTTTGTGTTGTGGGTAGATATTCAATGAATGCTTGCTGCATCAAGTATAAATTTGTACTTTTGCCTTCACTTTACAAAATAATGTCTTATGAAGATTTTTCCCACCAGCGACATCAAACAACTTGATGCCTATACGATAGAAAATGAACCTGTTGCTTCCATCGACCTGATGGAGCGCGCTGCCCGGGCCATAGTGAGGGCCATTGCCGGGCGGTGGAGTACGGAAACTGCCTTCACGGTCTTTGCCGGTCCTGGCAACAACGGGGGCGATGCCTTGGCTGTGGCCCGTCTGTTGCAGGAGAAGGGATACAGGGTAGAGACGTTTCTGTTTAACACCAAAGACAATCTTTCGCCCGACTGTGCCCTTAATATGGAACGGTTGGCTGCCCTGCCCGATGTCAATTTCCACGAAGTCACCACTCAGTTTGTCTTCCCCAAGCTGACGGCAGATGATGTCATCATCGACGGCCTTTTCGGCAGCGGGCTTAACAAGTCTTTGTCGGGAGGGTTTGCCGCAGTGGTAAAGTTTATCAATGCCTCGCCGGCCCGGGTGGTGTCTATTGATATTCCTTCGGGGCTGATGGGGGAGGATAACTCTTTCAATGTGGCGGCGTGCATTGTGCGTGCCGACCTTACACTGAGCCTGCAACTGCCCAAGCTGTCTTTCTTCTTCCCTGAAAATGAAGTCTATGTGGGCGAATGGCGGCTGCTGGATATTGGCCTCAGCGAAGAGGGAATGGAGAAGCTGCCGACTGACTACACTCTGACAGAACCTCTCGAACTGGTGGAGCAGATAAAGCCCCGCGGAAAGTTCGCCCATAAGGGCAATTTTGGCCGTGCCTTGCTCATTGCAGGCTCTCAGGGCATGGCGGGGGCCTCGATATTGGCCGCTAAAGCCTGCTTGCGCTCAGGAGTAGGATTGCTGACGGTACATGTGCCTTTCTGCAACAACGGCATTGTGCAGACGGCTGTCCCGGAGGCTATGACCGACCTTGATTTGAGCGACACTTGTTTTGCCTCGCCGGTCGATACGGACGATTTCCAGGCTGTCGCCGTCGGCCCGGGACTGGGCTGCTCACCGGAGACGGTGTCTGCGCTGATAGAGCAGATTGAGACCAGCGATACGCCTATGGTGTTTGATGCCGACGCCCTGAACATCTTGGGGGACAACCGCAGTCTTCTCTCGCGTCTGCCTAAGGGCAGTATATTGACCCCGCATCCCGTAGAACTGGAACGCCTGGTAGGAAAGTGCCGTAATTCTTTTGAACGACTGGAGCGTGCCCGTGAGTTAGCCTGCAATGCCGAGGTGTACATCGTATTGAAAGGTGCTTATACGGCTGTCATTTCGCCCGACAAGAAGTGCCGGTTCAACCCGACGGGCAATCCGGGCATGGCTACAGGGGGCAGCGGTGATGTCTTGACCGGGGTATTACTGGCTTTGCTGGCACAAGGATATGCACCGGGAACAGCCGCCCAACTGGGTGTTTTTGTGCATGGTCTGGCTGGTGATATGGCCGCTAAAGAACGTGGAGTAATCAGCCTGACTGCGGGAGACATTGTAGAGGCTTTGCCGCAGGCATGGATGAAGATGCAGGAATGACGAATCAGGGGAGAAATGAAAAAAAAACTCGCCATGTATGCAGCTGCCGCCTGTCTGTTGTGCAGTTGCGGTTCGCAAGAGATGCAGCGATTCCGAACCGATTATTTCGGCTTGGATATTGACGCTAAGGGATATATTGTCGGGATGTGGAACACCATGCGCGAAAGTCGCAACTTCAGCCCGGCCGACCGTCCATCGCCCCTGTTGGCACTGTACGACGGTAGGCTGAAGCGGTATTACTATCCGCAGAAGGCCCGTTATGCCAACGGGAAGTATCGTTTGGAGTATGCCAATGGCTCGATTGCCACCGTGCGGCTGGAAGAAAAGGATAAGTATTTTAAACTGACGCTGGAGGCGTTGGACAACCGCGAGGGCATCAGCGGCATCCAATGGGGCAACTATTATACGAACATCAACAATCTGTTGGGCGACATCATCGGCGTGGCACGCGACACGACGGCAGCCGTGAATTATGCCATCGGCGTTTTGGCGCTGGATGACAATACAATCGGCGGGGAATCGCGCTTCACGTCGGAGACAGGCTTTGGGGGATATATCGCCCACTCGCCGGACCCGGTGAACCATCCCTTGCCCGTTACCCTGCATGAGGGGCAGCAATTTACGATGGGCGGCGACGGCATCAGCGACGTGGCTTTCTACAACCGGAAGGAGCCTTACTACCGGATGCTGTACGGTGGAGCAGCCAACGTAGACGAGAACGGACGTATCTATATTCATTATCACTCACGCGACCGCCGGAAAGGGGATTTGATTTATTCACCCGAAGGTGTTCCTATTTTGCAGAATAACGAACCGAACCACCTGATGCGTCAGGATGTGCCGGGCGTGGATTACATCGGTTCGTCCATCGCCCTTTGGGGGAGTCCGGATAGCATCGCACTGATGGATGTCATTCAGACGGTTGTCTTGGAGGAAGGGCTGCCTTATACGACCTTCAACGGGAAATGGGTGAAAGACCCCACGGCGTTCATGCCTGACGTGCTGACCTATGGAGGGGTGTACGACAGCGTGGCGTCGTATACCAAGCAGATGGGGTTGAAGGTGATTTCCGCCTATGATCAACCCTTCTTGCACCCGGACCGGAGCAACGGTGGCTTTATCGATGGAAAGGGGGAGCATGTGCGGAGGCCGTTCCACATGACGGGCGGAGACCTGTCACATCGGGAGTTTGCCGACTATCTGGCGAAAGAGGGGCTGATTTTCGGACGCACCACGATTACGAACTCAATGGCGCCGGGTACGTTAGACTGTAGTCCTGTGCCGTCGGATAGCGTCTGCATCCAGCATCGGCGTCACTTGGCTGCCGACCTTTCGGCGACAGATACATTGATTTACATTGACGACCCGACTTACCTGAATGAGATTGCTTGTTGGGAAGGACACTGCCCGGAGTTGAACATGGTGAAGATCGGGAAGGAACTGATTCACTATCTCGGTGTGTCGGATACGGCGCCTTACCACCTGCTGAACGTGACGCGCGGTTATTGGAACACTGTACCGACAGCCCATCAGAAGGGAGCGAATGTCGATAAGCCGCAGGTGACCGTCGGCTGGGGCTATCAGGGGCTGGTGCCCAACCTGGAGTTGCAGGACGAAATAGCCCGCCACTATGCGGATATATGCAAGAACAGCGGTGTCGGTTATTTCGACTTAGACGGGCAGGAGTTCTTGTTCCACAGCGGATTCGGCAGCTATTCGGTGAAGCGTTTCTTTCGGGTCATGTTTGAGAAAGCGAAGGAATACGGACTGCCGGATATTCGTTTTACCGGTGCCACCCTGTCGGAAGGCTCCTGGCACTATCAGAGCATCTGGAACGTGGGCGGTGGGCTGAACATGTATGATGCCGACAAACGCCTTTGGGGCAGCACGACCAGTCAAGGGAAAGACCTGCGTGATGTGACCTTTGCCAACTTCTTCCCTTCGTCGTTTGGCGGAAACTTCCCGATTACTGCCACCTCGACCGTCGAGCAATATGAACATATCGAGGCGACGGCAGTTGGCTATGGGGCTACCTACAGCCTGCGTATCGGGCAGAAAGACGTGGAAAGTTGTCCGCAGAAATATGCTATCTTCCATGTCATCCGGACATGGGAAGAGGCACGGCGGGCAGATGCTTTCCCGACGCATATCCGGAAATTGCTCCAAGACCCTGCTTTGAGCTGGCGTTTGGAAGAGAAACCCGACAAAGCCGGATGGACACTCTTCCGGATGGAGAACGGGCAGAAACAAGAGGCGTATGATTTAGTTCCTGGACCGAACGGGCGGAATCAATAAAACAAGCATCAATAAGTAATCAATCGCTTACTCTTGCATTTCTTATGAAAAAAGACATTTTATTGGCAGCCGGCTTATTATTGGTAAGCTGTTTGTCTGCCAGAGAGTATCATGTTTCTCCCTCCGGCAGTGACGCGGGAGAGGGCACGCAGGCATCGCCTTTCCGGACGATTAACTATGCCGCCCAAGTGGCATTGCCGGGCGACACAGTGACGGTGCACAACGGTGTCTATCGCGAGTGGGTCAATCCGCTGAACGGGGGAGAAAGCCCCGACAAGCGCATCCTCTACCGTGTGGCAGAGGGGGAAAAGGCAGAACTGAAAGGCTCGGAGTTGGTAACGAGCTGGAAGCGGGAAAAGAAGGGGAAAGGAGTATGGAAAGCGGTTGTCCCCAACACCCTCTTCGGTGCCTATAACCCCTTTAACGAAAAACTGTATGGCGACTGGCTTTGGTCGGAACACACCTACCACACCGGCGACATCTACCTGAACGATGTCTCCTTATACGAGACTACCTCGCTGGAGAAGGTTTTCACACCCGATACCATCCGCAGCTTGCGCGACCCGGAAGGGACGACCTGCGTCTGGTACGCCGTAGTAGAAGCCGAGCAGACCATCCTTTATGCAAACTTCGGCACGGCAGATCCCAACCGCGAGACGGTCGAGATTTCCGTCCGTCCCACTTGTTTCTATCCGACCCGGCAGGGATTGGACTACATCACCCTGCGCGGATTCCACATCAGCCAGGCCGCCACGCGCTGGGCTGCACCGACGGCAGAACAGGTAGGCATGGTGGCGACCCACTGGTGTAAGGGGTGGATTATTGAGAACAATGTCATCAAGAACTCCCGCTGCAATGGCATCACGCTGGGGAAGGAACGCAGCAGCGGTCACAACCTTGAGTGCAACGACAAGCGGTTGGACGGTACGCTTCATTACATCGAAGTGATATTCAACGTCCTGCGGAGGGGCTGGAGCAAGGAGCAGGTAGGCTCGCACATCGTGCGCAACAACGTCATTTCCGACTGTGAACAGACCGGTATCTGTGGCAGTATGGGCGCGGCGTTCAGTGAGATTTACGGGAATCATATCTACAACATACTGGCGAAACAGCAGTTTGGCGGCGCAGAGATGGCGGGTATCAAACTGCATGGCGCGATTGATACCTATATTCACCACAACCGCATCCACCGCTCTGCGAACTACGGCATCTGGCTCGACTGGATGGCGCAGGGGGCGCGTGTCTCCTCCAATTTGCTGTATGACAACCTGGCGCCGGATCTCTTCTTCGAGGTCGACCACGGACCTTATGTCGTTGACAACAACATCGCACTCTCCGCATGTTCCATTCAGGAAAACACGGACGGAGGCGCTTATCTTCACAATCTCTTCGCGGGCGACGTGGTGCGCTATGACGACCCACGCTATACGCCTTATCACTTGAACCACTCGACGGAGGTGAAAGGCTTCCGTACCATCACGGAGGGCGACCACCGTTTCTATAACAATCTCTTCGTCGGAGGGGATGACGCGAAGAAGAAGTACGGGCTGTCTGCGTTCGATGCCTCCCAGTGGCCTGTCGTCGCGGCAGACAATCTCTTCTTGGGCAGTGCCAAACCGATGAGCGGCAAGGAGCAGGGATGGGTCATGGAGACCGAAGACCCGAACCTTCGCATCGAGGAGACGCCGGACGGTGTTTATCTGATTTCGGACATCGACTGTGCGGAACTGGCGGCCTTCAAGGGTAAGCCGGTAGATGCCCGTCGGTTGGGCGTGGCGAAACTTTCGGGCTATCCGTTTGAGCATCCGGACGGGACGCCTTTCGTCTTGGACAAGGATTATTGGGGTAAGACACGTTCCGGGCAGGCACCGACGGTCGGTCCCGTAGAAACCCTTCCGCATGGCAATCGCATCCGGGTATGGTAAACTGCGAATAGTGTATGTTTTTTCTTGTTTTTAGCCCCAACTCCCTTCACGCCTTCACGGTGGCATAATGTGCAGTGAATGAACAAAATGTGGTGAAGGCAGATGCTTTCACGTATCTTTCACAACACAGTCTGTGGATGGTGTGTGGGTTGAACAACACTTCACCGGTTCTTCTCTTATACTTTGAAGGCAGATGTCTTGTGGCTTGGAAGCCTGCTTCTAAGCCTTAAGGTATCTGCTTCACAAGTATAAGAAGAAAGCCTGTGGAGTCCCTCCAATTCGTGCCATCTGTGGCTTGCCATTCATCTCTTCTTCTTGCATCGGGCTGTTTCAAAAAGCTCCGGTTTCAGTCGCACATCGCTACCCAATGTTACAGAAAGGGTGCAAAAGAGATATTGTACATCTTTTTGCTGATATTATACATTGGGCGGAGTTTTTTGAAGTGCTAATTTTGTCCCCGAATAAATTTGTAATAAGCTTATGGGAGAAGTTCCATACTTCCTGCATGAATTTCGCCAACGGGTTGGATATACACGTATGAATCATATATTATGGTTCATCATGGGACTGCTGCTGTCCGCGTGTGCCGGGGGCAGGAACCCGGCACATTGCGGCAAGTCTCTCCCGGCTGTTTCTCCTCGGGAGATCCGTTTGTGTTGTTTGGTGCTGGTCGGAATCCCGGTTTCGCATCTGGTCTATTTGTTTGACAGGCAAAGGAACTATTTTTATGTTACCCGGAAAAATATCTTGGAGAAGAAACTGAAGTGCACGTCCGGCCAGACTTCTTTGAAAGAGGTGTTGCTCAGGTTGGCTGACGATAGCCCGATTTGAAATAGAATTGTAATATAATGCATAAAAAATGCATGTAGTCCACGAAATAATACACTTTTGATACACGGGCAATAGAAAATAATGACTAATTTTGAAGCGATATAGACAAATTCTTAACCTTAAAGCATTCAACAATGAAGAGTAACAGAATTTTTCAAGTTGGGGAAAAGGTAGGTTGTTTTTTCCTGCTGTTCCCGTTGATGTTTTCTTGTTCATCTAATGGTGGCAATAAGAATTATGCTCATAAGAGAATTGATTTTATAAGTATTTACCCAGTAAAATGATGTTTATATGAGGATTTTTCTTTTTATTCTTGCATTTGTTTGTCTTCCGTTTGTCTGCCATGCGCAGGCGAAGGACAAAGGCTTCTTTATGGAAATGAACATCGGATATGCCCATACGGACTATCATGATGACAGCTATATGTTATTGTCACCCCGCATTGGCTATCAATTTAACGATCGGTGGGCGGCCGGGGTGAAATATATTGGAGAGACTGACAACTATCTGCAATATCACACGTTGGGGGATATGCTCAATTCTGTTTCTGGCAGAATCACCGTTGGAGGGCTTTTGCAGAAGGTGGAGTTACCTTTGGAATGCTGACAGACAGTCCTTATGGAGGAGAGTATGATGACTGTGAGGTGGAAGCTGGTATTTCTTTGGGTATCTCATATAGCTTGAGCCACCATTTGAATTTGATGCTCCGTTATTTGCATATAGGCTATAGTGAATCACTTCGTGCGCATGGAAATGCTTGCTGGGGCGACCACAAGTTCATCTTGGATGCCAATATCAGCAGATTGCAGATTGGTGTGCAATATATTTTCTGATGGGATGGAAGCTGCGTGTTTTGGCGGCCCCAAATGAAGGGGCACGCTGCTAATTGTAACCGTGGAAGAGAAGTTATCATACATATTTACCCTATAAATAATTGATTTATGAAAAAAAAGTTTTTTCTGATAGCTGCATGGCTATTTTGTATGCCTTTGGTTAGCCGGGCACAAGCTGACGACGGCAAGGGGATGTTTGTAGAACTGAACATTGGACATGCCCATACATATTATCATGACGATGATGGGGTTTACACCATCTTGTCTCCTCGTTTGGGCTATCAATTCAATGACCGGTGGTCTGCCGGTATCAAATATATCGGAGAAATCAACAATGATTTGCAGTACCATACAGGCGGCATATATGCACAATATAACTTTTGGCAGAAAAACCGTTTCAAGACTTTCGTCGAAGGGGCTTTCACCTTGGGTGTGGCAGAAGAAGGGCTGGATGGTGGAAATGATGACGGAACAGATTTGGAAGCCGGCTTTTCATTCGGTGCTTCTTATACCTTAAGCAATCATTTCAATCTATTGTTGCGTTATCTTTATGTCGGTTTCAGTCATTCTGTTCGCGTACATCAGAAAGCTTGTTGGGGCGACCACAGTTTTATCTTGGATGCCAATCTCAGCAGGTTGCAGATAGGTGTGCAATATATTTTCTGATGGGCACAAGGAAACCAGCCTAAATTAGGAAACCACAAGGAAACCACATGAAAGCGGTGTGAAAGCCGTGTGAAGGATGTATCTTTCACAACAATCGGCTGATTCACACCGCTTTTTATGTCGGTGAAAGCGTGAGGGCATTATCATGGCAACTCTAAAGTGAAGAGTTACGTTGCTAAAATGAAGGTTTACGCCGCTAAAGTGAAGGTTTACGTCGCTAAAGTGAAGGTTTATCGGAATAAGAAATCAACCAGAATTAGTTTATATCAAACACAGAGACACGGAGACACAAAGTTCTGTAACTGTCTGTCGGTAAAAATGACGGGAGGCACAGAGTCCGAGGGTGTGTCAAAATTCAAAATCACTATCATTAGCTTCGCCCAAAACCTCTTTTGACTATTTCATTAAGGTATAGTCTGTCATGTTGAGCGGAGCGGAGCGAAGTCGAAACATCCCACATTACGCATAGTGAGACCCCTCGACCAAACTCGGGGTGACAGAATGGTAAGTAATATCTATCTTGATACACCCTCATACGAGAGAAGGGGAATTAACTCTGTGAGCTATGGACAAAAACTCTGTGTCTCCGTGCCTCTGTGTTTCATAGAGGCACTGGTTTTCCCGGGTGTGAGAGGAGGTAAAAACAAAAGTAGGAAGAAAACGAAACAGTTTTCTTCCTACTTAATTGCGACAGAAATAAGGTCCTTTTATTCTAATCTGCGTGCACCGTCACTGATGACAACATCGTAGATTTTCGGACTTCTGTTGAATTTCTTTTTGAATTCTTCCTTGGCTTTCTCTATGAAGGTGCTGTAGAGCTCTTCTTTTACTAAGTTGATGGTGCAGCCGCCAAATCCACCGCCCATGACACGCGAACCTGTAACGCCGCAGTCGAATGCCAGGTCGTTCAGGAAGTCGAGTTCTTCGCAGCTTACTTCATACAGCTTGCTCATGCCATAGTGTGTTTCATACATCTTCTGGCCTACGGTTTCATAGTCATCTTTTTCCAATGCATCGCACACATCCAATACGCGTTGGATTTCTTCGATGACGTATTCGGCACGCTTGTAGTCTTCTTCGCTGATTTCAGCCTGTACTTCCTGCAACATTTCCATAGAGCAGTCGCGCAGGAATTCTACATGCGGGTGTCTCTTTTGGATAGCCGCTACTGCCGTTTCGCAGCTTTGGCGACGCTTGTTGTAGGCCGACGAAGCCAGTTCGTGCTTCACTACCGAGTCAACCAGAACCAAGCGGTATCCCTTCGGTTCGAAGTGGTAATATTGATATTCCAACGAACGGCAGTCCAAACGAATCAGGTTGTCTTTCTTGCCGAATACGGAAGCAAACTGGTCCATGATGCCGCAGTTTACGCCGCAATAATTATGCTCGGTAGCCTGACCCACCTTGGCCAGTTCGAACTTGTCTATCTTGTTGTCGCCAAACAAGTCATTCAGGGCGTATGCATACGTGCTCTCCAATGCTGCCGACGACGACATGCCTGCACCCAGAGGAACATCACCCGAGAAGGCCGTGTTGAATCCCTTCACGTCAACGCCCCGCTTAATCATTTCCCGGCATACGCCGAAGATGTATCTGGCCCAGCTGGCACGAGGTGCGTCTTCTTCGTTCAGGCCGAATTCTACATAGTCCTTCAGGTCGATGGAGTAAGCTTTTACCTTGTCTGTGCCGTTCGGCTTGATTTCGGCAATCATACCTTTATCGATGGCGCCGGGAAAAACAAAACCGCCGTTGTAATCAGTATGCTCACCAATGAGGTTGATGCGTCCCGGAGCTGCATATATGGCTCCCGTTGTTCCGTCAAAGTGCTTGACAAAACGACTTCTTACATGTTCTATATCCATGACGTTTATGTATTTAATGAATAATAAGTAACTGTTCGAATTTAATTGTAGGGCTTTAATGAATGACCGGACCTCTGCCATCGGCAGGAGGTCCAATCATTCGTCGTTTTAATCAACAGGAATATCCTTGTTCACGTTCTTGCTGCCGATGAGAGCATAATACAGCAGGTATGCGGCGCAGAACAATACGACTACATAGCTGGTAAGGAACGAACCGGTCAGGTCGGCCACATAAGCCTGGATGGCTACCAGCACGGCACAACCGAATACCATTGTCATAAAGGCACCCGAAGCAATGGCCGTGTACTTGCCAAGTCCTTCGGTAGCCATGTTGAAGATACCGCCCCACATCACGGAGGTGCAGAGACCTACCAGAATGAAGGCGAAGATGCCTACGGGAATTTCGGCCCAAATCACGCTTACGTTGGCCCAGTCAATGCCCGGTACGTTCACCTTGACGTCAACCGGTGCGAACATGCCGAACAACACCAGCAGGATGCTTAGTGTGGAGGCCGCCGTAATCATGGCACGGCTGGATACCTTGCTGCCAATGGCGCTGCCGATGAAACGTCCAACCAGCATCATCAGCCAATACACAGCCACGATAAGTCCTACAATGCCGGCATCCATACCCAGACCGGGCGTGGCGGCTTCGGGCGAAGAAGACAGGTATTGGAGAATGTAAGTCGGCACGCCTACCTCAATACCCATGTACAGGAAGATACCCAAGATACCGAGTTTGAAGTGGCGGAACGAGAAGGCGCTGTATTTGTCTTTCTTCTTCTTCTGCTCAACATGCTGTTGGGGCTCCTGGACTTTGGTGAAGAGCAATACTACGAAAGCGACGATGAATACGCCCAATGCGATGAACAGGGCGGGAGTGGCGTCGGAGATTTTAGCCTTGGCGGCATCGCCGATCAGGGCACCCATGATGATGTACACAGCCACAGCAGCTGCCGAATTGAATACACCGCCAACCTGGATAAGCTGGTTACCCTTGTTGCCGCCGCCACCCAGCAGGTTCAGCATGGGGTTGACCACTGTGTTCAGCATACACATGCAGAAACCGGAAATGAAGGCACCTATCAGGTAAACGCCGAAACTCTGAATGCTGTCCCAGCCGCTCATCCATTGCGTAATAACGCCTACGATGCCCACAATCAAAGCCAGCAAAGCCGTCTTCTTGTAGCCGTATTTCTTGATCAGCATGCCCGATGGAATACCCATCACCAGATAGGCGATGAAGTTGCCATAGTTGCCGATTTGTGCCAGCACGTTGGATGCGCCGAACTGATTCTTTACTATGATTGCCATTGGCGAACACAAGTTGGTTACAAAGGCAATCATGGCGAACAGGGCGATCATCATAATAATGGCACCCCACTGTTTTGTTTGGTTACTCATAATGATTTTAGATATTGTTTTTGGATTATTGATTGATTCCTATTCTTTAATGCCGAACTTGTAAACAGTGATTTGTTGGTATTCATCGCCCGGCAGCAATACGGCCGATGGGAAATGCGCTTTGTTGGGCGTGTCGGGGAAGCACTGTGCCTCGAAGCATACGGCGCTTCGTGCGGGGAAAGTGGCACCGTGGCTGCCGGTAAATCCGTTCAGCCAGTTGCCTGTATAAAGTTGCACGCCTGCTTCTGTGGTGTAAACCTCCATGGTCCGTCCGCTGGATGGGCAATAGCAGGTGGCTGCCAAGTCCAGCGACCCGCGTTCTGTCTTGTTCAGCACATAGCAATGGTCGTAACCTGCCCCGTTTTTCAGTTGTTCAAACGGTTCGTTGATTCTTTCTCCGATGGCGTGGGGAGTGCGGAAGTCCATGGGGGTACCTTCTACTTTCAGTATCTCACCCGTAGGAATGGACACTTCGTCAATAGGTACGTAGAAGTCTGCATGGATGGTAACGATATTGTCCAGCACATCGGGAGTAGGATTGGCGATGCCCGCCAGGTTGAAGAACCCGTGGTTGGTGAGGTTGACGATGGTCGCCTTATCTGTAGTGGCCCTGTATTCGATGGCCAGTGCGTTAATCTCGTCTTCCAGCCGATATGTCATTTCCACTTTCAGTGTGCCGGGAAAACCTTCCTCCCCGTCTTCTGAGGTGTAGTTGAAAATGACGGTGGTCGGTGTAGGCTGTACGGCGTCCCATACCCGGCTGTGGAATCCTGTCGGTCCGCCGTGCAGGGAATTGGGACCGTTGTTGACAGCCAGCTGATGTTCTTCGCCATACAAGGTGAACTTGCCTTTGGCTATACGGTTGCCGTATCGGCCTATGGTCGTGCTCAGGAACGGCTCCGGACTATTAATGACATGGTCGATGCTGTCATGCCCCAGGATGACATTGCCCAAGTATCCCGACTTGTCGGGTACCATTATGGAGAGGATGGCGCAGCCATAGTTCGTAACCGCCACTTCCATTCCTTGTGCATTCCTCAGAATGAACAGATCAGTTTGCTTTCCGTTTATTTCTTTGCAGAAATTTTCTCTTTTCAGCCCTGATAAATTGTTGTTTTTTGATACAGTGTCAGTCATATCATGGTATGTTTAAATTAAATTTCTTGCAAATAAAAAGAATTTCTTTCGTTCTCCCAAGGAATTGCCGGGAAATGTGTTCGGCATTTTAGGAAAGTTTAGCGTTTGGCAAAACAGGAATTTGTATGTCCCGTTTATTCTTTTCTTTGCCTTTATTTTGAAATACTACTTATTTTTTCGTATGTTTGCCGTCGTAATCAATGTAAATCACATCATTAAAGATTTTATTTAAAACAACACATGTATCCTTTAAAGTTTGAGCCTATCCTTAAGCAGACGCTTTGGGGAGGCGACAAGATTATTCCATTCAAGCATTTGAATGACACTCTTCCGAATGTGGGAGAGAGTTGGGAAGTTTCTGCCGTAGACGGAAGCGAATCCGTAGTGGCCAATGGGCCGGACAAAGGGTTGACCTTGCCCGACATGGTGCGGAAATATAAGGAAGAACTGGTGGGTGAGAGTAATTATGCCCGCTTCGGCACCAAATTCCCCTTGTTGATTAAGTTTATCGATGCCAGGTTGGACTTGTCCATACAGGTGCATCCCGACGATACCTTGGCAAGTAAACGCCACAACAGTTTCGGCAAGAATGAAATGTGGTATGTGATTGCAGCCGACAAAGGTGCGAAACTGATTTCGGGCTTTGCGAAGGAAATCACACCTAAAGAATATAAGGAACGGGTGCACGACGGGACCTTTGCTGAAGTGTTGCAGACTTGCAATATCCAGCCCGGCGATGTGTTTTATGTGCCGGCCGGCCGTGTGCATGGCATAGGGGCAGGAGCTTTCGTCGCCGAGATACAACAGACCTCGGACATTACTTACCGTATTTTTGATTACAACCGCAAGGATAAGAACGGAAAAACGCGGGAACTGCATACTGTACAGGCTGTGGATGCCATCAATTTTGCCGATGTGCAGGATGATTTCCGCACGGAATACGAGCGGGTAAAGAATGAGCCGGTAGAGGTGGTGGCTTGCCCGTATTTCACTACTTCCGTTTATGATATGACCGAAGAAATCACTTGCGATTATTCAGAGCTCGATTCTTTCGTCATTCTCATTTGTGTGGAAGGGGCTTGCCGTCTTGTTGACAACGAGAAAAATGAGATTACCTTGCAGGCTGGCGAAACGGTGTTGCTGCCGGCTTCTACGCAAGAGGTTACCATCGTGCCCGACAAGGCAGTGAAGTTGCTTGAGACTTATGTCTGAGAAAACAGCTTATGAACAAGGGCGGTGAGTTGTCGCAACAGATAGCTTTACCGTCCTTGTGACAATTTCCTGCATCAATCGGCGGCAAGACTGTTCTGTGCTTACCGCTTTCCGCGTATGGCAGGGGGGGAGGAATCAGTACCTGTATCTTCTTTTTCTGCCAAAGATGTTCCTGAATTTCCGCATTACCTTCAGTCCCAACATAACCCCATCGAATACGGCCATTCCTCGGTTGAAAGCGCGGAGAAGGCTGTTCCCTTTTTCTGCGGCGGGTGTCAACGGTGCTACCAGTTCCTGGCTGATACGGGCCAATACGACTTTTTGTGCCTGAATCTCCTGCAGGAGAGCGGCCTTTTGCTGCATCAGTTCTTCCAGTGTGGCAGGCAGAGCCGGCGGCATGTTGGGGGCAGAATTCCGATTGCTTGTCATGGCTGTGTAGGAGGATTGTTCTTTTCGGGCGTTTTCATAAACAGGCCTGCAATAAATTTCACCATGGGGTCAATAATGAGCCGTTTGCGGAAAGAGACGAGCAGAATGGCCAGTAAGGCATAGAAGACGGCCAGCAGGCTGAAGCTGACGGTTATTCCTCCTACGGCGGGAGCCAGTACGCAGGCCATGGTGAATGATAAATAAAACAGAGCCATCATGCCCAGGATGACAACCAACAGGATTACAATCAGCATAGAAAGCAGTACGGAAAGCTTTTCCGTTACTTCCAGTCTTGTATATTCTTTCTGCAGATTCAGGTATTTCTTGAATTCCGCGAATAACTGCCGGAGGCTGTCTATGCTTTTGTCGGTTGCAAACATGATGGCTCTGTCTTTTAATTCCGCTATCCGGTACCTTATTCGGCACCTTCACCTTTGATTTCAGAGGCGATTTCGTCTACCAGGTCGTCCATTTCGTTGCGGTTCAGACGGATGCCTCTTTTGCGCAATGCTTCTGCAATTTTGCTGCGCGTGTCCTCACCCTTTTCGGGAGCAAATAAAATACCCAGAGCTGCACCTACTGCGGCACCGCCCAAGAAAGCTGCTAATACATTTAAACCTTTCATAATACTACTATTTTAAAGTTCATAGCACAAATATAAGCATTTTCTTTTTAAGGTGTATGTCTTGTCCCGGTTTTTTTTCTGTTTTTTTTCAGAGGGCTGTCTCATTTGCTTCCCCTGGGGGGATAGGCTGTGAATCGGCTTTCCTTTGTGTGTCCGGCATCTTTGTGCCCTTGGAAGGGGTAATTTTGCCGGGGTTCCTCTCAAGGGCTTGGAAGCGGACTCCTGCGGGCTTCGAAACGGACTTCTGAGGGCTTGGGAGCGGATGTCGTCTATATAGCCTGTAAGAGGGCAAAAAAAAACGCGGATTCCGCGCTCCCACGAAAAAGCAATCTGTGGGAGACGCGTTATCCGCGCTGATTCATTGCAGCCGAAGGCTTGGATGGTCGGCGGCTGCTTGACTGTTATTCCCAGAATGGATTCTGTTTCAGATTCTCATTGAGTCTAATGTCTTCCGTATCAATCGGGGTATAGTAATATGCAGGCTCTACAAAATCGAATGCGTCTACTTGCGAAACCAGGCGTATATATCCATGATCGCCTTCGCTCATTTCAATGTTGTTGCCTTCCATCGTGTATACGGTCAGTCCTTCACTGCTGAATTCATCCCGGCGTTCTTCTGATTCTGCCTCAGTCATCACAATGGCAATATCATTTTTCCCGTCGCCGGTCAGGTCATATTTGCCAGGTCCGGGGAAGTACATTCCTTCGGGTGCAGCGTTGAGCAGTGTGCCACGTTTCCATCTCATCAGGTCGTCGTAGCGGAAACCTTCATTGGCCAGTTCGATACGGCGTTCACGGCGTACTTCCAATACAGCTCCCGTTTGTGCGGAAACAACGTTGGGATAGCGTTCGGCCTGTACCGGGTCGATGTTGGTCAGCCAGTCGCTTAATGAAGCATGCGGCATGCCCGCACGGTCGCGGAGCAGGTTGATGCTCTTGTCTAAGTCATCCTGAGACAGGGTGCCCAATTCAGCCTTGGCTTCTGCGTAAATCAGCAGGATTTCGCCGTAGCGGAACACCGGAAGGTCAAAATAACTTCCATTCCATGTGATTTGGTCAGCCGACCGCGGGTCGAACTTGATAGGTATATAACCTCCTGCGTTGAGTGAAGGAATCCAGGGTGAAGTGGCATTTGCCCGCTGGTATCCGGGCCACATGAAGGTTTGCCTCATGCGCGGGTCGCGGTTCTCAAAGATTTCCGAGTAGGTCTTGGTGGCATAGCCTTCGACGTCCTGGAAGCGTTTGGTTTTCCCGTCTTCTATCACCAGATAGTCTTCCATCAGATCGCGGGACAATCCCAGGTATGCAGTTATCTGTTGGGAATTGTGGAAAATGCCTAAGGCCTTGTCATAGTCAGTCACTAAGATCATTTCCGGATTATCCGTCAAATCGGTATTGCAGAACAGAGACTCATAGGCGCCTAATCCGTTGAACGATTCGGTCGACAGAGAGTAGGAGCCGTCCATCAGTTGCTCGCAAGCCTGTACGGCGATGTTCAGGAAACGGTCGCCGTCTGTCAGTCCCAGTTCATCGTGGTATTTGCGCCACGTACCCTCATAGAGTGCGATGCGTGCCTGGAGGGCCAGGGCTACGTCACGGTTCACTTTGGTTTTGCTGGTGCCTTCTTTCATGTTGGCAATGGCAAAGTCCAGGTCGGCCATGATGTTGTCTACCACTACGGAACGTGGATCCTGTGTCTTGTATAATTCTTCCGTGTCGTCGGTTTGCAAGTCATGGTCGTACCAGGGCACATCCGAATAAGCCCACACTTTGTCGTAATACAGCTTGGCGCGATACATGCGTGCCAGTCCGATGTAATGGTTGATGTCTGCTTGATCGCCGGTCACATTACCGGTGCGTGCCAACATATAGTTGACATTTCTGATGTCTCCCCAACTCCATGTGCCTACAGTCTCCGTATTGACGGTTCCACCAAGTAAGTCAAAAGTGGAGCTTGTGTTGACAAATAGGCTGTTATCTGTGGCAGGATCCCAATACGAACCGCCCAGGTAGCCGTACATGTTGTTTGTATAAGTCTCTAAGTCAGACACCGTTTTGAAGAAAGTTTCTTCGGTGAGTGACGTTTCCGGATATCTGTCCATGAACGAGTCGTTACAGCCGGCCAGTGCTCCGGTGACACCTAATACCAATGCCAGTCTGCTGAATGTATGATTTGTTTTCATCGCGATAGTTGTTTTTAGAATGTTACATTAAGACCAAAGGAATACGAACGCTGCAGCGGGTACATCTGTCCGCCCAATCCTTCCGGGTCTATGTTGTAGTGTTTGTAAAGTCCGGAGACATAGAACAGGTTGTCGCCAGAGAAGAAAATACGCAGGCGGCTGATGTTCAGCTTGTTTGTCCACTGCGCGGGCAATGTATATCCGAATGTCAGGTTCTTCAGGCGGATATAAGCCGCGTTCTGCATATATTTGGTCTGTGTCAACGCTGCTTCTGCTCCACCTTCGGCTACGTATGCTTTCATGCGGGGGAAGTATCCGTTGGGGTTTTCTTCCGTCCAGTGGTCGTAGTAGTTACCGTAGGTAATGTTGGTCCAAGGCTGCGAATAAATACCCCAGAAGTACAGGTCGCTGCCACCGGGATAATAATCGCGTTTACCTACACCCTGGAAGAACACGCTCAGGTCGAAGCCATTCCAGTCAGCGCTTGCATTCAAACCGAATGTGTAACGCTTGCTGGAGTTACCGATGATGGTACGGTCGCCGGGATCGTCCAATGAATTGTTGCCACTCGTAATCTTTCCATCATTATTCAGGTCTGCAAATTTCAGGTCACCCGGTGCAAGAGGACGGGTCGATAAATAAGAGGCTACGTTGGTCTGGTCGGCATGGCTGTCAATGTCTTCCTGTGAAGTAAAGAAGCCCAGTGTATGGAATCCCCACATCTGGCCGATTTCATAACCTTCATAGTAGCTGCTCAACATTCCGTTCGGGTTATAAAACTTGGTGATGAAGGCGCGGCTGTCTGCCAGGTTGAAGCTGACCGAGTAGTTGAATGGTTTACCGGCTACTTGTTTCTGGTCTTTCCATGTCAGCGTTACTTCCCAACCACGGGTTTTCAGGTCGGCTGCATTTTCGCTCGGAACACTGGTACCCAACACGTTGGGGAGAGGTTGTCCGCTGGTAATCATGTCTTTGGTGCGGCGTACGTAGAAATCGCCCGTTGCCGTCAGTCGGTTATCCAGGAAGTTGACGTCGATACCGATGTTGGAGGTAGATACTTTCTCCCAAGTCAGTGAGGCCGAAACAAGGCCCGGTGCGCTGACATAAACGGGTTGTTTTCCATCAATGAGATACCCTAATTTTCCGGAACCCATGGTGGCCAGATAAGGGTAGTAAGAAGATACGTCCTGGTTGCCCAGCATACCGTATGAATAACGGAGTTTCAGGAAGCTGACCACCGGAAGCAGCGGTTCGAAGAACTTTTCTTTGGACATTACCCATGCGATAGAGCCGGAGGGGCTGAACACGAAACGGTCTTCTTTCGGGAAACGGGAAGAACCGTCATAACGACCGTTGAATTCGAAGAGGTATTTGTCGTCGTAGATGTAGTTGAAACGGGCATAACCACTTCGCAAAGCCAGTGTGGAGATGCTTTCACCTACGTTCATATCGCCTGTTCCAAGGGCTACGGAAGGCAGTGAGGGGCTAATCAACTCACTGCGGCTTAAACTGTTGTATTCATAACGGTATTCTTCCTGGTTGAAACCTACCATGGCATTGATGTAGTGTTTGTCATTGAATGTCTTGGTGAAAGTTCCGTAAATATCGAATGTTACATTTTTCTGGTCGGACATTGCATTGGCTGCACTGGTCGTTTCGTTGTAATACAAGGGTTCTAATTCCGGACCATCATAATAAGGTACGGTCAGGTAGTGCCAGCGGTCGCGGTTCTTGCGGGTGCGGTAAGAGAAGTTGCCCTGCACAAAGAATACATCTTTAATAATGTCTACCCGTGTGCTGAATTGAGTTTGGATATTGGCTCCCTGCTCCTTGGCACGTCCGCCTTCCGATAAAGTTCCCAGCCATTGTGCACCTGCATCTGTCCATGTCCCGTCCGGGTTCTTGGGCACATCCATCGGGTTCAGTCGGTTGATACCCCAGTAGTAATCTGAATCCAGAGAGGTAGGGTAGTCATAGTCTGAGAAGATCATCTGTGTATTGTTGCCAATCGTCCACCAGTCTGTGACTTTGAAATCAATTTTGCTGCGCACGGTGTATCGGTTGTATTTATCCGTGCCATACTTGACCATACCATCCTGGAAGGTATAGCCGGCCGATAGGAAGTAGCTGGCGCGTTCGGTCTTGCCCGATACGTCGATGGAGTGTGTGGTGGCAAAACCGATATTTTTGTAGGCCTCACCGACCCAGTCTGTATGGCCGAAATAGGTATAGCTGCCATCCGGATTCAGGTAATACGGCGACATGCTGGGATCCTCAGATACCTGTTGGGCATAGGCCAATTGTTCCTCATTGTAGAGGTTATACCATGGCGTACTCATTATGTTACGTGTCTGCGCAACGAGATAGGGATCGGTGATAATGTTTTGCTTCTGCGTGAGCTGGCGCATCTGGAAATTGTTGTTGTAGTGGATAACCGGCTTTTCGGAAGTACCCATTTTCGTCGTTACCAGAATCACGCCATAGGCAGCACGCGAACCGTAGATGGCACTGGAGGCGGCATCTTTCAATACGGAGATTTGCGCAATGTCGTTGGGATTCAGTGTATTCAGCGTGGAATTGTCTGAAACTACACCGTCAATGACAATCAGCGGGCTACCTCCATTCAGTGATGTGGTACCGCGGATGTTGTAAGAAGGCGAGTCCGTAGCCTGACCGCTGCCGATGGTGATGTTCAAGTTGGCTACCGTACCTTGCAGGGCCTGACCGAGGTTCACTACGGGGCGGTCTTCGATCTGCTGGGTGTTGACTGTAGATACCGAACCGGAGAGGTTTACCTTTTTCTGCACACCGTAACCTACCACTACTACTTCGTCCAACATTTCGGTGTCTTCTGTCAGCACAATATTCAGTGTCTGTCCATTCCAAGTCACCTGCTGGGTCTTGTAACCGATGTAGGAAATCTCAAGGGTGGTTCCCTTTTTTACATTTGCGATGTGGAATTTGCCGTCTACGTCTGTGATGGTTCCTTGGTTGCTTCCTTTCACCGCAACGGAGGCACCGATAATGGCCTGTCCGCTGGCGTCACTTACTATGCCGGTGCAGGCATTCTGCTGTTGCACCGACTCAATCTTCTGTACTTTGGCTGTTGTGGCTATGTGGGCAGCGAGTGGTATCGGGGCTCCCATAGCGAGCAGCAACATGCTCATGATTTTTAGGTGTTTCATAATGCAATTAATTTGAGTTTATAATAGATGAATGTAAGAAATCTTTTGCGTATTCAGTGCTTCCTAAGTGTAGAAATACAGGTAGTAGGCATGCTGTATAATGGCTTTTTTAGTTGCAAAAATGAATATTTTTTATGATTGCTACAGTTAAAATTAAACATCGGATTTATCTTATTTCTCTGCTGTTTTTAGCTCTTTCGGGCGCAAATATATGTCTTTCGCTCTGGCTCGGAAATGTTTTTTTATTAATTTTCCATTAAAATATACGGTCTGTTATGATGTAATTTTAATGTAATATTTATTTAACTTTATTGACTTGCTGAGGCTGAAAAAAGCCCCCTTCATTCCCGGAGTCTGACGAGCCCCATTTCCTTTAATTTGCGTTCCACGGCTTCCGCCTGCTGCACCATGCCGTAGTCGGAAGGATGAACGTAGTCAACCCACGAGTCCGGGTGAAGACCGATTTCCTCGTTCGACAGGTAATAGAGGTTTTCCGTGTGCTGTTGCTTCAGGTCCTCATAAGCGGCACGCAGGCCCTTGTTGGGCGTCCGGTAGGCATTGTCCATTCCTACGTTGGTCGGGGCATTGCTATAGCCGGCATGTTCCACCAGCAGGATGGGGGCACTGCTTTTCCCCCTGATTTGTTTTACGGCCTTTACCGCAAGGGATTTCACTTCTTCCGCCGTCCGGTCCTGCAAGTTGGCCATGCAGTCTATCACATACGCCTTGGCGTTTATCTCACAGATGAAATCAATGACCTCCTCTTCCAGTTTGCCATTGCCGGAGAAGCCCAGATTCACTACAGGTACGTCCAACTCGCGGCTGACGATATTGCTCCATGCCATGCCGGGACGCGAAGCACAGGCTCCTTGGGCGATGGAGGTGCCGTAGACTACGATGCAGCGGTCTTTTCTGGCCGGCACGAAGGTCAGTTCTTTTCCTTCTTCAATTCCTATCTCCAGCCATTTTACTCCATTATATAGAGGCAGATACAATTCATACTCCTTTTTTGCCTTGGGAGAGATTTCCTTATCGACGGTATAGGTGTAGCGAATGGTATCTGCGAAGGCATAGCTTCCGTAGCAGATGAGTGACTTCCCGCCGACCTTGGCATACAAATCTACCCCTGATACGCCAGTGGCAGGCATGTGGGGCATGCTGTATCCTCCTGTCACCTGATAGCGCACCTGAATTCTCTTCGAATCTGTCTGGAAACGTACAGATAACCCGGCAGATTCTCTTGACAGGTTCCATACGTCACTTCTGACCTTCTCTTTGGCTCTGGATGGGAGTCGGTTATAGTTGCCTCCATCCTCGTTCCAAGCTTGGTTCTGGATGTAATGCGCTTGTCCATCGTTGTCCTGTGGGTTGAACCATTGGGTCTGTGCCTGAAGGGGGGCTACCCATAATAGGAACAACCACGAAATAGTAATCAGTTTGTGCATAATCTGTTCTTTATTTTAATAACTACTTGATTCTTGCTTCTTGTGATTCTGAGTCTGTCAGTCTATAAGCCCCTTGCCAACCTCTGCTTGCTCCGGCATGAGATGCAGACCACTTACAGACTGATAAACTCAGATTGTTTATTCGTTGGCAGCCTTGAAGGCATACACATTCCCGGCATAGTCTACACCGAAGAACATATTGCCTGAAACGGCTACGGTGGTCAGAATGGGGGCGCCGGTCTGGTGCCGCCACAGCAGAGTGCCATTCCGGCGGTCGACGGCATAGAACACCCCGTCGGATGCGCCAACAATGACCACATCACCCGTAAGCACCGGACTGCATTCAATCTGAGCCGCCTCTTCATTGACATAAGGTGCCGTATATATCAGGGCTTTTCCCGTGCGCAGCTTCCATTTTTCCTCCAGTGTCTCGCGGTCCAGCGCCACCAGTCCTTCCGTGGCTGTTCCGAAGATGATTTCTCCTTTCGTAACCAAAGGAGTAGAGGTGACATCGACGGAATAAGGGAGTTCCTTTCTGGTCAGCACACGTCCCGTCTTTTCCGAGAGGATGAAGAGAGAGTTCAGCGACAGAAAATACATGGCACCGTCGTACATGGCGGGTGAAGAGGCACGGTTGCGAATACCGTTTTCACTCTTTCCCCACAACAGTTTGCCGGTACGGGCATCGTTGGCATACATGGCACTCCATTGCACCCCGCCTATCAGTACCGTCTCGTCCGGACTCAACGAGAGAGTGGCAGTCGTACCTTCACGTTGCGACCACTCCGTGTTCTGCCAGAGCTGTTTGCCGGTGCGGGCATCGAAGGCGGCCAGTCCCTTTCCGGAACCGGCAAAGACTTTGTCCGCAGAAGCGGCCAGTCCGTCATTCAGTCCCGGCACACGGGCCACATCCAGTTTCTTTTCCCAAGCCAGCTTTCCGGTGTGGATGTCCAGCGCGTACAGATAACCGTAAATATCCTGGGCGAAGACCAAATCCTGTGCGATGGCAAGGCTGTTCTTGACCGATGCGCGCAGCGGGTATTTCCAGCGTACACTGCCGTTACGGGTGTCCATGGCCACGATAGCCGCTTTTCCTTGGGCGTTCTCGTCGATGGAGGCAGCGAACACGCTGTTTCCCTGTATTACGGGAGAAGCCATGTAGACGTTGGAGCCTAAGTTGGCCGTCCATGCCAGAGAGAAAGGCAAGGCGAGCGTATCGGGGCTGATGCAAGTGTGTTGGGCATTTCCTCCTAAGTTGTTCCATTCACTGCCGGTTTTCCCGGACAAAGAGTGAGGAGAATACGTGAAGAAAGACTGGCGTATGGCCGTTTCTCCGTCAGCAAAGGCGACTTTGGCTTCCACCGTTATAGTCTTTCCCTCGTAGGCAGCAGGAAGTTTGGCTGTGGCAAACCAGTTGAAGTCGGTCTGCTGCTTCAGTCTGACTTCCGGCCGTATCATTTTACCTTCTGCCCAGAATGTGCAGGTCACGGCGTTTGTTTCCGACACCGTATGGTAAGCATTGACCGAAAGCATCACTTCGCCCTGCTCCGTCACCGGTGCCTGCTCGTTTTGTATGGAAGCGATTTCCACCACCTTGTCCATATAAGTATACCGCAGTTCGGAAGCCAGATTGCCGTTGGCATCCACCCGTATGGAGCGGAAAGCCGATGCGGCATGGTCTATGCCTCCCCGTGCCGGGGTAGAAGTACATATAGCCAACGCGTTGCCATGACGGGTGATGTGGTTGATGTGCACGTGGCCGTAAATCCAAGCCTTCAGATTATGCGCATCCAGGTCGATGGTCATGTTCTCACCGGCTTTGAACACATGCCGGTCTTCGCTGGTCCAATAGTCATGGTTGAAGACCACAATCGGCTTTCCTTCGGGAATCTGTGCCAAGTCGTTCACCAGCCAGTGATAAACATCTTCTTTGGTATAGCCCGGCCGGTAGTCGCCTCCCCACATGGGCGTGACGATGTAGTGTACGTTGCCCGCATCGAATGAGTAGTAGACAGGGCCGTAGATGCTTTCGAAAACTTCTTCTCCGTACTTCCCTTTTACCAGGTCATGGTTGCCGATGCAGTAATACACGGGCACGTCCATATTCTCGGTGTTGAACATGGGCTTGTGGGCTTTCAATCCTTTCTCGTAACAGATGTCCCCCGTATGGATGATGAAGGCTGCATTCTCGTTCAGGGCATACGAGCGTACAGCTGCCACCCACTCTTCCTGTCCGGTAGCGGTCGATATTTCCGTATCCGAGATTTGCACGAAATGATGTGCTCCTCCCCGCCCGATGTGGGCATTGTAGGGGCGAAGGGCGAAATCATAGCTGTCGCGTCCCTGCCCGATGGCGTGATAATGGCGTGTGGTCTTGTAGCCGCTGGGGACTGTGACGAAAAGGAACCGTTCCCGTTCATGTCCGGGCAATTCATACGTTCCGTCCCCCTGTGTCTTCACCACATGGCGTCCGTCGGACACCATGACTCCCTTCAGTGTCTTTTCACCTTTATCGAAGGTTCCGTTGCCGTTGGAGTCTATAAAAACTGTCCCTTTATAGGGAGCAGCAAAGGCTGATAAAACTGCCATGCTGCATAAAAAGAATATGCAATGTCTTTTCATAAATGGAAAGTTGAGAATATCTATAAAGTATTTCTTTACTGTCTGTTGAGCGGTCAATCCTTGAATGTCACCTTTACGTCCTCAATGCTTGACACCAGCGGGAAGACACCTATAGAGTCACCCAGTCCGACTTCTTTGGGAGTAGGAGGCATAAAATTCCCTTTCGTACCCTTCATCTCGGCTCCCTCGCCCGTAAGGGTCACGATGCCATACAGAGCTTTGTCGTACGTAATGGACCGGCTGAGCAGCGAATAACGTTCGTTGATTTCCTGGGGATAACGCTTTTCTGTCATCGACGGCTGCTCTATCCAGACGTAAGAGGCACTGTTGATTTGCACATACGTGATACCGTTTATTTCTTTGGTATAATTGCTATGGTCATGTCCGCTGAAAGCTAACGCCACTTTCTGGAATCCGCTCCGTCTGTTTTCTTCCTCCAGTATGCTGCGCACCTCACTGCCATTGTTCATGGACGTGTCGATGCTTTGGTGCGAGAAGATGATACAGCGTTTGTCGGTCGCGGCGAGGTCTTTCTTCAGCCATTCCATCTGTTCGGGGTCCATGAATGCCCGCATTTTGGAGTCGACATAATAGTTTGCCCTGGCATACGGCTTGTATTCCTTTCCGTCGTACAGGTTGTTCCCGTCTAAAACGATGAAATGGAAGTCACCCTTGTCAAACGAGTAATAGCGGCCCGGCATATTAAGTCCTGCCACATATTCTTCTTTAGTATATCTGTCCAAATCGTGGTTGCCCAGCACATGATATTTCTCTCCCTTGAATTCGTCCCACACTTTCCGGTATGGAATGTCGGTGCTGTCCAGCCGGATGAAGTCGCCCAGCTGTATCAGGAAATCCACGTTCTCGCGATTGGCCGCCTCTACTACCGCCTGCATGCGTTCCAAGCCGTCCGGGATGTCCGGTGCGTGCAGGTCGGAAACAATGGCAAAGCGTACGGGTTGCACATCTTTCTTCGTGCAGGAAAACAGACTCAATGCTGTGAGTAAGATATAAATCTGGTATAAAACAGTTCTTCTCATGATATATATGGATTATAGTTGTGTTATTACGTAACGATTACTCAAATATGGATTCGGGCACTTCTCCCGTCCAGCTTAATGGCTTTTCGATGTTGAACAGCCGCAGGATGACAGCCGCCGTGTTCACCGTATTGTTGGGCTCGGTCAGGGTCAGCCCCTTGGTAATCCCCGGTCCGGCGATGCCCCAAGGCACAATCATCTCTTCCACGCTGACCCCACCGTGCCCGTAGTTGATGCCTCCGTGGTCCGTCAGGAAGAAGAAGTGGGTGTCGTCGAACAGCCCTTCGGCTTTCAGCCTGTCCAGCAGTCGCCCTATCTCCGTATCAGCCTCTTCAATGGACCGGATGTATTCGGGAGACATCCATTTGTATTTATGTCCGGCGTGGTCGGTATGCACCGTATAAAGGAAAACCAGCGTTGGTTCGTTCCTGTGGGCTTTCACGAACGAGAACGCCTTTTCGTAATAAGGCACATAAGCGTCGTCCTCCAGGAAGCAAATATCGTCCAGGTATTTCTTGTTGTACGGATAAATCAGGTTCGGCCAGTTGTAATAGAAAGCCGTCTTCATGTCTGCCTTGTTTTCCTTCAGCACCTTGAATACCGACGGTTAATAGCCATCGGCATCCGTTTCTATAGCCGGAAGTTTGAATTGGTCGATTGTCCATCCGTTGTCTACCACGCCGTGCAACTCAGGTCCGCTGCCGGTAAGGTGGCTGGTCCAGTTGGGTAGGGTGACCGACGGCATCACCACGCGGGTTTCCAGCGAAAGTGAACCTTGCGCCAGCAGACTATCCAGGTTCGGCGTGCGGGCTTGCTTGAAACCTTCCACACAAATTCCGTCCAGAGAGAGCAGGATGACCCGTTTGGCTTCTTTCCTGTTTCTTCCTTTCTTCTTCGGCTTATCGGTCGCCAACAAGGGAGCGACAGGCGTGGAGGCTACCCCTAAGGCAGCAGCGCCCAACAGGCTTTGTTTCAGAAATTTTCTTCTTGAGTTTTCCATACTTTTTCCGTTGCCTAACCCATTGGCAGGATTCATTCAGTGTGCATTTAATCCTGCCAATAGGACTGTTATAGATTTGTTAACCGCTGCAAATTTAGAAATTGCAAAATACCCATGCAATGTATAATATCATTGAAAAGATGTATAATTTCTCTCTTGACATTCTACTTGTCATGTTGGATACGGGTGCCTTGTCGGAGTGATATTTACTTTCCGACGGCTATTTCTATAAGATGGTACTTGGCTGATAATCAGTTTGCTGCTTCTTATATATAACGAGCGTCCTGCTTATCGCCTGGCAGTATGCTCGTTATCGCTTGGCTGTTTCCTGCGAGGACTTGTCGGATTACGGAAACTTTGTGCCTCTGTGTCTTTGTGTTTGATATAAACCAAATCTGATTGATTACTTACAAAGCAAGTGAAAAGCCAATACCGGAAATTCCGGCAGTGTTCGTGTATGGAGTATGTGTAGTCTATATATAATAATGTGTATTTGTCGCTGTTGGTAGAAGGTGCATTTTTTTTGTGCATAATCCTTTGAAGGCTGACAGATTTTCTATTATTTTGTTGTCTGAAACGAATAGAAGGAGGCGGAATGCCTTATCCGAAAGATTATTAACGCAAAAGGAATATAAAATGAAGAAACAGACAATTTTGTTAGGTATCGGAGTGTGCATGACTTTGGCATTCTCTTCTTGCAAGTCGAGTCAAAGTGCGTATAGCAAAGCTTATGAGAAGGCTAAACAACAGGAATTGGCTGAACAGCAGGCAGCCCCGGCTCCGGTGGAAACAACTCCGGTGGTGACAGCTCCTACCGAAGAACCCAAAGTGGTGGAAAGCACTCCGGTGGCTGTGCAGAATGACGATGTGCGTCACGAAAAGGTAACGGTTGTGTCGGGCGACAACGGTCTGCTTGATTACAGCGTAGTGTGCGGCAGTTTCGGTATCAAGGCCAATGCCGAAGGGCTGAAAAGCTTCTTGGAAGCCGAAGGCTATTCGCCGGCTATCGTGTTCAATGCTGATGCCGCCATGTATCGTGTGGTTGTCAGCACTTATGCCGACCGCGCTTCGGCGGCTGCGGCTCGCGATGCCTTCAAGGCCAAATATCCTAACCGCAAAGATTTTCAGGGCTCCTGGTTGCTGTATCGTGTGAAGTGATGAAGGAGTAATCAGGCTGGAAATGTCTGAAAGATTGTAGGAGCCAGATTCCGGGAATGCGGAGAGTATTGCCCGGTATCTGGTTTTTTTATGGCCTTTCAGGTGTCTGCCTTATCTTACATAGGGACAATTATTCCCGAAAAAGAGGATAGGATGAAGTTAAAAGAAGTTATAATTCTGATAATGAAAACTTTTGAAGATAGAAAAGTTTTTATTTTTGCGACTTCATACAATACTGAATATGGAAGAAGCATATATACTTTGCGCGATAGACGCCGCTCTGCAGGCCGGAGCGGAGATTATGGAGGTTTATACTGACCCGAAGTCCGACTTCCAAGTGGAAAGAAAGGCTGACAATTCTCCGCTGACCATTGCTGATAAACGTGCCCATCAGGCCATCAGCCGGTTGCTCCGGCAAGGGAGCCCTTATCCTCTGTTGAGCGAAGAGGGAAAACTTACTCCTTATGAACAGAGAGCTGCGTGGGAAGAACTGTGGATAGTGGACCCCCTGGACGGTACTAAGGAATTCATTAAACGGAACGGAGAGTTTACCGTGAATATCGCCTGGGTGCGCCGGGGTGTTCCGGTTGCAGGGGTCATTTATGTGCCGGTAAAGCAGTGTCTGTATTTTGCCTCCGAAGACTTGGGGGCTTTCAAGATAGAGAACATAACCCGGCTGGATGGCGCTTCGTTGGGCGATTTGACAGCCCGGGCTGTACGCTTGCCGTTGAAAGAACAGCGGGATGAGTTTGTCATTGTGGCCTCACGTTCGCATTCTACCCCGGAAACGGAAGCGTATATAGAACGTATGCGGCAGAAACATGCAACTGTAAGATTGTGTTCCAGTGGAAGTTCACTGAAGATTTGCCTGGTGGCCGAAGGCAAGGCTGATGTATATCCTCGTTTTGCACCTACGATGGAGTGGGACACGGCAGCAGGGCATGCTATCATGCGTGCCGTGGGCGGAGAAATCTGGCAGGCAGGAGGTGAGGGACCGTTGCGCTATAATAAAGGAGATTTGTTGAATCCGTGGTTCATTGTGCTCCCTGCAGAAGCAGGTCGCATGGCCGATTGATATAACATAGATCTGAGGTTATGAGTTTCGAGATAATTTTTGTATTGTTGGGATTGGTCGGAATGCTGGTGGCGCTTATTCTTGACAAGATGCGCCCGGGTATTGTACTGCTGAGTCTGGTGGTGCTGTTCATGGTGGCGGGCATCATCACTCCTCAACAGATGGTGGCCGGTTTCAGCAACCGGGGCATGATTACTGTAGCGTTGCTGTTTCTGGTAAGCGAAGGAATCCGGCAAAGCGGTGCGTTGACGACGGTGGTCAAGAAACTTCTGCCGGAGAAAGGTACGTCGGTCACTAAAGCGCAGCTGCGCATTTTGCCGGTGGTAAGTGCCTTTTCTGCTTTTCTTAATAATACTCCGGTCGTGGTTATTTTTGCTCCTATACTGAAGAACTGGGCAAGAAAAGTCGGTTTGTCTTGCACCAAGTTCCTTATACCTTTGTCCTATGCCACTATTCTGGGCGGTCTGTGTACCCTCATCGGGACATCCACCAACTTGGTGGTGCATGGTATGATGATAGACCGTGGGCTGGGTGGACTGAAAATGTTCGATTTGGCTTTTATCGGCATTCCCATTACGGTAGTGGGACTGTTGTTCATTGTGCTGGCTTCCAAGAAACTGTTGCCGGCCGACCGCTCTGATAATTTCGAGGAGGAAGAGGCAGATGCGGCAGAAGATACCGGGCGCCATATCGTAGAAGTGGTATTGGCCTCGCGCTTTCCGGGGTTGAAACGCAAACTGAAGACTTTCGATTTTAAGCGGCGTTATGGGGCAGAAGTAAAGGAGATACGCCAGAATGGACAAGTGATTACGGAGAACCTGGGTGAGGTCCGGCTGCAGGAAGGTGACACGCTGGTACTGCTGGCCGATGATGCCTTTACCCGCACGTGGGGAGATTCGTCCGTTTTCCTGATGATGACCAATGGGCAGGAAATCCCGGCCAATCCGGTCCCGTCATGGAAGAAGTGGACGGCCTTTTCACTGCTTATTGTCATGATTGTAGGAGCCACTATTGGCGAGTTGCCTTATTTTCAGGAGCACTTCCCCAAAGTGAAGATGGATATGTTTTTCTTTGCAGCCGTAACTGCTGTGGTGATGGCATGGCTTAAGATGTTTCCGCCTAAGAAATATACGAAATACATCAGTTGGGACATCCTTATCACCATAGCCTGTGCTTTTGCCATCAGTTCGGCGATGGAAGAGTCGGGACTGGCGGCACTGATTGCCAATTTTATCAAGAGTGTGGCAGGTTCGCTGGGAGCATGGGGAGCTTTGGCATTGCTTTATATGGTGACGCTTCTTATTACGGAGTTGATTACCAATAATGCTGCCGCAGCGCTTGCTTTCCCGCTGGCTTTGGAGACGGCGGCAAAGTTCGGGGTCGACCCGATGCCTTTTTTTATTGCCATCTGCATCGCCGCATCGGCAGGTTTCGCCACTCCCATCGGCTATCAGACCAACCTGATAGTGCAGGGCGCCGGTAATTATAAGTTTACGGATTTTGTGAAGATAGGTCTTCCTATGGATTTTATTGTGATGATTATTTCCGTAGGGCTGATTCCGCTGATATGGCCGTTTACGAAGATGGTATAGGCTCCTCCCGCCGGGAAGGAAACTCGATGCTGAGGGAGAACCGCCTCCCCAAGTGGGAGCATGGAGGGGCTTGCAACTTTAATTGATTTGTTTTATGGAACACATTTATCCGATATTCGACAAAATGCTGACGAGGGCAGACAAAGAAAGCCTGTTAGGTCAGCGGGGGCTGATGATTTGGTTTACGGGACTGAGCGGCTCGGGCAAGAGCACCATTGCCATTGCTTTGGAGCGTGAATTGCACCGTCGCGGTATCTTGTGCCGTATCCTGGATGGCGACAACATCCGTAGTGGCATCAACAACAATTTGGGATTTACAGAGGCCGACCGCGTGGAAAACATCCGTCGCATTGCCGAGGTGTCCAGGCTGTTTGTAGATACTGGCATTGTGACATTGGCGGCATTCATCAGCCCGAACAATGACATCCGTGAAATGGCCGCCCGCATTATCGGGAAAGACGACTTTGTGGAAGTGTATGTGAGCACGCCTCTGGAAGAGTGTGAAAGGCGTGATGTAAAAGGGCTTTATGCCAAGGCCCGGCGGGGAGAAATCAAGAACTTTACCGGCATTTCGGCTCCTTTTGAGGCTCCTCTGCACCCGTCTCTTACTTTGGATACTTCCGTGCTCAGCGTGGAAGAATCGGTCAATGAACTGCTAACGCTTGTATTGCCGAAAATTCGGCCGGACAGGAAATAGAAATAACCAAAGACTATAGTCTGCAAAATGGAAGAATATAAATTGAGCCACCTGAAAGAACTCGAAGCCGAGTCTATACACATAATCCGCGAGGTGGCCGCGGAATTTGAGAATCCGGTGATGCTCTACAGCATTGGAAAAGACTCGTCGGTGATGGTGCGCCTGGCAGAGAAGGCTTTCTATCCTGGCAAGGTGCCTTTTCCTCTGATGCACATCGATTCAAAGTGGAAATTTAAGGAAATGATTCAGTTCCGTGATGAGTATGCCAAGAAGTATGGCTGGAACCTGATTGTGGAAAGCAACATGGAGGCATTCAAGGCAGGTGTAGGACCTTTTACGCACGGCAGCAAGGTGCATACCGACTTGATGAAAACCCAGGCTTTGCTGCACGCTCTCGATAAGTATAAGTTCGATGCGGCTTTTGGCGGGGCCCGCCGCGACGAAGAAAAGTCGCGTGCCAAGGAACGTATTTTCTCTTTCCGCGACCGCTTCCACCAGTGGGACCCCAAGAACCAGCGCCCGGAACTGTGGGACATTTACAATGCCCGCATACACAAAGGGGAGAGCATCCGTGTGTTTCCGCTGAGCAACTGGACGGAGCTGGACATCTGGCAATATATCCGTCTGGAGAATATTCCTATCGTTCCGCTTTATTTTGCCAAGGAGCGTCCGTGCGTGGAGATTGACGGTAATCTGATTATGCCGGATGACGACCGCCTGCCCGAACAATACCGCGACAAGATTCAGATGAAGAAAATCCGTTTCCGTACCTTGGGTTGCTGGCCGCTGACCGGTGCCGTTGAAAGTGAAGCGGATACCATCGAAAAGATTGTGGAAGAGATGATGACTACCACCAAGAGCGAACGCACCACACGTGTCATCGATTTCGACCAGGATTCCAGCATGGAGCAGAAGAAGCGTGAGGGGTACTTCTAAATGAAGAACGAAGATTTAAGAATGAAGAATATGGAAGACAATAAATTAGATATAAAAGCATTCCTTGACCGGGATGAACAGAAGGATTTGCTCCGCTTCCTGACGGCAGGCAGCGTGGATGACGGCAAGTCTACTTTAATCGGCCGCCTCCTGTTCGATAGCAAGAAGATATACGAGGACCAGTTGGATGCGTTGGAACGCGACAGCAAGCGCGTGGGTAATGCCGGTGATCATATTGATTATGCCCTTTTGCTGGACGGACTGAAAGCCGAGCGCGAGCAGGGCATCACCATTGATGTGGCTTATCGCTATTTCTCGACCAACAAGCGTAAGTTTATCATTGCCGACACACCGGGACACGAGCAATACACACGCAATATGATTACGGGCGGTTCTACGGCCAATCTGGCTGTGATTCTGGTTGATGCCCGTCTGGGAGTTATCACGCAGACCCGCCGTCACACGTTTCTGGTATCTCTGTTGGGCATTAAGCACGTGGTGCTGGCTGTGAACAAGATGGATTTGGTGGACTTTTCTGAAGAACGTTTCAATGAGATTGTGGCAGAATACAGGAGTTTCATTGAGCCGTTGGGAGTATCCGATGTGGTGTGCATCCCGTTGTCGGCACTGGATGGCGATAATGTGGTGCAGAAGTCCGACCGTACGCCTTGGTATCAGGGGCCTGCCTTGCTCGATTTTCTGGAGACGGTGCACATCGGCAACGACCACAACCTGACAGATTTCCGTTTTCCTGTGCAGTACGTGTTACGCCCCAACCTTAATTTCCGGGGATTCTGCGGCAAGGTCGCATCGGGCGTGGTGCACAAAGGCGACGAAGTAGTGGCTTTGCCCTCCGGCAAGAAATCGCATATCAAGAGTATTGTGACTTATGACGGTGAGTTGGATTACGCTTTCCCGCCGCAATCTGTCACGTTGACGCTGGAAGATGAAATTGACGTTTCACGTGGCGAGATGCTGGTGCATCCGGATGCCTTGCCCGTGACAGGACGTAATTTTGAAGCGATGCTGGTGTGGATGGACGAGGAGCCGATGGATTTCAACAAATCGTTTTTTATCAAGCAGACTACACATACAAGCCGCTCGCACGTGGACAGCATCAAATACAAGGTGGATGTAAACACGATGGAGCATTTGTCGTTGGAAAACGGCAAGCTTACCAAAGAATCCCTGCCCATGCAGCTCAACCAGATTGCCCATGTGGTCATAACTACTGCGCAGGAACTCTATTTCGATCCTTACCGGCAGAACAAGGCGACGGGAGCTTTTATCCTGATAGATCCTATCAGCAACAATACAAGTGCAGTGGGAATGATTATCGGCCCGGTACCAGAGGAGGAGATGCATGCCGATGCCGGCCTGCCGGTGCTCGATTTGCCCCGGTTGGGTATTGCTCCCGAACATTATGAGGCTATAGACAAGGCTGTGAAGGAGTTGAACCGTCAGGGACTGGAAATTGTGGTGCGGAAATAAGGAGGCCAAGATAGAATCGAACCGATTGTCAATCGTTAATTGTTAATGGAATATGGGCTTATTAGAATTCAACAAACTACCCATCAATACTTTGGTCGGTGCAGACTGGAAGACTTTCAGGCAGGTGACGCGCGGCCGTGTGGTCGATCCGGCGTATCGGAATAAGTACAGGCTGACGAAGGTTGTCTGCCGCTTGCTTTCTACGCTGGTTTCCCTGCAGGACCGGCGTTATGAAAAATTGCTGGCAGACAAGCCGCTGGAGCATGACCCTCTCTTTATACTGGGGCATTGGCGAAGCGGGACTACTTTTGTGCACAATGTCTTTTCCTGTGATGCCCATTTCGGCTATAATACCACGTACCAGACTGTGTTCCCGCATCTGATGATGTGGGGACAGCCGTTCTTCAAAAAGAACATGAGCTGGCTGATGCCGGACAAGCGTCCTACGGACAACATGGAGCTGGCTGTGGATTTGCCGCAGGAAGAAGAGTTCGCATTGGCCAATATGATGCCGTATACCTATTATAACTTCTGGTTCTTCCCCAAATACCAGCAAGAGTATGCCGACAAATATTTGCTGTTCAATGATATTGAGCCGGACGAGCTGAAGGTGTTTGAAGAAACTTTCATGAAGCTGATAAAGATTTCTTTGTGGAATACCCACGGCACGCAGTTTCTCAGCAAGAACCCTCCGCATACGGGGCGGGTGCGCGAACTGGTCAAGATGTTTCCCAATGCCAAGTTCATCTATCTGGTGCGCAATCCCTATACGGTATTCGAGAGTACCCGGAGCTTTTTTACCAATACCATCCAGCCTTTAAAACTGGAAGACATCACCCCTGAGCAGTTGGAAAGCAACATCCTTTCCATCTATGCGAAGCTTTACCACAAGTACGAGGCCGACAAAGCCTGCATTCCTGCCGGCAATCTGATAGAGGTGAAGTTTGAGGATTTCGAGGCCGATGCCATGGGGATGACCGAGCATATCTATCAGGCTCTTTCGCTGCCCGGTTTCACGGAGTCGAAAGCTGCCATCGAAAAATATGTAGGCGGCAAGAAAGGGTATAAGAAGAATAAGTATAAATACGATGACCGCACCGTGCGTCTGGTGCAGGATAACTGGGGATTTGCCCTGAAGCAGTGGAATTACGAACTCTGACTTCTCATGGAACACAGAGGCACACTGATACACGGAGAGATGCTTTGTGCCTTCGCGCCTCTGCGTTCCATTCCTTTTGTCGCAAAACCATTTTTGTTCTACCATAAAACGAAAGAACTTACAAAGAACTCATGAGTATGCAAGCAAGATTTTATCTCTTAAGCCTTCTCTTCGTCTTCCTGGCGTGCGGACGCCTGGCCGCCCAAGACGATGAAGTCGTGGAGGAAATTCCCTTTGGCAACATGGACCAGTGGATTGACCGCCAGATTCAAGAGTCGGGCATCATTGGTGGAGAAACCAAGCATGTCTATGCCATAGGGCCGACACAAACGCTGAACAGTAATGAAGCCTATCGGAATATGGGAGGTTCGCCTTGGGCCTCGTCTAATGTGATGGCACGGGTGGCAGGCATTACCAAAACCAACACATCGGTTTTCCCCGAAAAACGCGGCGATGGCTATTGTGCCCGCATGGATACGCGCATGGAGAGCGTGAAAGCATTGGGTTTCATCAATATTACGGTATTGGCTGCCGGCTCCGTGTTCTTGGGAGAAATGCATGAACCTATTACCGGCACCAAGAACCCGATGCGGATGCTTGATACTGGCATCCCCTTCACCAAGAAGCCGGAAGCCATTCGCTTTGACTACAAGGTGAAGATGTCCGACCGCCCCAACCGCATACGCGCCACGGGCTTCAGCCGAATCAAAGACGTGGAAGGGAAAGATTATCCGGAAGTCAACCTGTATCTGCAGAAGCGTTGGGAAGACAAAGACGGAAACATCTATGCCAAACGCATCGGAACCATGGTGGTGCGTTATGACAAGACCACAGCCGGCTGGCAGAACAATGCCACTTATACCATTCTTTATGGTGATATAACCAATCATCCGGACTACAACCCCGACATGATGCGCCTGCAGGTGCAGGAACGCTATGCCGTCAACAGCAAGGGGGAAAGCGTGCCCATCAAAGAGGTGGGCTGGGGGACGGCCGATGAGATGCCTACCCACATCCAGCTCCAGTTTACTTCCAGTCATGGCGGCGCATACATCGGTTCGCCGGGCAATTCTTTTTGGATAGACAATGTGAAATTTGTGTATTGACTGCACGCCGCTTCCTGCAAGGAGCGTTGTGGAGTCGCAAAAACAGCCTTCACGCTTTCAACGTCGTGTAACGGTTTGAAATATAGCCGCTTGTGGTGAAAGATAGTGCTTCTGCCTACCTTTCACTGCCGTTTCGTATATCTTTGGTGCCTGTTTCTTATACCTTAGAGGCAGGATTCTTATACCTTGGAAGCGGCCTTCTTATACCTTTCCGGCAAAGGTGTGTGAAAGCAGCGTGAATGTTTTATCTTTCACAGCAACTGACTTATAGTTAACCTGTTGGAATGGCGTGAAAGCGTGAAGGCATGGGTGGGGGAGTTTCCGGTTGGTGCCGGAAGTTTGTCTCCCTTCACGGGGCATCGGGCTTGCTCAAATGCAGGTTTAGCTTGCTCAAATGCAGGTTTGGCTCTCTCAAATGCAGGTTTAGCTTGCTCAAATGCAGGTTTAGCTTTCCCAAATGCAGGTTTGGCTTTCTCATCCGGAACCGGATGACCGTATGTCCTTCTGTGACATTCTGTCGGTCCTTGTTGTCAGGCAGATAGTTCCAATATGACATATTCTTGCCGATTTCCGCGTCAGTCTTTATTTTTTTTTGCTATTTCTTTGGCGTTATAAAAAATGTGCCTATTTTTGCACCGTATTTTGTATCGTTTAGATACAAGAATAAATGAAAAGAATGAGGTATAACAGATACTTAGACATGACAAAGTGCCTAACTGCTAAAACAATAATCCTGCTTGCAGTGTTTTTCTTGCAAGGTGTGGTGATTGCCAAGGCGCAATCCGTGACGGGAGAGAGCACAGTGGATGTTTTGGTAGAGATGGGCTTTGAGAATGTCGGGTGCACGGAAGATGCGGATGAACGTGTGTACGTGTTGCAGAATTCGGCATATCGTTTGCAGGGAGTCGGTATCGGAAAGGCTGTGGATGTTATTCAGAATATGGGCCTGCCGGAAGAAAAGGCTTGCCGCATTATTGTGCTGGATAACAATGTGCCTCAGATTTCTCTTTACTACCAACCTGTGAAAGGGGATACCGCCGCAGTGGCTGAACGTCGCGACTGGAATGTCAGCTATGACTTGGAAGATTCCTGGCAGAAGGTGAGGAGGGTGAAGAGAAAGAATAGTTCTTTGTTCAAGGTTGATATTGTGGTGTATCCGGAGTTTATGTTCCAGAATTTTAAACTCTCGCGGATGTATGACATTGTCCTTAACCTATCTCCTGCCATTGAAATCTCTTTGTGGAAAGGTATGAAAGCTACGGCACAAGTCATTTTCCCGATAGTAAATGATTATGGGGCGCGTTACGAACAGATACGACCCGGTTATGTGACGCTGTCGCAGTCGGTGCGTTTGCCGAAGAATACATTTCTGACGGCAAGCGTCGGCTTTTTTAATAATTTCCGCTGGGGAGTAGACGTTCGTGCCAAACATCATTTTAAAGATGAGCGTTTCTATATAGATGCGCGGTTGGCATACACCGGGCGTGGCTGGTTTGATCACTGGGCTTATTATCACGGCCATAAGTGGACGCTGACCGGGCATGTGGGTGGAAGCTTTTATTGGCCGAAATACAATACCCAGTTCTCCATCAAGGCGGAACGCTTCCTCATGGAAGAATTCGGATTGCGTGGCGAGATGGTCCGTCATTTCCGTTATGCCTCTATCGGGTTCTACGGCTTGAAGGTGTTCGGAAAAGATGATGCGGCAAATAACGGCTTTAATGCAGGTTTCTTGTTTCAGATAGCCTTGCCGCCGTATAAATATAAACGCAAAGGATACATCCCGCGTGTGGTTGGAGGTGATTTTGGCATTCGTTATAATGCAGGAAATGAACTGTATTATGGCAGCGGATTCCGCAACAACTCGAATGACAACACCTTGAGGGAAAATAGTTTTAATCCATATTTTATAAAGAGTGAATTGTTAAATTTTTAATTTTTTTATTGAGATGAAAATGAAAAGTAAGTTGTTTGGTCTCGGCGCTAAAATGGCGCTGGCCTTGTTAGCAGTGGGTATGACAGTTACAAGCTGCTATGATTCTGAGAACGTGGACATTATTCAGCCGGATCAGCCTGTTGCTCCGAAGTATTACATCGCAGGTAACATCACTGATGCAGAAACTGGCGATATTGTTACGAATGCAACAGTGACTATTGATGGTACAGCGGTAACTCTTACCAATGGTGCTTTCAATCAAGAAGTATCGGTTGGTGATGCTGGCGCATCTTTCGTAGTGGCTGTAGTTGCTGATGGTTATCGTGATGTTTCTCGTACTATTTTCTTCCCCGCTATGGGCAATGGTACTGTAACTGTTGGTAATGCAGATTTCGCTTTGGTTGGTGTTACGGCTTCTGATTTGCTGGAAGAAGATCCTTTGCAGGATAATTATCCGGTGAGCGATGAAGAGTATACTCTTCTTAAGACCGAATTGGAGAATGTTCTTCCTGAAAGCGTTGTTCTGACAACTGACGAAGATGGTAATATTGTAGCTACTTATGCAGCTGAAGAGGTAACTAATTCTGCTATTGGTGAAGATTTGGAAATCACAGCTCCTTACTATTCTGGTTTTGCTTCTACGATTTCTCAAGATGCTGATGACATCTTCACAAAAGCTCTTACTGATGGCCGGATTTGGAATGCATCTGCTTCTAATGTTTTGGGCTTGCCTTATGGCCTGACGCTGGGTGAACGCTCTGTTATTCTGCCGGGTCGTCCTGGTTGCTCTATCTCTACTTGGACTTTGACTCAGGTATTTGCTGTTGAACCTCTGTCTTTCGGTGGCGTAGTAGGTACTGTAACTTATCAGTCTAACTGGGTTATCACCTTCTCTTACGAATCTCACGATGGTCACGATTGGCATGACAATCACGGTTCTGTGAACGGTGCCGGTGGTGGTAACAACAACATGGGTTATTAATTTAATCTGACGTTTGTAAGTTATCAAAATAAAAGCATTAAAACGTAGAAGAATGATACGCAAAATCATATTGATTAGTCTGTTCATCTGTTCTCCGTTTGTGCTTTTGGCTCAGTTGACTTATGGTACCACCGGTCTGCTCCATGCGCCTTCGGCAGAGATGCAGCGTGACAAGACGGTGCTGATCGGTGGTAACTTTTTAAACAGGGAGATTACTCCTGCCGGTTGGACCTATCATACGTACAACTACTTCCTGAATGTGACCATCTTCCCGTGGCTGGAAGTGGCTTATACGGCCACCTTGTTTCAATCGCAGCACATCGGGATTGACTGGAAGGTTGGGAAAGGTAAGTTTACGAACCAGGACCGATATTTTTCGTTCCGGTTGCGGCTTTTGAAGGAGGGCCAATTTTGGAAGTATATGCCTGCTGTGGTAGTGGGGACCTCGGACCCTTACACCGAATCGGGCGACGGACAGATTTCATCGACGGACGGTAATGGGTATTTCTGCCGTTTCTATGTGGCGGCAACCAAATTTATCCCGATAGGAAAAGAGCAGATTGGTGTTCACCTCTCTTGGCTTTTCAACCACCGCAATGACTATCCGCTGAACGGACCAGGTGTAGGCATTACGTGGAATCCTTCTTTCCACACTCCATTGAGGCTCATAGCCGAATATGATGCGAAAGATTTCGCTGTGGGTGCCACCTATTTGCTTTTCAACCATTTGCACGCGCAGGTAGAATTGCAAAGAATGAAGTACTTTACCGGCGGCCTTACTTTTGTGATTCATCTGAAGTAAGGAAATGGTCGGAGCAAATAAACAGAAAAAGTTTAAAAACAAAAAAACAATGAAAAGTAAATTAGTAATATTATCTTTAGTGCTGGCAGGTGCAACAATGTCTGCAAATGCCCAGACGAAAGAGAAATACGTCAGCGAGAAAGCTACGGATAACATATTCGTAAGCGTTACCGGCGGCATTTCTATGGTGAATGCGGGTAAGAGCGAAGGCAAGTTTGGAAGTCCTGCTCCCCACATCACGATTTCAGTAGGTAAGTGGTTCAGCCCCGTTTGGGGTATCCGTGGACAAGGTGGTCTGTGGAGAGCCAACTTCGATTCTTTCAATTCTTATGGTACTTTTGTCAACGGTGTTGCTGTTGGTCAGGAAGCCAGCTATCACAAGAATGTAGGTCAGTTGCGTTTGGATGGTATGTTCAATATCTCCAATGCTATCTGGGGTTACAATCCCGATCGTCTGTTCAACCTGTCGGTATTCGCAGGTCCGGGTCTGACGATTGCCAAGACTGCCAATGCGCGCATTGAGACCACTCCCAATTCATGGCAGCGTGTTCCCGCCAATGAATCCAAGGGTAAGGCTTTCATCAACGGTTCTATCGGTTTGCAAGGTAAGTTCAATGTCAGCGAATATGTGGACATCGACGTAGAAGCCCGCGGCGAACTCGCACCTTCTTACTTGGGTTACTTGTCTGCTGCCAACACAGTAGGTGGTCTGTACTTCGGTGCCGGTGTTACTTACACCTTCGGCGGCAAGAAGTTCGTTCCCTATATGTCTAAGGTGGACATCGATGCTCTGAACGAAGAAATCAACAAGTACAGAAGCGAACTCGAACAGGCTCAGACTGACCTGGCCAATACGAAGAACGCTGTAGCTACGGCTGAACCTCAGGTGAAGGAAGTGGTTACTGAAGTACAGGTGGCTGGTCCGCGTGCTATCTTCTTCAAACTCGGTAGCGCTCGTCTGGACGACTATGGCAAGGTTAACATCCAGTTGGCTGCCAAGATCCTGAAGGCTAACCCCGACAAGAAGTACAAGATTGCCGGTTATGCTGATAAGGCTACGGGTAGTGCTTCTATCAACCAGAAGTTGTCTGAAAAGCGTGCTCAGGTGGTTTACGATGCTTTGATTGCTGAAGGCGTTAACAAAGACCAGCTTGAACTCGTAGGCTTCGGTGGTACTGAAAACATGTTTGGCAAGGATATGCTGAACCGTGTGGTTATCCTCGAATAATTTTCTTTAGACTTTATAAACTAAATGAAGAGGGGGATGCTCCGCAAGATGCGGTGCATCCCCTGATTTTTTGCTTGGCCCTTTGTTTGTGGGTGCCATTCTTCTCTTCCGTTCCCTCTTTTCTCTTTTTCCTTATTTTTTCCCTCTTGGCGTTTTATCTTGCTGATAATTAGCGACCGGATTCATGTATATAACGGGCCTGCTGCTTGTTGCTTGGAAGGCCGTTGCCGGGCGCTTGGCACCCGGCTGCTTAGCGGCTGGCAATTCTTTATATGTTGCCCTGTCAGTATTTGAAGCTGCTTCCGCCCAGGAATTCGCGCAACAGTGATGTGGGGGGAAGCTCCTTGTCCTGCACGGGAGTGAAGTATTTAATGAACTTCAGCAGGCGGTAGGCTTCGGCATATTCCGGGCAATTGCGCGGCACAGTGTTCAGGATGGGCTCTACGTGGGCACGCAGTACGGCCAGTTCGAACAGCAGGGCCGAGTTGAACATCACGTCGGCGTTTTCCTGGTAGGGGAATATCCATTTGTCTTCGCCGGCACGTACACTGGGCCAGCGTGAGATGGTTTCACGTGCCGAGTAGCCGCGGTAGTTATAGTCGCGGATAATGCGCCGCAGCAAGCGGTTGTCGGTGGTAGGAATCCAGTTGTGGTCGTCCAGCGAGATAGTCGTCAGTGCGGAAACATAAATCTTGTACTTGTTTTCGGCAGGAATTTGTGGGGTCAGCTCCGGGTTGAGGGCGTGTATGCCTTCGAGGATGAGGATGGTACGGTCGTCGATGCGCAGCTTTTCGCCGCGGAATTCCTGTTTCCCCGTGTTGAAGTTGAAGCGGGGCAACTCCACCTCTTCGCCGCGCAGCAAGGCTTGCAGCTGTCGGTTGAAGAGTCCGAGGTCAAGGGCGTAAAGCGATTCATAGTCGTAATTGCCGTCGGCATCCAGCGGAGTATCTTCGCGGTTCACGAAGTAATCGTCCAGCGAGATAGGGTAAGGATGCAGTCCGTTGGTCATCAACTGCACCGAGAGCCGTTTGCTGAACGTGGTTTTGCCCGACGAAGAAGGTCCTGAGATGAGCACCAGCGAGGCATGGTGTCCTCCTTCCTGGTTGCGGGAAAAGATTTCGTCGGCGATTTGGGCAATTTTTTTCTCCTGCAAGGCTTCAGCCACGTTGATGAGGTCGGTAGCGTGTCCCTGTTCGCAGGCGCGGTTGAAGTCGCCCACGTTGCTCAGTCCCATGATGTGGTTCCAGCGCAGGTGTTCCTTAAATATATCCAACATCTTCTCCTGCTTTATCATCTCGTCCAGTTTATTGGGACTCTCTTTGTTGGGGATGCGCAGCAGCAGGCCGTCGTAATATTTCACGAGGTCGAACAGATAGATAAATCCGGTGCTGGGCAGGAGGTTGCCGTAGTAGTAGTCTACAGTGCCGTCCAGCGTGTAATAGAAGGTGTAGAGCGCTCCCGAAGTTTCCAGCAGTTTCACCTTGTCGTTCATGCCCCGTTCGCTGAACACGCGCACGGCTTCGGTGGTGTGGCATTCGGTGCGGTGGAAGGGGATGTCCTGTGCGATGATTTCCTGCATGCGCTGTTTGATGGCAGCCACGTCTTCCAGTTCGATGGGGCGGCCGATGCGCAGATTGCAGAAGTAACCTTTCGACACCGGATGCTCTACGTAGAGTTTTCCCTGGGGAAAGAGTTCGCTGACAGCCTTATAGAGGATGAAACAGAGCGAACGGACGTAAGTGCGCATGCCCGATGGGTCGCGCACGTCGAGAAATTCGACGTCTTTGTTGTTATAGACTCTGAAATTGAGTCCTTCGGAACGGTTGTTGACCTTGGCGCTTACCACTTGATAGGGAAAATCAAGATTAAATCCATAATAAATATCCAAAAGTGTGCTTCCAGCAGGGAAGTCTTTTGAAATATTATTATTTTTGCAACAGATTTGTAACATGTGTTTCATTCGTCCTCTTCTTTTAAGTGATTTGTCCGTTAAAGATAGGAGGAAAAAGACTTGGTGCAAAGAAACTCCTTAAATAATTAAAGATGGAATATTCTTTTTATGATTTGTTAAAGCTGCTCGGCTCGCTGGCCTTGTTCCTCTACGGCATGAAGATTATGAGCGAGGGCTTGCAGAAGTTTGCGGGCGACCGCCTGCGTAAGATTCTCACCGTGATGACGACCAACCGTGTGACGGGCGTGCTGACCGGTATGTTGATAACCGCTCTGGTACAGTCGTCGTCGGCTACCACGGTGATGGTAGTGAGTTTTGTCAATGCGGGCTTGCTCACTCTTTTGCAGTCTATCAGTGTCATTATGGGTGCCAACATCGGTACTACGGTGACCGCGTGGATTATTTCGGCCCTGGGTTTCCAGGTAGATATTTCGGCTTTTGCCTTGCCTTTGCTTGCTTTCGGCATTCCGTTGCTTTTCTCACAGAAAAGTTCCCGCAAGTCGGTGGGAGAGTTTATCTTCGGCTTTTCTTTCCTTTTCATGGGGCTGGCTATGCTGCAGGCCAACGCGCCCGATTTGGAGAAGAACCCCGAAATGCTGGCTTTCGTGCAGAATTATACGGATATGGGTTTCGGCTCGGTGTTGCTGTTTGTGCTTATCGGTACGGTGCTGACCATGGTGGTGCAGGCTTCATCGGCCACGATGGCCATAACGCTTATCATGTGCGCCAACGGCTGGATTAGTTTTGAGTTGGGGGCCGCATTGGTGCTGGGTGAGAATATCGGCACGACCATCACGGCTAATTTGGCTGCTTTGACGGGTAATACGCAGGCGCGTCGGGCTGCTTTGGCGCATTTGGTGTTCAATGTGTTTGGTGTCATCTGGGTGTTGTGCCTTTTCCCCTTTTTCACGGGAGCCGTGTCATGGTTTGTGGAGAACGTGATGGGAGTGACTGAGATGTCTGTAGCTGTTCCCTTCAAACTGTCGGCTTTCCATACAGCTTTCAATGTGTGCAACGTGCTGGTTCTGATATGGTTTGTTCGTTTCATCGAACGGACAGTGTGTGCCATCATTCCGCAGAAGGAGCAGGACGAGGAATATCGTTTGCGTTTCATTACGGGCGGCATGCTTTCTACGTCGGAGTTGTCTATCTTGCAGGCCAGCAAGGAGATTCACCTTTTCGCGGAGCGTATCCAGCGTATGTTCGGCATGGTGCGCGATTTGTTGCATACGGAGAAAGACGATGATTTCAATAAGCTCTTCAGCCGTGTGGAGAAATATGAGAACATCAGCGACAGCATGGAACTGGAGATTGCCAACTATCTGAACCAGGTGTCCGAAGGCCGCTTGAGTTCGGAGAGTAAATTGCAAATCCGTGGTATGTTGCGTGAAGTAACGGAAATAGAGAGTATCGGCGACAGTTGTTATAACCTGGCACGGACCATTAACCGGAAGCGGCAGTCGTCTGAAGATTTCACCGAAGGACAGTATCAGCATATTCATACCATGATGAAGCTGGTGGACGATGCGCTTTCGCAGATGATTCTTGTTGTAGAGCGCACGGAGCACCAGCAGGTGGACGTGAACCGTTCATTCAATCTGGAGAATGAAATCAACAACTATCGCAACCAGCTGAAGAATCAGAACATTGTAGACGTAAACAACAAGGAATACAGTTATCAGATGGGAGTTTACTACATGGATATTGTTGCCGAGTGCGAGAAACTGGGCGACTATGTGGTGAATGTGATAGAAGCCAGCACCGATGTGAAAGAGAAAAAATCGGCCTGATTCCGTCAAGCCATACAAAAACGGTTGGCAGTGGGAGCCGCTTCTCCCCTTGTGCCAACCGTTTTTTTGTTTTTGTTCCCTTATTTATTCGCTTGCTTCAAAGTCTTCCTTCCCTACTCCGCAAAGAGGACATAACCAATCGTCGGGTAAGTCGTTGAAGGAAGTTCCGGGTGCAACACCGTTTTCCGGGTCACCCAGTGTGGGGTCGTAAACATAGCCGCATACAGTGCAGACGTATTTTTCCATATTCTTTCTTATTTGTCTTAGTTAATAATAAAATATCAGACTCTCTGTGACAAATAACGTGTGGGAGGGGCTTTTGTTTGTCGGGAGTGTTGCATTTTAAGTTCATTTAGCAATATTCCTGCACCTCCAGTTCGTTGCGTATAGCTCCTATGGCGTTAAGTGCCAAGGCTTCCAATTCGTCTTCACCCGGATAAACATGGACGGGAGCCAGGAACGAGATGCGCTCTGTCAGATGGGAGATGACATAATCAGAATGGGCAATGCCACCCGTCAGCAGGATGGCATCCACGCGGCCGAACAGCACAGCAGACGAAGCACAGATGCTCTTGGCCACTTGATAGATCATGGCATCCAGTACCAGGCGGGCGTGTTCATCGCCTTTCCTGATGCGGTCGGTAATGGCAGGGATGTCTGTAGTTCCCAAATGTGCGGCCAGTCCGGCATGACCTGATATGCGTTTCTTCAGTTCTTCGCGGGTAAAGCGTCCCGAATAGCAAAGGTCGATGAGGGCACCTGCGGGCAGGGTGCCGGCTCTTTCCGGAGAAAAAGGACCTTCGCCGTCCAGTGCGTTGTTCACGTCAATACACCGTCCATGCCGGTGCGTACCGATGGATATTCCCCCTCCCAAGTGGCAAATGATGAGGTCGAGGTCTTCGTAACGCAAGCCTTGTCCGGCAGCGAAACGCCGGGCCACGGCTCGTTGGTTGAGGGCATGCCAAGTAGTGATACGGGGCATGAGAGGTGAACCGGTGATGCGGGCAATTTCATCCAGCTCGTCGGTTACGCCCGGGTCGGCGATGAAAGCCCGGCACCCGGGAATATGCTCGGCCAGATGGGCAGCAATGAGGCATCCCAAGTTGCAGGCATGGGGGCGGGGAGCGTGTATGGCATCATGTAGCATTTTATCATTAATCTCATAGACACCGCCAGGGATGGGCTTGAACAGACCGCCTCTGCCAATAACAGCGTCAAACTGCAGGGGAATGCCGTCGGCTTCCAGTTCGTGCAAGACAACATCTTTGCGGAAATCGAACTGGTCGGTAACGTGCGGAAAGGCTGCGAGCTCTTCCACGGAATGACGGAGGGTACGCACCAGGCGGGGAGTCGTATCGTCGTAAACAGCTATCTTGGTCGAGGTAGAACCAGGGTTGATGGCAAGAATCTTCATAGTTACAGTTTGTTTTCGTTAGATGTAAGACAGGCCATGGCAATGCTATAGTACTTCGATAAGCCAGAGTCGCTGCGCGAGGGCAGCACTACCGGGCATATCGGACCTTGCAAGAGCCCTGCCATGTCGGCGTGGCAGAACAGTGAAACGGTTTTATAGAAAGCATTTCCACTCTCGATGTTGGGGAATATGAGCACATCGGCTTCACCATTGATGGGGGAGACGATGCCCTTGATGTCACCGCTTGTCTTTTCGCAGGCAGTCTTTACGTCCAGTGGACCGTCAATGATGACATTGCCGAACTCGCCTGCCTCGGCCAGTTCCACAATGTTTACATAGTCCAGCGAGTGCGGGAATTTGGCACTGACCTTCTCCGTGCAGTGGATAAGAGCGATACGTGGTTGTGGGATGCCGAAGTGGTGGCAGGTGCGGATGGCATATTGAATCATTTCAATGCGTTGCTGCAGGGTAGGGCGGGGTATGACGGCTGCGTCGGAGAAGAACAGCAGTTTGTCATACGTGGGTATCTGCACCACAGCCAAGTGTGTTAGGATTCGGCCCTTGGGCAGTAATCCCTGCTCTTTGTCGAGGATGGCATGCAGTAGGTTGTCGGTGTTGATGATACCTTTCATCAGAATGTCGGCTCCACCTTCGCGGACAATTTGTACAGCGCGTCTGGCGGCCCTGTCCGGGTCGTCTTCGGGGATGACGTGTACAAAGTCCGGATATTCCTTCAGCGTGGGATAACGTTCCAGAATGGCAGGATTGCCAATCATCAAGAATTCAGCGATGCCTTCCTGCAAGCTGCGTGCGATGGCATATTCCGTATTCGGGTCATTGGCGCAGACTACGGCGATACGTTTCCGCCGGTTCAGGGTCTGCAAGTGTGATGTAAGCTGTTTGAAATTTCGTATGGGTTCCATGGCGTCGGTTTTTGGGCAAATATACGACAAAATGTCGAGAAAATATGTTTCTGCCTGCTGTTTTTTGCACTTTAAGGTGATATTTCGTCAAGAATCGCTGCCCTTTCTCTAAGAGTTGCCTTATTTCTTTCTGCCGGTCCTGTGTATAGGGGAAAATCACTATCTTTGTCCCCGTTTTCTATTATTATCTGTAATCATAAGAAAGCCGTATGAACTGGATTATTCTGATTGTTGCCGGATTTTTTGAGTCCGGTTTCGCATTTTGCTTGGGAAAGATGAAAGAAACTTCTGGCACGGAATACTATTTGTGGGGAGCCGGATTCTTGGTCAGCCTGGCGTTGAGCATGATATTGCTTGCGAAGGCTGTTCAGACTTTGCCCATTGGTACTGCTTATCCCGTGTGGACTGGCATCGGTGCGGTAGGCACGGTATTGCTTGGCATTTTGTTCTTTCATGAACCTGCCTCGTTTCTTCGGCTGTTTTTCATTACGACCCTGATAGCTTCGATTATCGGACTGAAACTGGTGTCGTCGCACTAAACCGTCCGTTTCCTGTCTCCCAGTCCCGGCTTTTCCAATAGGGAGGTGCAATTGCAAGCAGGTGGGAGCATCCGCAGGAAGAGGCCCCTTTTTATCCTTCGATGTTTCGCACTTCCACCTCCTTGACCTTCTTGAAGAGGTCTGATGCGAAGATAAAGTCGTTCAGCTCCTTATTGGTCGAGGTAAAGATGTCGTCCTTCGAGCCTTCCCATGCCTTGCAGCCCCGGTGGATGAAGATAATATTTTCGCCGATGCCCATCACTGAATTCATGTCGTGCGTATTGATAAGCGTGGTCATGTTGTATTCGCGGGTGATGTCATGTATGAGGTCGTCTATGACGAGTGATGTCTTCGGGTCGAGACCGGAGTTGGGTTCGTCGCAGAAGAGGTATTGCGGGTTCAGTGCTATGGCCCGGGCTATGGCTACTCGCTTTTGCATACCACCGCTGATTTCGCCCGGGAATTTACTGCCTGCGTCGGTAAGGTTGACGCGGTCCAGGCAGAACTGGGCTCGTTTGGTACGTTCGCGCAGTGTGTCGTTGGAGAACATGTTGAGCGGAAACATCACATTCTCCAGTACGGTCATCGAGTCGAACAGGGCGGCACTTTGGAAAATCATGCCCATTTCACGGCGCAGCGCTTTCTTTTCGTCTTTGCCCATAGCCAGGAAGTTGCGCCCGTCGTACAGCAGTTCGCCGCGTTCCGGAGTGAGCAGCCCGACGATGCATTTCATCAACACTGTTTTTCCCGAGCCGCTTTGTCCGATGATGAGGTTGGTCTTTCCGTTCTCGAAAGTAGAGCTGATGTCTTTCAGTACTTCTTTACCGTCAAACGACTTATAGAGTCCTTTTAGTTCTATCATAATAGTTTTTTTGATTGTTAAATAATGAAAGATGTCAGCTGAGCAGTTGCGTCATTACCAGGTCGGCAAACAGGATAAGCACGCTGCTCGTTACTACCGCATCCGTCGATGCCTTGCCCACGGCGATGGAGCCGCCTTCTACCGTATAGCCGAAGAATGCAGATACGCTGGAGATGATGAAAGCGAAGACGACGGATTTGATGATGCCACCCCATACGTACCATTCCACGAACATGTACTGCAGGCCGTATTCCAGGTCTACGGCATTCATCATGTGTCCGAACCAGCAGGTGCAGAAGGCGCCTATGATGCCTGCAAAAATGCTGAACACCACCAGGATGGGAATCATGGTCACCATAGCCGTGATTTTGGGCAGGATGAGGTAGTTGGCCGAGTTGACGCCCATGATTTCCAGCGCGTCAATCTGTTGGGTCACCCGCATGGTTCCCAGTTCAGAGGCGATGTTCGAGCCTACCTTACCCGCCAGTATAAGACACATGATGGACGAGGAGAATTCCAACAGCATGATTTCGCGCGTCACGTAGCCTACTGTCCATCGCGGCATCCACGGGCTTTCGATGTTCAGTTTGATTTGTATGGTAATTACGGCACCGATGAAGAATGAAATCAGCAGCACGATGCCTATGGAGTCGACACCCAGTTTGGACAACTCGGCCCGGTATTGCCGGAAATACATATACATACGCTCGGGCCGCGTAAAAGTGCGTCCCATCAGCATGAAATATCGGCCTATGGTTTGAAGTGCTTTGCTCATAATGAATGATTTTGTCTGCAAATGTACGGCTTTTCAGCTTATTTTTGCTACATTTGCCCCGGTTTCAACCCAAATAGGGCATAGATTTAGAAAGATTAAATATATGGAAGAAGACAACAGAATGGTGCTCCGCACAGAGGATTTGGTGAAAAAGTACGGCAAGCGCACAGTCGTCAGCCACGTTTCCATCAATGTCAGGCAGGGAGAAATCGTTGGTCTGCTGGGACCTAATGGTGCGGGCAAGACCACATCGTTCTACATGACCGTAGGACTTATTACCCCCAACGAAGGACGTATCTTCCTGAACGACCTCGACATTACTAAATATCCGGTTTATAAACGCGCCCAGTCCGGCATCGGCTATCTGGCGCAAGAAGCTTCCGTGTTCCGCCAGATGAGTGTGGAAGACAATATCATGTCTGTCCTTGAGATGACCGGCAAGCCTTTGGCCTACCGTAAGGAGAAACTGGAGAGCCTTCTGTCGGAATTTCGTATTCAGAAAGTGCGCAAAAACAAGGGCAACCAGCTTTCCGGTGGCGAGCGGCGACGGACTGAAATTGCCCGTTGCCTGGCCATTGACCCCAAATTTATCATGCTCGACGAGCCGTTTGCCGGTGTCGACCCTATTGCCGTAGAAGATATCCAGCAGATTGTGTGGAAACTGAAGGACAAGAACATCGGCATCCTCATTACCGACCACAACGTGCAGGAGACGCTGAGCATCACCGACCGCGCTTACCTGCTGTTTGAAGGGAAAATCCTTTTCCAGGGTACGCCCGAGGAATTGGCAGCGAACCAGGTTGTGCGTGAGAAGTACTTGAGTAACAGTTTCGTCTTGCGGCGCAAGGATTTCATGGTGTAAGGAGGAGCGCAGAAAAGGCATGTGCCCGTCTGCATCGTCCGGACTGGAAAGGTATTTCGGCCCTGCTCCTTATAGATACCGACCCTGCTTCTTGTACCTTTCAAGTTTGCTTTTTCTATATAAGCTACCATCATAGAGGAGAAAGGAGAAGGCAGATAGGAGGACTTTGCGGATGATAATTGTTGTCAATCAGTTGAATACGCCTGTTAAGAAAATGATGTAGAGAGCAAATGCTTGTTTGTGGCGTGTGGCAAGTCCCTTTAGTTGCCTGCTCTTCATTTTTTTCACATATTCTTTTTTGATAATTAAAAGATTAACGCTACTTTTGCACGCTCGTTTGGAAAAATATAAGTAATAAATCAAATAAATAATCGTCAGAATGAACGTTTCGTTACAAAACAAGGACAACGTAAGCGCATTGCTTACTGTGAAGCTTGAAAAGGCTGATTACCAGGAAAAAGTAGACAAGGCACTGAAGGATCTCCGTCGTAAGGTGCAGATGCCGGGTTTCCGCAAGGGGATGGTTCCCGTCGGCTTGATAAAGAAAATGTATGGCAAGTCTGTATTGGCTGAGGAAGTGAATAAACTGCTTTCTGAAACCATCTACAAATATATACAGGATAATAAGGTGAATATGTTGGGAGAACCTCTTCCCAATGAAGAAAACCAGAAAACCATTGACTTCGACACGCAGGAAGATTTTGAGTTCGTATTCGACATCGCCCTGGCACCCGAATTCAAGGTGGAAGTGTCTAAGGAAGATAAGGTGGACTACTATGACATTGAGGTGACCGACGAAATGGTGGATGCTCAGGTCAAAATGTACACCCAGCGTAACGGTAAGTATGAGAGCGTAGATGTGTATGCAGACAATGACATGCTGAAAGGTCTGCTGGCCGAACTCAACGACGACGGCACCGTGAAGGAGGATGGCATCCAGGTGGAAGACGCCATTATGATGCCTTCTTATATGAAGAACGACGACCAGAAGGCTATCTTTGCCAATGCCAAGGTGAACGACGTGCTCGTGTTCAACCCCCATACTGCTTGGGACGGCAACGCTGCCGAACTGGCTTCGTTGCTCAAAATCGACAAGGAAAGTGCCGGTGAACTGAAGTCTAACTTCAGCTTCCAGGTGAATGAAATTACCCGCTTCGTGCCGGGCGAACTGAACCAGGAAATCTTCGATCAGGTGTTCGGTAAGGATGTCGTGAAATCCGAAGAAGAATTCCGCACCAAGGTGAAAGAGGCTATCGGTGTACAGTTCGGAGCCGACAGCGACTACAAATTCCTGCTCGATGTCCGCCAATACCTGATGAATAAGGTGGGTAAACTGCAATTCCCCGATGAACTGCTGAAGCGCATCATGCGCCTGAACAATCAGGACAAGGACGAAAAGTTCGTGGAGGAAAACTATGACAAGAGCATCGAAGAACTGACTTGGCACCTCATCAAGGAACAGTTGGTAAAAGCCAACGACATCAAGGTGGAGCAGGGCGACATCACTGAAATGGCCAAGGAAGCTACCCGTGCCCAGTTCGCTCAGTATGGCATGCTGAATGTGCCTGAAGAACTCCTGGACAATTATGCGAAGGAGATGCTGAAGAAGAAAGGTAGCGTGGAAGGACTGGTGAACCGCGTCATCGAAAGCAAGCTGGCTTTGGCTCTCAAGGAGCAGGTGACGCTGGAAAACAAGCCTATCTCGGCTGCCGATTTCAACAAAATGTTTGAGTAACTTAGAACCGGGTCTCTGCCGCTTCAGGTTGCCGCAGCAGGTTGAATGCGGCGGGGCTTAACTAATCATGTAATCAGACCATAGCTTTTGCCTCTCCCCTCAGAGGGGAAAAAGAGAGGGCATGGATGACGCAGAGTTCGCAGGTAAACACAGAATAGATCAGTCATTTTTGCGTTTATTTGCGTGGGTCTGCGTCTTCTGTGTTCGCTCGGAGCAAAATCGAGTGGAATAAGGAGAAAGAAAATATGAATGATTTCAGAAAATATGCCACTAAGCATTTGGGCATAAACAGCATGGTGCTCGACGATGTTATAAAGTCGCAGGGCGGGTATCTCAATCCCTATATCCTGGAAGAACGCCAGCTCAACGTGACGCAGTTGGATGTGTTCTCGCGCCTGATGATGGACCGTATCATCTTTCTGGGTACGCAAATCGATGATTATACGGCCAATGTGTTGCAGGCGCAGTTACTTTATCTGGATTCTGTAGACCCGGGCAAGGATATTTCTATCTATATCAACTCGCCGGGCGGTTCGGTTTATGCCGGATTGGGCATCTATGATACAATGCAGTTTATCAGCAGCGATGTGGCTACCATCTGCACGGGCATGGCTGCCAGCATGGCGGCAGTGTTGCTTGTGGCTGGCGCTGAAGGAAAACGTTCGGCGTTGACACACTCGCGCGTCATGATTCACCAGCCGCTGGGGGGGGCGCAAGGACAGGCTTCGGATATTGAAATCACTGCCCGCGAGATTCAGAAAATCAAGAAGGAACTTTATACCATCATTGCCGAACACTCTCATACGCCTTACGATAAGGTATGGGCGGATTCCGACCGCGACTATTGGATGACAGCCCAGGAAGCTAAGGATTATGGCATGGTGGACGAAGTGCTGGTAAAGAAATAAAATAAATGCATGTATGGCAGATTCGAGAAGAAATAAAAACCGTTGCAGCTTTTGCGGCCGTTCGGAAGATGAGGTAGGCTTTCTCATCACAGGCATGAATGGATTTATCTGCGATTCATGCGCGATGCAGGCCTATGAAATCACGCAGGAAGCGATGGGGAAAAAAAATGCGGGCGCTTCAAGCTTGAACCTGAAAGAATTGCCCAAACCCCAGGAGATAAAAGCTTTTTTGGACCAATATGTCATTGGCCAGGATGATGCCAAGCGTTATCTTTCCGTATCGGTTTATAATCACTACAAGCGTTTGTTGCAGAAAGACAGCGGTGATGATGTGGAGATAGAAAAGTCCAATATTATTATGGTGGGAAGTACTGGTACGGGAAAGACGCTGCTGGCGCGCACCATTGCGAAGCTGTTGCACGTACCTTTCACCATCGTAGACGCCACGGTGCTCACCGAGGCCGGTTATGTGGGCGAAGACATCGAAAGCATCCTGACCCGTTTGTTGCAGGTGGCTGATTACAACGTGCCCGAGGCAGAACGGGGCATCGTTTTCATTGACGAGATTGATAAAATTGCCCGCAAGGGGGATAATCCGTCTATTACACGCGATGTCAGTGGCGAAGGTGTGCAGCAGGGACTGCTGAAACTGCTCGAAGGCTCAGTGGTGAATGTGCCGCCTCAAGGAGGACGCAAGCACCCCGAGCAGAAAATGATTCCGGTGAATACAAAGAATATCCTTTTCATCTGCGGAGGGGCTTTCGACGGCATCGAAAAGAAAATTGCACAACGTCTCAATGCTCACGTGGTGGGGTATAATGCCGTGCGTAGCGCTGCCAATATTGACAAGAATAACCTGATGCAGTATATCGCTCCGCAGGATTTGAAGGCATTCGGACTTATCCCTGAGATTATTGGTCGTCTGCCGGTACTTACTTATCTCAATCCGTTGGACCGTACTGCTATGCGGGCCATCCTCACCGAACCCAAGAACTCCATTATTAAGCAATATGTCAAGCTGTTCGAGATGGATGGGGTGAAGCTGGCTTTTGAGGATGCTGTCTATGAGTATGTGGTTGATAAGGCCATCGAATACAAATTGGGAGCACGCGGACTGCGCTCTATCGTGGAGACAATTATGATGGATGCCATGTTCGAAATCCCTTCCGAACAGAAAGATACTTTTGTAGTGACATTGGATTACGCCAGACAGCAATTGGAAAAAGCAAATGTGGCCAGACTACAAAATGCTTAAAATCAATAGATAATGCGCAGCAGTAAAGCCTGCTCGGAGATTCTTGCAAAAATATTCGGCTATTTTTTTTTGAATATTGAGAAGTTGTTTATAACTTTGTTAGGCTCTGACAATTCCTTGTCGGCGAGCCGCGTTATTAATTAATCCTATAAACAACCTTAGAATATGACAGGGAAGAATATAAACTTGACAGACCAGCTGAAGAAATACTTCGGGTTTGATACGTTTAAAGGAAATCAACAGGCAATAATCGAGAATCTGTTGGCGGGCAATGATACTTTTGTATTGATGCCTACCGGCGGTGGAAAGTCTCTATGTTACCAGTTGCCTTCATTGTTGATGGAGGGGACGGCCATTGTCATTTCACCGTTGATTGCCTTGATGAAAAATCAGGTCGATGCCATGCGCAACTACAGCGAAGAAGACGGTATTGCGCATTTTATTAATTCTTCTCTTAATAAGAGTGCTATCGAGCAAGTGAAGTCCGATATCGTGAACGGCAAGACCAAACTGCTCTATGTAGCTCCCGAATCATTGACAAAGGAGGAGAACGTAGAGTTTCTCCGGACAGTGAAAATCTCTTTTTATGCCGTAGACGAAGCGCATTGTATCTCGGAGTGGGGACATGATTTCCGCCCGGAATACAGACGCATCCGACCTATTATCAACGAAATAGGGAAAGCTCCGCTGATAGCTCTTACTGCTACTGCTACTCCTAAGGTACAGCACGATATCCAGAAGAACTTGGGCATGGTTGATGCCAAGGTATTCAAGTCGTCATTCAACCGTCCCAATCTTTATTACGAAGTACGTGCCAAGACTAATAACGTAGACAAGGATATCATTAAGTTTATCAAGGCTAACTCGGAAAAGTCTGGCATCATTTATTGTCTCAGCCGTAAGAAGGTAGAAGAACTGGCAGAAATATTGCAGGCCAATGGTATCAATGCCCGTCCGTATCATGCGGGTATGGATTCGGCTACCCGCACCCAGAACCAGGATGATTTCTTGATGGAGCGTATTGATGTGATAGTAGCTACCATTGCTTTCGGTATGGGGATAGACAAGCCGGATGTGCGTTTTGTCATCCACTATGATATGCCCAAAAGTCTGGAAGGCTATTATCAGGAAACAGGTCGTGCCGGGAGAGACGGGGGCGAAGGGCTGTGCATTACATTCTATTCGAATAAAGACCTGCAGAAACTGGAGAAGTTCATGCAAGGAAAACCTGTGGCAGAGCAGGAAATAGGAAAGCAGCTTCTGCTGGAAACTGCTGCTTATGCCGAATCTTCTGTGTGTCGCCGTAAGACGCTCCTGCATTACTTCGGTGAGGAATATACAGAAGATAATTGTGGAAATTGTGACAATTGTTTAAATCCCAAGAAACAAGTGGAAGCTCAAGACTTATTGTGTACCGTTATTGAGGTTATACTCGCGGTAAAAGAAAATTTCAAAGCTGATTATATTATAGATGTCATACAAGGGCGGGAAACCACCGAGGTATTGGCTCATCGTCATGAAGATTTGGAAGTCTTTGGTTCGGGCATGGGCGAAGAAGACCGTACGTGGAATTCTGTTATCCGTCAGGCTCTTATAGCGGGTTACCTGAGTAAGGAAGTAGAAAACTATGGCTTGCTCAAGGTGACGGAAGCAGGACGAAAGTTCCTGAAATCGCCTAAGTCTTTCAAAATAACCGAAGACATTGATTTTGAAGAAGTGGAAGAGGAAGCACCGATGAGAGGAAGTGGAGCCTGTGCGGTTGACCCGGCACTTTTCTCGATGCTGAAAGACTTGCGCAAGAAGTTGTCCAAGCAACTGGAAGTGCCGCCTTATGTCATCTTCCAAGATCCTTCGCTTGAGGCGATGGCTACCATTTATCCCATTACTTTGGAGGAATTGCAGAATATTCCGGGCGTGGGTGCCGGCAAGGCCAAACGCTATGGTGAAGAATTCTGTAAACTGATTAAGCGGCATTGTGAGGAGAACGAGATTGAACGTCCCGAAGACCTTCGTGTGCGTACAGTGGCTAACAAGTCGAAGCTGAAGGTTTCCATCATCCAGGCTATTGACCGAAAAGTTGCGTTAGACGATATAGCCATGTCCAAAGGCATCGAGTTCGACGAACTGCTGGATGAAATCGAGGCCATTGTCTACTCCGGAACAAAGCTGAATATCGACTATTTCCTGGAAGACATTATGGACGAGGACCACATGCTTGACATCTATGATTATTTCAAAGAATCGACTACGGATGACATAGAGGAAGCGCTGGAAGAACTGGGCGAGGACTTTACGGAAGAGGAGGTGCGTCTGGTGCGCATCAAGTTTATCTCGGATATGGCGAATTAAAACAGCTTTCAGTAGCGGGGCTTCAGGCCTGATGCAGCCTGCTGCTTTGAGGCCCGGAGCCTGGTCAACCGGTCAGGACAAGAGGCTCTTATTGGTAGAGCCTGATTTCAAAAAGCCATACTTGGACGCGTGTTCAAGTATGGCTTTTTTGATGGGGGAAGGGGAAAGGGGGAAGCTCCCTATACCGCATGTCCGAACGTCTGGGCGGCTGGTTGTGGACATAAGCTCTGGGAAGCATACTTCTTGTATATAAGGAGCGGGCTTCCAGGCTATAAGCAGCAGGGACGTTATATGTTAGAACGTAGGGTGCTGGTCGTCAGTAGGATATGAATAGGCGCGAGTTTGGGTTCCGTCAGGCAAAACGCCGCTCTATATCTTCTTCCTTCACGGTGATGAGTACAGTTTTGCCATCCGGTGTATATCCGGGGGTGGGGCAGGCAAAGAGACTGTCTACCAGATTGGCCATTTCCTCTTCGCTGAGCACCTGTCCGTAGACAATTGCGGCCGAGCGGGCTAAGGTGAGAGCAAGTATCGTTTGTACTTCTTCGCGCACATTGCCTCCTTTCTCCATAGCCGTATGCACCATGTTGCGTATCAGTTCCACCGGGCTGAGGCCTTCTATGCCGGCGGGGACACCGTTCACTGCATAGCTGCCGCCGCCCAATGGGGTCAGGTCGAATCCTACGGCCGTGAGGTCATCGGTCAGGCTTTCGAGTACGGTGGCTTCCGAAGGGGGCAATTCTACGACTTCCGGGAAGAGCACGCCTTGTGACACCCCGTTGCGGGTACGAATCTGCTCCATGTAGCGGTCGAAAAGCACCCGAACGTGAGCCCTGTGCTGGTCGATGAGCATCAGCCCCGATTTGACAGACGTCAGGATAAAGCGGCCTTTGAGCTGGAAGTGCTGGGCACCTTTTTCCACTACGGGTTCCTCTGTCGGCAGGGGCGGGATGACTTCTTCTTCGTCGGGAAGCAGGTCGTCGTCCGGTTCGTTCATTTTGCTGGCGCGCGATACCCCTGCATAGAGTGCTTCCCAATCGTTTGACGCGCGGCGCGCATAGCCAGGCTGGGAAGGTTCACTGTGGGTGGGGGCTGAGGCTTGGAACGGGTTAAAGTCTGTATTGTAGTGCACCTTGGGCGGGGCGGCAGTATCGGTCTGCTCGTAGGCGGGCATGTCCGGCATGTCTTCTGTGTCAAAGTCGATGGAAGGAATGGCGCTGAATTTGCCCAAAGATTCCTTGACGGCTGCGGATAGAATCTGCCAGATGGCCTGCTCGTTTTCAAATTTGATTTCTGTTTTGGTGGGGTGGATGTTAACATCGATGTTGGCAGGGTCTACATCGAAGTAGATAAAATAAGAAATCTGCTCGCCTGCGGGGATGAGTTGTTCATAGGCGTCCATGACGGCTTTGTGGAAGTAAGGATGCCGCATGTAGCGCCCGTTGACAAAGAAGTACTGGTGTGCTCCCTTTTTGCGGGCGGTTTCAGGTTTGGCGATGAATCCGGATATTTTCACCAGGCTGGTTTCTACTTCTACACTGAGCAACTGTTGGTTCATCTTTTTGCCAAACACCGACATGATGCGCTGGCGCAGGGGCATGACGGGCAGATTGAATACTTCGGTATCGTTGCTGTAAAGATAGAATGCCACCTCCGGGTGTACTAAGGCGATGCGTTCGAATTCGGCCAAGATGTTGCTCAGTTCGGTGCTGTTGGCTTTCAGAAACTTGCGCCGGGCCGGAACGTTGAAGAACAGGTTTTTTACCAGGAAATTGCTCCCTTGGGGGCAGGTCACGGTTTCCTGAAGCTCTACTTTCGAACCTGCCAGTACCAGGCGTGTTCCCAGCTCCTTGCCAGCCAGGCGTGTTTTCAGTTCTACTTCTGCCACGGCGGCGATGGAGGCCAGTGCTTCTCCCCGGAACCCCATGGTGTGCAGCGCAAAAAGGTCGGATGCCTGGCGGATTTTTGAAGTGGCATGTCTTTCAAACGATAAGCGGGCATCAGTTTCTGACATTCCTTTCCCGTCGTCGATGACTTGGATGCTGGTTTTTCCCGCATCGGTCACCAGTACGTGTACCTCGTGTGCTTCCGCATCGATGGCGTTTTCCACCAGTTCCTTGATGACGGACGCGGGCCGTTGTATGACCTCGCCGGCCGCAATCTGGTTGGCTACTGCATCGGGCAGCAAATGAATAATATCGCTCATAGTATGTAACTTTCCTTTCTGAATGTTCTTGTTATTGATTTGCACGTTTTGTTTACAGCTTTCCGTTTGCCAAGGCATACCATAGCCACGACAGCAGTCCTATGAAAAACAGCAGCACGGCTATGTGTGTGGGGTGCCGGCCTTTCTGTTTGGTCCGTCGGAGGTGGGTGGTGGCTTCTACAAACTTGCCGCGGATGTCTTCTGGGCGGGGAGGCGATGGCTTTGCCAGTCCTAATTCGCGGCGGATAGCCTCTTTCCTTTGTTCCAGTTGCTCGCGGCGTTCATCCACATAGATGTAGGTGTGGTGATAGTCGCGTGGCCTGCGCAGCCCCAGAAGTGCTCTGATGTCCATAGTGTCCGCTATTTTTTGGCCCGTTCTATGTGCATCTCACGGGGAGAGACAACCGGTCCGCGGTCGCTTTTCTTCAGCCGCTGGTCCGAGCGTTTGCCTCGCCAGTTGAAGATGTCTTCCTTGTTGAGCGGGCGCACATAGTCAAACCACACGAAGGAGGGCAGGCGTGACTTATCGGGTGGAATCTGGTCCATGGGATACATCGTGCCTGTGGCTTTGCCGATAAAAGAGCCTCGTTCCATCTTCCGGTCTTTCAGCAGCATGCGCAGGAAGCCCCCTTCGGTATAGTCCATTCCTATCATGGTAGAGTCTTTGTCGTCGATGGGATAATAAACCACCAGCACATTCCCGTTGACTTCCACCCTGCGCATTTCGCCGTGGTCGAAATAGGCCATCATCTCTTTGCCGGACACTTGGTTGTAGTGCACGCTGTCCATCTGTTCTATGGCTAAGGCCTGATTGATGATGTGTGCCCAGTCTATGGTGCTGTCGTTCATGTAGACTTTGATTTCTTCGCCCAGCAGTTGCTGGTTGCCGTTCCAGAGAATGGGGTCGCGATACATCGTCAGGCAGGAGTCGATTGTGCTGTACACCATAGAGTCGCATACGGCCTGTACGTCGGTGCGGTAGGCACGTACCTTATAGTAAGCGCGGGTTTCCCGGTAGACAGAATCCGTATTGAGGTTGAATGTAACCAGTCTTAAGGTATCAGCATGCATATAAAGACTGTCTCCCTGGCTGTAATCTATGGCTACGGCCCGGTCTGTGGCTATGGCACAATCGGTCAGCTCGTTGTAGAAGCAGTAGTTTCCGGTCAGCATGTTACGGTTGACGGTATCATTGAGCTGTACGTTGTCGAAGGCTTCTCCGTAACCCTTCTGGCGGTCGTAGTAGAGGCTGTCGCCTGTCAGTTTGCGCCCTTGGTTGGTCAGTACGGAGCGGTCGAGCAGTTCAGCCTGTTCGGTAGTGGTGTTGTAGAAGCCCCGTTCGGAGTAGATGTGGTTGTTGTCGTTCACGATGTCCGACGGTCCCAAGATGGTTGCAATCTTAGTCAAGGTGCTGTACTTTAGGGTGTCCGATGTAAGCACGAAGCGCGGGTTGACCAACTTTACGTCTTCGTTGAACACGGCCAGTTTAGTGGCAGGACTATATTCTCCCCACCAGGAAGTCAGTACATTTACAGAGTCGGCCAGCGTGCCCCCTTCGAAGTAATAGCCCAAGTTGAGTATGCGGTCATAGTTGAGGCTGTCGGTTGTCAGCTCCGTGTCCCGGTTAATCATGCGCACATGTTCGCGCAGCATAGCCAGTTGCGACATGCCGTCGTAGTAAAGGTAGTCTCCATAAATGAATAGAGTATCTCCTTGTTCCATCCGTACATTGCCGAAAGCCTCTACCGAGTTTATTTTTTCAAAGATGAGTGCGCTGTCACACCACATATACATGCTGTCATGCTTTAGCTGTACGTTGCCCAAAAGAACCTGCACGTCCGGTCGGAATTCTTTATCGGCCACAGTCGAGTCTGCGTAAAGCAGGTCTACTCGGGTCTTTTTCTTTTCTTGCGGTTGCCCGGATTGGGGATGCTGCGGTTCCTGCGCTCCCATCCAGGCAAAGCCAAACAGGCACAGAATCCCCACTGTGAGGAATCTGTGCCTGAGAGACCATTTACTTCTCGTTTTATTCTTCTGCATAAGCGTTTTCCTGATTAAGAAAGAGTTGTTCAGACCGTTCCGCTGCTATACTGCCCTTGGTTGAGAAAGCCGTTTTAGCTTTCTTTCGTAAAAGGTCAGTTGGCGATGACTGTCTGCGGCTCTTTTAATCTCTACTTTTTACTCCTTAATCCATCCGGGGTATTTGAAGTTGCAGTTATGGCGCCAGCTTTCCTTGATGCGGACATAGGTCGTTTTTTGTTTTTCGCGTATCCATTTATCCAGCACTTCGGCCTGACGTTTCTCCAGCACGATGTTTTTCAGCCGTTGGTAGTCTTCGGCAATGGTCGCTTTATGTCCATTGGTACGGCTTTTCAGTTTGACGATAACGCATACCTCCTTACCGGTACTCTGCGGAATCATGGTGAATGCTTTGGATATTTCGCCTACCTCCATCTTGTCTACTACCTTGGCTATCTCTGGCGGTAAGTCCTGCATTTCAAAGCGCGAGGTGTTGTTGCGGGGGTTAGGAAGTAAGCCGTGGTTCTTGCGTGTATCCTTGTCGTCAGACAGAACAGAAGCGGCTTCTTCGAACTTGAACTTTTCGTTGCGGATGTCGTCGGCTATAGAGTCGAGACGGGCCATGCCTGCCACCAAAGCCGAGTCGGGTACGTGGGGTTTCAGCAGAATGTGGCGTACACGGATGCGGTCACCACGTTTTTCTATCAGCTGGATGATGTGGAAACCCATTTCCGACTCTACGATTTTGGAGATTTTGTCGGGAGATTGAAGATTGAATGCTACATTGGCAAAAGCAGGGTCTAACTGACCTCGTCCGTAAAAAGGCAGTTCACCGCCGCTTATAGCCGAGGCCCGGTCTTCGGAATACATTCTGGCCAAGGTGGAAAAGCTGGTTTCGCCTTTGTTGATACGGTCGGTAAATTCGCGCAGGCGGGTCTTAACGGCTTCTATCTCCTCAATGGGCACCTTAGGTTGCTGTGTAATGATTTGCACTTCTACTTGAGTGGGCACGTAAGGAATGCTGTCAGGTGGAAGATCCTGGAAGTAGCGGCGTACCTCAGCAGGAGTTATTTTGATATTTTCGACCAGTTTCCTTTGCATTTCCTGCACCCTGAGTCCATCACGTATATTCTCGCGCAAGGTTTCGCGGATTTCGCTGGAAGTCTTGTTGAAATACTCTTCCATCTTTTCGCGCGAACCGATGTTGGCAATGTACTGGTTTGTTTGGAAATCCACTTCTTGTATGACCTGGCTTTCGGGTACTTCAATACTGTCCAGTTCGGCCTGGTGGAGAAAGAGTTTTTGTACGGCGATTTCTTCGGGGAGGACGCAATAAGCGTCAGCTTCGAACCGCCGTCCCTGATAAAGGGCGCTCAGGCGAGCTTCTTCAACTTCGGATTTCATGATGGCTTCGTCGCCTACGATCCAGACCACTTCGTCCACTACGTTGTCTTGTGCCCGGACGGTTGTGCCCAAACAGAGCAGCAAGACGAATAAAAGAGTTGTCTTCAGGTTCCTATTCATTTCCTATATCCTTCTTTATCTTACTTTTATTGGTAATACTTCACTTCATCGTTTTCTATTGCTTCCCGGTATAAATCTTCGTCGGCCTGTTTCAGAAAAGCCGCCTGTCGTTCGTTGAGCAGCAGTTCGCGGGCACGGACACGAGCTATTTCATAAGGTTCTTCTTCGCCTGCCGCGCGATAGTCGGTGATATGCAGGAAGTAGTGAAAAGCAGTGTCCTGCAGTTCAATGTGTCTGTTACCCTGCAGTCTGTTTTCGGCTGCTATCCCTTCTTGCCGGGGCATCCAGGCGAACACTTCAGAAACCGGCCGCCATTTGTCGTAGAAATACTCATACTTCACGGCATTGCGCAGGCTGTATTTCTCCAGATGTTCCACAGCTTCGTGACTGTCTGATTTGTACCATCTGCGTACTTCAGAGAGTTGGGGAGCTTTGAGCGGTACTTTGATGAACAGCCCTTTGACAAGGGGACTCTCTACTCTGAACAATCCGGCATGGCTATGGTAGTAAGCTTCCACTTCCTCTTCGCCGACATTGTCGGCAAGTTTCTGGTGAATAAGTGCCTGGCGGTAGGTATGCAGAATCAGCGTGCGGCGATAGTTCTCTACCTGTCGTTCGATAGCGGCATTGTCGGGTATGTTCTCCTTGGCCTTCTCGTAGAGCAGAGTTTCTTCTATCCAACGGCGCACGTAACGGTCGGCAAACAATAGACTGTCGTCTGTCGTCAAGCCTGCAGGAAGAGCAGCCTGCAGGTCTTCCCGATAAAGGAAACGCCCCTTTGTCTCTACCAACGGGGTTTTGCCCTGATGGTCGGGTGTATGGCTGCATGCTGCACAGAGGCACAGACTTAGACTCAGACATAGTCCTATTCCGGTTATTCGCATCGGCACTTGCATTTCTTCTTACTTACAAGCCACGAAGATACGGCTTTCATCGCTTGTTTCTGTGATAATTAACGGTTTTTAAAACCTCTTGGTTTATTTCAACCTTATTGGCGTTGCGCAGGGCAGACAACCAACGTGATTCGCTGGCAATCTGCCAGTCGCTCACCACAGTCTGCTCCACTTCCCGGTAGTTTTCCGGTCCTTTCAGTTTGCGTCCCAACAGCACCACATGCTCATATCCGGGTCTTTCGGGAGCCTTGCCCTGCTTGAAGATATGCTCGTCTACCCAGGCATCTTGTCCGGGTGCAAATGTTCCTTGGTGTGCCAGCACCAGGGTGTCTTCTTTGTTGAGCAGCAGTCGGATAGCATCGAGCCAGTCTTGTGCCGGCAAGTGTTTCAGCATCTTGCGGGCACGTTTGGCCACCCGGCGTGACGAGCAGAGCAATACGATGCCCCGATAGCGGGGCATATCCCAGTCGTACCGGTCGTGGTGTCGGCCAAAATAATGCTGCAGGGTGGTTGAGTCGGGGTGTGCCGGTATCTCGCGCTTAGTGGCAGCCAATGCCAGCAGCGAGTCGGCGTATGCCTGTACGGCCAGACGGAAATCAGCCTCCCGGTATTCCAGCCGGGAGCATTCGGTAGCCAATACTTCGCGCACTTGCTTGTCGGTCAGTGCAGTCTGGCGCGTAGCACTCAGGAGGGAAGCCTGCTTGCGGGCAGCTTCCTCCAAACATTCCGGGCAGGCCTGCAACAGCGAGTCGCGCATCGCCTCGAAAGGTGGAACGGCCTGTTGTTGGAGCAGTTTGACAATATGCAGTCCGCGCGGAGTAAAGAACGGGCGCGAAAAGGTGCCGGGTTTCATAGCCCATACGCTGTCTTCGAACTCCGCAGTTTCGTCCAGGCGCAACAGCCATCGTACAGCCTTATCGTCGGAATAACGCTCCACGAAGCTGTCGAAAGAATCGGGACCAGCCTGGCAGAGAGCCTTATAAATAGAGTCCATTCGGGCAGTTGCTTCCCGTAAGGATTCTCCCGTTGCGTTTTGCGGCAGGCGGCAGAATATTTGCCTTACCTGTACGCGCGGTCCCCGTGCTGCCAGTCGGCTGTAGCGTCGGTGCAAGGCACGGTCCAAGGTAGCAGAATCGGTCAGGTAAGTCAGAGACAGTCGGGCGCGATAGGTTTCCAGTCTATGGCGGAAGTCTGGCAGTGTATCTAAGCCTGCCCGGCGGGCTGCCTGCACTTTCAGTTGGAAGTCTGCATACGACCTAGCCAACTCTTTGAGCGGGACCGGGTCGGCGGTAGATGTCCGGAGAGTACGGCGGCAAGCGTATTCAAACTCAGAGAGCGGCACTTCATGTCCTCCGATACGCATCAGTACCGGGTCATCTTTGGCAGACAGTGCGAGCATGGGGCATAGACAAGCCAGCAGGCCCAAAAGATGTCTTATTATGTTTCGCATCGGGCTATTATGAAACGAATAGCCGTGCCGGAGGGGACAAACCGGCTTTCCCCTCCCGGCACGGCCGTGGTTATTCAGGAAAAATCATGTCTTATTCCGGGCGGCTGTAGTTGGGAGCCTCGCTGGTGATAGCCACATCGTGCGGATGGCTTTCGCGCACACCGGCATTGGTGATACGTGTGAATTTGGCATCGTGCAGTTTCTCGATATTGGCAGCTCCGCAATATCCCATGCCCGAGCGCAAACCACCCACCAGTTGGAAGATAACCTCGTAGAGGGTGCCTTTGTAGGGCACGCGTGCCGTGATGCCTTCGGGAACCAACTTCTTTACATCGGTGGTGCCGCTCTGGAAGTAGCGGTCCTTTGAGCCGTTCTCCATCGCTTCCAGCGAACCCATGCCACGGTAAGACTTGAACTTACGTCCGTTGAAGATGATGGTATCGCCCGGCGATTCTTCGGTGCCAGCCACCAGCGAACCAATCATCACGCTGTATCCGCCTGCGGCCAGTGCCTTTACCACATCGCCCGAATAGCGCAATCCGCCGTCGGCAATCAGGGGTACACCCGTGCCTTCCAGCGCTTTGGCCACGTCATACACGGCTGTCAGCTGGGGCACGCCCACACCGGCAATGACACGTGTGGTGCAGATGGAGCCCGGACCGATACCTACCTTTACGGCATCCGCTCCGGCTTCTACCAGTGCCAGGGCAGCTGCGCCGGTAGCCACGTTGCCCACTACGATATCCACCTGTGGGAAGGCCTGCTTGGCTTCTTTCAGCTTTTCGATGACGAACTTGGAATGTCCGTGGGCGGTATCAATCACGATGGCGTCGGCACCGGCCTCCACCAAGGCCCGCATACGCTCCAGCGTGTCGTTGGTGACACCTACGCCGGCAGCTACGCGCAGACGGCCCTTGCTGTCTTTGCAGGCCATGGGCTTGTCTTTGGCTTTCGTGATGTCTTTATAAGTAATAAGGCCTACCAGTCGGTTGTCTTTGTCGACCACGGGCAGCTTTTCTATCTTATGCTCCTGCAGAATGTGTGCGGCAGCCTCCAGGTCGGTTGTCTGGTTGGTCGTAACGATATTGTCCTTGGTCATCACCTCGTCGATGTGCTTGTTCAGGTCGCGCTCGAAACGCAGATCACGGTTGGTTACGATGCCCACCAGGTGGCGTTCGTCATCCACCACGGGAATGCCGCCAATCTTATATTCCGCCATCAGTGCCAGAGCGTCGGACACCGTAGACCCCCGCTTGATGGTGACGGGGTCGTAAATCATACCGTTTTCGGCACGTTTCACGATGGCCACCTGGCGGGCCTGCTCCTCAATGGACATGTTTTTGTGGATAACGCCGATGCCGCCTTCGCGGGCAATGGCGATGGCCATTTTGGCTTCAGTGACGGTATCCATGGCAGCCGTTACGAAAGGAATTTTCAACTCAATGTTGCGTGAGAACTTGGTTGTCAGGTCGACAGTCTTGGGAAGGACTTCGGAATAAGCGGGTATCAGCAGTACGTCGTCGTATGTGAGCCCGTCCATAACTACTTTATCTGCAATAAATGACATAGAATATGTACTTTAGGAATTTATTGCGTGCAAATATACGGCTTTTTTGAAACTTATCCATACAAAATCCGATAAAAAGCTTCGCTGCTCTCAGATTTTTCCTGAAACACTGCTGCCGGTAGCCGGCACGAAGACCCGGACACGGGCTGTCCCGGTCAGCCTGACCTTTTTATTTCTCTGTTTCGGAGGCAGAACAGGCCTGCTGCATTCCGGCCGGTCGCAGCCGTTGCTTTCTGCAACAGATTCCTACGCGCTTGGCAGCGGCGTTCCAAAGTCTTGGCAACGGCTTTCTAAGTGCTTGGCAGCGGAATGCGGCTGCTGTTTGCGGTAATGTGTTGTTTAACAGGAAGATGGTGATTGAAGAGGCAGACGGGTTTCTGCCGGTTTTTAGAAATAGAATCATTTCGTTCATAATTTTTAAAAGCAAACTTCTTCTGTAGGTCGGAAAAAAAACGTATTTTTGCGCCTTGATAATTATCATCATAAATACGACGTATGGAATTGGATGTATTAACCGCAATTTCTCCGATTGACGGTCGATATAGGGGGAAGACGGATGTCTTGGCCGCCTATTTTTCTGAATTTGCCCTGATGAGATACCGGGTGCGCGTGGAGGTGGAATATTTCATCGCGCTGTGTGAATTGCCCCTGCCCCAACTGACGACAGTGGACCGGGGTGTGTTTGAAACCCTGAGAAACATATACCGCAACTTCTCGGAAGCCGATGCAGCCCGCATCAAAGAGATAGAGGGTGTCACTAACCATGACGTGAAAGCCGTAGAGTATTTCCTGAAAGAACAGTTTGACAAGATAGGAGGAATGGAACCTTACAAGGAGTTTATCCATTTCGGTCTGACATCGCAGGACATAAACAACACTTCAGTGCCCCTTTCTCTCAAGGAAGCCTTGGAGGAAGTGTACTACCCGCAGTTGGAAGAACTGATAGCCCAGTTGGATACCTATGCTACCGAGTGGGCCGATATTCCGATGCTGGCCAAGACCCACGGACAGCCCGCTTCGCCTACCCGTCTGGGCAAGGAAATCTATGTGTTCTCTTACCGCCTGAAACGCCAGCTCGCTACGCTGAAGGCTTGCCCCGTTACCGCTAAGTTTGGAGGCGCCACGGGCAACTACAACGCACATCACGTGGCTTATCCGGCGTATGACTGGAAGGCATTCGGCAACAAGTTTGTGGCTGAAAAACTGGGCCTGGAGCGCGAGGAGTATACCACCCAGATTTCCAATTATGACAACCTGGCAGCCGTGTTCGATGCTCTGAAGCGTATCAATACCATTATGATAGACATGAACCGCGACTTCTGGCAGTATATCTCGATGGAATACTTCAAGCAGAAAATCAAGGCCGGCGAGGTGGGGTCGAGTGCCATGCCGCATAAGGTGAATCCCATCGACTTTGAAAACGCCGAGGGCAATCTGGGAGTGGCCAATGCCTTGCTGGAACATCTGTCTGCAAAGCTTCCCGTGTCGCGCCTGCAGCGAGACCTGACCGACTCGACGGTGCTGCGTAACGTGGGCGTGCCTTTGGGGCACATCATGATTGCCATCCAGAGCTCGCTGAAGGGACTGCGCAAGCTGTTGCTGAATGAACAGGCTATCTACAGCGATTTGGATAATTGCTGGAGCGTGGTGGCCGAAGCTGTCCAGACTATTCTGAGACGGGAGGGGTACCCGCATCCCTACGAGGCGCTGAAGGCGTTGACGCGCACCAACCAACATATCACGGAGGCTTCCATCAGAGATTTTATCGGAGGCCTGCAGGTGAGCGAGGAGGTGAAAAACGAATTGCGCGCCATCACACCGCACAATTATACGGGAATTTGAATCTTAACATGATTTTGAAGATAGACATATCAGCCTGGAGCGGAAAAGGGGGCTGTCGGGAACTGTTTCCCGGAATCCCCCTCTGCTCTTCGAACGGGACGGACTGGGACTTTTCAGGAAGTGACGTGACAGGGGCATAAGGCTCGGGATGACAGAAATAAACTTAAGCTTTAATTTTTCAAATTACAATTCTACAGGGCCGTGAGGCCGATGGTTTAATTTTATCTGAATAAGACAATGACTACAGACAACGAAACTTGGCGCGATGCTTCTTCTGCAGCAGAGAACTCGGGCGCCGAACGTGAGGAAAATCAGTCGAATAACGAAAATGGTTCTGCGCGTGCATCTTACAACCGGGACGGCGGCTCGCGTCCGTACCGTCCGCGTTTTATCAATGAAAATGGCGGACGCCCGCAGAGAGCTTACAGCAGTGACCGTTCTTATCGTCCGCGTTTTAATCCGAATGCCGATAATGGTGGCGACCGCCCGCAGCGGGTTTATACCAATGACCGTTCTTACAACAACGAGCGTTCTTACAACAATGACCGCTCTTACAACAGCGACCGTTCCTTCAACAGCGATCGCCCTTACCGTCCGCGCTTCAATCCCAATAGCGAAAACGGGAATGAGCGTCCGCAACGTCCGTATCGTCCGCAACAGCGTCCTTACGGCAATGAACAGCGCTCTTACCGTCCGCGTTTTAATCCGAATGCCGATAATGGTGGCGACCGCCCGCAGCGTTCGTATAACAGCGATCGGCCGGCGTATGGTAATGCAGACCGCTCTTTGCGTCCGCGTTATAACAGTTATAATAATGACAGCTATGGCGAGCATCCGCAGCGTTCTTACGGCAACAACCAGGGGCGTCCGCGTTTCAATGCGAACAATGGTGGCCGGCCGTCTTATGGGAATGCGCCCCGCCGCCGTCCTGCCGGTTACGACCCCAATGCCAAATATAATAAGAAGAAACAGATAGAGTATAAGGAGCAGTTTGTTGACCCCAACGAACCCATTCGTCTGAACAAATTCCTGGCCAATGCCGGTGTATGCTCGCGCCGTGAAGCCGATGAGTTCATCACGGCAGGCGTGGTATCGGTGAATGGACAGGTAATCACGGAGTTGGGCACGAAAATCAAACGGGGAGACGAGGTGAAATTCCACGACCAACTCGTCAGCATCGAGCGTAAGATTTATATCTTGCTCAACAAACCGAAGGACACGGTGACTACCTCGGATGACCCGCAGGCCCGCCGCACGGTGATGGACTTGGTGAAGGGAGCTTGCCCGGAACGTATCTATCCTGTGGGACGCCTGGACCGCAATACTACCGGTGTATTGCTCCTGACCAACGATGGCGACTTGGCATCCAAGCTGACACATCCCAAGTATCTGAAGAAGAAGATTTATCACGTGCGTCTGGATAAGAACCTGACGAAAGGTGATATGGAGAAGATTGCCGCCGGCATTGAATTGGACGATGGCGAAATCCGCGCCGATGCCATCAGCTATACGGATGAGGCCAAGAAGAATGATGTCGGCATCGAAATCCACTCGGGCAAGAACCGCATCGTGCGACGCATTTTCGAATCGCTGGGCTATAAGGTGGTGAAGCTGGACCGCGTGTATTTTGCCGGACTGACCAAGAAAGGCTTGCGCCGGGGCGAATGGCGTTTCCTCACAGAACAGGAGGTGAACTTCCTGCGCATGGGGTCGTTTGAATGACATATATAAATATGTATAGACAACAATGGAAAAGATAAACAGAACAAAAATAGGCGATCTCCTGAAGCGCGATGACTTTGGGACGATGGTCAATGTAAAGGGCTGGGTACGTACCCGTCGCGGTAGCAAGCAAGTTGGCTTTATTGCCTTGAACGACGGCTCTACCATCAATAATGTGCAGATTGTGGTGGATGTGGCAAATTTTGACGAAGCCTTGCTGAAAGACATCACTACGGGCGCTTGTCTGAGCGTGAACGGTGTGCTGACCGAATCGGTCGGATCCGGACAGAAGGTGGAGGTTCAGGCCCGCGAGATTGAACTGTTGGGTGCCTGCGACAATACTTATCCGTTGCAGAAGAAAGGACATTCCATGGAATTTCTGCGTGAAGTGGCTCACCTGCGCCCCCGCACCAATACGTTTGGAGCCGTATTCCGCATCCGCCACAATATGGCTATTGCTATCCATAAGTTCTTCCACGAGAAAGGGTTCTTCTATTTCCATACGCCCATCATCACGGCCTCGGACTGTGAAGGCGCTGGACAGATGTTTCAGGTGACAACGATGAACCTTTATGACTTGAAGAAAGACGAAAACGGTTCCATAATCTATGACGATGACTTCTTTGGCAAGCAGGCCAGCCTGACTGTGTCGGGCCAGCTGGAAGGCGAATTGGCTGCCACGGCTTTGGGGGCCATCTATACCTTTGGACCGACATTCCGCGCCGAGAATTCCAATACACCGCGCCACTTGGCAGAATTCTGGATGGTCGAGCCGGAAGTCGCTTTTGCCGACTTGCACGAGTTGATGGATTTGGAAGAGGAATTCATTAAGTATTGTGTGCGCTGGGCTTTGGATAACTGCCAGGACGACCTGCAATTCCTCAATAAGATGGTAGACAAGGGGCTGATTGAACGCTTGCAGGGCGTGGTGGATACGGAATTCGTGCGCTTGCCCTATACCGAAGGCATCAAGATTCTGGAGGAAGCCGTGGCTAATGGCCGTAAGTTTGAATTCCCCGTTTACTGGGGTTGCGACCTTGCCAGTGAGCATGAGCGTTATCTGGTGGAAGAACATTTCCGCAAGCCGGTCATCATGATAGACTATCCGAAGGAAATCAAGGCTTTCTATATGAAGCAAAACGAAGACGGCAAGACCGTGCAGGGTACCGATGTGCTGTTCCCGCAGATTGGCGAAATCATTGGCGGCAGTGTCCGTGAGGAAAGTTACGACAAGTTGATGGCACGCATCCAGGAATTGCATATTCCTATGAAAGATATGTGGTGGTATCTGGATACACGCAAGTATGGCACTTGTCCGCATGCCGGATTTGGTCTGGGTTTTGAGCGCTTGCTGTTGTTCGTGACTGGCATGGCCAACATACGCGATGTGATTCCTTTCCCGCGCACACCGCGCAATGCCGATTTCTAAAACCGGGGCTTGAAACAGCTCCGTTGAGTGTGGATGTCACAGATGCTGTCTGTCTTTCTTGGGTGGGCAGGATTTGTGGCATTCTCTCTTTTGTTTTGTTTGTCTGTCGGCTTCGTAGGATAACAAACCTTTTTCTCCTTGTGTATCAGCTTGGTGTGCAACAGGCTGTGCTGCTCAAAAAAAAACGTAAAACGTTTGTTGTTTGTAAGAAAATCAGTACCTTTGCAAGCCGATTATTATCATATAAGTATAAGCGATTAATTCATAGTAAGTTAACGGGAATTGTCCAACCCCGTTGCTTGCGGTGATATTTTTTAGTAGTAACAATTTAAAAAAACATTTCAAGAGTGGATACTTTAAGTTACAAGACCATTTCTGCCAACAAGGCTACGGTGACGAAAGAATGGGTCATCGTAGATGCCACGGACCAGGTATTGGGTCGTCTGGCTGCTAAAGTTGCGAAACTGTTGAGAGGAAAGTACAAACCGAACTTTACTCCTCACGTAGATTGCGGCGATAACGTTATCATTATCAATGCCGACAAAGTGAAAATGACTGGAAATAAGTGGACGGACAAAGTCTACCTGTCTTATACGGGTTATCCCGGTGGTCAGCGTGAAATGACTCCTGCCCGCTTGATGGCAAAACCCAACGGCGAAGACAAACTGCTGAGAAAAGTAGTGAAAGGTATGCTGCCGAAGAATAAGTTGGGTGCTAAATTGCTGGGTAATATGTATGTGTATGCCGGCAGTGAGCACAAACATCAGGCTCAAAATCCTAAAATGATTGATATTAACGCACTTAATTGATAGATAATGGAAGTAGTAAATGCATTAGGTAGACGTAAAAGCGCCATTGCGCGTGTTTATGTCAGCGAAGGTACCGGCAAGATTACGATAAACAAGAGAGACTTGACAGAATACTTTCCCTCCAGCATCCTCCAGTATGTAGTGAAGCAGCCGCTGAACAAATTGGGCGTTGCCGAGAAATATGACATTAAAGTCAACCTCTGCGGGGGAGGCTTTACCGGACAGTCACAGGCTTTGCGTTTGGCTATTGCCCGCGCATTGGTAAAAATCAATCCGGAGGACAAGCCCGCTTTGCGTGCCGAAGGATTCATGACGCGTGACCCGCGTGCTGTTGAACGTAAGAAACCGGGTCGTCCCAAAGCACGTCGCAGATTCCAGTTCAGTAAACGTTAATCAGTTACTTAAGTTAACACGTGGACAGGTTAGCAAGTTAACAAGATTCTCCTTGTTGACAAGTCAACTGATAACTGCGTCAACTGAACAGCGTTTAGTATCTAAACTACTGGGACTCTTTTCCCCAGCGGAAAGGCTACCCGGCAGTTGGTTTAGAAGAAAAACAAAAAAGAAAGTAAACGAATTAAAAGAAACAAAAGACTATGTCAAGAACAAATTTTGATACTCTGTTGGAAGCAGGTTGCCACTTCGGTCACTTGAAGAGAAAATGGAATCCTGCAATGGCTCCTTACATCTTCATGGAGCGCAACGGTATACATATCATCGACCTCAATAAGACGGTTGCCAAAATTGACGAAGCTGCTGAAGCTTTGAAGCAAATCGCTAAATCAGGAAAGAAAGTCCTGTTTGTTGCTACTAAGAAACAAGCCAAGCAAGTGGTGGCTGACAAGGCTGCCTCTGTAAATATGCCTTATGTAATCGAGCGCTGGCCGGGCGGTATGTTGACCAACTTCCCCACAATCCGCAAGGCTGTGAAGAAAATGGCAACCATCGACAAACTGATGAACGATGGTACATATTCTAACCTCTCTAAGCGTGAAATCCTGCAGATTTCCCGTCAGCGTGCCAAGTTGGACAAGAACCTCGGTTCTATTGCTGACCTGACTCGTCTGCCGTCTGCGCTGTTTGTAGTGGACGTGATGAAGGAGAACATTGCTGTTCGCGAGGCTAATCGTTTGGGTATTCCCGTATTCGGTATTGTGGATACAAACTCTGATCCGTCGAATGTAGATTTTGTGATTCCCGCCAACGATGATGCCACGAAATCTGTTGAGGTGATTCTTGATGCTTGCTGCGCTGCTATGCAGGAAGGTCTGGAAGAACGTAAGGCAGAAAAAGTGGATATGGAAGCTGCCGGTGAGGCTGTCGCTGCCAACAAAGGCCGCAAGCGTGTTTCTAAGGCCCGCTTAGACAAGTCGGATGAGGACGCAATCAATGCTCAAAAAGCTGCTGCTTTCATCAAAGAAGACGAAGAAGCTTAAATATAACTGAAAGTAGTTAGTAGTCAGTAGTCAGTAGCCTGGTAGGAGGGGGACTCATGTCGCCGTAATCTCTACTTACTACTCGTCTTACATGCTGCTAACTACTTTTATTTTTTTAATAACCCTTTTAAAAGAAGACGAATATGGCTGTAACAATGGCTGATATAACCAAGCTCCGCAAAATGACGGGTGCTGGTATGATGGACTGTAAGAACGCCCTGACTCAAGCAGAAGGCGATTTCGACCAAGCAATTAAAATTATCCGTGAGAAGGGACAGGCCGTGGCTGCTAAGCGTTCGGACCGTGAAGCTTCCGAAGGTTGTGTGCTGGCGAAGGCTGTAGATGGTTTCGGCGCAATGATTGCCTTGAAGTGCGAAACTGACTTTGTGGCTCAGAACGCTGATTTCGTAAAACTTGCTCAGGATATTCTGGATGCTGCCGTGGCCAACAAGTGTAAGACGCTGGACGAAGTGAAGGCGCTCAAACTGGGCGATATGACGGTGGCTGAAGCTGTAACCGACCGTAGCGGCATCACGGGCGAAAAGATGGAACTGGACGGCTACCAGACTGTAGAAGGTCCCGCTATCTCTGTATATAATCACCAGAACAAGAACTTCCTTTGCACAATGGTACTGCTGAACAAGGCTGTTGACGATAAGATTGGTCATGAGGTTGCCATGCAGGTAGCTGCCATGAACCCGATTGCTGTGAACGAAGCCGGTGTGCCCGAGGATGTGAAGAACAATGAACTCCAGGTGGCAGTTGAAAAGACGAAGGCCGAGCAGATTCAGAAGGCTGTGGAGGCTGCTCTGAAGAAAGCCGGTTTCAACCTCTACATCGCTGAAAACGAAGAGCATCTGAATGAAGGCATTATGAAAGGCAACATCACTGAAGCACAGGCTCAGGAGATTCGCGACCTGAAAGAGAAGGTTGCTGCCGAGAAGGCTGCCAACCTGCCTGCCCAGATGATTGAGAACATCGCCAAGGGACGTATGGCTAAATTCTACAAGGAGAACTGCCTGTTGAACCAGGAATACATCCAGGATGCCAAGATGACGATTGCCGACTATCTGAAGGCGCAAGATAAGGAACTGACTGTGCTCGATTTCAAGCGTTACACACTGCGTGCTGAGTAAACAGCGCAGACAGTCTGTCTATCTGAGAATATAGAAAGGTGAGGGTACATCGGAATCTCGGTGTGCCCTTTTTCTTTTTGAAGGAAGAAGATGACTGTGTCGGGCGAAAGGCCTGTAAGCGCTGAAAGGTTCTGTGTTCCTTTCTTAGAAAATGTATAAGTAATCAATTAGAGTCTGTTTAAATTTTGCTCAGCTTTATTTTGAGTGCTGTTTCGGGGATATTTTGGGGGTGTACTGAGGAGCGTAGCGGGTTACGTGGCGAAGTATGCCGGGAAAAGAGACCGGAAAGAGGCTCAAAGGAAGCTGAATATAAATCTTAAAAGCGGAAAAATTAAACAGATTCTTCGATTTAGCTTATATCAAATATGTTTTGTTTCATTTAATTTTGCACATTTACTTATGTGGTGGAAACAAAAGAAAATAGCGATTATCTTGCTGGCAGTCCTGCTGTCTGGTTGGACTGTTGTAGTGAGGGCTGAAACAGATACTCTGAAAGTGTTGCAGTTGAATATCTGGCATGAAGGTACGCAGGTAGAGGGCGGTTTTCAGGCCATTGTGGACGAGATTATACATGCGGAGGCAGATGTAGCCTTTCTTAGCGAGGTGCGCAACTACGAGGGAGTGCCTTTTGTGCCCCGTCTGATAGAGGCGTTGCGGCAGAAAGGTGTGGTCTATTATGGTGAATACAGTCCGTTGGACGTGGGCATTCTTTCCAGGTATCCGATTTTGGAGCAGGAAGATGTGCGTGCCACGGATAAGGGAGAAGGCAGCGGTTCGTTGTTGCGGGCTTTGTTGCAGGTAGGCAACCGCAAGGTAGCTGTCTATTCCGCCCATTTAGATTATAAGAATTACGCCTGCTACTTGCCCCGCGGTTATGATGGGGCTACGTGGAAAAAGATGGATGCTCCGGTGACAGATGCCGATTCGGTGTTGCAGGCCAACAGTCTTGCTTATCGGGAGGAACTTATCCGGCTTTTTGTGCAGAAGGCGAAAGAAGACCGTGAGCGCTTTGCTGTAGTGCTTCTGGGCGGTGACTTCAATGAACCCTCCCATTTGGACTGGCAGGAAGACACGCGTCATTTGTGGGACCATCGTGGCGTAGTAGTCAACTGGGACTGTTCCAGCCTGTTGCAGAACGCCGGATATAAGGATGCCTATCGGGTGATTTATCCGAATCCTGTAACCCATCCGGGCTTTACTTTTCCTTCAGACAACAACCGTGTGCCGGTAGACAAGTTAGCTTGGGCTCCGGAAGCCGACGAGCGTGACCGTATTGACTTTATTTATTACGCTGGAGTTGCCATACAGCCTTTATCGGCCAAGGTTGTAGGACCTTCCCGTTCCATTGTGCGTGGTGAGCGGGTAGAAGAACACACTTCCGATGTCTTTCTGACCCCGCTGGGTGTGTGGCCTTCAGATCATAAGGGGGTGCTGGTGACATTCTTGCTTCGGTAGGTATAGGGGCTGTGGCGAACTTAATGATGAGGAAACGCTTACCATAAGTGAAAAGGGAAAATTGGGTAATCTTGAGATTCCTCACAATAAGCATTCCTCACATAAAGGTTTGGCGCGCTAACATGAAGGTTTAGCGCGCTAAACCTTAGTTTTATCTGAAGCTACGTGACTTTTCCTGACCGGCACAACCCTTTTTTATTGTTGTTTCCCGCTGAGGCGTGCCAGCAGTACAGAGAAACTGGTGCGCAGGTAGATTCCTGCCAGTACGCTGGTAGAGGTCCGGGTTGTGAATGTTTGTCCGGATGCATCGGTGCCTTGGCCTGAAAGTCGGTGGTAAAGGGTTACGTTGATGCCTACGGAACACACGTTGCCGAAACTGTGCGTGTATTCTGCCTTCTCATAGACCATTTGTGATTGAGGATATAGCGTATTTTCCGTATCTGCACTGATGGTACCGAAATAAGGTGAGCCAAGCAGGGTGATGAACTTATTGGCATAGAGGTAGCCGCCTTGCAGACAGAATCCTTTCAGACTGGCGCCCGCCGTGGCATGAAGTCCATAGCCGTTTTCGAAGGGCATGTGAGAGCCGGACAACTGTTTGTAGCAGAGGATGTGGGCGTTTGCCCAGAAGCGTTTCAGTATGGGGCGGTTCAATGTCCGGTTATAGCCGATACCTGTGGCAGCATTCAGCAGGCTGGATATGCCGTGGTATTGCCCTTGTTGTATTTCTCCTCCCCAATGCTGGGCAACCAGTTGGACGGGGATGTACCAGCCACTGTCCTTGAACTTGATGCGCGAAGAGAGTGCCAGCGTGAACTGTTCCTGCTGGTTGTCTTGTCGGAAAATAAAGTTCTGCCAGTCTATCCAGGCATCCAAATCAAAACAGGGCAGGTTGAACAGCACCTGGAGTCCGCTTTCCGGGTCGGCACTGAGATTCAGTTCCGGGTTGTACAGAGGTTCGATCAGCCGGTGGTTGGCACCTCCGTAGAGGTTGCCCAATACCAGGTTCAGTTTGTTGTCGAATCCGCTGAGTTGTGCCCGGAAGAAAGGTCGGGCGTGGAGTCCTTTCCCGTTACTCTCATTGGCGTCCTGCCAGTAGGGCAGTCCTTGGTATCCGCCCGAAGGGTAGTGTTTGGCTCCGCTGTAGTAGAGCAGGTGTACACCGGCTTCCAGTCTAAGGTTGGCGAGGGGCTGGTAAGACACCCGTGGTTGCAGCCAAAGTCCCGGCAAGGTATATCCCTTGTCTACATTGCCTTTGAATTCGTTGTTCTGAAAGAAATTCAGGTTATCTATGTTCAGTCTGAGGCATTGCCTGTCTCCGGCCGACAACAAGTAGGGGCGTTGGAATACTTCGTCTTGTATCTGTGCTTGTGCGATGGCTGGCAGTAAGGCTGTTAGCAGGCACAGCAGGCTGTGGCAGAAGAGCTTTTTTATCATATCATCCGGCGGTCTTGGTTTGTGTATATCCAGCTTTCAGCAGCAGTTCGGCTACTTTCTCTTTAAGCTCTCCCTGAATGATGATTTCGCCATCCTTGGCAGAACCGCCTGTGCCACATTTGTTTTTCAGCATTTTGCCCAGTTCCTTCAGGTCTTCATCCGTACCGGTGAATCCGGTGACGAGTGTTACAGTTTTGCCGCCCCGGTTCTTCCGGTCCAGGCGTACGCGCAGGCGCTGTTGGGCGGGAGGCAGGGTGACTGTTTCTTCTTCGTTCTCTGTTTCGTAGCAGAAATCGGGGTTGGTGGAGTAGACCACGTTCAGGCGGTCTTTCCAGTCGTTGTTCTTATTGCTTTTTGCCATGACAGATGGTGCTTGAGTTTGTTTTCTCATTTCATGTTCCGGACTTTTCCCGCCGGACGTTATTGGTTGCAAAAGTACGTCTTTTCTTTTATCTGTCCGCGGCAGTTGGCAGAAATTTGTACAGGAAATTTATGTTAAGCTTCCGGCCTGCGGTCTGTTCTCCATAGAAAAAACGTATCTTTGTCCCCATCCTTATAGATAAATTCAGTAAAACCGATGAATGAGATATGAAAATCATAGCCGTAGGAATGAATTACGCCCTGCATAATCAGGAGTTAGGGCATGTGACGCACAGTACGGAACCGGTCATTTTTATGAAACCCGATTCGGCTTTGTTAAGAGACGGGAAACCTTTTTTCTTGCCGGACTTTTCAGACGACGTGCAGTATGAAACGGAGGTAGTGGTACGCATTTGCCGGTTGGGCAAACATATTGCCCCGCGTTTTGCTAGCCGTTATTACGATGCTGTGACGGTAGGCATTGACTTTACCGCACGGGACCTTCAGAACCGTTTCCGTGCCGGCGGTCTGCCGTGGGAGTTATCCAAAGGTTTCGACAACTCCGCAGCTATCGGCCGATTCATTCCTTTGGAACAGTTGGGCGGCAATGTGCAGCAGTTGGATTTTCGTCTGGATATTGATGGACGTGAGGTTCAGCGGGGATGTACGGCCGACATGTTGTTCCGGGTGGACGATATTCTGTCCTATGTCAGCCGTTTCATGACGCTGAAGATGGGCGACCTGCTCTTTACCGGAACTCCCGCCGGAGTAGGCCCGGTGGCGGTGGGACAGCATTTGCAGGGATATTTGGGCGAAGAAGAAGTGTTGGATTTTTATATACGATAAGAACCATGAAGATACGTGTAGGTTTCGGTTACGACGTCCACCGGCTGGTGGAAGGTCGTGAATTGTGGCTGGGAGGCATACGTTTGGAGCATCCCCTGGGACTGTTGGGACATTCGGACGCCGATGTCCTTATCCATGCCATTTGTGATGCTCTGTTAGGAGCCGCCAATATGCGCGACATTGGCTATCACTTTCCTGATACCGCCGGTGAGTTTGAACACATTGACAGTAAGATTCTGCTGAAGAAAACCGTGCAGCTGATTGCTGCCAAGGGCTATGCGGTGGGCAATGTCGATGCCACCGTCTGCGCCGAGCGTCCGAAGCTGAATCCGCATATCCCTCTGATGAAGCAGACCCTGGCTGCCGTGATGGGCATTGATGAAGACGACGTGTCCATCAAGGCCACCACCACGGAGAAACTGGGATTTACCGGGCGCGAAGAAGGCATTTCGGCCTATGCCACGGTGCTGATAGAGCGTGAGTAGGTTATTGCAGCAGGGCTGCTGCAAACTGCCAGATGAAGTAGCCGCATACGATGCACTTCACCACCGTGCCCAGCAAGAATCCCAATACAGAACCCAAGCCGGACTTCAGGGCTTCGCGCGTTTCCCGTCCCCCCAACAGCTCGCCTATGAAAGCGCCGAGAAAGGGACCTAGGATGATGCCCCAGGGCAGAAAGAACAGTCCGATGAGGGTGCCGATCAGGCAACCCCGTGTGCCCCATTTGCTGCTGCCGCTGTATTTGGCTCCCAAGAGGGGGACGAAATAATCGAGCACCTGGATGACGATGACAATGCCCAACCATACCAGCAGTTGGGTAAGGCTGAACTGTACTTTTTCTGTAAAGTGGAGCAGCAACAGTCCGGCGTATGCCAGCGGCGGACCGGGCAGCATGGGAAGGATGCAGCCGGCCAGACCTGTCAGCAGGCAGAGGGCACCTGCGATGATAAGAAAAATATCCATAATTCTGAAAATGGTTAGCTGTCGCAAAGATAGTGGAAAAAGTGGAATCTGCAAGGACTTCGGGCGACAGCCGTCAGTTACCGGCCGGTTATCTGGGTCGGGCGTTTGGCATGGATAGCTATTTGGGCAAGATTGCCGGGCGCTGAGAAGCAGACTGCCGGGCGCTTGGAATCCGGCTTGTTATAGATAAGAAGCAGATGGTTGATTATCTGTGAGATAGGGAAGGACTTGCCGGAGCTTCGCAGCTATGCTTCCTGTTGAAATGAAACTACTTATTTACCTGTAAATATATCAAGTGTATGAGAAAATTTCTTCTGTTTTGTGCCTTCTGTCTGACTGTGGGATTGGCAAAGGCATCGCCGATAACCGGATTGCTGGAACGCATTGCTCCGGGAGCGTCGGACAAGTTTAAGATTGAGATGCAACGCTCGGATACCGACTTCTTCGAGTTGGACCAGGCGGGCGATAAGGTTGTGGTGCGCGGCAACAGCTACGTCAGTCTGGCTACGGGCATCCACTGGTACCTGAAGTATTATGCAGGCATCCATCTGTCGTGGAATGGCATGAAGGCTGCTTTGCCCGATGTGCTTCCGCCCGTTGCACATAGGGAACGGCATGAGACGAACCTGAAAGACCGTTACTACCTCAACTATTGCACCTTCTCCTACAGCATGGCCTTCTGGGACTGGGAGCGTTGGGAACAGGAAATCGACTGGATGGCCCTGCACGGTATCAACGTCCCGTTGGCCCTGGTGGGAACGGATGCCGTGTGGCGAAACGTATTGCTCCGATTAGGATATAGCCGCGACGAGGCGAATGCCTTTGTGGCCGGTCCGGCTTTTCAGGCCTGGTGGCTGATGAACAACCTCGAAGGCTGGGGCGGACCCAATAGCGACCGGTGGTATGAGGACCGGGTGGCGTTGCAGAAGAAAATCCTGAAACGGATGCGCGACTACGGGATGCGTCCCGTGTTGCCCGGCTATTCGGGCATGTTGCCGCACGATGCCGGGCAGAAACTGGGGTGGGCCATCACCGACCCCGGTAAGTGGAACGGCTTTAACCGTCCGGCGTTTTTGCAGCCCACTGACCCTCATTTTCAGGAAATAGCTGCTTTATACTACAAAGAGCTGACCCGGCTTTTCGGCAAGGCCGATTTTTACAGCATGGACCCTTTCCACGAAGGTGGACGGGTGGACGGTGTCGATTTGGATGCCGCCGGACAGGCCATCTGGCAGGCCATGAAGAAAGCCAATCCGCGTGCGGCGTGGGTGGTGCAGGCGTGGGGAGCCAATCCGCGTCCACAGATGATACAGAGTGTGCTCAAAGGCGATATGATGGTGCTCGACCTGTATTCGGAAAGCCGTCCGCAATGGGGCGACCCGGAGTCTTCGTGGTATCGGAAGAACGGCTTCGACGGGCATGACTGGCTCTACTGCATGCTGCTGAATTATGGTGGAAACGTGGGCCTGCACGGCAAGATGAAACACGTTATTGACGAGTTCTACAAAGCCAAGGCCAGTCCGTTCGGTTCCACCCTTCGGGGGGTAGGCCTGACAATGGAGGGTATCGAGAACAATCCAGTAATGTATGAACTGGTGAGCGAACTGCCTTGGCGTGCCGAACCTTTTGGCAAAGACGAGTGGTTGGCGGGTTATCTCAAGGCACGCTACGGCAAAGCCGATGCCCGTGTGCTCGAGGCTTGGACGCTGTTGAGCAACACCATCTACGCTTGCCCGGACCAGTCTACCCAGCAGGGTACGCACGAGTCGGTCTTCTGTGCCCGTCCTTCGCTTCATGCCTACCAGGTATCGTCGTGGTCGGAGATGTCGGATTATTACAACCCGGCAGACGTCATCCATGCGGCAGGTATCTTGCTGGAGCATGCTGAGGATTTCCGCGGTAACAACCATTTTGAATATGACCTGGTGGACGTGGTGCGTCAGGCAGTGGCTGAAAAGGGGCGTTTGGTCTATCCCGTGGTGGTCAGCGCTTTCAAGGCAGGCGACCGCGAACTGTTTGCTGCTGCTTCTCGCCGTTTCCTCGACTTGATTCTTCTGCAAGACAAGCTGTTGGCCACACGGACAGAGTTTAGAGTGGGCAGATGGATAGAGAGCGCCCGTAAACTGGGGCACACGCCGGACGAGAAAGACCGGTACGAATGGAATGCCCGTGTGCAGATTACTACGTGGGGCAACCGTGTCACAGCCGATGACGGCGGGTTGCGCGACTATGCCCATAAGGAGTGGAACGGACTTTTGCGCGATTTCTACTATATGCGCTGGAAAACTTATTTCGACGAACTGACCCGCCAGTTGGATGGTGGCGAACCCCGTACCATCGACTTCTATGCCCTGGAAGAACCGTGGACATTGCAACACAATGCCTATGCCTCCGACGCTGAGGGCGATGCACTCTCTGTGGCGCGTGAGGTGTACGAGGCCATTGCACGCTGAAACATAATCATGCCTCCGCGGGCATCAGGCAGAAACCTGGTCTTGCGGAGGCATGGTTTTAGGGGAGAGAGCGTGGCTCATTCCCCTTCTTCCAACTGGAAAGTCTCTTCTACCGGTTTGCCGAACAACCGGGCTATCTTCAGTGCCAACACTTTACACGAATACAAGTAAGAAGTATAATAAGTAATGTATATTTTACATGTTTAACGGCCTTTCCTATCTTTCCTCTTCCCCCTTTTGTAAAAGAACGTGCTTTCATATTTCCTATTTCCGATTCAAACCTTTATCTTTGCGTCACCAATACTGATAAAACAAAATACGATGGAAAATCAAAGACCTTTGATACTGGTTTCCAATGATGACGGCATCACAGCCAAGGGAATCAGCGAACTGATTAAGTTTCTCCGCCCCTTGGGCGAAATAGTGGTAATGGCTCCCGACACTTCCCGTTCCGGCACCTCGTGCTCGCTCACGGTGAAAGAGCCTATTCATTATCAGCTCATCCGCAAAGAAGTGGGGCTGACTGTCTATAAATGCTCCGGTACGCCGACCGATTGTGTCAAGCTGGCTTTCCATGCCGTGCTCGACCGTAAGCCCGACTTAGTGGTGGGCGGTATCAATCATGGTGACAACTCGGCCGTCAATGTGCATTATTCGGGCACGATGGGCGTCGTGTTGGAAGGCTGTCTGAAGGGGGTTCCCTCTATCGCTTTTTCCATCTGCAGCCACGACCCCAATGCCGATTTCGAACCTTCCGGCGAGTATGTCCGCGACATCGTGCGCAAGGTGCTCGACAAGGGGCTTCCTCCTTTGACCTGCCTCAATATCAATATCCCTGATACCAAGGAACTGAAAGGTGTCAGAGTGTGCGAACAGACATTGGGACAGTGGACCAACGAGTGGGAGCATTTTGCCCACCGGGGTGACTCGCAGTATTATTGGCTGACGGGTGAGTTTGAGAATACTGACCCCGAAAACGAGAAGAACGACCACTGGGCTTTGGACAATGGATACATCGCCATTACGCCCACTACGGTAGACATGACAGCCTACAGCTTGGTGGAAGAACTGAAAACGTGGTTCTGAAGTCATGAAGTATTACCTCATTGTCGGTGAAGCTTCTGCCGACCTGCATGCCTCGCGTCTCATGACTGCCTTGAAACGCGAAGACCCGCAGGCGGAGTTCCGCTTTTTTGGCGGCGATCTCATGGCGGCTGTCGGAGGAACTCAGGTGAAGCATTATAGGGAACTGGCTTATATGGGCTTTATCCCGGTATTGCTACATCTGCGTACTATTTTGTCCGCCTTGGAGTTCTGCAAAAAAGACATCACGGCGTGGCATCCCGACGTGGTGATACTGGTAGATTATCCGGGCTTCAACCTGAAGATAGCCAAATATGTGCATGCCCATACCGGTATTCCTGTCTATTATTACATTTCCCCTAAGATCTGGGCGTGGAAAGAATACCGCATCAAGAATATACGCCGCGATGTGGACAAGTTGTTTTCTATCTTGCCTTTTGAGGTAGATTTCTTCGAAAACAAGCACCGTTATCCTATCTGCTATGTCGGTAATCCTACGGTAGACGAGGTGTATGCTTTCCGCTCTTCTTATACCGAAACATTTGAGGAGTTTACTGCGGCCAACGGATTGGGAAGCTTGCCTATTGTGGCTCTGCTGGCAGGGAGCCGGCGGCAAGAAATCAAAGATAACTTGCCGGATATGATTCAGGCTGCTTCTGCTTTCTCTGGCGTGCAACTGGTGGTGGCGGGTGCTCCGGGGATAGCTCCAGAGTTCTATCGGGATTATATAGGGAATGCACCGGTGAAGGTGATTTTCGGGCAGACTTATCCTTTGCTCTCTCATGCCCGGGCTGCTCTTGTTACCTCGGGCACGGCAACGTTGGAGACGGCTTTGTTTCGTGTGCCGCAGGTGGTGTGTTATTATGTCGCGCTACCCAAACTGACCGGTCTGCTGAAGCGATGGCTGCTGAAAGTGAAGTTTGTGTCGCTCGTCAATCTGATAGCCAACCGGGAAGTGGTAACGGAACTGGTGGCCGACAAGATGACTGTAAAACGGATAGAAAGTGAATTGCGACGCTTGTTGTACGACCAGGAATATGTCGACAGACAGCAAAACGAATACGATGAAGTAGCCCTCCGCTTGGGAGAACCGGGAGCATCGGCACATGCCGCCCATCTTATGGTGGAGTTTCTGGCTGGTCATTCCTCGTAGCTTGCATTCTGATACAGATTGTGCAATAATATGTTAAACCTTTGCGAGCCGGTGCAGTAAATCACCGGCTCGTGTGTTTTCTTGGTAAACAGTCTTAAAAATGCAACGATTATGAAGAAGATAACTTATTTATGTATGATGGCGTGCTTGGCTGTAGCGCTCGCTTTCCAATCGTGTGACGATGGCGATGGTTATTCGATGGGTGATTTCACCGAACCTCAGTTGGCTACCGTACGGGCTGTGTCCGGCACCGGGTTCTATCTGGATTGTGACGTGTGGGGTACCTGCTGGCCTGTCAATACCGATATGGGCTGGTACATACCCATAGACGGGCAACGGGTGGTTACCGTGTTCAATCCGCTGTGGGATAACTATGGAGGCTTTGACCATGCAGTGAAAATCCTGGAAATCCAGAACGTGCTGACCAAGTATGTGGAAACCGTGACTACGGTAGAGGTCGATACTATTGCCAATGATGTTGTGCCTGTCGCAGAAGATGGCATTACTATCACCAATGGCTATCTGAACGTGTTTTTCCTCCAACGTCTGCCTTTCACTACCGATGTACGTCTGATTTATGTGAAAGACGACCTGAAGCAGACCGTTACCCCTGCCGTAGGCGAAGACGGATTTTATCATTTGGAACTCCGCTGCAATACGCAGGCTGATGTGGAAACTCCTGGTACTTATAGCATGGTGTCTTATAGCTTGAATGAGTTGAACTACGACCCGTCTGCCGAAGGCATCAAGTTAAAAGTCAACTTGGAGGGAAGCGGTGAACAGGAACTGACTTTCCATGTGGTGCAGGAAGAAGGAACTTCCTTGCAAGAGTAAGATAGATAACCTTTCAGAGATGCAGATGACACCATCTTTACGTTGAGTGGTGTCATCTGCTTTATTTATATCTTGATAGAGAGAGTTTCTTAGTGCCGTACAGCACGCTTTGTTCAGAGGGCGGTCAGTGCGTACAGATAAACTACAGCGGCGGGTATAGCCATCAGCGCACTGTCGAAGCGGTCCAGCATGCCTCCATGTCCCGGCAGGATGTTACCAGAATCTTTGATACCCAACTGACGTTTCATCAGTGATTCCGTAAGGTCACCCCACGTGCCAAACACGACCACAGTCAAGGCAAGTCCCATCCAGGCAGCCACTGAGAGAAACGGAAAGAAATGGGCGAATACCAGCGATGAAGCGATAGAGAAAATGCCGCCACCGATGCTGCCTTCCCACGATTTCTTAGGCGAGATGCGCTCAAACAGACGATGCTTGCCAATAAGCGAACCTACACAATAGGCTCCCGTATCGCTCAGCCAAATAAAAACAAAGACAGAGAGCGGGAGTATAGGATTGTAGGCTACGCTGCTTACTGCCGCATCGTTGTGGAAGGCCAATACATTGAGCAAGGCAAAGGGGAGAGCAATATACAACTGGCTTAGCATGGAGAAAGCCCAGTTGCCCAGCGGGTTCGGCTTCTTCAGATACAATTCCGTTATCATCACATAGAGCAACAGGAGCACGTAAGGCAAGAAAACTTTCGCATCGGTTGCCTGCGTGCAGAATGCTGCCATGGCCAGAAACAGATAAGCGCCCGCCAGGGCTGTGATGTTTTTGTTGACAGTCACTTGTCCGCTTTGGTTTATCAGATGACCGAACTCGCGGACGGCCAGTACGCAAATCAGAGTGAACAGCGTGGCGAACGCGATGGGGGAGAACAGAATGCATCCCACCAGTACAACGACAAACAGAATACCCGTGACGGTGCGTTGTATGAAATTACTCTTCATGGCCATTTCTTTCTCTGTTATGGTTGTTATTTCTCTTTCTCTTCTACCGTGTTTCCGGCAGTCCGGCTGTTGTCGTCGCCAGCGTGAGAAGCATCAGCCTCCTGCTTGTTGTCTGTGCCGGGCAGAGCTTTGACCTTTTGCTTTTCCACGTCCTGCTCGGTTTGCGAGGCTTTCTGTGCTTCTTTCTCTGCCAGTTCTTTCATCTCCTTCGAGGTTTGTACGGCAGCCATGATTTCTTCCGAACGCGAAGTCCAGGGGCGTGGACCGAAGATGTGTTCCACGTCTTCTGCAAAAATGACCTCCTTGTCAATCAGCAGTTGGGCCAGCTGCTGGTGTCCCTCTTTGTGCTCAGACAATATTTGTTTGGCGCGTTCATACTGTTCGTTCACCATTCTCTTTACTTCCTCGTCAATCAGTTCGGCGGTCTTTTCGCTGTACGGACGGTTGAAAGAATATTCGTTGTTGCTGTAGTAGCAGAGGTTGGGCAATTTGTCGCTCATGCCGAAATAGGCAATCATGCTATAGGCTTGCTGGGTCACGCGCTCCAGGTCGTTCATGGCACCCGTCGAGATTCTGCCCAAGAAGAGTTCCTCGGCCGCACGTCCGCCCAAGGTTGCACACATCTCGTCGAGCATTTGCTCTTTGGTAGTCAGCTGGCGTTCTTCGGGCAGATACCAGGCGGCGCCGAGGGCACGTCCGCGCGGTACGATAGTGACCTTGATGAGCGGGTTGGCATATTCCAGCAGCCAAGAGATGGTGGCATGTCCGGCTTCGTGTGTGGCAATGCCCCGGCGCTCTTCTTCGGTAGTAATCTTGGTTTTCTTCTCCAGTCCGCCTACGATGCGGTCGATAGCTTCCAGGAAGTCCTGTTTGCCCACGAACTTCTTACTGTGGCGGGCTGCTATCAAGGCTGCTTCGTTGCAGACATTGGCGATGTCGGCTCCCGAGAAGCCGGGCGTCTGTCGTGCCAGCAGGTCGATGTCTACTGTATTGTCTATCTTGATGGGGCGCAGATGTACGCCGAATATTTCCTTACGCTCGTTCAGGTCGGGCAAGTCTACATGTATCTGGCGGTCGAAGCGTCCGGCACGCAGCAGTGCCTTGTCCAGCACGTCCACACGGTTGGTAGCAGCCAGAATGATGACTCCGCTGTTCGAACCGAATCCGTCCATCTCCGTCAGCAGTTGGTTCAGCGTGTTCTCGCGCTCGTCATTTCCACCCATGGCGGCAGCTTTGGAGCGGGCACGTCCCACGGCGTCGATTTCATCAATAAAGACGATGCAGGGTGCTTTTTCTTTGGCCTGGCGGAAAAGGTCGCGCACACGCGAGGCTCCCACGCCTACGAACATTTCCACGAAGTCCGATCCGGCCAGCGAGAAGAACGGCACGTTAGCTTCGCCTGCTACAGCTTTTGCCAGCAGCGTCTTACCCGTTCCCGGAGGGCCTACCAGCAAAGCGCCTTTAGGAATCTTTCCGCCCAAGTCGGTATATTTCTGCGGCTCTTTCAGGAACTCCACGATTTCTTCCACTTCCTGTTTGGCGCCTGCCAGGCCTGCCACATCCTTAAAGGTTACTTTGACCGACGAGCCTTTTTCAAACAGTTGGGCTTTCGACTTGCCCACATTGAAGATGCCTCCACCTCCCATGCCGCTTCCGCTTGCCCAGCGTCGTGACATGAAGAAGAAGAAACCTATGATGAAGGCGAGGGGCAGCACCTGCCAGAGGATAAGTCCGATGTAGTTCTGCTTCTTCTCGTAGCTGATGGAGCCGTCGAATCTGGCTTCATCTTTTTCCTTCTGCAGGAAGTCGCCCAGACTTTCGCGTGAGGGAGCCTCGGTGATTACCATGGGAGTCTTGCCCACACGGTTGGAGTCTTGCTGGAAAATATCCTTTACGTGCTGGGGCTTGATGTAGGCTTCCACCGAATTGTCATCGTAGCCGATGACCTTGCTGATGTAGCCGCTCTCTACGTACTGCTGGAACTCGTCGTAGGAGATTTCCTTGGTGTTCAGTCCTTTGTCTCCGGTAAAGAAGAGAAACAGCAGCATGATGGCTATGATGGAGAACATCCAGTTCAGGTTGAACTTGGGCATGTTCGGCTTATTGGGCTTGGGGGTAGGGTTGTTGGGGTTTTTGTTGTCCATACGTTTACATTACACTTAATCAAGGTCTGGAATTTGGGTTAACTTGGCATCTGCCCACAAGGTCTCCAGGTTGTAGAAATTCCGGGCTTCGGGCAGGAACACGTGCACCAGCACGTCTGCATAATCCATGGCCACCCATTCTGCATTGCGCAGGCCATCGATGGCAAAGGGCTTCACGTTGGCTCCTTTGCGGGCAAAGTCTTTCACTGACTCAACGATTGCGGTGACTTGGCTGGGGGAATTCCCTTGGCAGATGACGAAATAATTACAGATGGTGTCTTCTATTTTCGTCAGATCGGCGATGACAATGTTTTTCCCTTTTTTATCTTGAATACCTTCTGTTATTTGCTGAATAAGTTTTTGCGCTTCGTTCATTCTATATTAAAATCTGATTAAAACTATCGGCAAAGATACGGCGATTTCCTGTATGAAACACGAAAAAAGGCAAAAGACTTTGATTTTTTGCTTTTTTTAGTTATATGCCCTGCCGTTTGGCATCTGAAAATAGGAGACTTGGGCGTAAGTCCTGGCGGGTGTTCCTGCGTTTGTCAGGCAGGTGGCGTGTCGCTGGCAGGGCTGGCTGTGCATTCCGGTTTTTCCGGGAGAGGGTTGTGCCATCTTGCTGGAATACATGTACTTATCATTAGTGAGGAAGCCCTTGCATGAGAGGCCCGCTTCCAAGGTATAAGGAGCGAATTGCCAAGGTATGTGCAGTCCGCTCCGAAAGTACAGGCAATCGGCTCAACCTATATAGGCGGGAAAATGCCTGGAGGTTGGAGTCGCTGCAAAGGTTGCGTTCTTCTGCCAACTCTCCTTTTTTTGTCGTTTTCAGCATGGTGTAAGAGAAGTTTTTGCCACGGTTTTATCCTTTGGAAGAATTTTTTAGTGTGATTGCGTCAAAAAAATATCGAAAATATTTGCAGGTTCCAAAAAACTCCGTACCTTTGCAACCGCAAAATCAAAGCGACATAAGTTTGGGCTATGGTGTAATGGTAACACTACAGATTCTGGTCCTGTCATTCCTGGTTCGAATCCAGGTAGCCCAACGCAAGTAAGGGAAGTTGTCCGAAAGGATTGCTTCCCTTTTCTTTTTGGGCTATCTGCTTGGAAGAACGGAGAAAATTTATTAGCTTTGTGACTTTAAATCACGGGAATATTCATTAAAATATATCATCTATGAAAATACGTCAGTTTTTAGCGACGCTTTTGCTGTTGGCCGGGGCGGTGGCTCTTGGAGGATGCAGCGACGAGTATGACCCTTATTACCATTCGGTGCCGGGTGGCGGATATGCTTATCGGGCCAATGATGTGCATTTCTATTATGTCAATCCAGAAGGCAACAGCCTGATAGATAAAACGCTGCCGGCCACTTTCCCATTGCCTTGTGCAGACCGGGAGGGGCAACTTCCTATCCCGGAACCGGATGAGTACGGCTATTATTCTTCGGGCACGTGGACATCTTGCCAGATTGCCGTGGATGAGGCCGGAATGCCTTTTTTCAAGTGTTATTTCCCGATAGACCAAAGCACGGACACTTATACGTTCTATGTTTACTCCAACGGTTCTTTCGATCGGTTTGACTTGTCGTATGGGTATACCAACGACGGAGTCGGAGGTGATGGCTGGGTGACCCATGTGCTGTCTTTGAAGATAAACGGCCAGCACGTGTATTCCGATGAGGAAGCCAGTAGCCAGAACACTTATTGCAGCGTGTATGTGCAGAAGTCGGATGCCGGAACGCGGGTGTGGAGCAAGTATTGAGCGGTAAATCAAATCTTTAATCGGGAAAATTGAACCGATTAAATGAGAAAACAGGCAGGAGGTAATGCATTTCAGAACGGGCATTAACCTCCTGCCTGCTTGTTGGATGTTTCTTTGTCACCGGCTTATTTCTGTCCGGAAAGTAGAAGCCGGTAGTCCCTCTTCATTGATTAGATTGGCACGTGTGAAGGGTTGCCATCCATAGCGGACGAAGCGTGGGTGCCTTATCTGTTCAGACCATAGAATAATCTGATTGCCTTGGATGGTAGCCGTGGCGGGCTGATAAAGGCCGTCTACTTCGGCGATTTCGAAGCAGGAGGGAGCCTTCCCGTCGGATGTGCGCAGTCCTTGGGAGTAATCGAAGTCCAGGATTACCTGGTTAGAGCGGGCCAGTCGGGCCGACCGGATCAAAGGACCTGACGGTGTCAGGTTGTATCCGTAGTCGCAGTGTAAGGCCCATCGGGCTAATCTTTCGCCTATAGCTTTCTTGTCGCGCGGATGTACATCCAGAGAGTCGCCTTTATCAGATGATACAGCCATCCCGGTGTAGGGGATCTCTTGCATGAGCAGGCGCTGGCTGTCGCGGAACCAAGTCCAGGACGGGCGGTTCAGACTTGAGAGTTGGACATAATAGAATGGCATGTCGGGTTTCTCCCAATAGGAGCGCCAGCTTGCAACCAACCATTTGAACAATTTCCGGTGTACATTTACGTTGTGTGCGTTGGACTCGCCCTGATACCAGATGACTCCCCGTATGTGGAACTGTTGAAGGGGGTGTATGCCGGTTTCAAACAGGTAACAGGGGGCGTATGGATGCCTTTGTAGTTTGTTGTGACTGTTTTTCATGTTGGTGAGTGCCCTTTCGCCTACCCACTTTTGTATATAGTCGTTGTGCGGCCAGTTGTGCAGCAATCCCGGAATCTGGTGTTCTATGGTGCTTCGGTCTATCCAGGCTTCGGTAGGCGACCCTCCTATAGCATTGCATATCAGTCCGATGGGTACCTGGAGACTGTCATATAGCGTTTTGCCGAAGTAATAGGCGATTGCCGAGAAAGTAGCCGAGGTTTTGGGGGTACATTGGGACCACTTCGTTTTCTGGTAATATTGCAGTTGGTTGATAGAGTCGAGCGCGGTGGCTGTCCAGGCTTTATTGTCGGTTTGCCAGTTTGCTTTCATGTCGAAGAGGCGGATGTTCTCGTTGTCTGACAGCGGAATGTCCTTGGGGCCAGTGGTGGCTTGCTGTAATTGGAATTCCATATTCGATTGTCCGGAGCATAGCCAGACTTCTCCAGCCGCAACATGGTGGTAGGTTACTTTTTGCTTGCTGTCGGAGATGGCCAGTGTATAATTCTCGTTGGCTGTCAGCGGTCGAAGTGTGACGCTCCAGTGGCCATCAGTGCCTGTTATGGTTGTATGTGTTTGGTTGCCGATGCGTACCGTAATTTTTTCTCCGGCATTATCAGTGCCTTGAATTTGTATGGGACAATTGTGTTGCAAAACCATGTTGTCGCTGTATAGTGGTGATAGCTTCAGTCCACCAAAATCACCTGTGATGGCCGAGTAGACGGTCTGTGCCAATATTTGGGCGCCCTGTGTGTTGGGGTGTATGGCATCGGGGAAGTAATGCGGGTAGGTGTACAGAACTTCATGGAGATCCGTAAGTTGTACTTGCGCAGTTTGGGCTACGGTCTCGATGGCTTGCTGTATTTCGTCTTCCCAATCCCGTGTGCTGGACTCAAACCGGGGATGTCTGTCCCAAATGGGCGTCAGGCGGCAGACGATAACTCGAACTTTGGGGTTTGCTTTGCGGCAGGAGTCTATCAGTGCCAGATAATCGGCTACGAAGTAATCCCGGTAGTCGGGCCAATCTCGTGGGTCTGTATCGTTTACACCCAGGTGTATCACGGCGATGTCTCCAGCAAACTTCATAGCTTTTTGAAACTCTTCCTGGTCTTTGTAGGGGCGGTGTCCCTTGTTGAGTAGGGTGGCGCCTGATTTTCCAAAGTTCTTTACATCATAATTATTCCCCAGCATTTCTTGCAGACGTGCCGGGTACGATTCTTTGTCTGGGTTGTCTAATCCGTAACCGTAGGTGATGCTGTTGCCGATGCAGGCCACTTTTATTTTGTCGGGTACTTGTGCGGCAAGATATTGCGTGGCGCACAACAGGAACATGATAATCCAGAACGATAGGCTGTTAGTTCTCATAATTCTGCATAATAGAGGTTATGTAAGGTGTTAGAATCTCTTTCCAGAGCAAATAGCCGCTGCCCAACAGGTGTAGTCCGTCGTTGGTATATGCTGCTTTCATTTGCCCTTGTTCATCGGCAAAATGCGAAAACAAGTCAATGTAAGTTACTTTTTCATTCTCGGCCACCTGCCGGAGCGCTTCGTTTATTTGCGGAATCATCTGCCATCGGCGGGTATGTTCTTGGAATTTGTTATAGCGCGGTGTGACAGGGAGCAGGCTTTGCACAAATACGCGGGTGCGAGGAGATTGCTTCCTGATACCCTGCAAGATGCGCTGTACACCCCTTGCTATGGTGTCTGCCGTTTCCCCTTGGGGTATGTTGTTGATGCCTATCATTAGGAATAGAGCGGCTGGCTGCCCTTGGGTGATGCTGTTGAGGCGGTCCAATACTCCGCTGGTTGTGTCGCCACTGATGCCTCTGTTCTTGATGTGCGGGTTTTGAAACAGTTCGCTCCATTCTCCGCCGTCAGTGATGCTGTTACCCACGAATACAATATCCTGGGTTGTGGCAGGTAAGACTTCAAAGAGTGAGGCTCGTTGGTAGTAATACGTTGAATACTTGCTCGGTGAGGATTGTGCAAGCAGGTGAAAACCCGCCAATATGAAGGCGGATGTCAAGAACCATCTTTTCATAATATTATGTATTTATTTGATAGGAATTTTGTTGGATGTAGTGTCATATTTGTCGGGCGCATAGATGATGTTTTCCAGTGCCTCTTTACCGTCTGGCGTTACGAATACGGCGGTAAACATCCATTTGACCAGCCGCGTTTCGGGAATTTGGAATTTGCCAACGGGCAGTTTCAGCAGCAGTTTGTTCCATCCTTTGTAGAGCTTAACCGGGAGAGGGGGGCGGGAAACACAATTTTCGTTACCCAATGGGATTTCGCTTGAACGTTGCCGGTGAGTGTTTTCCCATACAGGCGGCAGTATTTCCTTGTCGTTCAGCCATGCCCGGCTGCCTTTGTAGTCCCATGTGCCGGGTAGTGGAGGCAAATCGCTCTCAGACCGACTGTAGTTCTGGAATTCGAGCAGCAGTCCGGCTTCTTGTTCCTGAGGCGAGAACACCCAGGTCGTGGCATAGGCTGTGTGCATCTCTTGCGGATGTTCATAAAATCCCGGTACGAGGTCTCCCCAGACGTGCCTCAGGTAGATGCCGGCGCCTTGGGCGGTATGAGTCTTGTAGGTTTGTCCGTTATAGATATAGACGGTGTCGGAATTTGTTTCGGGCGGGAATGCCTTTTGCAGGTCTCCTCCGTTGGGGAACGGGTCTGTTATTCTCCATCTCACCTGTGTCTGTTTCACGTAGGGAATGGGCACTTGGCTTAGCGTATGTCGTTTATGCCACAGAAGGCGGCGTTCAAAGTCGGCAAATTCCAGATTGGCTTTTGGGGTACTGTCTCTGAGCATGGTATATTTCCCGTTGAAGTAGCCATAACCGCCTCCCAGCCAAGAGCGTTCTGCTATAGCCAGCATGTTGGCGTAGAAATTATTTTCTCTGACAATCTGTTTTTCGTTGTCGATGTAGCGGTCGTTCCATACAGCCAGAATGCTGCCGGCTATGCTTTCGTTGCCTTCTGTACAGTCATAAATGCGACTGTTGTATAAAGTTATGATATCGGCGAACAAATCAAAATGGTTGATATAGTGAAACCGGCAGTCGATGGCGGGTATGCCCTGCTGTGCTTTGCCACGGAAGCTCCACAATTGCGTCATGTCTATCTCGCCGGGACGGTATTTCCAGCCGGGATTCCATGAGATAACTTTTTTCCCCTTACTGCGCAGATATGCCACCATTTCCGGTACGAAAGACGGGTTGGTGAACTGCACCTCGTCGGTTCCGATATGGATATACGGAACGTCGAATGTTTCACAGACTTCGTCCAGAATATTTTTGAGTATTTTCATTCCTTCTGCGCTTTGCATGTCTGTGCCGAATGTACGTTCGAATGCAGCGCTGTGTCCCGGCATGTCTATTTCAGGAATCAGCATCACATGGTGCTGTCGGCAGAATTCAACCAGTTTTTTGGCTTCTTGCAAAGTATAGTATTTCCCCGGCATTCTTGTCATGTTTTTGTCGGCGTTTAAATCCGGGTATAGTTTGCTTTCTAATCTCCAAGCCTGGTTCTCGGTGAGGTGCCAGTGGAAAACATTTATTTTGAACCGGCTCAGCAACTCTATTTCTTGCTCTAATTCTTCTATGGACATGTAGGTCCGGCCTACATCCTGCATGAATCCCCGGATGCGGAATGCCGGCCAGTCTGTGATTTGGCAGGTAGGAAACACCAGGCTTCCTTCCTTCTTTCGGCTTAGTTGCTCCAAGGTTTGCATGGCTCTGTATACTCCGGTCGTGGTCACTGCTTCCACAAAAATATGTTGGCGGGTTATTTCAATCCGGTATGCTTCTTCCTGATTGAGGGGAATCTGCGGCAAGTGTTGGCTGAGGCGGATTCGGTAAGGCGACCGGAGCGTGTCGGCTGTCTTGTTTATCCATCGCTCATAATAATTCCCCGGGTAAATGTCTGGCGAGTCTGTCAGTTTTAGGGAATCATCCGTGTAGTTGATTTGCTGGGGGCGTGGCAACAGGATGGAGTTGTTCTGCCCTTGGCAGTTTAAATCATGGCCCAAAAGCGTTGCCACTATCAGGCATTGGATAAGTCGTGCAGGACGCAGGCTTCTCATGGAGTGTAATTTAAGTTGCTTCATTGTATCGTTTTGGCTAAAATTGTGAAGTTTATTTTATAAAATAATAGATTATTCTGGGGCAAATATAATTAAAATATTTATTATATGTCGTTTGTTTTAGTATTATTAATATTTTCTTCTGTTCTCTTGAAGAAGTATGTTTTTAGACTTCCTTGGGCGAATATTTGCAAAAAGTAAAAGCCCAGCTATGGTATTGTGTGCTTGAATCTTATCGAGGGATATATTTGCACGTGGAGAGGGCTTAGGGAGTGAGTTCTCTGGCTGATTGACAGGGAGGAAGCCTGTCTGATGTATCAGAATGATTTTCCCGAGAAAACCATCAGCGCTATAGAGAGCGGATTTCTAAGGTATAACGGCCCTCTTTTCAAAGTATAAGGAGCGGACTTGTAATATATAAGAAGTAACAGATTGTTTGTCAGTGTTGTACAGAACGATTCCTGCCGGATATGTGGCAGGAAGAGGTTCGGGCTTTTAGGTGGCGTGAAACAGTGTAGTGCTTGACTGTTTGCGCTGCTTTTCTGTTTGGCTCTTTGTCTGGTGGTCTGCCGGAGTTGTCCCGATGTGTGGCAGGGGTAAGATTCGTTTATAAAGGATTATCTTTTTTATTAAATATGTATATTGATGAATTGTTCGGTATGTTTAGAAAAGAATTTGTTAAACGTATGGCTGTTTATAATATTTAACGCTTTTATGTCGTAGATATTAAATATTATCTATAAGTTTGCATCGATAACAAGTTTAACTAAATAAATCGAATCATGAAATTAAAAATTAAAGATGTGATGTTGGCGCTGTTGTTGCTTGCAGTGCCATTTTGGGGATTGGTTTCCTGCAGTGATGATGATGGCGGCATAATGGGGCCTGTTGCCATTAATAGTTGTCAGTGTACAGCCACTACGGTTACGCCCATCTGGACTTTGGTGCCCAATGACAATTGTGACGGGTATATTATTACGCTTTATTTGGGTACGCGTGAGAATTTAGGTGAAATGGTAGAGCAGTTGACTTTTGACCATCGTACCTGTCAATACACTTTTACAGGTTTGACTCCTGATACGGACTATGTGATATGTACGCAGGCCATACCCAGTGCATCGAGCGGTTTCAGCGATGCGCAGTTGTATTGGAAAGAGTTCACGACCCTTGCTGCGGAGAATTGAATCTTGATATTTTAACTTATTAAATCTTGATGACATGAAATGCATGAATCTTAGGTTTGGCGTTTTGACATTACTGGTTGTCACTTCTTCCTATTCCATAGGGACAAGTGCCTCGGTGAAAGAGAATTTGTTTGCGACTGAATCTTTTCAGGCAGACGACAAGGAATGTACGGGAATTGTAGTTGATGAGGCTGGTGTGCCTCTTATTGGAGCTTCGGTTCGTGTGGCAGGTACCCAGCGGGGAGCCATAGCCGACATAGACGGAAAGTTCTCCATAGCAGATGTGCCCATAGGTACTGTGCTCAACATCAGTTATGTAGGCTATGAGACAGCCGAGGTGAAATTTGAAGGAAAAAGCCTGCGTGTAGTGCTGCATGAGAACAATATGTTGGAGGAAGTAGTGGTTATCGGTTACGGCGTTTCTCAGAAAAGGACCAAGGTAACCAACTCCATATCCAAGGTAAGCGATGAAGCCCTGACGGTCGGTGCGCATGCCAATCCGGCGCAGGCACTGGCGGGTGCTGTGGCAGGTGTGAAGGTGCATGTGACTTCCGGTTCACCGGCTGCAACGCCTTCTATCACCATTCGCGGTGGCTCGAACTATGACGGAGGTTCCAATGAACCGTTGGTGATTGTAGACGGTGTAATCCGCAATTCGCTGTCGGATATAAATCCCAATGACATTGAGTCGATGAACGTATTGAAGGATGCGGGAGCAACAGCCCTTTATGGAGCACGTGCCGGCAATGGAGTTATTCTTATTACTACCAAGAAAGGAAAGCAAGGCTCTGCCCATATTGACTTCAATCTGAAAGTCGGTATGAATTATTACGATAACGGCTATACGATGTGCTCGGATGAGGATTATCTTTATTACTACCGACTGGCTCTTCAGAATGCCGAACATACTTTGCCGGGAGGAGCTTATGCTTCGCAATACAACAATATGCTGTATGCTACCAATCAGCCTGGTGGTATCGGGCGTACGGAGCTGGACAATAGCCAGTCTTATAATATCTTGAGAAAAACAGATGCCAATGCCTACCTGTTGCAGCAGGGATGGAAGGAGATGCTGGACCCTGTCAGTGATAATTATATTCTGTACAAAAATACCGACCCTCTGAAGATGAACGGACGGAATCCGTATATAACCCAGGATTACAATATCAGCATTTCGGGCGGCAACGACCGGGGCAGTTATTATGCTGGATTGGGTTATTACGATGCAGACGGCCTTATTAAAGGCACATTTTATAAGCGCTACAGCTTTGCCCTGACTGGCAGCTACAAGATAACCAAATGGTTGGAGTCGAATTCTGTCTTTAACTTTACACGTGCCAATTGGCTGAATGACGATCCAATGCTGAACACTACTTATTTCCTGAACCGTGGTTTAGGTTATAAATTTGTGCGTTATGAGACGGAAGATGGTACACCTTTGTTCGGCACGAGCAATCCTACTATCAATGTCAATGCGAATTCGGGAAATTTCGACCGCGACTACCAGTCGGATAAGTTCTCGATGAGTCAATCGTTGACGGCTACCATTTTGCCGGGCTTGACCCTGAAAGGTACGATGAGCTGGTTCTATAACGAAGAATATGATGAAGCTTTCAATCATGCTTACTATAATTCCAATGTGGGCGTGCTGAATCCTAACGGGTCGGCAGGTGTGGACAGGACTTATTCTACAAGTGCCTCTTTCTTGCGCTATTTTGATGAAACCTATAACGTAGTCGCTAATTTCAATCGCGTTTTTGCAGAAAAGCATACGGTCAACGCCATGTTGGGAAGTGAACTGTATAAGCGCCGTTACCGTGATTTCAGTGCCAGTGGTTATGGCGCTCCAACGGGTGATTTCGCAGACCTGGGCTTGACTCAGAATGATGCAGACGTACAGTCTCGCTCCATTGACTCCTCGCATGCCAAAGAAGCACTCTTGTCCTATTTTGCCCGTGTGGAATATGATTATATGGATAAGTACCTGGTTGCTGCGACTTTCAGACGGGATGGTTATTCCCGGTTGGTAAACAATAAGTGGGGTAACTTCCCCGGTGTATCTGCGGGTTGGGTTTTCTCGGAAGAAGATTTCTGGAAGAATCTGGGTCTGGAATGGCTTAACTATGGAAAGCTGCGCGGGTCATTCGGTCTGAACGCTACGATTAATTCCAATTATTTGGGATATTACACCTTGCAGGGAGCCTATAGCGCTTATATGTACAACAGTGTGTATGGTTATCGAATCAGTACCCTTCCCAATCCGAATCTGAAATGGGAGAGAACCCGTACTGGAGAGGTCGGACTGGATTTGGGCTTCCTTCAGAACCGTTTTAATTTGGGGCTGACATATTACAACCGCCTGACAATGGACAAATATTCGTCTCTTTCGTTGCCGCAGACTTCAGGATTTTCTTCTGTTGTGGCTAACAATGGTTCTTATCGGAACCAGGGTCTTGAAATTGACTTTGGCGCCACTCTGTTGCGTACGCGTGATTTCCTGTGGACATTGAATGCCAATATAACCTACAACAAGAATACGATAGTGAAACTGCCGGATAATGGTTTGACCAATAATCGCCAAGGTGGTACGGAAGTATATACGGGTAACGGTACGGACACTCATTATGTGGGAGGCTACCAGGAAGGGCAGACCCCCGGTAGTTTCGTAGGCTATGGAGTGGTCAAGATGGTGCGTTCGCAGGCAGAAGTCGATGCGTTGGGCGACTACATTGATGTGGGTGGTTCGTATGGCGTGGGCGTTTATGCCACGGAAGCTGGACGGCAGAGGTTGCTTGCCATGGGCTATACAAATAATGTGCAGTTGATGCCCGGTGATTTTGTCTATGAAGACAGAAACGGCGACAATATGGTGGAGGCCCGTGACCGTAAGATTCTGGGAAATCTGACACCGAAATGGACAGGAGGTTTTGATACGACCTTGAAATGGAAGGGACTTCAGCTCTATGCCAGATTTGATATGGGCTTTGGATTCCAGGTATACGACTCTAATATTGCTTTCTGGCTGGGCGAGGGACAAGGAGCTATGGCCTTCAGCGAAGAAGTGCGTGATACGTGGACACCGGACAATCCTGATGCCAAATATCCGCGTGTGGTTTGGGCCTCTCAGTATGGTACAGATAGTTACATCCGGACTAACTCATTCTTTACGCAAAGCGGTAATTATCTGGCTTGCCGTGAGCTTCAGTTGTCTTATACTTTGCCTACGGATATTTGCAGAAAGTTCCATTGCCAGGGATTGACAGTTTCTGTGACAGGACAGAACTTGGGCTATATTAAGTCTTGCACGATTCCTTTGCCTGATAATGTTACCTATACTTCCGGAAATACAGCCGGTAATGGCGGTACATATAATGTGCCTCGTACCTTGCTGTTTGGCTTGAATGTTTCGTTTTAAAATGTATAATGTTTATCTAATATGAATTTGAATATGAAAAAATATATCAGAACTTTGATGCTGGGAACATTTCTGGGAACCGGGCTTATGTCAACTTCTTCTTGTAGTGACATTCTGGATGTGACTCCGGAAGATTGGTTCAGTGCTTATTCTTTCTGGCAGACTCAATCGGAATTCGAAGGGTTCGTTTCGGCGGTTTCCAATCAGTTCCGGGCTAATTATCCGGCCAATATCTTATTCTATGCAGGCGAACTTCGTGCAGGAGGTTTTGAACTGACAACTATTGACGGGTCGGGCATTTTGAACTCCAGTGTCATACAGAACATCTATGATGAGACCACCAATTATCAGTTTAGTAATTTTGGCGGGTATTATGGCTTCATCGCAAATCTGAATGAACTGATTTACCGGTGTGACAATACGACAGTCCTTTCCAATGATGTGAAGAACGGATTGCTCGGTATCGCTTATGGCTGGCGTGCGTATGCTTATTTCCAGATGTACCGTATGTACGGCGGAGTGGTCTTGCGTCTGACGCCTGACGTAGTGTTGGGGGAATATGATCCTACGCAGTTATATAAGGGACGTGCTACGGCGGAAGAAACTTTGACACAAATCAAGAGTGACATCCAGCAGTCTTTAGACTACTTTAATAGTTCTACTTACGTCTATAATAGTGGTGCGGCAGATTATTATTGGTCGAAAGCAGCTACGGAAATGCTGGCCGGTGAGGTTTATTTGTGGTCGGGAAAGGTTTCTACTGGCGACCATGTCGCTGCTGCGGAAGATGTAGCTACGGCAGCCACTTATTTTGACAACGTAATTAATGACTACGGATATGAATTGCAATCGGATTATTTCAGCGTATGGACTACTCCGCACAATTCCGAATCCATTTACAGTATCTGTTACAGCGACGAGAATGACGGAGCCTATTATACCTATCCGCCTTATTATTTGCTGTGGGCCAGAACTACTGGTACAGCATACAATAACTATTGGAGTACGCAGGATCAGGAAGGCTGGGGACATGTGAAAGGGATAGCCAACCGTTTTGGGAAGTGGTACGATCCGGAGACCGGAACTTCGGAGGATATTGAAATCTGGAGTTCCTGCAGCTTTGGACCAATGCGTTATACCTATAAGAATGCACTCTATTACCAGTTTGATGAAGATGATTCCCGTATTAATATGTTTTATCCGCAGTGGTATGTCAATGAAGGGGAGGAAGATATGCAATACATTCCCGACTTCGATCCGACAAAGTATAGACTGGCCGGTACTTTTGTCTGCAAGTTCCGGCCGAAGATGGTGTCTTCCAGCACTTATTATACTTTTGCCAATGATATGCCCATTTATCGTCTGGCTTTGGCTTACCTGTATGCTGCAGAATGTGCCAACTATGCCGGAGACAATGCAGCCGTGGAATACTATATCAATGCCATCCGTCAGCGAGCATACGGCGACAAATGGGATGAATCCAGATATGGTTATGTGGCAGGAAGCTTTGTAGAGAATGAAAATGCTATCATGCGTGAGAAGGATAAGGAGTTTATTATGGAAGGTCAGCGCTGGTGGGACTTGCGCCGTTTGACAACGGTGAAAGGTGGCACGCAGAAAGACCACTTCGTATTCCAGCCACAAGGCTGCGTAGGTTACGGGCTGAATACGACCGAGAACCCTTGGATGGTGGATATTAACGGGGAACTGGTTGAAACGAATACCCCCGTATTGGACGGTACGACTCAAGATGAGCACTTGTTGCTTTGGCCTATTGATGCTACTGTGATGGGGTCAGATCCTGAAATTGAGCAGAATCCCGGTTATGAGATAGATGCTGAAGAATAAATACATACATGGTTTTGATTTTGTAGATTGAGAAAGAGGAGGCAAACACGAATGAATGTCTCCTCTTTTTCTTGGCTTTTGAGAGTCAGTTAAAAGTGCGTTTGTCACTTCCGGTCATTCTGCCGTATCTCCACGCGACGTATCTTGCCGCTGATAGTCTTGGGCAGTTCGTCCACGAACTCGATGACGCGCGGATACTTGTAGGGGGCGGTCACGCGCTTCACGTGGTTCTGCAGTTCCTTGACCAGCGCATCGTCGGCTTTGTCTCTGTAGTCTTTAGAGAGGACGATGGTGGCCTTCACCACCTGTCCGCGTATTTCATCGGGTACACCGGTGATGGCACATTCCACTACGGCGGGATGGGTCATCAGGGCGCTTTCCACTTCGAAGGGACCGATGCGGTAGCCCGAACTTTTGATGACGTCATCGGCACGTCCCACGAACCACAAGTAGCCGTCTTCATCCTTCCAGGCCACGTCGCCCGTATAATAGATGCCGTCATGCCAGGCCTCGCGGGTGCGTTCCGGGTCGCGGTAGTATTCCTTGAAGAGCCCGAGTGGCTTTCCTTTGTCTGTGCGGATGACAATTTGCCCTTGTTCGCCAGCTTCGACGGAGCGGCCGTCGTGGTCTATGAGGTCTACGTCATACTGTGGGTTGGGCAGGCCCATGCTGCCCGGCTTGGGTTCCATCCAAGGCATGGTGGCCACGGTAAGAGTGGTCTCTGTCTGCCCGAAGCCTTCCATCAGTTTGATGCCGGTCAGTTTCTTAAAGGTTTCAAATACGGCGGGATTCAGTGCCTCACCCGCGATGGTACAGTATTGCAGGTGGCTGAGGTCGAACTTCGTCAGGTCTTCATGGATGAGGAAGCGGAAGATGGTGGGCGGTGCACAGAGCGAGGTGACGTGATAATCCTGTATCTTCTGCAGGATGTCGTGGGGCGTGAACTTCTCGTGGTCGTAGACAAAGACCGTAGCGCCGGCAATCCACTGTCCGTACAGCTTGCCCCATACGGCCTTTCCCCAGCCTGTGTCGGCTATGGTCAGGTGCAGACTGTCGGGGTGGAGGTTGTGCCAGAAGCTGCCCGTAACGATGTGTCCCAATGGATAGGTGAAGTCGTGTGCCACCATCTTAGGTTCGCCGGTGGTGCCGCTGGTGAAATACATCAGCGAGATGTCGTCGTTGCTGTTGGGATGTTCGGGTTTCACGAAAGGAGCGGCGTGGTCTATGCCCTGGTGGAAGTCTAAATAGCCTTCGGGCACTTCGGGACCTACGCTGACCAGACACTTCACGCTGGGCGACTCAGGCAGAGCGGCGGTGATATGGTCGGTGATGACTGTTTCGCCGGCGCAGACTATCATTTTAATGTCTGCGGCATTGCAGCGGTATACGATGTCCTTCTTCGTCAGCAGGTGGGTGGCAGGGATGACCACAGCACCAATCTTATGCAGGGCGATGATGCTGAACCAGAACTCGTAGCGGCGTTTCAGGATGAGCATCACCATGTCGCCGTGCCCGATACCGAGGCTTTGGAAGTAGGAGGCGGTGCGGTCGGTCTCGCGTTTCATGTCGGCAAAGGTGAAGTGGCGGCACTCGCCTTTGTCATTGGTCCAGAGCAGGGCCGGTTTGTCGGGAGCTTCGGCTGCCCAGGCATCTACGACGTCATAGCCGAAGTTGAAGTTATCCGGCACATTGATGTGCAGGTTGCGGATGAAATCTTCTTGAGATGTAAATGTGGTTTGAGTCAGAAATCTTTCTATCATTTCTTAAATTGAGAATTGAGAGTTGAGAATTAAAAATTTGAGAGTTGAGATTTGAAAAATAGAAGTATATAAGATATTGCCTGTGCGCTTCTATTTCTTAATTCTCAATTCTTCATTTTTAATTTATAAGATGATTGCCAGGAAGCGCACCGTCTTTCCGTCCAGTGCTTTCATGCCGTGGGGCAGTTTGGAGTTGAAGTAGATGCTGTCTCCTGGGTTAAGGGTCAGTTCTTTGCCGCCGACACTGAGCAGCAGTCGGCCTTCGATGACGAGGTTGAACTCCTGTCCGTCGTGTGTATTGTAGTGCATGGGGCGGTCGCCCGGCTCTACGGTGACGATGAAGGGGTCGGCCTTGCGGTTGCGGAATCCGGCGGCCAGGGCCTGGTACTTGTAGACTTTGGTGCGTTCCACGCTGACACCTTTGCCGGCGCGGGTCACGAAGTAGGTACTCATCTTGGGTTCTTCGCCAAACATCAGTGCATCGAGTGCGATGCCGTAGTGGCGGGCTATTTGCTGGAGCATGCTGACGGAGATGTCGTGTTCGCCCGATTCGGCACGTTCGTACTCGGCCGGGTCGATGCCGCAGTCGGCGGCTACCTCGGCTGGGGATAGCTCCATAGCGTCGCGCAGTCCGCGCAGGCGCTCGGCAATTTGCTTGATTTGTTCGTCCACGTAATTAATGGTTAATGGTTAATGATTAATGGTTAATTCTTTGTTTGGCCGTTTTGATACTGGCTGTTATGATTTTAAGCAAGGCTAAGGCATCTTGGTTGACACTTTCATAGGCATCTTTTTCTATGAAGTTGGTCGCATATAGAAGTTTTAGCCAATACAGGGTTTCGTTGGTTTCTTTTTGAGCGATTATCAAACGCTGGCTTTGATGGCTTTGATGACGGCCGAGGCGAAGCCGGCGTGTTCCAGTTCGTTGAGGCCGCGGATGGTGTAGCCTCCTGGTGTGCAGATTTCCTTAATCTTCATCGAAGGCTGCACGGAGGGTTTCTCCTGAATGAGGGAGCCGGCGCCAATGACACATTGGGCGGTCATCTTCAGAGCCTCGTCCGAACCGAGCCCCAGTTCGACACCTGCCTGCACAGCAGCGCGGATATAGGTCAATACGTAGGCCATGCCGCAAGATGCCAGGGCAGCAGCGGCGTTGAGCTTCTCTTCGGGCAAGGTCATGACCGGCCCCAGGGGCGACAAAAGGTCAGTGAGGAACTTCAATTGTACCGGGTTGGCGGCCAAGGACGAAACGAGGGTCATGCTGCGGCCGATGGTGGCAGCAATGTTGGGCATGACGCGGAAGTAGGCCATGGCCGGAGCGCGGTTGTAACGATCTTTGCACGAAAGAATGGAGGTGATGTTGTTGATGGTCAGTCCGGCCACCACGGAGGCAAGCATCTGTCCATCGTGCAGGGGCATCTCCATGAGCACGTCGGGGGCTATATTGGGCTTGACGGCCAGGATGACCAAATCGGCTTCTTTCACGGCCTGGATGTTCGAGGTAGTGATGCTCATACCCGGAAATTCGGTCTTCAAGGCGTTTAGCTTTTCTTCCGAAGGGTTGGATACGATGATGTCTTCTGGCTGAGCCATGTCACCCCAGGCCAGTCTGCGGGCTATGGCGCTTCCCATGTGTCCCGCTCCAATGATGGCTATTTTCATACGTTACTTTTGCTTATGGTTGTGCGACAAAAGTACGTCTTTCTGTCAAGAAATGCAAGGGATGTGCACCGGATTGCGTATATTTGTCAGCAAAAACAGAATTTTATGGAAGAAAACTTCGATTATAGCTTGGTGCCCAGTCATTTTATTCATTGTTTCCATACCTCCTGTCCGCGGGCTGGCGAATGCCTGAGGCAGTTGGCGGCGCGGCACGTCACGGCTGTGCGTCCCACGCTCCTGGCGGTCAATCCTGCCGTGTGGGCCGATTGCTCCCTCTTTGTGCCCATCCGTCCCATCCGGGTGGCATGGGGCGTGCGCAACCGCATCGACCGCATGCCCCATAAGGAAGCGGAAGGCATGAACTCCTGGTTGAACCGTACTTATTCGCGTATGGGCCATTCGCGCATTGTGCGCCACCTCAAACCCCTTCTGCCTGCCGACCAGAAACTCGTCTTGGAGGCCTTCCGCCGTTTTGGCGTGATGGACGAGGATGTGTTTGATTACTGCACCTATACCTACGACTGGAATGCAAAGTCTGGGAAGTAGAGTGTAACAAACGCGTTGTTACGCTGTAACATAGGCTGTTTTACGCTGTAAAAATGCCCTTGTTACGGTGTAACATAAATAGTGTTATGCAATGTTACAGTGGGAAGAATCCCATCATTGAATATCAGCGGCTATTCATTTTAAAGGTACAAGTCGTATTCTGACAGTTAAACGAAGTCGAAAAGAAAATGTAGGGTGTTTACGTTCAATGGCTTTCGCTCATGGTCTTGTACCGCCTTTTCACAGCCTTTTTGTGGAATTCCCTCTGCCATGCACAAGGCATTGATAGACACGGACTTCATCGTATATGTTTCAGAACGCTTGATTACTTTCGCAGAGATAGTGTTTTTCTTGTAAATCCATGATTATTACTCAAATAAATTTGTTACTTTTGCTGTGAGTAAAAATCTTCATCGCATTGAGTAAAATGTAATAGTATGTATAAACGAGCAGAATATCAGTTGATTACAGAACGCATGAAAGAGACTCGCAGATTCATCCAAGTTGTGATGGGTGCCCGGCAGATAGGAAAATCAACGGTGGTCAAACAAGTGCTGAAAGATTTGGATATGCCTTACCAGTTCTTTTCTGCCGACAATGTGCCGGCTACGAACAGTGCATGGATTTCCGATTGTTGGGCGGCTGTGCGAAGCTTGAAGGAGAGCAAAGGATGGGGAAGCGTTATCCTTGTAATTGACGAGATACAGAAGATTGCCAATTGGAGCGAGGTGGTGAAAAAGGAGTGGGACGATGATACGTTCCATGACCGCGATATTAAGATCTTGCTTTTGGGGAGCAGTCGCGTACTGTTGGAGAAAGGCTTGTCCGAATCATTGGCTGGGCGATTCGAAGAAATACGCATGAGTCATTGGAGCTATCAGGAAATGAAGGAGTGCTTCGGTTTCTCGCTCGACCAATATATGTTTTACGGAGGCTATCCCGGTGCTGCCACTTTAATTGGCGATGAAGACCGCTTTAGCCAATACATTCAGTCGGCTATCATTGAGGCGACCATTAACAAAGACATTCTGATGGACACGCCGATAAGTAAACCAGCTTTACTTCGGCAGACCTTTGAGCTAGGAGCAGCCTATTCGGGCGAATTGCTTTCATTGAACAAGATGTTAGGCTCGCTTCAAGATGCAGGGAACACAGTAACATTGGCAGGCTATATCAATCTGTTGGACGAAAGCGGATTGCTTTGCGGGCTTCAGAAATTTAGCGTGGATATGGCAAGGCGGCGTGCTAGTATCCCTAAGTTGCAGGTATATAACAATGCCTTGAAGATGGTGTATAGCCCGTTGACATTTGAACAAGCCATTCTCAACCGTAAGGCATGGGGACGAATCTTTGTATCGGGTATTGGAGCTTATTTGGTAAGTCAAGCTTTCGTACATCGTTTTGAAGTATTTTATTGGCGTGAACGGGATGATGAAGTCGATTTCGTCCTGCGCAAGAAAGGTTCGGTGGTCGCCATTGAGGTGAAAAGCAATGCGGAGAAACGGACAGAAGGATTGGATAAATTCCGCAAACTTTTTAATCCGCAAGCGGCATTTATTGTAGGTGATGGTGGCATCAGCGCGGAAGATTTCCTTTCGATGGATGTGAGGAAGTTGTTTTGAAAAGATAGCTATCATGAATGGTGTTACGCAATGTTACAGTGGGAAGAATCCCCAGATGCTCTGCCGCGACTGCAACCGCCGCAAGTCCGGCAAATGAACGAAAATCCCCGCCGGACGAGACCAACTCGACCGGCAGGGATTTATCATTGCTATGCTGATTATTAATTGGCTTACAATACCTTTGCGAACCGCTCCAGGAACGTGTCTGCCTCGTCCATCGTGAGGCAGAGGGGCGGAAGCAGGCGGATGACGTTTGTCCCGCTGACGCCCGTGAATACTTTCTGTTCGTGCAGCAGGCGCGAGCGCAGTTCTTTGATGGGTTGTTCGAACTCCACGCCTATCATGAGGCCGCGGCCACGCACTTCTTTTATCTGCGGCAGCTTTTTCAACTCTTCCAGCAGATGAGCGCCGACGCGGGCGGCATTTTCTATCAGTCCTTCGCCTTCAATGACATCCAGCACGGCCAAAGCTGCCGCGCACGCCAAGTGGTTGCCGCCGAACGTTGTGCCCAGCTGCCCGTAGACAGGTGTGAACATCGGGCTGACAAGCAGGGCTCCCATGGGGAAACCGTTGCCGATACCCTTGGCCACGGTAATGAGGTCGGGGCGGATGTCTGTCCATTGGTGGGCGAAGAAGCGGCCGCTGCGACCGTATCCGCTTTGTATTTCGTCAAGGATGAGGATGGTGCCCGTGCGGGTACATTCCTCGCGTAGAGCCTGCATGAATGACGGGTCGGGTACGCGGATGCCGCCTATGCCCTGTATGCCTTCGATGATGACGGCACATACATCGCCCTTGCGCAGCTCGGCCTGCATGGCTTCCGTGTCGTTCAGGGGCAGGTAGGTGGTATGCTTGTTGTCATTGATGGGGGCGATGATTTTCGGGTTGTCCGTCACTTCTACAGCCAGCGACGTGCGTCCGTGGAAAGCTTTGCCGAACGACACCACGCGGGTGCGCCCGTTCTGGAACGAGGCCAGCTTCAGAGCGTTCTCGTTGGCTTCAGCGCCGCTGTTAATCAAAAACAGGGCATAGTCTTCGTATCCGCAGGCATGCCCCAGACGCTCGGCCAGTTGCTGCTGGAGTTTGTTAATGACGGAGTTGGAGTAGAAACCCAGCTGCGCCACTTGCTTGCTTATCATCTCTACATAATGCGGATGACTGTGACCGATAGAGATGACGGCATGTCCGCCGTAGAGGTCGAGGTACTCGGTGCCTTGCTCGTCCCAGACGTGGCAGCCCCGACCTTTTACTATATTGATGTCGAATAGGGGGTATACGTCAAAGAGTTTCATTGTCTTAGTTTTTAATTCATGATTAATATTCATTCGTTCTGTCATCCCGAGCGCAGTCGAGGGATCTTACTATCAGTTCCTGTAGGTTTAGTAAGATGTCTCGACTTCGCTCGACATGACAGGGACAGCGGGATTCATTCCTTTTGCTCTGTTATCCCGTGGTCGAGGGATCTCACTATCGGCTTTGTAGCATTAGAGATAAACTCCTAAGTCTTCCATGTTTGGGTTCAGTCGCCGTATCAAGGCATATTTCTTTTCCCTTGACCACTTTTTCAGTTGCTTCTCTCTGGCTAAGGCATCGTTGATCATTTGGTATTCCTCATAATATACCAAATAATGGCAGTTGTACTTCTTGGTGAAGCCCTCCAACGACCCATTCTTATGCTCTTGATAACGGCGGGCCAGGTCGTTGGTCACTCCGATGTAGAGAACATATTTGTAAGCGTTGGTCATGATGTAAACCCAATATGACATACTGATGCTTTTACGTTAGTGAGATCCTTCACTTCGTTCAGGATGACAGTGCAAGCTGTTTCTTCAGTTACTTTAGAATGCGGAGGGCTTGAGGCGTAAGCCCACCGTTTCCTCCAGGTTGAACATCAGGTTCATATTGTGGACTGCCTGTCCGCTGGCACCCTTCAGCAGGTTGTCGATGCAGGAGATGATAAGCAACTTGTCGCCGTGCTTCTCCAGGTGGAGGAGGCACTTGTTGGTGTTCACCACCTGTTTCAGGTCGATGTTCTTGTCAACCAGGAAGGTGAAGGAATCCTCGGCATAATACTCCTCATAGATGCGCGTCAGTTCCTCGATGCTGCATTTGTTCTTCACCACGATGGTGGCAAAGATGCCGCGTGGAAAGTCGCCGCGGTAGGGAATGAAGTCAACGGCTGCGTCGAAGCTGTTCTGCAGTTGCTTCAGGCTCTGGTGGATTTCAGGCACGTGCTGGTGTTCGAAAGCTTTGTAGACACTCAGGTTGTTGTTGCGCCAGCTGAAGTGGCTTGTAGCGCCCGGCTTGACACCTGCTCCGGTGCTGCCCGTGATGGCGTTCACCATGATGTCGTCGTTCAACATCAGGTGCTTGGCCAGAGGAAGCAGTCCCAATTGGATGCAGGTGGCGAAGCAACCGGGATTAGCCACGTGACTGGCCTTGCAGATAGCACGGCGGTTCAGTTCGGGCAGGCCGTAGATGAAGTCGTTGCCTTCGGCCTTCAGGCGGTAGTCCATGGAGAGATCCACTACTTTCAGTCCTTCCGGCAGGTTGTGGCTGTCCATGAACTTGCGCGTGTCGCCGTGGGCAGTGCAGAAGAAGAGGCAGTCTATCTCGTCCAGCGGCAGACGGTCGGTAAAGCGCAGGTCTGTTTCGCCGTAGAGCCCCTCGTGCACGTCGGTCACGCGGTTGCCTGCATTGCTGGCGCTGTTGATGAAGACGATTTCAGCCTCCGGATGATTGATGAGCAGGCGGATAAGTTCGCCGGCCGTATAGCCGGCGCCGCCGATGATTCCTATCTTTATCATGGGAATGAAGAATTAAGAATGATGAATGAAGATTTTACAGCGTGTCCTGGTAACTCTCCGAGGGGATAACCATCCATAACACGAGGTAGAGGATGAGGCCCGTGAAGAGAGTGAATACGGCAAACACGGCAAAGCCCGCACGTACGGCGGTCGGGTCGATATCAAAGTACTTGGCCAGGCCGGCGCATACACCTCCCAGCTTGCGGTCGCGCATGGAACGGCGGAGTTTCCTTGGTTCGTTCATGGTTTCCTGGGCTTATCAGATGTTGTTTAACTCATCCTTATGCCCGGCATAGTAGGCGCGCAGCGGAGTCGACAGCACCTTGATGAAACCTTTGGCATCTTCTGCTGTCCAGCCTTTCTGCATCTCGCCGTATTCGCCGAACTTGTTCTTCACCAGGTCGTCCGTGCTTTCCACACCCACGGTATGGAAGCCGTAGGGGCGCAGTTCGAGGATGGCGGTGCCGTTGACGTTGCGCTGACTGGAGACGAGCATGGCTTCGATGTCACGCATCACCGGCTCCAGGTATTCGCTCTCGTGCAGGAACATGCCGTACCAGTTGGCCACCTGGTCCTTCCAGTATTGCTGCCATTTGCTCAGCGTGTACTTCTCGAGGAAGCGGTGCGCACCGATGATGAGCATTGGTGCAGCAGCCTCGAATCCCACGCGTCCTTTAATACCGATGATGGTGTCGCCCACATGCATGTCGCGGCCGATGGCGTAGGCTGCACCAATTTCCTCTACTTTCTGTATAGCTTTGATGGGGTCGTCGATGCGTTCGCCGTTCACGGCTTTCAGTTCACCCTGCTCGAAGGTAAGCTTCAACTGTTCTGTTCCTTCCTTGGTGCAGTGTTTCAGGTAGGCACTCTCGGGCAGTCCCTGTGCCGAGTCGAGAATTTCACCGCCGCAGATGCTGGTCCCCCAGATGCCGACGTTGTAGGAATACTTCAGCTTGGCGAAGTCGGCGGCAAAGCCGTGTTTGTTCAAGTAATCAATTTCTTCCTGGCGGCTCAGGGCCATGTCGCGGGTCAGGGTGATAATCTCCACGCCCGGTGCCATCACAAGGAACGTCATGTCGAAGCGCACCTGGTCGTTGCCTGCTCCCGTAGAGCCGTGTGCGATGGCATCAGCACCGATCTCGTTGGCATAGCGTGCGATGGCCAGTGCCTGGAAGATACGTTCCGAGCTGACCGAGATGGGGTAGGTGCCGTTGCGCAGCACGTTACCGTAGACCATGTACTTCAAGCTTTTCTCATAATACTCGTGCGTCACGTCTAAAGTGACATATTTCGTTGCGCCCAGCTTGTAGGCATTCTCTTCGTTCGTTTTCAGTTGTTCGGCGCTGAATCCGCCCGTGTTGGCGCAGGCCGCGTGTACTTCATACCCTTTTTCCTTGGCCAGATACATCACGGTGAACGAGGTGTCCAGCCCGCCGCTGAATGCGACTACTACTTTCTTTTTCTTCTGTTCCATACTTATTGAATTGAGAATTGAGAATTAAGAATTGAGAAATAATATCAGTAGTCTTTTCTGGGGATTTGTCCCGGTCTCCTTGCGTATTTTTCAATTTCTAATTCTCAATTTATAATTAAATCTTGTCCTCTTCGTGTAGTGCCGGGTCATAGAGCATGGCCGTGCAGATACAGAACTTGCGTTTCTTGGCCACCAGTATATCGTGGTTGATGCAGCCTTCGCAACCTTTCCAGAACGCCTCGTCGTCGGTCAGTTCGTTGAAGGTAACGGGCACGTAGCCCAGCTCCGTGTTCATCTTCATTACGGCCGCGCCGCTGGTCAGGCTGAATATCTTGGCCCAAGGCCAGCGCAGGCGAGCCAGGCGGAACGAAGCCTGCTTGATGCGCTTGGCCAATCCGATACCCTGGTATTTGGGGTGAACGATAAGGCCCGACGTGGCCACATACTGCTTGTTTCCCCAACTCTCTATATAGGTGAATCCAGCAAAGTCATCGCCGTTCAGGGCAATGATAGCCTTGCCTTCCTTCATCTTGGTTGCTAAATACTCGTGTGTGCGTTCGGCGATGCCGGTGCCGCGTTTTTTGGCTGCCTCTCTGATGGTGTCCAGAATGGTATCCACGTAAACTTCGTGTGAGGCGTCGGCCACCATCACATCAATTTGCATTACATCCATTTCTCTTATTAGTATTTTACTTTTCTACGATTTATTTGATGTTCGGTATGATTTGCGACAAGAATGTCCGTACTTCTTCGTGCGTCACTGTTTCTTGCAGCACCAGCATGATGGTGTCATCTCCCGCAATGGTACCCAATATGGCCGGAAATTCCCGATTGTCGATGTCATAAGCCATGCTGCTGGCATATCCCGGTCGGGTGCGTATGACAGCGATGTTTTTGGAGAAGTTCAGCGAGATGAATCCGTTGTTCATCAGCATTTCGCTGGGGCTTTGCTCGTTGGAGCGTTTGTACATAATATCATTGGGCAGTACGTATACATATTTCCCATTGGCATTGGCCGCCTTGGCTACTTTCAACTGCTTCAAGTCGCGCGACAGGGTGGCTTGGGTCACTTCAAACCCTTCTTTGTGCAAAGCCTGCGATAATTCCTCCTGCGAGCCTATCTCTCTGCTTGATATCATTATTTTGATAGCATTCAATCGGTTGGCTTTCTTTTTCATGCTTGTATATTTATTCTGTTCGGGGTGCAAAATTACGCATTTGTTGTGAATAATATGCAATACCATCGTGCTTTTTTTGTATTTTTCTGCAAATATGCTCTATTTCCTGCATAAAAAGTTCTGTTTTTCTTTGCTTGTCCTTTCCGGGCCCGGTGTAGGAAGCTTTTTCAGTTGTATTCTTTGCCGGAATGCTCAGAGAGGCAGAAAGTAAAAGCGGGGTGGGTTGTCGGTGATGCGAAGGTAGGAAGCCCGTTCGTGCATTTCGTGGCCGCTTCAAGGGCATTAAAATAAAAAAGCCACTGGAATCCAGCGGCTTGTGCTTTTGAGTGTCGGAATGAGGCGACTCGAACGCCCGACCCCTACGTCCCGAACGTAGTGCGCTACCAACTGCGCTACATTCCGATGCCTCTCCGAAAGTGGTGTCACCAGGAATCGAACCGGGGACACAAGGATTTTCAGTCCTTTGCTCTACCAACTGAGCTATGACACCTTTGTTTCTCGTTTGCGGGTGCAAAGATAGAGGATGTTTTTGAACTGTGCAAGTGTTTTGAGAAAAAAGTGCAAAAAAAATGCCGTTTTCTGTGTGAAACGGCATTTTTAATGGTTTTTCTGCTCTTCAAACGGGGTTTGTAACGCGGTTTGGGACCTTTGTCCGAACTCCGTCGAAGTGAGTATGTGTTTCTTTAGTCAATGTTCGGGTTGATGCTGTGCCAGTCTTTGATGGCGGGCAGAACACCCATGGCAATGACTTCGTCACGCAGCGTGCAGAGGTGAGCATAGCTCTTCTTCAGGTCTTCCATTTCTTCCGGAGTACCGATAACCTCTTCGTAAGCGCAGCCATTCTTTGTGATGGTTACTTCCATAGCCATCATGATGTGGTCGAAGCCCTGGAAAGAGCAGTAACGGCCAGCGGGCCAGTTGAACGGCTTGCCGCCCATGGCAGCTGCAATCATTTCGACAGATACGTAAGCCGGGCTCTGGAAAGAAGAACGGCCGCGCAGAGCGATGATGTTGGAACCGCCTTTGGTAACCTTCTGCTGAATTTCGGCCCACTGCTCTTTAGTCAGCTCGGGAGTGCCGATGATGTCCAGCAAGGGTTTGCCGTCGATTTTGGCAGTAGAAGCAAATACAGCCATCTGTTCGCCGTGGCCACCGTAAGTGCGGCAGTTTTCCACCTTGTCCGGAGAGATGTGGAAATGCTTGGCCAGTTCGCTGCGCAGACGGGTGCTGTCCAAAGCAGCCAGCGTAGTAACCTGAGAGGGTTTCAAGCCGGAATATAACAAGGTGATCAGACCGGTGATGTCGGCGGGGTTGAAGATAACTACCACGTGCTTAACGTCCGGGCAGTATGCTTTCAGGTTCTTGCCGAGCTCTTCAGCGATGGCTGCGTTGCCTTTCAGCAGGTCTTCACGCGTCATGCCGGCCTTGCGGGCTGCACCACCGGAAGAGATAACATACTTGGCATCGGTCAATGCTTCTTTGATGTCGGAAGTGAAAGTCAGGTTCACACCTTCAAAGCCGCAGTGGAACATTTCTTCTGCCACACCTTCCAGGCCCGGAGCATACGGGTCGTACAGGCAGATGTTCGGAGTCAGGTGCATCATGATGGCAGTCTGGGCCATGTTAGAGCCGATCATACCGGCAGCACCAACGATTGTCAGCTTTTCATTTGTAAGAAATTCCATAACTGTTATAATTTAAAAGTTGGATATAATATAGTATCTCGTTTACTACGATGCTGCAAAGATAATCCTTTCTTGTGAGATTTGTGATGTCGGAATGGTTATATTTTATTGCCGAAAGTTATCTTACATATATGATTTACGCTATCTTTGCCAGAAATTTAATGAGTTATGGGTGTCGAATTAGGAAAATTTAATAAGCTGAGAGTCGTCAAGGAGGTTGGTTTCGGACTTTATCTTGACGGAGGCGACGAGGGTGAGATACTGTTGCCATCGCGTTATGTGCCTCAGGGCTGTAAGCCGGGCGATGAAATCAATGTATTCATCTACCTGGATAACGAAGAGAGGCTGGTAGCCACTACGCAGACACCGCTGGCGCAGGTCGGTGACTTTGCCTGCCTGCAGGTGGCGTGGACCAATCAGTATGGGGCTTTCCTGAACTGGGGGCTGATGAAAGACCTCTTTGTCCCGTTCCGTGAGCAGAAGGCCAGGATGGAAGTCGGCCGGCGATACGTTGTCCACGTACATCTGGACGAAGAGAGCTTCCGCATTATGGCGTCGGCCAAGGTGGAGCGTTATCTGTCGGCTGACAGGCCGGAGTATGAGTCGGGAACGCCGGTAGACGTGCTGGTGTGGCAGAAAACGGAGCTGGGCTATAAGGTTATTGTGGATAATCGTTTCGGAGGCTTGCTCTACGAGAATGAAGTGTTTCGCCCCTTACATATCGGGGAGCAGGTGCGCGCTTACGTCAAACTGGTGCGCGAAGACGGCAAAATAGACCTGACACTTCAGAAGCCGGGGCGGGGCGGTGTAGAGGATTTCGCTTCCGTCTTGCTGGAGCACATACGCACTAATGGTGGACGTACACCGTTGAATGACAAAAGTCCGGCCGACGAAATCTATGCCGTGTTCGGAGTGAGCAAGAAGACATTCAAGAAGGCGGTGGGTGATTTGTATAAGAAACGGCTGGTGCGCTTGGAAGAAAATGGCATCTTTTTAGCCTGAGCGCCAGCCTGTGATGCCGGAGAGGTATGTCTGTCTTATCTCTCTGGCAGACAGAAGATTGCTTCTTATACTGCCGAAGCTTTTTTCTGAAGGCTTGGGAGCCGGCTTCTTATGGCTTCGGATTGAGCATCGTATATATAGTGGTAAAATAATAAGGAGTTAAGCTTGTGTCTTCCTGTCGCATCCGTCAGGTGGCCGGCTTAACTCCTTATTGTTTGGTTGCCTTTGGAGGTGTGCTCTCGTCGGGCAGTGGCTTATTCGATGGGGATTCCTTGGTAGAAGTCCAGAATCTTAGTGCGGAACAAGTATTCGTACTTGGCTTGCAGTTCGTCGCTTTGGGCCTTCATCAAGTTCTGCTTGGCTTCGTTGTATTCCACGGCGTTGGCTTGTCCGTTCTCATACTTTTTTTGTGTAAGCTTGAATGTTTCCTCGCTGGCCTCCGAGGCAGCCTGGCTGCTGTGGTATTTGCTGACGGCAGCCGCAGCGTTGTACCAGGCCTGTTGTATCTCCTTATATAGGGTTTTCTTGGCATCGTCCAACTGTAAGGCGTAATTGTCTCGTTGCAGGCGGGCGGTGCGCACCCGGTTGCGTGTGGCCAGCCGGTTGAACAGGGGAACGCTGAGGCTGAATCCGACGTATTTGCTGAAGTTGTCGCGCATCTGCTGGTTGAAAGTCCGGTCCAGCGTAGAGTAGAAGTTGGTTCCGATGCTCCCGTTCAGGTTCAGTTGCGGGTAGTATCCGCTTTGCGCGATGCGTATGCTGTGCTTGCTTCCCTCCAGCCGGTATTTGGCAGCCTGTATGGAGGGCTTCCCTGCCAGAGCTATCTGGTAGATTTCGTCGGGCGGGGTGAGTGGCGAGGGGGGAGCCAGTTGGGTAGGTGCTTCCACCTGGAATCCTTCGGGCGACTCCAGTTCAATGAGTTGGCTGAGGTCCAGCAGAGCCAGGCGGTAGTCGTTGTCGGTCTGCACCACGTTCATTTCGTCTTGTGCCACGCGCGACTTGGCTTCGGCAACTTCCGAGGCCGATGCCTTGCCGGTCTGCGAAAGGCGGCTGATGCGCTCGTATTGCTCCTTGCTCAGTTCGGCTTGTCCCAGGGCCACATCGTGCAGCTCTTGGTTGAAGAGCACTTGCAGGTAGGCCGAGGCGATGTTGATGGCGATGTCTTCCTTGGCCTTGTCCAGGTCGGCCAGTGCGGCTTTGAGATTGAGTTTGGCCAGTGCGTATTGGTTGGGCAGTTCCAGTCCGGTAAAGATGGGTATGCCTGCGCTCAGCGAGAAGTTGGTGCTGTTGTTTTTGGTGTTGACGTAGACGGTGTTGTATTCGCCGGTTGCCTCGTCAGCCACGGCGGTTTGCGTGCGTCCCCAGTTCCAGCTTTGGCCTGCATTTCCGCTGAGTGACGGCAGGCGGGCCCATTTGGCTGTATTTACCTCCACCTTGCTTTGTTCGGCAGTGTTGGCGGTCTGGCGTATGCTGATGTTGTGTTCGATGGCGTAGTCTATGCATTGCTTCAGCGACCAGCGTTGAGATTCCTGTGCCGTGCCGTGCGCTGTGGCGAGAAGCAGGAAGGCGAGGATCGCGGCGTATGTTTTCTTCAAACGTATCATAACTGTATGTTTTGGTTTGTCACCTCTCCCCGGTATGTGAAGGCAAGGCCTGTACAGGGCTGGCCGGATAGCCGGGGAAGAGGGAGACGGGGGTTGGTTTATTGTTCTTTTTCTCCGTTTCTCACTTTGTCCTGCTGGGTAATACCACTCTTGACGGCTATCCGGATGCCATCGCTCATGCCTACTTGCACGGGTCGCCGTTCGAACTGTTGCTGGGGCACGCTGTCGGTGAGCACGTAGACGAAGGTGCTGTCGCCACTGAATTCCACGGCTCCTTCAGGTATCGCCAAGGTCTGCTGGGCATGTTCCAGCACAATTTCAGCGTTGGCCGAATAGCCGGAACGTATGGTTACACTGTCTGGTACGCTCAGAGCAGCTTTAATTTCGAACTGATTGGCACCGTTTTCTTCCGTAGCTTTGGGGGAGATGTATTCCAGTTTGGCTTCGAACGAGAGGTCTTGCAGGGCGCCGATGGTTATCTTGACGGGCATTCCCTCGTGTACGCGGCCCACTTCGGTTTCGTCAATGTTGCCACGGAAGATAAGGTCGTTCATGTCGGCCACGGTAGCTATGGTGGTACCGTCGTTCATAGTGTTGGCCATGATGACCGAGTTGCCCACCTTGACAGGTACATCGAGTATAAGCCCGTCGATGGTGCTGCGGATAAGCGTGCTCGATATGTCGGCGCTGCTTTGCGTGATGCCGTCACGCACGATGTCGCGGTTGTCTTGCGCAGCCTGTAGCTCTTCGCGTGCCTGCTCCACGGTGACGCGTCCTTTTTCGTATTCTTCGCTGCTGATGAGGCCGTCTTTGTACAAAGTTTCCAGCCGCGCAAAGTCGGTTTCTGCCTGCTGGCCGTTAATCTCTGCCAAGCGGACGCGGCTCTCGGCAGCAGCCAGCGTGCCCAGTTCGGGGATGACCTTTACTTTGGCTATCACTTCGCCTTTCTTTACTGTCTGTCCGGCTTCTTTATAAAGTACGTCGATGATGCCTGATATTTGCGGTTTGATGAGCACTTCATCACGCGGTTCTACCTTACCAGTGGCCACCGTGGTTTTCTCCAGGTCGGTCACTTCCGGCGAGGTCACGTTGTAGACAGTAATTTCGGGACGGGACTTTTGCCAGAGGAAGACAAATGTCCATACGAAGATGGCGGCTACGGCCACCAGCAATCCAATTTTGAGGAACTTCTTGGTTTTCATACGTTCTTATTATTGTTTGTTGTTAAATAATTATTCTTGTTCTTTCGGAGCGAATAGCATTCGCTATCCTGTATCGAGTGGCAGTGTCGGTTGTTTCCAACAGATGGCGTGGTGGCTTATTCATCGCGTATGGCTTCGATAGGTTTGATAGCCATGGCTCGGTAAGCGGGTGCCAGTCCGGCGAGCATTCCCAATGCCACCACGAGCAGACAAGTGCCTATGGCCATGCCGAACCCTACCTGGTAGTGTGTTTCGACCACTCCGGGTGGATTGGCAGCTTTCTCCAATACGTTGAGCACGAATACTCCGAATGAGATGCCAGCCATGCCCGCCACGGTGGTCAGTACGATGCTCTCGCTCAATATCTGTTGCAGGATGTCGCGCGGACGGGCACCGATGGCGCGCCGTATGCCTATTTCGGTGGTGCGTTCCTTTACAGTCACCATCATGATATTGCTTACGCCGATAGCTCCTGCCAGCAGGGTGCCCAGACCGACCATCCAGGTGAGGAAGCGTACGCCTGTCATCAGGTTGTCCATCATGCTGAACATGGCTTCCAGGTCCAGCAACATCACAGCCTGTTTGTCGGTAGGGCTGATGTAGTGCGCTTGCTTGATTCGCCGTTCTATCTCAGGTTTTACATCTTTCACTTTCATGCCGGGTTCCATGGTGAAGCACACGACCTGTACTTCGTTGCCCAGATTGTACATTTTCTGCATCGTGGTATAGGGCAAGGTGACGGCCTGCGATGCTTGGCCCTGTATGTTGACATTGCCTTCGCTGGAACATACGCCTACCACTTGGTAGTACACGCTGTCTACCTGTACGTATTTACCGCACGGGTCTCCCCCTTCCTTGAAGATGCTTTCGTAGACGCGTTTCCCGATGACGCATACTTTTCGTCCCTCGCGAATATCCACGTCGTTGATAAAGCGTCCGTATGCCATTTCCTGGTGCTCCAGTTGCTCGTATTCGGGATATAGCCCGCGGATGTTGCAACTGTATTTGTTACCTTCATACACGGCAGACTTACCCCACATGGCGGTGCTGGGCGTTGCCATTTGTACGCCCTCCACGTCGGCCACCAGATCCACGTCGCTTATTTCCAGATCCCACCAGCGCCCTTTACGGAAACCTTTGTAGGCTTCGTTGGTCTTGCTGGAGACGACGAATCCCGAATTGGTAGCGAATCCTTCGAACTGCTGTTGCAATTCCTCCTGCATGCCTTGTCCGCCTCCGCTCAAGGCTACCAGCATGAAGATGCCCCAAAATACGCCGAAAGCAGTGAGTAGACTGCGCGTCTTGTTGCGGGTGATGGTAATGAGGATTTCTTCTAATGTATCTTTGTCTATTTTCATGTGATAGTGGCAATTTTTAATGGTTAATGCTTGATTATTGAAGGACAATTATGAGACGTTACATAAATGACCATGAGCCTCAGTCTGCCCGCAATGCCTCAATAGGTCGTATCTTGGTTGCCTTGCGTGCGGGGAACAGCCCAGCCAGGGTGCCTGCCACAATGAGAGTCACCGTGGCTTGTATGGCAATGCCTATGTCTACTGTAGGATTACTGAACATCTTAGCCTCGAACATGCCCGCGTCTACTGTCTGACTGCCAAAGGCGGCATCCATCCATTCTGTTGCTCCGATGCCTGCCACCATGCCTACGTAGCCGAAGACCGTTGTAATGACCACGCTCTCCACAATGATGAGCCACAGAATGCTGCGTGGCTTGGCTCCGAGAGCTTTGCGTATGCCGAATTCATGGGTGCGCTCTCTCACTGTGATGAGCATGATGTTGCTTACGCCCACAATGCCGCTCAGCAGCGTGAAGATACCGATGACCCAGATAGCCGTGCGTAGGATGCCCATGGCCGCCATGGCTTGCAGGTAGTTGGTAAAGCGGTTCCACAGCCAGATGGCACCGTCGTCTGTAGGGTCGAAGCAGTGGTTGGCGCCGATGACGCGGCGGTAGTCTGCCTCAAACGTTTCGTTAGCTTCTTCTGTGTCCAGACCCTTTGTGGTGAAGATGATGCTGTTCAGCTTATTGCCCTTGTTGTAAATAGTTTGTAGGGTGCTGAAGGGTATGAAGGCAGTATTGGGCTCGCTGTTGCCCTCATCGTCATACAGACCAACGACTTGGTAAGCCACTCCTCCGGCATTGACAAACTTGCCCAAGGGGTCGGTATGGGTTTTCCCGAAGAGCACGTCGGCCGATTTCTGGTGCAGGATGATGACTTTCCTCCTCTCTTTGATGTCCGTCTGGTTGATAAAGCGCCCCTTTGCCGTTTTCACCGGTTCTACCTCCGTATAATTGGGATATACGCCGTAGAGTGACAGGTTGACATATTCCGCTCCGTAGCTGATGTCCGTAGCCGATTGCGATAAGGTGGCTCCGGCTTCCTCTACCCGGTCGGTGAAGAAAGTCTCGGTATCTTCCAGGTCCCGGTTGTCTAAGTCGATGCTGCGTCCTTCCGACAATCCGTCATAGGGCTTGGTGGTCCAGCCGGGAAACACGCGGATGCTGTTCAATGCCCGTTGTGACGAGCTCTCTTCAAAGGCATGTATGATGCCGTTTCCTGCGCCCAGTAACACGATGAGCATAAAGATGCCCCATGCTACGGCAAAGCCTGTGAGAAAGGTGCGCAGTTTGTTTCGCTTGATGGTGCCGTATATTTCTTGCCAAAGGTCAATCATAAACGTTTTTATTTTTGGATGATGATACGTGTAGATAACTGCCGGATCTGTTCAATCGTCAGTTCCTTGTCCCAAATAGCTTCTATTCCAGCTGTTGCAAACAGGTTAAGGTATTCCTGCATGGGAGGCAGGGCTACGGACCGGCGTAGACTGTCTACCTTTGCGGGCTGTTCGATAGGCCAAACATAACAGATACGCTTGCCGTCTTTTTGCCCGGTTTGGGTTTGTGTGCCGTAAATCTGCTTTTTCCCTTCCCGCATCAACATACGGTCTTGGAGAGTGGCAGCATCTGCTTTTGACAAGTCTCCCTTTTGACTTCCCTCCTTTATGTACGGCCAATATCGTTTTTGTGCTTCGATGGAGGCATGGTCTACAACTAAAAATATGGCGTTATAGGCCGAGTCGGACACTTGTTGGGGCCATCCGTGTGTGTCGAGTAGCTGGAATACATAGGCTTGATTTATGCTGTCGGTTCTTGACATGCGCGATTGATAAGACATGATACTGTCCACATCGGATGTTTGCACGATGGCAGCCCATTGTTGACGCACTTCCTGGTCTTGCCGGTAGATTTCCCGCAGGCGGGCATCTATATCAGAGAAATCGGTTTGTGCGATGCCGTTTGTGGAACAGACAAGGCACAAGCCTATGAATAAGAGAGCACGGGTTCGCATAAGCTGTTGTTTTTTCTTTTGTTCTTGGTATGGTGTCACTTCATCAGCCCTCCCTGTCCGAAAGGCGATGCATCGTGCTGCAAGTTCTCCTCGATGCTTCCGATGACGCCGTCTTTGATATGGATAATTTTGTCCGTCTGGTTGGCCACACCACTTTCGTGCGTCACCACCACGATGGTCATGCCCGTCTGGTGCAAGTCTTTCAATATCTGCATCACTTCTACAGAAGTTTTGCTGTCCAAAGCCCCCGTGGGTTCATCGGCCAATATGATTTGCGGCTTTGTGATGAGGGCACGGGCGATGGCCACCCGCTGTTTCTGTCCGCCGGACATTTCGTTGGGCATGTGGTGCGCCCAGTCTTTCAGGCCGAGCCGGTCCAGGTATTCCAAGGCCAGGGCGTTCCGTTTGCGGCGGCTTACTCCCTGGTAGAAGAGAGGCAGGGCCACGTTCTCCACGGCGTTTTTGAACGAAATCAGGTTGAACGACTGGAATATGAAGCCAATCATCCGGTTGCGGTATTCGGCTGCTTTGTTCTCGCTGAGGTTTTTGATGAGCGTCCCGTTCAGGTAATATTCGCCCGTGTCATAATTGTCCAATATACCTAATATATTAAGTAAGGTAGATTTTCCGGAGCCCGAAGCTCCCATGATTGAAACGAATTCTCCCTTCCCGATATTCAGGTTGATGCCTTTCAGTACGTGCAGGGGCGCACCGTTGTAGTAGGTCTTGTTGATGTCTTTTAAGCGTATCACGGTTTTCTTTGTTTTTTGTCTCTGAACTTAGTTATTTTCCCAATTAGACGCAACGATGTTACGAAAAGTTGCAGTAGATGTGAAATTTTTTATGGAAAGATTTTGTGGTCTCATTTTGTTTTGTGATTTTTGTAACCAATAAAATCAACAATAACCCTTTAAAAACAGATTATATCATGAACTCAAACATGGAGAAGCCCTATGTAGTGGGCATTGACATTGGCGGTACGAACACCGTATTTGGTATAGTGGATGCACGTGGAACCATCATCGCCAGCGGTTCTATCAAGACGGGAGCTTATCCCGAAGTGGAAGACTACGTGGATGCTGTGTGCAAGAATCTGCTTCCGCTTATCTCGGCCAACGGAGGTGTAGATAAGATAAAGGGCATTGGTATCGGTGCTCCTAACGGTAATTATTACAGCGGAACCATTGAGTTTGCTCCCAACTTGCCGTGGAAAGGCATCATCTCGCTGGCTGCCATGTTCGAGGAACGCTTGGGCATTCCGACAGCGCTGACCAACGATGCCAATGCGGCCGCTATCGGCGAGATGACATACGGCGCAGCCCGTGGCATGAAAGACTTCATTATGATTACGCTCGGTACGGGTGTGGGTAGCGGCATCGTCATCAACGGACAGATGGTGTACGGACACGACGGCTTTGCCGGCGAATTGGGCCATACCATTATCCGCCGCGAAAACGGCCGTATGTGCGGATGCGGACGCAAAGGCTGTCTGGAGACTTATTGCTCGGCAACGGGTGTGGCCCGTACGGCACGTGAGTTTTTGGCGGCACGCACGGAACCGAGCCTGCTGCGTTCTATCCCTGCCGAAAGCATTACATCGAAAGATGTGTATGATGCGGCTGTCAAAGGAGATAAACTGGCTAAGGACATCTTTGACTTCACGGGACAGATTCTGGGCGAGGCTTTGGCCGACTTTATCGCCTTCTCAAGCCCTGAGGCTATCATTTTGTTCGGAGGTCTGGCCAAGTCGGGCGACTACATCTTCAAGCCTATTCAGAAGGCTATTGATGAGAACATCCTCACCATTTATAGAGGAAAGACCAAATTGCTGATGTCTGAACTGAAAGACTCTGACGCTGCCGTTTTGGGTGCCAGTGCCTTGGGTTGGGAACTGAAAGACATGAAGTAAACAGGACTCGAAGCCTGTCACATTGTTGAAAACGTGAGGGAATCCCCTTCTTGACCTTTCAAAAGTCAAGAAGGGGATTCTTATGTGTATATACCTACTCCCGGTTGTCTTTGAAATGCCTGCACTGCAACCAGCCTCTCTTCGGGATACCTTGTAATGTGCTTGCTTACAGGTGTTTGCTTCTTATATATAGCGAGCCTGCTTCTTATATGTTGGCAGGCTGCTCCGTAGCCTTTAGCCATTTGCTTCTGATGTATGAGGGGATGCCGTTCTTTCTGTCCGCAGGAAAGGCTCTGGCTGGATGTCGTGAATATTCATGGAATTGATAGGTTAATGTTACTTAATACGGATATTCTCTTGCAGTTTTTTCTACTTTGGGCGCGTCTTTCTTACAAAAGTGTTTGTATATGAATTTAAATTGTGCTCTGCTGCATACCGATCCGGATATGATAGCTAAATTGCAGATTTTTGTAGGGAAGATACCTTTCCTGACTTTGTGTGGAAGTTATACGGAACCGTTGACCGCGTTGAAGGAGTATTATGTGACGAAAGTAGAAGTCTATGTCGTAGGTATTGTTTCTGCTGCCGAAGGAGAAATCAGCGGGATGGATTTCTGCCGTCTGTTATCGTCGTACACGCGTGTTATTTTTGTGGCCGACGACGAACGTTATGCAGCCGACTGTTTCCGTTTGGATGCTCTGGACTATCTGGTCGGCGACTTTGGCTTTTCTGTCTTTTTCCAGGCAGCAAACAAAGCGATGCGCTGGTTCACGCTGAAAGAAAGCAGCACGTCTGTACCTGCCGGCAAGGCACAGCCGGTGGTGCCCGACAAGGTGATTTATGTACGTTCGGACAACCGCATTCTGCGTTTGTCATTGGAGGAAATCTGTTACATAGAGAGCTGCGGTGATTATGTGAGGATTCATTGCCGTGACGGACTCCGTCCTCTGATGTGCCTGTGTACCATGAAGAACATGGAGGAGAAGCTGCCGAAAGCCGACTTTGTGCGCGTGCATCGCTCGTTTATTGTCCGGTTGCGGGCTTTGGATGCCATAGGTGTAAACGTTGTGTACGTCGGTGCCTTGGAGATACCTATCGGCGATGCTTACCGCGACCGCCTGAAAGCTTGCTTGTCGGGGCTGACCGTGTGGTGAGCGCTTATTGAAGTTTGCTCTTGGAGATTCTTTCTCCGAAAGTCAGGTTCAGGTTGATGCTCCAGCGGCATTCCTGCATCACGTGGCTGTCCGGATTCATCTGCCGGCGCCACGTGGCTCCCAGTGAGAGGTAGGAGTAGCGGATGGGAAGACTGACACCGGCACTGACCTCCAGATAATTCATTTTCTGGTTTTTCATACTGATATACGAATTGCCGAATCCCACGCCCAGCATCAGTTCTGTCGAGCGCGGGCGGCGTGGATGTAGGGTATAGCTGCTGCCTATGTTTATCTTGTGTTGGTTTTCGTAGTCGAAGCCCGTATCAGACGGGGAGTTGCGGCTCCAGTCCGTATAATTATAGTCGGCAGTCAGCAGCCATTTGGGAGATTGTACGGCTATGCCCAGTCCGATGTGCATGGGCAGGTATTGCTGTTGCTCGTGGTAGGTCTTCTCCAGTTCTTCGTCGATGGAAGAGTTTCGTAAGTCAGCGTGTTGTCGTGCGCCAACGGAAGCGACGGTGCAAATACGGATCCAGCCGACCACAGCATACCTTCCGGGTCGGACTGTACTTCGTAATGCAATCCGAAGTCCGTATAAAAAGCCCTTTTCTTCGACCGGTATTCCACTGTGGCGTTTTCTTGTGTTTCGCTTTGTGTGGTGGTCCCCATCACTATTCCCATGTTTATTCCTACAGACAGTTGCCGGGTCAGCCGGACGGCATTGGTCCAATAGCAGCGGTAGAGTCCTCCTTCACCTTGGAAGGTCGATGTGAGGCTGCTGGTTGGCATTCCTTCGATAACCTCTTCGGTACGGATGAAATAGCCCACGCTGCTGTAAGGTGCGGCACCCAGCATGATGTACCATCGGGGCATGGCGCGGAATCCTAAGCTGATGCGGTTGGGGTTGGCAGTCAGCGAACTGCTATGGTCACTCAGGTAAGAATAGCGGGCGTATGCGGCCGCTGTTCCTACATCGAAGGTGAAGCAGGTCGTGTCCATCTTTGTGATGGCAGCAGGGTTCAGTGTATTTGGGAAGCCGGTGCGGTTGAGTGCGATTCCCACATTGCCCATGCCGGACAGGCGTCCTCCGTCGCTTGCGCTCAGTTCTCCTATGCCATACATCGAAGTAGGCAGGTTGGTTGTATTTTGTGCCCGGAGGGGCAGAATGGCTGTGCTCATAAGGCCCAGCAGGATGAGGTTCAGGTTCATTATTCTCATTGTTGTTCGTTGTAGGTTTTAAAGCGGATGTCGAGGCGGCATTGCCGTTCGTTATCAGGGTCGTTGGTAAAGATTACTTGGTTGAAAGTAGTGGCTGCATCGCTACTGTTCATGTTCAGGAGTAGCTTCTGGCGGTTAATGCCCCAAGTCCCTAAGTTGTTGCGGATAAACTCGGTGAGGTCGAAACTGTAATAAGTATCACGGCCGGAGACTTCGTCTACGGTCAGGTTGCCGGTTTGCACCGTTACGCCGTCGCTGCCATACACGTAATCCTCCAATACATTATTTTCATTGGTGATATACAGGCGGATGTCTTCCGGCAGCTGGTTGGTCTGGTTGTAGCTGCCTGCCAAAGGATACAGGTAGAGGGTGGCACTCTCTATGGAGACAATTTGTCCCATGTCTTGCAATTCGTTCAGGTAGGGGAACTCCAGTTGGTTGTAATAACCTGTCAGTCCTTGCAAGTAGGCGCGATGTCCCAGACTGGTGGAATGCACGTAATTTTCGATGCCGCTGCTTATCTCGGCCAGCGGACTGCCTGTGCGGTCGTGTTGGATACCGGTATAGGCGTAATCCGTATTGACGGAGAATCTTAGCTGCTGTTCTGTCCGCTGGGTGGAGACTTCCGTATAGTGAAGCGTGAGACACATAGACGAGTCGTTGACCAGGAACCCGCTGATACATTGTCCGGTTTCGGCTGGTATGAAAGCTAATCCGGGAAATTCGCTTTTGAAATATTCCTGCTCTTCAAAATAACTTTCCTGATTGATAAGGTCGTCCAGTATTTGCTGCCCCCATTCGTCTGGCAGACGGATGGATTGTATCCTCGCCTCGCCGGGCCGTGGCCGATAGTTGAAGCTAAAGAGAGGTGTCGCTTCCGTGGGCAGGGAGGTATGGTTATACAGATCTTAGTCATCGGTCAGTTCAATGGGATCTGCCAGACGGTATACCTGGATGGTAGGGGTAGTCAGTGTGTCTCCCCAGTAGTGGCCGCTGTGTCTCATAGTCAATACGAGAGAGTCGAGCGTGTAGCTGTTGTTTTCGTTGGGAGTAAAGCTGGCTGTGGAGTATTCTGCGTAGTAGGCAGCCGATACCTCTCCCCACGTCTCGTCCTGGTAGTGTCCTATCTGACAGATGCTGTCGCCCCGTGTCACGATGGAGTCTTCGAGAATCGTGCTTATATCTACCGTACACGTATCTACATATATATTATAGAAAGAACTGCTTACCAGCGTGTGCCCCAGTTCGGAGTTTTCATCCACACAGGCGCAAAGGCTTGCGGTGAGTAACCATAGAAGAATAAATCGTTTCATTCGTATATAAATAAACCGTTGTTTTAATTCACATAAAGAGTCAGCGGGCAAAGGAACGTGATTAGCGTATCTTATCCAATAGAAATCGACTGTTTATCCGTATCATTCGTTGAAGCCGTTTGACGGAAATATCTGTCTGTTCATCGATTTTTTTTGTGTTGGCAGCCATGGGCGGTTACTTTCGCAGGACAAAAGGATTTTATAGCATATTACAATGAAAATGAAGACGATTTTTGTGGGCATAATGTCCGTCTGCTTTCTGACCGGTTGCACGGCTGATGATGAGTACACTCAGGGGCAATGGATACGGCGCTCGGACTTTGATGGAGTGGCGCGTTGCGGTGCCAGCAGCTTTACTATCGACGATAAGGGATACTTGTGTTGCGGTTACCGTGGTTCAAATCGCGATTTGTTGAAAGACTGTTGGGCTTATGATATCAGCGGCAATTATTGGACGCAGTGTGCCGATTTGCCCGATGAGGCTTCCGGGCGACATAAAGCTGCGGCTTTTGCCTTGAACGGAAAGGGCTATGTGACGACCGGTTCCATCAAGGATGAGCCGTATTACCTGGCCGATACGTGGGAGTATGATCCGGCTACCGACACCTGGCTGCAGAAGGACGATTTTGCCGGGGGGATGCGTTACGGGGCCTTGGGTTTTACCGTAGGCGGTTATGCCTACGTCGGTACAGGTTACAATGATAATTACCTGAAGGATTTTTATCGTTTCGACCCCAACGCAGCTTCCGGTAGTCAGTGGCAGATAGTAAATGGTTTCGAGGGCGGGAAGCGGGTTTATGGCCTGGCTTTTGTCATTGACGATGTGGCTTATATCGGTTTCGGTGAGAACAATGATACATACGTAGAAGACTTTTATAGTTTCGACGGTACGACATGGACCCGTCTTCGCGATATTGCCAATACCAACGATGACGAGGATTACGATGACGATTATGCCATTGCGCGCAGCAGTGCCGTGGCATTCGTTATAGATGGCTTGGGATATGTGGCTACCGGCGACCGTAACGGCGTCACGAGTGATTACTGGGTATATGACCCCGAGGAGGATTTGTGGCATGGGGATTCGGATGATGATTACACGCCGCTGACCTCGGTGCATTATGGCACAGGCGGTTCGTCGCGCAGCCTGGCGGTGGGCTTTTCTACGGGTAGCCGTGGTTTTGTCCTGACCGGTTCGTCGGGTACCAGCTATTTTGACGATGTGTATGAGTTACTGCCCTATGAATTGGAGGACGATTGAATGGAGGGGTTGATAAGAAGCATGCGGATGATGCAGCGGGGTGCCGTTGCCGGATGGCTGGTGCTTTGCTTGTCCTGTACTTCTTCCGGCAGCCAGTTTACCTGCTGTGCCATGAAGGTTTCCGGAGGCTATGGTTATGTGATATTATGCCGGGAAGATACGCTGATATGCCAGCCCTATGTTCCTGCAGTCAGCGGCAAGCAGGTTTTCGTTACAGAGCGCGAAGCGTTGAAGGTAGGACAACTGGTTTGCCGGAAGTTGGACAAGGGCAGACCTCCAACCCTGACCCGCGAGGAAATAAGCGAAGCATTGAGAGATGAATAACATAAAAAAGGGAAACCTGCTGTAGCAAGTTTCCCTTTTTTATGTTGTTACGGAAGATGTCTTTATCCGTTGGCTCTTTTTTCTTTGATTCTGGCTTTCTTGCCGGTGAGGGCGCGCAGGTAGTACAGCTTGGCGCGACGCACTTTACCAATCTTGTTCACCTCGATGCTGTCGATAGCCGGAGATTCGATGGGGAAGATACGTTCTACACCGATAGTGCCCGACATCTTGCGGACAGTGAAACGCTTCTTTTCGCCATGACCGGAAATCTTGATAACAACGCCGCGATAGAGCTGAACGCGTTCCTTGTTACCTTCTACGATACGATATGCTACGGTTACAGTGTCACCTGCCTTGAAGCTGGGGTGTTGCTTGCCGGTAGCAAATGCTTCTTCTGCAATTTTAATTAAATCCATTGTTTTTTCTTTATTAAATTGTTATCGTTACTACGCAACATACCAGGCTTTCTCTGTTGTTCCTGACAGCGATTGCGCGAAAGCGGTTGCAAAGGAACGAATTATTTGCCAGATACACAAATAATTTGTGCTCATTTTCTATTATATTTTGTGCGTCATCGTCTGTTGTGTTTACTTGGGAGCTTAGGCATGCGGAGGGCAGCCTCAATGAGTCTTCTTTTTTCCTATGGTCCAGTTGCGCAGAAACGGTTGTGGGGCATTCGGTGTGGAGAGAGCTGCAGGCAAGGCGTGCTTAGCCCTTTGCTTGCCCTCTGTTTGCTCTTTGCTTCCTCTATATAAGAAGCGTGCTTCCAAGCTCTTTGCTTCCGGCTTCATATATATACGCACTATGCGGGTGAGGGCTTGGCATTCCGGCGCCTGGGTTTAGCTGTACTGTCCGGAGATATTGTCAAGCGGGCTGTTTATATGCGTGCGTCAAAATTTAATTCGCGCAGTGAAGTCGTTTTGTGCTATTTTATAGTTATCTTTGTCCGATTTTTGAAATATCTGAAGAGTATGATAAACAAACGGATGAGCCCGAAATGGTTGTCGGGTATGGTTTGGGGGGTGGTTCTGCTGTTGGCCTCGTGCCGGACGGACTTCGCTGTCGTGAAAGTGGAAGGTGACCGGGTGGCTATGGATAGTACGTGGGATAATTACACCAACCAGCAGGCTATATCTCTGTTGGCCCCTTATAAGATGAAAGTAGACAGTGCCATGTCGAGTGTGTTGGGAATGGCTGCTATATCCATGGATCGGGAGCGCCCGGAGAGCTTGCTCTCCAATCTGGTTGCCGATGTGTTGCGTGAGGCGGCAACCGATGTGTTGGGCAAGCCGGCCGATATGGGGCTTGTGAACATAGGGGGTATCCGTAGTTCATTGACGCAAGGTCCTATCACGATGGAAGATGCTTATGAGATTTTGCCTTTCGAGAATGCGCTGTGTGTGTTGAAACTGAAGGGAAATGTGATGAGGGAGTTGCTCGAAAATATTGCAGCCCGTATGGGGGAAGGAGTGAGTGGAGTTCATCTTGACATATCGCGCGAGGGCAAACTGCTGGATGCCAGAGTGGGCGGCTTGCCTTTGGAGGACGACAGAGAATACACCGTGGCTACTTTGGACTATCTGGCAGAGGGCAATGACGGTATGCATGCTTTGCCTAAAGCCGTGAGCAGGACTTGTCCACCGGGGCAGACATTGCGTTTGCTGTTTATCCGTTATGTAGAACAGCAGGCCAAGGCCGGCCGCAAGGTAACTTCCCGCTTGGAAGGGCGCGTGACGGTGAAAGAATAATGGACTACAAGGAAACGTACAGAACTAACAGAATGAGATAGAAGGTGATGAAGAAGAAATTGTTATCATTCGGATTGGTATTGGCTTTGATGTGCCCGGTTGCCGCACAGCAGTCTGTCGGACTGAATATCCTGCAGACCAGTGATACACATAGCCGTATTGAGCCTATCAGCCCCCATGCTGCCGACCAGTCTGCCGGCAAGGGAGGAGTGCTGCGTAGAGTTGCGTTTGTGGAGCACTATCGGGCAGAGCATCCCGGTGTGTTGCTGTTTGATTGTGGTGATATTTCGCAGGGTACACCTTATTATAATATGTTTAAGGGTGAGCTGGAGGTGAAGATGATGAACCTGATGAAGTATGATGCGATGACGATAGGCAACCATGAATTTGATTTCGGGCTGGAGAATATGGCACGGCTGTTCCGCCTGGCCTCTTTCCCGGTTGTGTGTGCCAACTATGATGTGTCAGGCACCGTACTCGAAGGATTGGTGAAGCCTTATGTCGTGTTGCAGCGCGAAGGTCTGCGCATTGGTGTCTTTGGCCTTTCTCCCCGGTTGGAAGGACTGGTGCAGGCATCCAATTGCCAGGGCGTAGTCTACCGGGACCCTATCGCTGCGGCGCGCGAGACGGTGGAGATTTTACGCGGCCGCGAACACTGCGATGTGGTAATCTGTCTGTCGCATTTGGGGATGCTGGGGGTAGCCTCGGAAGTGCCCGGCGATGAGGCGTTGGCTACCGGAACGAGCGGCATCGACGTGATTTTGGGTGGACATTCGCATACGTTTATGGAACATCCGGCCGTGTTGCTGAATGCCGAAGGGAGAGAGGTGCCGGTCATGCACACCGGTAAAAATGGAGTATATGTAGGAGAGTTGAAATTAATTTTGCAGAAAGAGTAATTGAAAAGATAGAATTATGAAAAAGAACACCTTGTTTTGGAGTTGTGTGGCAGTCTTGCTGATGATGGCGGGACATTTGCATGCACAGAACAAAGTACAGCCGCTTCTGACGACACCGGATGCGCGTTGTACGCAATGGGTCGACTCGGTGATGGCTGAGTTGAGCCTGCCGGAGAGAGCCGGTCAGCTGCTGATGGCTGCCGTCCCGGCTCAGATGGATAAAGTTACCAAGAAGCAGGTACGGGATCTGGCCAAGAAATACAAGATTGGCGGCCTGCTGTTTGCACAGGGGACGGCAGAAGAGCAGGTCATGCTCACTAATTTGGCCCAGAAGACTTCGAAAGTGCCTTTGTTGATTGGTTTCGATGGCGAATGGGGGCTGTCTATGCGCTTGAAGAATGTGCCGGATTTTCCGCGCAATGCAGCGCTGGGGTGCATCACCGACAATCAGATGATAGAGAATTATGGCCGTGAAGTGGCCCGCGAGCTGAAAGAATTGGGCGTGCATGTCAATTTCGCTCCGGTGGCCGATGTCAATACCAATCCGTTGAATCCGGTGATAAATGTCCGCTCGTTTGGCGAGGATCCTGTGTGGGTGGCCGAGAAGGTTGTGGCTTATGGCCGCGGCCTGGAGAGCGGAGGCGTATTGGCTGTGGTCAAACACTTTCCCGGACATGGTGATACCGATTTGGATTCACACCGTACTTTGCCTGTGCTGCGTCATGACAAGGAGCGTATGGACAGTGTCGAACTGTATCCTTTCCGTGAAGCGATACGTGCCGGTCTGGGTGGGGTAATGGTAGGGCATCTGCAAGCGCCCGCTTATGAGAAAAATGCCCATCTCCCTTCTTCTTTGTCGGCTGCGGTAATAACGGACTTGCTGAAAGGCCAGATGGGATTCGGCGGACTGGTGTTCAGCGATGCCTTGGACATGCGTGGTGTGACGCGTGTGCCCGGTTATGTGGTGAAAGCCCTGAAAGCTGGCAATGATGTGCTTCTGGTGCAGTACGATGCCCCCAAAGCCTGGCTTGAAGTGATGGAGGCGATTAAGAGCGGAGAACTGACAGAGGAAGAAATAAATGAGCGTTGCCGCAAGGTCCTGGAGTGTAAGTATCAGTTGGGGCTCCGCTCCAAGCCGGAGAAATTGCAGGTGAGCGGTGTAGGGTTCCGCATTCGCTCGGAGGAAGCCCGGAATCTGGCAGCTTCTTTGCGTAATAAGTCGGTGACCGTGCTGAACAATTATTTCAATATGTTGCCTTTGTCTACTGATGCAAAGGGCAGAGGCATCGCTGTGCTGAGTATGGGTGAGAAGACGGTTGATTCGACTTTTGTGGCTGCGATGCAGGGACATGGCGCTATTGACTGTTTCCGTTTGCCGTGGGATGCTTCGGAAGCCGCTAAAAAAGAAATGCAGCAGAAACTGAATGCGTATGGTCGTGTGGTGGTAAGCATTGCGGGTGTCAACTATGTCAGTGATGCTGATGTGGATTTCCTGAAGAATCTGGAACTGCAAGCTCCTTTGGCTTATGTGTTCTTCACCCCCTATCGCCTGTTGCCTATCCTGACGCCTGCATTGGCTAAGGCTAATGCTGTGGTGCTGGCCCACTCGGCAGAAAATGATTTGCAGCAGCATGTGGCCGGGGTATTGTTTGGAGAAGAAGCCGCCAATGGGCGGTTGTCTATGAGCATCGGAAATCTTTTCCCGAAAGGAACCGGGTGCGACATGGTGCCGGGGACGAAGCCGGTGACGGCTATGCCTGATGATTACGGAATGAAGTCGTATGTGTTGCAAAGCATTGACGGCATCGTGCATAAGGGATTGGAAGCTGGCGCTTATCCTGGATGCCGTGTCTTGATATGGAAAGACGGAAATGCTGTTTACGACAAAAGCTATGGCTCTCATTCTGTCAAAGACTCCACTGCCGTACGAACCACCGATCTCTTCGATGTGGGAGCACTGACCAAAACTACCGCTACGCTGTTGGCTGTAATGAAGTTGTATGATGAAGGCAAGCTGAAGCTTGACGATAAGGCTTCGTCTTATTTGTCGATATTACGTGGAACAAATAAACGGAACATCACCATCCGACAGCTGTTGATGCACGAGTCTGGTTTGCCTCCTTATATCCGTTTCTATATGGAAGCCATTGATCCTAATTCGGTGCACGGACCTTATGCCCAGAGCTGGAAAGATGAGTGGCATCAGACGCAGGTGAGCGAACACAGTTATTATTGTTCGAATTTCAAGTTCAAGCGGGGACTGATGACTGCCCAGCAGGACAAAACCCATACCTTGCATGTGGCAGAGGGTATGTGGTTGAATAATAGCTTTAAGAATACTATATTGAGAACTATAGCCCGTAGCAGTCTGGAGACTAACCGCTCTGTAGACAGTGACTTGGATTTTATTCTTTTGCAGCAGATAGTGGAGCACATCACGCAATTGCCTCTCGACCTTTATGTGGCAAAAGAATTTTATGCTCCGATGGGTTTGCAGCGCACATTGTTCCGGCCGCTGGAGAAATTCCAGAAGTCAGAAATCATGCCTACTGCCTCTAATGACTTTTTGCGTAGACAGGACCTTTGCGGATATGTACACGATGAAGCGGCCGCTTTCTTGGGCGGAGTGGCCGGGCATGCCGGATTGTTTTCGACGGCTTCAGAAATAGCAGCTGTATATCAAATGTTACTTGACGGGGGAACATGGAACGGTAAGCGTTTCCTCAGCGAGGAGACTTGTCGTTTGTTCACGACAGAAAAGTCGCTGGTCAGTCGTCGCGGTCTGGGATTTGATAAGCCGGATGTGTCCATAGTGAAGCGTAGTCCGTGTGCACCTTCTGCTCCAGAAGCAGTGTATGGGCACAGTAGTTTTACTGGGTGCTGTGTATGGACAGACCCCGGAAGCCGCACGGTGTATGTTTTCCTGAGTAACCGCCTGTGTCCGGACGTATGGAATACGAAATTAGGTGATATGGATATTATGACAGACATCCAGGAACTTATTTTCCAGAGTTTGAACCAGAAGAAGGAGAACTTGTGATGCTGTGGGGTATAAGACTTCTTAGAAAGGTATGGGCATGGATATTGATAGGTGGAGGGCTCTGTGGATCGGCTGTTGCCCAATGCCGTTTCATGCCCATCGATTCCCTGCCCTTGCCTTTAGAACAGCCGGCATTGGTGTATTCGTTGCAGGATAATCAGCCTTGTCGGCAATGGGTGGATTCTGTGATGGGGCGGATGAGCTTGAAGGAGCGCATCGGGCAACTTTTTATCTATACCATCGCTCCGCAGACTAATGCGCCGAACAAAGCATTGCTGCGTAAGGTGGTGCAGGAATATAAGGTGGGCGGACTGCTCTTTTCTGGCGGCCAGATTGAAAATCAGGTACAACTGACCAATGAGGCGCAGCAAATGGCCAAAGTACCGTTGCTGATTACTTTCGATGGTGAATGGGGATTGGCTATGCGCCTGAAAGGAACGGCTGCTTTCCCCCGTAATATGGTGCTGGGGTGCATCCGCAATGATAGTCTCATCTATGAATATGGGCGTGAGGTCGCACGTCAGTGCCGTGAGATAGGTGTGCAAGTCAATTTTGCTCCGGTAGCCGATGTGAATATCAATCCGGACAATCCGGTGATTAATACCCGCTCCTTTGGTGAGAACCCCGATGAGGTGGCACGCAAAGTAGTGGCGTATAGCCGCGGATTGGAGTCGGGCAAGGTTCTTTCTGTCAGTAAGCATTTTCCCGGACATGGTGATACCAATGTAGACTCTCATAAAGCTTTGCCATTGTTGAACTTTACTAAAGAACGCTTGGACAGTGTTGAATTGGTTCCTTTCCGCCGGGCTGTGCGTTCGGGATTGGGGGGAATTATGGTCGGACATTTGGAGGTTCCCTGCATAGAGTCGCAAAAAGGAGTGCCGGCTTCGCTTTCCAAGCAGGTCGTAACGGGACTTCTAACGGAGGAGCTGGGCTTTAAAGGACTGGTGTTTACCGATGCACTTGCTATGCGCGGGGTGTCGAATCATGGGAATGTGTGTCTGAAGGCTCTACTGGCAGGCAATGATTTGTTACTTGTTCCCCGTAGTCTGTCGGGAGAGCTGGATGCCGTGCTGGCGGCTGTGCGCAAGGGAGAGTTGCCGGAGGAGGAGATTGACAGAAAGTGCCGCAAGGTGCTTACTTTTAAGTATGCGCTGGGATTGACGCGGAGACCGCATGTACGCCTTTCGGGTTTGGAACAACGGTTGAACACACCTTATACGAACGACTTGCTCCGGCAGTTGAAGTGTTCAGCCATTACAGTAGTTGGCAATGAAGACAGTCATCTGTTGCCTTTAGGTACTATATCCGGACAAGTTGCGGTGTTGCAGGTAGGCGATCCGGCTGTGTCTGCCCCGTTCATGGAGGAGCTTTCGTGTACCGTAACTCCTGTTCCATTCCGGTTGACGAAAGGGATGTCGGCAACTGAGATGCAGGCTTTGCAGAAGGAACTCGCCGGATATAGCCGCTTATTGGTTTGTGTGACCGACCGGCATTTGGCCGACTACCGCACGTTCTTTACCCGCTATTTGCCCGAAGTACCTGCGGTATATGTCTTGTTTGTATCCGGAATGCAAGTTCCCCGTCGTTTAGGACCGGCACCGGATGTATTGGTATTGGCTCATGCAGCCGATGAGGTGATACAACGACGTACAGCTGCCATCCTGACAGGCAAGGCGGGAGCCGACGGGCGTTTGTCTTCGGCTGTAGGCGATTGGTTTCCTGCGGGGGCAGGTGTTTCTATAAAGGCGCCGGCTGAACCTTATTATTCTTTAGAGGAAAATGGTGTGGATGCGGCTCGTTTATCGGTTGTAGATGACATTGCCGAAGAGGGAATAGAACAAAGAGCCTATCCGGGATGCCAGATTGTGGTGCTGAAGGACGGCCACGAGATATACGACAAGGCTTTTGGAACTCACTGTGGAGGAACTGGAGCAGACCGAGACACTACTCGTGTGTCGGTGACGGATGTATATGACATTGCGTCATTGACCAAGACCAGTGCTACGCTGCTGGCTGTGATGAAGCTTTACGACAAAGGGAAGCTTAGCCTTACCGACCGCGTGTCCGACTATCTGCCTTATCTGTTGGATACAGACAAAAGAGATATTACCGTGCGTCAGTTGTTGCTGCATGAGTCGGGCTTGCCTGCCACCATCCTTTTCTATCAGAAAGCCATTGATGAAGACAGTTACGAAGGACCACTTTTCCGCGGGAAGGCTGATTCTCTGCATACGGTTCAGATAGGTGCCCGTACTTGGGCTAACCCTGATTTCGGTTTCTTGGCCGGGCTTTCTTCGCCTGTGCCTACTGATTCGTGTACGTGGCAGTTGGCAGACAGTTTGTGGCTGAATCCTTCTTTCAAGCAGATTTATTTGCAACAGATTATTGATGCGCCCTTGTTGAGCCGGCGTTATCGTTACAGTTGCGTGGGCTTTATCCTTTTGCAGCAGCTGGTGGAAGAACGGGCTGGTATGCCGATGGATCAGTTTCTGGAACAGGAGTTTTATCGGCCTATGGGTCTGACGCATACTTGCTTCCGTCCGTTGCAACATCTGCCCCGCCGTACCGTTGTGCCTTCGTCTGTAGATGCATTTTTGCGGAAAGACACGTTACAAGGGTTTGTACACGACGAGTCTGCGGCTTTCCAAGGAGGAGTGTCCGGCAATGCCGGGCTTTTTTCCAATGCTCGCGAGCAGGCTTTGATTTATCAGATGTTGTTGAATGGCGGGGTGTTGGATGGCCGTCGTTACCTTAGTGCGGAAACCTGCCGTTTGTTCACTACGACGCTTTCGCGTATCAGTCGCCGTGGTCTGGGATTTGATAAGCCCGATAAGCGTAATCCGCGCATTAGCCCTTGTTGTGAGGAGGCTCCTTCTTCGGTGTATGGGCATACAGGTTTCACGGGTACTTGTGCCTGGGTGGACCCGGACAACCGTCTGGTGTATGTCTTCCTTTCCAACCGTGTCTTTCCCGACAGTTGGAACAATAAGTTGTCGCGTCTTGACATCCGCACCCGCATTCAACAAGCTATTTATAAAGCTTTGAAGAAATAAGAAACGGATTTTGGAACCGTATCGACAAGTACATAAAAACCGGCAGGTGAGCAACGGAATAATTTCCCAATCGTCCGTTTCACCTGTCGGTCACGTATATGAACAGTGGTACATCAGTGTTGTAATCAGAACGAGATGCCTATACGCAAGCCTGCGTTGTTCATGCCGTTGATGTCATACGTCAGCACCTTGCCCTGGTTGGTGCCATAGTCGTAGTAGGCGGCTATGTGCAGTCCGGGACCGTAAGCCCAAGGGAAGATATGGAGGCCTATTTCTGGTGATACATAGAATCCCCACGTCTTGTCTCTGTCTTCAAAGACGTTGAAGTCCGAAGTCAGTTTGGCATACTGGGCACCTGCTTTTATGGCAATGTATGGCTGGAAGTCTCCTCCGCGGTTCCATGCATATCGTCCGGCCACGCCGAAAGGCAGGCGGAAGGCAGTGTGCTGCTGGTCAGTGCTCAGGCTTTCAGAAGGGCTGAGCGAAAGTACCGTGCGCGGTATGTATTCGTGGTTGCTGTGCCAGTTCATAAAAAGGCCCACTCCCCAGTGCTTGTTCAGATAATAGCCGCCTTCTGCGTTTACTCCCCAGCCGCTGGAGCCTCCGGCAAAAGCTTTGCCTGTCGGAAAATTGTATTGCCAGTCTACATTGGCATATCCGTTATCTGTCATCTGTGCCTTGGCTGGCAGAGTCATTGCCAGCAGGAGGGCGGTTATCATACAGATGCTTTTCCATCGATTTTTTCTTGTTTTCATACTACATTACAGTTTTAGGTTTAGGATATAGAGGTTATGGTTGGCAGGTCAGATAAGGTGACTGGGCAAAAGCCTCGTTCACGGCATCTGTGGCTATTTGTGTATTCAGCCTTGTGCTGCTGCTTAATGCACCACTCATGCACGTGTTCCATACCACCGGCAGTCCTTTGTCTTCGCCTTGCGGAGCTGTCAGGTTGACCAGTTCGGCCAAGTAGGTGCCTGTGTTGTAGGAATAGCTGACGACGAACGGATAATACCATCCTCCCCACATTCCCCAATAGTCCGGGCCCCAATACCAGGGATAGTCCCAGCCCCAGCCTCCCCAGCCGATGGCGGTGAAGTGGTAGCTGTTTTCCACGTAACTCACTTGCAGCCCTAAGCTTGCCTGATTGCGTTGGCTGGTGCGCTTGAATCCGCGGCTTTCCATGTTGTCTGCCCAGCTTTGCAGGATTTCCTGTGCTTGTTGGCCAGTGGCATATTCGGGTTGTTCCGAGTTGCCGATGAGCAAGATACTGTCCGGCAAGTAATAAGTGGACAGGTTGCCGAAATTCGTTTGCGGGTCATGGTTGGTATAGACCACATACCGCCCGTCCAGTTCATCCAAATCGGCTTGCTTTTCGCAGGCGGTCAGTGTAAATGCCGCCAGCAGGATGGGAATTAGTTTTTTCATACGTTTCATTGGTTTAGGTTCTTTATTTCGTTTCTAATCTCTTCTTACTATACAAAAAACGTACCAGATGGCAGATTGTTCATAGAATCAGTGTTAAATGAACCGTTTGTAGAAGAGTGAGTTTTTCGTCGACAGCCAATCGCGACATTGTGTCGGCACTGGATAGAAACTGTCAGGTTTTAATTGTCTATGGCTTTTAACTCTTCGTCAGAGAAATGCGTGTTTTCAATAGCTTTCAGGTTGTCTGCCAGTTGACCTACGCTGCTGGCACCTACGATGACCGAGGTTACCAGCTCGTCTTTCAGCAGCCATGCTAATGACATTTCAGCCAAGGTTTGCCCGCGTTGTTGTGCAAGTTCATTCAGGCGTTTCAGTTTTTGCAGCAGGTGTGGAGTCAGCACGTCTTCTTTCAGCGTATTGCCTTGCGCCATGCGTGAATCGGCAGGAATCCCGTTTATGTAGCGGTCGGTCAGCAGTCCTTGAGCTAAGGGCGAGAAGGCGATGAACCCTGTGCCGTTCTTTTGCACTTGTTTCAGAATGCCGCTCTTCTCCGGTTCCTGGTTCAGCAGGTTGTAACGTCCCTGGTAGAGCAGGCAGTGCACGTTGCGTTCTTCTAAGTATCGGAAGGCATACTTGGCGGCTTCTTTGGGATATTTGGAGATACCTACATAGAGCGCTTTTCCTTGTCGGACGATGTCGACCAATGTCTGCAAAGTCTCTTCCAAAGGCGTATCCGGATCATAGCGGTGGGAATAGAAAATGTCCACATAGTCCAGATTCATGCGTTTCAGGCTTTGCTCTAAGCTGGCCATCAGATTTTTGCGTGATCCCCATTCTCCATAAGGGCCGGGCCACATGTAATGACCGGCTTTGGTGGAGATGAACAACTCATCGCGGTGGGAGAGAAAAGACTTTTTCATAATTTGCCCGAATGTTTCTTCGGCAGAGCCGTTGGAAGGACCGTAGTTGTTGGCCAGGTCGAAGTGGGTAATGCCGTGGTCGAAAGCATAATGAGCCATTGCTTGAGAGTTGGCAAAAGAGTTCAAATCTCCAAAATTATGCCAGAGACCTAATGAAATTTCGGGTAACAGAATGCCGCTCCGCCCGCAACGGCGATATTTCATGCCATTCTCATAGCGGTCGGCTGCTGGTGAATAGATGGAAGATGTCATGATGTATCAGTGTAATGAAGTAGATATACAATAGTCTTGATAGATTCTGCAAATTTACAACATTGTTTCAAATCTTGTTTGTTTTTCCATAGCAATTTAGGTCCCAATATTACTCGCAGCCTGTCAAAGCGAGGCCTTCTGAAACTAAGGTTTGAAGGCCGCTTGCTTGTTAGCTATAAGCATCGTACTTCAAATCTATATGGTGTTTGCTCCCAAGCTATATGAAAATTCCTTTTTACCTATATCTTCCTGACTGAAAGATGTGCTTTACAAGATTGTGCCTCTATTCCAAATCCTATTCTCCTTATTTGGGATTCTGATTGCCAGTATGTTATCTCCAATGTTTTGGGAACAACAATAGATCAGCAATCATAAATATATCTTTCGAAAAGGCTATCCCTATTGATGCTGCTATGCGGAATAAAAAGAAAAGTCCTCAATAATCTTGTTGATTATCAAGGACTATTATGTGACCCCGCTGGGACTCAAACCCAGGACCTTCAGAACCGGAATCTGACGCTCTATTCACTAAGCTACGGAGCCTTTATTGCGGTGCAAAAGTATAAAAAAGAACAGAACCTTCCTAATTTTTCTCCACTTTTTTCAATTATATATCTCATACGTTATCTGCGGAGGCATATTACCTGCGTTTTTTTTCCGCAATTCGGACTGGCAAATTGAATAGCAGACAATAGAAACGGATTTCGTAAGGTGCTATAGCTGTCGTTTTCTCCCTTATATATTATATAATAATGTGTCCATCTTACCCTCTTCCCGTTCTCCCGCCAGTTTTCTTGTTTTTGTAACTAACTTGTTATCAGTGTATTTACAAAATATTTTTATAATTCCCGGAAAAAACCTTTGTGCGTATTTGGTGTTTGTTGGAATAAGGTGTACTTTTGCACCCGCTTTCGGCAAGGGAGCGTCGCTGTTTGAAAGGTCTGTTTCAGTTTTCCGTTTTCCGCGGTTGTTTTTTTAGAAAAAAAAACTTCGGGAAAAATTTGGAAGATATGCGAAAAAGTCCTTAACTTTGCAGCCGCTTTCGCTTCCTGACGGATGCGTAAAAGAGATCCTTGAAAGGTTTACATAAACAGAACAAGTAGTACAAGAGCGGAACCTCTTTTAGAAGGTTCCGGGTATACGAACCGTCATTTCTATTATAGAGAATGAATACGGCATATCCT
>NZ_NFJV01000020.1 GCF_002160055.1 Mediterranea sp. An20
CGCTCGGGATGACAGAATGATAGTGTCGGAAGAGTTCTCGGACAATCTCCCCCATGGTTCAGTCATAAGCTCCCCCCTCGGGGGGAGTTGAGGGGGCCATGGGGGGAGTTGAGGGGGCTTTGATTGCCTTTTTTGCGCGATTCAATCTCACCGTCGCTCACTTCTTTCACGAGATAACCCCGTTTGCCACCGTCCCTCACGGGTTTGAATCCTAACTGCGACATGACGTGGCCTATTCTGACGGGGCTGAGGGGTTGGCGTAACCCGGTATTGATGCGTTGCAGGATCTGCGCATTGCTCAAAAACACGCCGGGTTCTCCCGTTTCGGGCACCTGATAGTATGTCAGGATGAGGTCCCGCTCCAGGCAGGGCACCTCAAAATGCCGGTTGTGTTCATTCAACTGGTGGATTTCCTTTTCCTCCAGCCAGTATCTGAATCCGTTTTCAGACAGATATTTTGCCTGTGCGTAGATAGCCGGATAGTCCAGAGGATGTTTGTAGGGGTTGTCTATATGTTCCACTTCGAAAGGCATCCAGCGCCGGTTTCCGGTCAGGTCGGTCAGGAAGTGCGGGTTGTTGCCCGTTCCGCAGAGGCTGGCAATGTGCGGCCGGTTTTCCTTGTAGTGCGCGTAGGCGGCACGTTCGTTGATGTGCAAGGTGGTAGCGAGGGCCTTGAGCTGGTTCAGTTCGCGGTCATTCATCTCGTCCAGTTCTTCTAAGCAGACCACGGCAAACTCGGCCAGGGTGAGCAGGTCGTCTTTATTGATGCTCCGGCTGTTGCTTTTCAGATAAAAATAACGTTTCAGTTCGGGGGGAAGCAGATTGTTGAGCCAGGTGCTCTTGTAGATGCCCTGTTGTCCCACGAGCACCAGTATTTCGTGATTCACTACGCGGTCGTCGGTCAGTGCGGCTACCATGGCCACCATCCATTTCTTGAAGAACAGCGGGAACAGTTCTGCTCCTTTGCTGACGTGTACCTGTGCGGCAAGGGCGGCGATGTGGTCGGTTTGTCCGTCCCATTCCGGTAGGGAATCCATATAGGCGGAAAACGGGTTGTAGAGTTCTCTAAAGTCCGATTCGATGACAGCCCGGATGTCCGTAATGCGTACCTGGCATACCTCGGTAGACATTTTCCTCCAGAGGCTGTTGACATCCCGGTCTGTCAGGTCTTCGAAGTGGTTGCTTCCTGCGGGTGCCATTTCATATTTCCCGGTGATGATGTTCTTGCGGAAACGCCCCTGGGTTTGGAGAAACGCCATTATCTCGGTTACGGGCAGGTCCTCATTCCGGTTGCTGCGGCGGCTTTTCAAGTGCAAGGTAGCATGTTCGGCTGTGTTCTGGTAACACGAATGAAAAATGCCTGCCACATCGCCGTCATAGTCTGCAAACTGCTGCACCGCCCATTCGGTGGCAACCTGTTGCGGTATGCCGTATGCATTCATCAGATAGCCTGTCCGCATGATGTATTCATTGTGCCGGTGTGCTTCATACACGATATTTTCGGCTTTCAGTTGCCGTCCGATGGCACGTACCACAGCTTCCATTCTCTGTTTCCCTTTATGTGGAGCACGGGGAGTGCCGACACTCACTGTCACCTTAAAAGGTTCCGCATCCGGTCTGAACCATACATCGGGGTCGTGAGCCAGTCCGCTTAACCGGGTGATGTTTTTGCACTTCTCGTCGTAGGCGAGACCGGTCAGTTGGGCATAATAGCTGTTCATCTGGCTGAAGGCCGCTGCGTAGAGGGTTGAAGGCGAGATGCGCACATCATTGACGGCAGGCACGTACCGGCTGATTACGCGGATGCCTTCCCCTCCGATGGTGATATAGGCCAGGAGGGTATGCGGGTCGTTCCGTATCTGTTGCACGCAGGCTGCCAGCATGTCTTCATCCACATGGTCGAAGTCGGCAAGGCACAGTCCGGTTTCAGCACAGATGTGGTTTTTGGTCTTTCCGCCTTCAAAGCGGACGGCCACGGCAAAGCAAGGGCAGGACGACTTCTCGTTTCGTGCCGCCTTGTCGTTGTGCTGCTTGCGGTAATACCGGTATCGTTCGGTGTGTTCGGCCACGCTGGCCTGGTGTCTGATCATCTCTACGATGTTTTCGAGTGTCTCTTCTGCGGGGCAGATGTCCTGATAGCCTTTAAACAGGCTGAGTTTGTTGGATGTAATCATACGTTTTGTTTCGATTGTATTCAGTTAACATTGCAAAGATGCAAAGGGGATTTAATCCCTGCAAATGACTGTTCAGACAAGATTGGACAGTATTTTACATAAGTTCACTCTTCTTGTGTTTTTGTTGCATTATAAAAGCCCGCAACTTCCCTGCCGTCGGCGCCGGCTCCTCCACGGGACACCGTCTGCCTGCGAAGGATTTGCGGTCATTTGTAAAATTTTTAACAACAAAAACATCATGAAGGAAATGAAAGACGAACCAACAGAAGACCAGTCATTAACCCCGAATGCCCACACCGGTCTGGGCGATTTCATAGCTTGGCTACAGAAGAACATCCCCATTGACCACAGCCTGTTGAGTGGTATCTGCGTAGCCCGGCGCAGCGGCATAAGTCGTACAACATACGTCGCTGTAAAAAAGGGACCCTGTTGCGTGCACTTCCCTATCGCAAGGTGCTCTGCATTTACCGCGACACCCTGCTGAGTTTGGACGAAAGGCAGCAGTTGGAGGTTTTTCGCCGCTGGCTCCAATCCTTGGATGAGATTGAGCCTTAGGAGTTTAAGGTAAACTCTGCACTGGCGGCGTGACAGTTGTGACAGTACTTTTATAACTTTTTTACGCGTATGTACGCGAGAAACGTTTTTATAATCTTATATTACGTATATACGCAGAGAAAGTTGCAAAACCACTGTCACGTCTGTCACGGACGGCACGGTTCTTTCATGTAAAAAGAGCACGTAAAGGGTTAGCACGCTCAAACTTAGGGTTAGCACGCTAAACCTTAGAGTTAGCACGCTAAACCTAAGGTTTATGTGAAAAAAAAGATTGGTCGTCTCAACCGTTTTCATTATCTTTGTGCTACAAAATCCGAAAAAACTTCAGTAGTATGGAACAGCCAAGGCGTTACCCCATAGGGATACAGACATTTTCCGAACTTGTAAACAAGCATTATCTGTACATTGACAAGACGGAATACGTGTACCGCATGGCACACGGCGATTCCAGCTACCTGTTCCTGAATCGTCCGCGCCGTTTCGGCAAGTCGTTGCTTACGAGCACGCTGCATGCCTATTTCGAAGGCCGGAAAGAATTGTTCAAGGGTTTGGCAATCGAGCAGTTGGAGACGGAATGGACACCGTATCCGGTGCTGCATTTCGACATGAGTCTGAGCAAGCATGCGGACCGTGACATGCTGAACCGTTACCTGCACAGCATACTGGAGGATAATGAGAAACGCTTGGGGATTGAACCGCGCGACACGGTAGATGTAAACGTCCGGCTGAAGAACCTGATTATGGATACCTGCGCGAAAACCGGCCGTCAGGTAGTGGTTCTCATTGACGAATACGATGCTCCCTTGCTGGACGTGATGCACGAAGAGAAAGACCTTCCCGTGCTCCGCAACGTCATGCGCAATTTCTACAGTCCGCTGAAAGGCTGTGACCCTTACCTGCGCTTCGTGTTCCTGACGGGTATCACCAAGTTTTCCCAGCTGAGCATTTTCAGCGAACTGAATAACATCCAGAACATCAGCATGCTGCCCGAATATGCCGCCGTCTGCGGCATCACGCAGGAAGAGATGGAAACGCAAATGGACAAGGACCTGGATGTGCTGGCTTCCCGCCTGGAACTGACCCGCGAAGAGACACTGCAACAATTGAAGGATAACTATGACGGCTACCACTTCACGTGGCCCTCGCTAGACATCTACAATCCCTTCAGCTTGCTGAACGCCTTCAGCGAAGGACGTCTGAACTCTTACTGGTTCGGCAGCGGCACGCCCACCTACCTGATTGAGATGCTGAAACGTTTTGATGTATCCCCTTCCGAAATAGGTGGTCGTGAAACGATGGCAGAAGATTTCGATGCCCCCACCGAGCACATGACCGACATTACCCCGCTGCTCTACCAGAGCGGTTATCTGACCATTAAGGACTACGACGGTTTTTCCGGGCTGTTCAACCTGGATATACCCAACCGGGAAATCCGCATCGGCCTCTACCGGAGTCTGTTGCCGCACTACATTCAGGGCAGCAAGATACCGGGCAACACCGTGATTGCCAAAATGTCGGCCTCCATCCGCCGGGGCCACATGGAAGAAGCCCTGCAACTGTTGCAGACCTTCCTGTCCACCCTTCCTTATGCCGGTCAGCCCATGCAGGAGGCACATTACCAGCAGTTATTTTTTGTTGTCTTCAGTCTGCTGGGGGTGCATGTGGATATTGAAGTCCGCACAACCCTCGGACGGGTGGACATGGTGATGCGCACAGCAGACACCCTCTATCTGGTGGAACTGAAACTAAATCAAAGCGCCGAAGCGGCAATGAACCAGATAGACCTGAAACAGTACCCGGAACGCTTTGCGCTGTGCGGGCTACCGGTTGTGAAGGTGGGTATCAATTTCGACAAGGAGAAACGGACGATTAGTGATTGGAAGATTGAGCAGTGAAAAATGCCTTTCATTGTTTGGAGGTTTCCCGATGAATGCATTAATTTGCAGGACATAAGTAATCAATTAGATTTAATTTATATCCAACACAGAGACACGGAGCCACAAAGTTCTGTAACTGTCTGTCGGTAAAAATGACGGGAGGGCACAGAGTCCGCGGCTTCGCCGCATACGAGAGAAGGAAAATTAACTCTGGGAGCTGTGGACAAGAAAACAAAAACTCTGTGTTTCCGTGCTTCTGTGTTTAGTATCAACCGACCAGCCCGTTGAGCGCCGTGCCGTTGACGTATATCGCCCGGATGATGAAGTCGCAAGGCATTTCTCCGGAGGACATAGCCTTGTTTACGAAATTAAGTTTGGATGAGATAAACAGACTTGGGTTATAAATTAGAAATGACAGTAAGATTCGGAACGCAGAAACGCAAAGCATCCCCATGATAATCCTGAAGAAACTGCCTTTTGTCGATACCTTGGCTTCCATGCAGGAGTTGGCAGAGTTGGACACTCTGGTAAACCTGAAGAAACATCTGGCTGCGCTCCACAGTTGGGTTCCCTCCGGCTACCGCAAAGCGGACTACGTTCTGGTAATCCACGCCGGGTTTACCACAGACCCTATGAGGCTGTATCATGCGTTGCCTGTCCGGGAACGGAAATCCGTTATGACCCTGATGGGCATGAAAGCTGATGAGTACCTCACCTGGTCCCTGAAGGAGGACGAGGAATTGGTGATGCAGACCCTCCACTTGGTTATTTCCTACGAAGACGGCAACCGTTGTCGCCTCTATATGCCCGATTGTATTCGCAGGGAACTGGTGCGGGCACAGAAAGCTGAATTCATGCAGTTGCTCAACAGGATGGCGGGATTGAAATAAGGGTACTTTTCAAAAGTAATTTTTATCTGACTCGGTTTGGGGGTACTATTGTTAGTGCCCTTACAAAGTGTATGCCCTGAATTGAGTGCTTAAAGGAATTCTAAAAATACATCATTTTGGGGTGTCTAATTCTGTATAATTGTTTTAAGGTGAACGCTTACAAAAGAAATGCTTAATCGTTCAAGTCAGATATTTTTCATTCGCATATTTTATTAACTTATGTTTTGCAAATGCTCAATTTATTAGTAGTTGGCAAAGTTTCGATTGACTCGTTAACTTGTTGCTTGTCTGCTGCATCTTGAACTTGCAAAAGTTGAATTATTAACTTATGATTCATATAACTGATAAGTCGCAGTGTTGCGGCTGTAATGCTTGTGGTGATGTTTGCAACCACAATGCCATTTCTTTTGTCACAGATATTGAAGGCTTTTGGTATCCCGTGGTTGATAAGGAGAAATGTGTGGATTGCGGGCTTTGCGAGAAGGTTTGCCCGATAGTCAATATAAAAGAATTGAAGAAAAATGACCTGCCCCAGTCCATCTGTTATGCCGCTGAAAATAAGAATCTGGAAGTTGTCTTTGACAGTACTTCCGGGGGCTTGTTTTCAGCGTTGGCGGATATTATGTACCGTGACAAAGGGTATGTAGGCGGTGCAGTCTTCAACGATGACTTTTCTGTCCGCCATTACATTTCCAATGATAAGAATGATTTGCCCAAGCTTCGCAGTTCCAAATATCTGCAAAGTAACTTGGAAGGGTTTTATAGGGAAGTCAAAGGTCTACTTAAAGCCGGAGAGAAAGTATTGGTTTGCGGCACCCCGTGCCAAATGGCAGCCCTGCGTGCTTTCTTGCACAAAGATTACGATAATCTGATTATCGCCGATTTCATATGCCTTGGGATTAATTCCCCGAAAGTATGGCGCAAATATCTGGATTCTTTTGAAGAACGCTATGGACATAAGGTTGTTTATTGCAAGGCCAAGTCCAAGGAATATGGATGGCGGAATCTGACCCAGAAAGTCATTTTGGACAATGGGAAAGCTTATTATGAAACAAGCAGTCAGAACAATTTTACTAAAGGATATCTACAGACGCATGTGTATGCTCGTCCCTCTTGTTATGACTGTAAGTTCAAGGGTTATCCACGAATATCGGATATCACGCTGGCTGATTTTTGGAAAATAGAGGAGGTTGATAAAACCTTGGATAAAAATCTGGGTACTTCATTGGTCATGGTAAATTCTGAAAAAGGCAGACTTTTCTTTGAACGAGTAAAACCTAGGATTAATTACCACGAAGTCCCATTTACCTCTATTGAGTTAGGAAACAGGGCTTTGAAGTATTCGATAACTCCACCTTCTGTAGATAGGAAGCAATTCTTTGAAGATCTGGATAAAATGAGTTTTTTGGATATCGCTGCTAAATATATATTACCAGGTCAGAAAACTTTTAAGCAGAGAATTAAAAACTTGATTCGATATACATTCTGCATATTGCGGAATACGCAATTGCGCCCAAAGCCGGTTTATCAATTTTTACGTTATAATAGTCTGTCAGAAATAATTCATGGAAATATTTTGCTCCCCACCCCTTATTGTGTTATTGACATTCACAAAGGGGCACATGTCATCAAAGAAGGGGTAACTATCCTAGGGCAGAAAGTTAAATTTAAGAAGTCTCATTTGGAAACCCGATTAAGTGTCGCACGAGGTGGAATATTGTCCTTAGGTCCAGGAACTATTATAGGATATGGTGCCGATATCGAAGTGTTTGAGGGTGGTAAGCTCTCTTTTAAAGGGGAGGGTGGTTCCAATCTTAATTTGACAGTTATTTGTGCGAATCATATTGAATTTGGTAAGGGTGTGATGATGGGACGCAATGTGACAGTGCGTGATAACAATGGGTCTCATTATATAAATCGTCAAGGTTATAAGAATTCGAAACCTGTTCTTATTGGAGATAAGGTTTGGTTGTGTGAGTCGTGTACTGTAATGAATGGTGTTATTATTGGAGATGGAGCGATAGTTGGGGCAAAATCTTTTGTTATTCGTAGTGTGCCCCCTTATACAATGGTATCAGGACATCCTGCAGAGGTGATTGATGAGGATATTTTGTGGAAGTATTAAATGTTCTAACTTTTATATATTATAATTATGGAAGAATTGAAAGAGTTTATTTCAAAATTTACCGATTTGTTTGATAATGTAGATACAGACAGTCTAAGCGGTGATACGGAGTTTAGATATTTGGATGAATGGAGTTCCTTGAGCGCTCTGTCTGTGATTGCAATGATTGATGAAGAATACGGCATATCTGTTTCCAGTATGGAAATCCGTAAAGCGGCTACTTTGTCTGATCTGTTTGAATTGGTAAAGTCTAAGAAATGAATGCTACCCCATTTTCTTTAGTCGGTAAGACAATCCTAATAACGGGTGCTTCATCCGGTATCGGTCGTTCAACGGCCATAGAATGTTCTAAAATGGGAGCTCGGCTGGTTATCAGTGGGCGTAATGAAAAACGTTTATGTGAAACTTTCCGTGCATTGGAAGGTGACGGTCATTCATATATAATGGCAGATTTATCAGATGGAAGTCAGCTGGATGAACTGGTAGAGCAATCGCCCACGTTGGATGGTTTAGTCAATAATGCAGGCATTACGGAAACGCTTCCTACGCAGTTTATTAAGCAGGAAAAACTGATTCATGTATTGGAAGTCAATACAATTGCTCCTATTATGCTTACCCAGAAACTGCTCAAGGCAAAAAAAATAGGACGTGGATCCAGTATTGTTTTTACAGGTTCCATCAGTGGAACCTGTGTGTGTGGGGGGGGGAATGTACTTTACTCCACATCCAAAGGTGCCATACATGGCTTCATGAAAAATGCCGCGCTGGATTTATCTGTGAAAGGAATCCGTGTGAATGAAGTGTGTCCAGGCATGATAGATACACATATTTTAGATAATAGTTCCATTTCGTCTGATATGCTGGAGGTTGAAGCCGGTCGTTATCCCATGAAGCGGTTTGGAAAGCCGGAAGAAGTGGCATACGGCATTATCTACCTTTTGTCGGAAGCATCTTCTTTTGTAACGGGTACAAGCCTTGTGATAGATGGTGGTTTTACACTGCAATAAGATATATGAAAACAATAATAGACAATATTTCGATTCAATCGGTGGTTTCCTGGTTGCCGGAAAATGTGCTTGAACTGCGTACTCTCGGAAAGTTATACGGGGAGGCAGAGGTGGAAAGTATCATCAAGGCAACAGGTGTGGAACGGGTGCGGATAGCTGATTCCGGTATGACTTCATCGGATATGTGTCAGAAAGCCGCAGAGTATCTGATTAAGCAGGATGCAATTGATAAGTCTCAAATTGACGGCTTGGTGTTCGTGTCTCAGACAACGGATTATATACTGCCTGCTACTTCCATTTGTCTGCAAGACCGTTTGGGCTTGTCTCAGGACACTGTTTGCATGGATATTCATTATGGCTGTTCAGGTTATATTTACGGTTTGTTTCAGGCTGCCTGCTGGATTCACTCCGGTATGTGTACGAACGTATTGGTCTTGGCAGGAGATACATCAACTCGTATGATCAATCCTATGGATAAATCCTTGCGCATGGTATTTGGTGATTGTGGAACTGCTACGCTGGTATCTGTTGGAAGTTCTCCGATGGGGATTCATATTCAGTCGGATGGCAGCGGCTTTGACCGTTTGATTATTCCTGCTGGAGGATTCCGTATGCCTTCATCACCATTGACAGCAGTGTTGGAATACGATGAAGACAAGAATGGAAGGACTCAGAATGATTTGTACATGGACGGTATGGCCATATTCAGTTTCGCCATCAATAAAGTTCATAAAAACATTAACCAACTTCTTGAGCTAATGGGATGGAAAAAGGATTCTGTGGGTTTGTTTGCTTTGCATCAGGCTAATTCATTCATGGTCAGCCACATTTGCAAGAAGTTAAAGGTTCGTCCCGAACTCACACCTGTTCATGTGTCGAACTATGGTAATACAGGTCCAGCTACTTTGCCTTTACTTTTTTCCGATTTGTGCGGGAAAGGCATTTATGATTTATCCAGGGTTGTAATGAGCGGATTCGGAGTCGGATTGTCTTGGGGAAGTATAGCGACAGACATGCGTAGTACCCGCTTTTATGAACCGGTCAATACATAAGTGTCATTTATCTAAAATATAAAGAATACATAATCAATAAAATCTATAAATTTATGAGAGAAAAGATATTTGATATCATCAATCAGATCCGCATTTCAAAAGGGTTGTCTGCCTTGTCTGCCTTGTCGCCGAAAGATAATTTGAGGAACGACCTCGGACTGACTTCCTTTGACTTGGCTGAACTTACTGTGCGTATAGAGGATGAGTTTGACATTGATATATTTGAAGACGGCATAGTGAGTACAGTAGGTGAAATATATGAAAAATTGGAGCAAGCATGAAAGATATTTTTCTGATTGATGGAAACAGAGTCTTTACATACGCTGATTTGTTGACGGAAGTGAATAGGGAGCCGTCTTATTTCCCATTGTTCAAGACCAATGATTTGTTTGCCTATTTTTCTAATCTGGTAAAGGCACTGATAAACAATGCTTCGTTAACCCTGTTGGATTCAGATTTGAATCCGCAGGAACTGGAAGGAGTTGATGAACATCTCATTAATAGGCCGTTTCCTCTGTCATTGAAGACTTTTGAATCAATGGAAGATCTTGTTTCAGCTTTGTGTGTATCTGCTTCTCATATTGTTATATTTACTTCTGGCACGACAGGACAACCTAAGCGGGTAGAACATACAGTTTCAACCCTAACTCGTGCAGTACGTGTGGGTGAATGGCATGCTGATGACAGATGGGCTTATGCTTATAATCCAACCCACATGGCAGGTTTGCAGGTCTTTTTCCAGGCTTTTGAGAATAAGAATACATTGGTCAATGTGTTCCATCTTTCGCGTAGTGAGGTGTACCGGTGCATTGAAAAATATTCCATTACCCATTTGTCTGCCACTCCTACTTTTTACCGTCTGTTGCTTCCCTATGAGAAGGCATATCCCTCAGTCCGTCGGGTTACATTAGGCGGTGAAAAAAGTGATCAGTCTTTGTATGGCACTATCCATATGATATTTCCTAGTGCAAAGATAAATAATGTTTACGCTTCAACGGAAGCAGGAACGCTTTTTGCATCTCGGGGGGATTCGTTTCAAATACCAGAAGCATTTAGGGATAAGTTTCGCGTAGAAGACGGAGAACTCCTGATACATCGTTCTTTGTTGGGAGAATCAGACAGCTTCTTGTTTGACAGTGATTATTATCATTCGGGCGACATGATAGAGTGGGTTGATGCAGAGAAGGGAATTTTTCGCTTTAAAAGCCGCAAGAACGAGTTAATAAATGTGGGTGGTTATAAGGTTAATCCGGGAGAGGTGGAGGCTGCTATCAACAGTATGGAAGGTGTCTGCCAATCGTTAGTTTATGGTCGCCCTAATTCAGTTTTGGGGAATATCCTTTGCGCAGAAGTTCAGTTGGAAGGAGGTACCTCCTTGAATGAGCTGGATATCCGCCGCTATCTTCAAACATGCCTTCAGGATTTCAAGATTCCAAGGCGCATAAAATTTGTAGAAACAATATCATTGACAAGAACAGGTAAACTTAAAAGGTTATGAACTATTTGGTAACGGGATGCTCACGCGGAGTGGGCTTGAAAATATGCGAAGTGTTGATTCGGGAAGGACATACGGTTTACGCCGTGGCCCGTTCATATACAGAAGAATTCAAGGCGTTGGAGGCAGCTTCCGATGGACGTCTGTTCTTTAAAAGTGTGGATCTTTCAATTCCTTTTGATATTCGTCAGACATTCTTTAAGGAATATCTGACAAGTAACATTCGTCTGGACGGTTTTGTAAATAATGCTGCTGTTGCTTATGATGACATTGTGACGAATCTGAATGCAGACCGTCTGCAAGCAATGTATGCAGTCAATGTGTTCACGCCGATGATGATTACTAAATATGCCATCCGCCATATGCTCCTTCACAAAAACAAGGGCAGTATTGTACATATTTCATCCATCAGTGCGCATACCGGATATAAGGGATTGGCTATGTATGCATCTTCTAAAGGTGCGCTTGAGGCTTTTTCAAAGAATACAGCAAGGGAATGGGGCGGAGTCGGTATCCGCTCGAATGTGGTGGTGCCTGGATTCATGGAAACGGCTATGAGTTCGACTCTAACGAATGAGCAGAAAGACCGGATCTATAAGCGTACATCATTGAAAGCAGCGACAAGTATAGAATCAGTAGCTGAAACGGTTGCATTCTTATTGTCGGAGAAAGCCAGCTCTATTACAGGGCAGAATATTTACGTGGATAATGGTACGATATAATGGTACACAAATTTATGTTGAACTCCATTCGCAAAGTGTGTGCCTTACTAGAGGAGAAATTTTTATATCAATCTGGAGAATACCAGTAATACCGTTTTATCAACGATGTTTATAGAATTGAAGGATTGTCTGAATGCCAGGGTCATAAAGAACGGCATGAAGGTGATGATAACAGAGTTTGGCGTGGGACTGAACTGGGGTGGAACTGTCTTAAAATTTGTTTAAGATGAATGATTTGCCAACTATTATTTTAAATAATGGAGTATCTATTCCTTCAATAGGAATGGGGCCTGGGATACTTGGTTATTCCGCAAGGGATAGTAAATCTTATACTAACCCATTGTGCCAATTCTCTTATAGAGTCTATAATAAGATTTGTAGATATCCCAAATTGGTGAATAATTACGTAAATGCCATAATTAATTCATTTCATGTAGGCTTTCGTTTGATAGACTATTCGTCTTCTTATGGTGATGGGACATTAATAGGAAAAGCTATCCGGAAAAGTGGCATTGATAGGAATACGCTATTCCTTACGACAAGGATCAGCAATCAGGTTCAATGGCAAGGAAATATACGGGAGTGTCTGTTTCAACAGTTGAAAGGGATGAATACTGATTATATCGATTTATTGATGTTTCATTGGCCTGTTACAAATGTATATGTTGATACGTGGAAAGAGATGATTAAGTTGTATAAAGAAGGGTATTGTCGTGCCTTGGGAGTTGCTAATTGTCATCAGCATCATATAGAGAAATTGATGGAAGTGGCAGATATAATTCCGGCTGTTAATCAATTTGAGGTTCATCCATTGTTTACGCAAAAAACGCTAATCTCTTATTGCAGGAATTTAGGCATTCAAGTCGAATCTTATACTGCTCTTGCACGAATGGATGACAGATTATTTCGTTTGCCTTCGCTTAAAAATATAGCTAAAAAGTATAATAAAACGGTGGCGCAAATAGTTTTGCGGTGGCATATTCAAAATGATTTAATACCTGTAGTTCGCTCGTTAAATCCAAAACGGCAGATGGAAAATATCAGTATTTTTGATTTCAAATTGTCTAGTGATGAAATGGAGGAAATAGACGGAATAAATATAAATGCTAGAGTGCGTTATGATCCTGATAATTGCGATTTTACCATATTGTAATAAAATGTTAAAAATAATACTTCCTAATTTTATTTATTACGCAAAGGAGCTTCAATGAAGGACTTTATTAAAAAAAATAGTATAATAAATTTTAATTCCCAATTTGTTGTATTATTCGATTTACTCATATTGCTTTTGAACTATTTCATTATTATCGTGTCTGGGATAATTGGTTGGCATTATTGAGTAATCATGGGTTAAAATAGAATTATGACTTCAGTCAATAAGACAATAGCTAAAAATACTATTTTTCTGTATTTCCGGATGATGTTTACGATGTTAGTTACATTGTACACATCGCGCGTGATACTGGATGTATTGGGCATTACTGATTATGGCTTGTATCAGACAGTTGGTGGGGTTGTTGGAATGCTGTCCTTTATTAATGGTGCATTAAGTGGAGGTGCTTCCCGTTTCTTAACTTTTGAATTAGGTGCAGGCAATAAAGATAGGTTGAAAAAGACTTTTTCGACCACTTTGGTAATTCATTTAGGGTTAGCTGCTTTCTTGTTTTTGGTAAGTGAAACTATAGGCTTGTGGTTCTTGTATGACAAGTTGGTTATTCCCGATGATAGGCTATTGGCTGTTGTGCTTGTATATCATTTGTCTATTGCGACGGCTGTTGTAAACTTGTTGACGGTTCCTTACAATGCTAGTATAATTTCTCACGAGTGTATGGCAGCTTATGCCTATCTGAGTATTTTTGAATGTTCGGCGAAGTTATTGATTGTTTATTTGTTGGGTGTTGGCGGTTTTGATAAATTGATAACTTATGCTTTTTTGATTCTGCTGTTGCAAGTAGGAATATGGTTTTATTATATGCGTTATAGTACGTCACGATTTGAAGAAACAAAGTTCAGTTTCTTTTTTGATAAATCCATATTCAAACGCATACTTGGCTTTTCTAGTTGGAGCCTTTTTGCACAAGGCTCTATCGCGTTGAATAGTCAAGGTATTCTATTGTTATTGAATATGTTTTTTGAGCCTGCGGTTGTGGCTGCTCGCTCTATTTCCATTCAGGTGAATATGGCTGCGAACCAGTTCGTTTCCAATTTTCGTATGGCAGTTAATCCTCAAATTGTAAAAAGATATGCAGCCAATGATAAAGAAGGTAGTAAACATTTGTTGCTTGTATCTACGAAATACTCCTATTATTTAATGTGGGTTATTTGCTTTCCGTTATGTTTGTTGGCTAGACCTATATTGGAATTGTGGCTGGTTGAAGTGCCAGATTACACAGTCATCTTTCTCCAATTGATTTTGATACAAAGTCTTTTTCAAGTGTTTGACACTTCTTTTTATACGGCTTTGTATGCAAAAGGACAACTTCGTGAAAATGCATTGATTTCTCCATTGATAGGGTTTATTGCATTCCCTATAATTTATTTGTTGTTTAAGATGGGATATCCGCCGGTAGCTCTTTCATGGGCTATGCTGGTAGTATATGCCTTGTTGGGGTTAGTCGTTAAGCCTTTACTTCTAATTCGGATTGTGAATTATACTTGGGCAGATATTTGGCAAGTCTTTCGTCCTTGTTTGATTGTAACGATAGTATCACTTCCTATACCATTATTAGTGAATTATTTTTGGATTAGCCTCGACAATCTCTGGCAGGATTTCCTTTTGCTGCTGATAAGCATTGTTTGTGTAGGGCTATCTGTTTGGTTTTGTGGGCTGAAACGAACAATGCGGAAATTACTAATTGACAAACTAAAAGTATTGGTTAAAATTAAAAAAGAATAGTATGTTGTTCAATTCATTTGAATTCTTGTTCTATTTACTAAATAGCATTAAATGACTAAATCATGGAACATGTATTATTAATAGGTATCGGCGGTGTCTATAACTACGGGTGTGAAGCCATCGTGCGGGGAACCGTAGAAATTCTGAGGGAAGTCAATCCTCAAATGCAAATAGCTTATGCTTCCTATAATTATGAGGAAGATAAAAGACGTTTGGAAGATTGTGATATCAAAATTATCCCACGTTTCCATGTAAAAAAATGGTCTTTAGCAAATATCATCCGGAAAAGCCTATCCTATGTGGGTATCTACTATTCACTACCTTTCGACAAGACAGGCTGGTTAGACGGTTTTGATACCGTATTCTCAATAGGCGGCGACATGTACACATTATCTTCACAAAACAGATTTGATACTTCATTGCCCACATTCTTACATAAATGCCAAACGAAAGGATTAAAATACATTTTATGGGGCGCATCTGTTGGCAAATTTGAGAAAAACCCGAAAGCGTTAAAATTCTTTTCCAAACATCTTCCGAAAATAGACTTGATAGTAGCAAGAGAGAATAATACGGTTGAGTATCTGTATTCTTTAGGTGTGGGTGAGAATTGTGAATTGGCTCCTGACCCTGCATTTTTCGTCAAGAATCCTACAAAAAAGATTTCATCCCATACCGGTACGGTCATAGGTATAAACCTCAGTCCGTTGTCGGCTCTTTATGAATATGCAGACTTAGAGGTGGCTGTCCAAAGGCAATCGGAAGCTTTAGCTCGACTGATTGATGCGATGCAGTGCCATCTTTTGTTGTTGCCTCATGTCCTTTCACCTTATATGAATGATAACGATTTGTCCTATATGCGCCTGATTTATGCGAAAATGCCTAAGGAGTATCAGTCTAGGACACAGATTGTGGAATCTGATCCGGGATTTGTTGGCATTAAGAACTTTATTTGCCAATGTGATTTTGTTATTGCAGCACGTATGCATTGTGCGATTAACGCCATAACGATGTCAGTGCCAACGCTGTTCTTGTCGTACAGTGAGAAGGCTAAAGGCATGGCTGAATTTGTTTATGGGACAAAAGAGGCGGTTATTGGCTTGACTGAATTTGAAAATACAACTGCTGTCGTAAATAAATTGAAAAATTGGAAATATACTTCACGACTGGATGAAATACAGAAGTTTGATTTTACTAAAATCCTAAAATAAATCACTCTATGCAGAAAAAAGTAATGCTAGTTTTCGGAACCCGACCTGAAGCCATTAAAATGGCTCCCTTGGTGAAAGAGTTCCAAAAGTATCCGGATAAGTTTAAGACCATTGTATGCGTGACCGGCCAACACCGCGAAATGTTGGATCAAGTCTTACGCATTTTTGAGATAGTTCCGGATTATGACTTGAACATCATGAAACAAGGACAGGATTTGTATGACGTGACCTCGCGTGTTTTGTTGGGAATGCGGGATGTGCTGAAAGAAGTACAACCGGACATTGTATTGGTGCATGGCGATACCACTACTTCCACGGCAGCAGCCTTGGCCGCATTTTATCAACAAATCCCTGTAGGCCATGTAGAAGCAGGATTGCGTACACACAATATCTACAGCCCATGGCCGGAGGAAATGAACCGCCAGTTGACGGGACGTATCGCTACCTATCATTTTGCACCAACTCCATTGAGCAAACAGAATCTGTTGGCTGAAAATGTGAAGCTGGAACAGATTGCTGTCACAGGTAATACGGTGATAGATGCCCTGTATATGGTGGTAGACAAAATCAAGTCAAACAAAGAGTTGGATAAGGAACTGGAGGAGATTTTACTTCGTTCCGGTTATGATGTCAACAGACTTTCAGATGGGAAGAAGCTGGTCTTGATAACCGGACATCGTCGTGAAAACTTTGGCGATGGATTTATTTCCATGTGCAAGGCCATACAGACATTGACACAAAAGTATCCGGATGTAGACTTTGTGTATCCCATGCATTTGAATCCCAATGTACGCAAACCCATCCACGAAGTATTCGGTAAGGATTTATCCCATTTGGGCAATATGTTCTTTATTGAACCATTGGAATACCTGTCCTTTGTCTACCTGATGGAGAAATCAACAATTGTGCTGACGGATAGTGGCGGTATTCAAGAAGAGGCACCGGGGCTTGGCAAACCGGTACTGGTAATGCGAGATACGACAGAAAGGCCGGAAGCATTGGAGGCAGGTACGGTGAAATTGGTAGGAACGGATTTTGACAAGATTGTAAACGAGGTTTCGGAGCTGCTGACCAATCAAGGGTATTATGAGAGGATGAGCAAGGCGGTGAATCCTTATGGGGATGGGAAGGCTTGTGGAAGAATAGTGGAATTTCTGGAATGAGAGATTCTTTCTTTGAACTAATATAATTATTTATACTTCAGTGTATAAGGATAATTTCCTGAAATTTATATATTAAAGAAAGCTTGTTTTTATTAGAATGAGTAAAAGAATTTTGTATTTGATGCATATTCCTTGGGGTTGGATTAAGCAGCGGCCTCATTTTATAGCAGAAGGTCTAAATGATAGATATGATGTGACAATTATTTGCCCAAGATCATTTAAAGCTTATCCATCAAACAATACGCATGCTAAGGTTGTCGAACTATTTCGTTTGCCATTTGAACGCTTTTCTTTTGTGAGGATAATAAATAGGAATCTATATAATCTTCAAGTTAAAAAATACATAAAAAGAAATGATTGCATTTGGTTTACTTCTCCTTTAATGCTTCCTCAAAGGATGTATAAATATTTAGAAGGTAAAAGGGTTATCTATGATTGTATGGATGATATGTTGGAATTTCCAGATTCTAATAAGGAAATAGTAATTCAATTGGAAAGGTCATTATATAAAAAAGCTGATGCCGTTTTTTGTTCTTCTGATTATCTGCTTTCTGTATTAAAAACTCGATATTTTGATAGGAATAACTTATTTGTCGTAAACAATGCTGTACGGGATTCTCTTCCTTGCAGTGTAGTAAAAAATACGGGTTTAATCCCTATTGGTAAAGGGGTGAAAATGGTATATATAGGTACAATATCAGAATGGTTTGATTTTGAATTGATAATCTTTCTACAGAAAAATATACCTAATTTGGAATTATATCTTTTTGGTCCAAAAGATATAGAAATTCCAAGTGATACAAAAATACATTACTGTGGGATTATTCAACATGATATTGTATTTTCTGTAATGGATGAGGCTGATATTTTAATTATGCCCTTTAAAGTGACTCAATTAATTTTATCAGTAAATCCAGTTAAGTTGTATGAATATATACTTTCAGGTCGTCCCTGTCTTGCTCCTTTATATACTGAGAGCTTGAAATTTGGTGAATATGTTTATTTGTATAAAGATATGGAGGATTGTTTGAATATAGTTAAGAATATTATTTCCAGCGGATTTTCTCCTTTGAAAACAAAAGAGGCTTCTCAATTATTTGTAAAATCTAATACATGGGGCGAGCGATTAAAGCAGATAGATGCTGTTTTAAATATAATATTGTAGTTATATGAATAATAGGCTATTGATAAGTTCTATTGATTACAGCTTGTTTTATGCGATATTCTTGTTGTATTCATGTGGATTCTTATTGAATGAGATCTTTAAACATTATTCTCTTCCGCCGGTTTTTACAGTTTTGCGTATCTTTCTTATTATAGTGCTATTTTTTCGAATAATAAGTTTGAAGATGGCGGTTAATCAGAATACTCGTTTTTTAATCCTTTTAGTTTGTTGCTTATCTATCTATTATTTGACAATATGTGTGCCTAATGGCGATTTTTTGATAGGATTAAAATCTTTACGAATATATGTAGAGCCATTAATGTTTGCATTGATGGTATATATATATCGTCATAATGATATGCCGATGAAATATCTTCAACAGATTTATATAAAATCTGTGTTAATAACGGCACTTATAAGTATAGTATTTTATATTATATATTGGACGGGGCATATAAATTATTTTATCTCGGAAGTTCCTTTGACTTCTTTCTTGTCAGGGGGGATAATATTTCGTTCTTATTTGCCAATAGGCTGTCCAAATCAATTAGGTTTATTCTTACTAAGTGGAATTGTCTTGGCATATTTATCTGAGATAAAAAAGAAAAAATGTGTTTTAATCTTTTTGACTATATCGCTTATTTTAACAATTAGTAAAAGTGCAATATTGGCTGCTTTATTTTATTTTGGTCTTCTATATTGTGGTAAATTTCGGAATATCAGAAAATTGATTGTTTTTTGGGTCCTATTGTTCTTTTGCTATTTTATTATTGAATTATATTTTCCAGATACTCCATTTTATATTTATATTACAAATTTGTTTTCAGGGAATGACCCTTCTTCGAATGGGCATATTGCTTCGCTACAAGATGCTATAGAAGCTTTTCCGGAGTATTATTTGTTTGGTTATCCTACTGGGACTGTTGGGGCAAGAGTTGAAACTATTTACAACGTGGAAAGTTCTTTTTTTATTTTAATGTATGATAAAGGAATCCTTTTTTTCCTAATTTATATGTTCATCATGTTTATGTTGTTTGCAGATTCTTTGAAGGTTAAACCTATTAGAATATATATATATGCAATTATGCTAGCGCTGTCTGTTTTGCCCACTATTCAATCATTGGAATGTTTTGCTTTAATTTTAGTATCTCCATTATTGTTATCAAGAATAAAAATTGTTAGTTGTAATATTTAAATAATTATGAAACAGATTTCTGTTGTTATAGTCACATATAATTCTGAGCGATTAATAGATGAATGTTTGAATTCTTTGTTCCAATATAATGATATAGGAGAGAATCTAGAGGTAATAATTGTAGATAATTGCAGTCTCAATGCAACTTCTTTTCTACAAAGAGTAAATAGGCTTTATCCTAGTGTAATTACGATAGAAAATAGTGGTAATAATGGCTATGGGCAAGGTAATAATGTGGGAATTATGGCAGCCAAGGCATCTATTGTAATGATAATGAACCCGGATGTTCGTTTAAAGGAGCCTATATTTAAGAGAGCATTGGAGCTTTATAATACTAACAATAAGTTGATTCTATTAGGAATGCAGCAATTTCAAAGTTTATCATTGAGTTCTTTGTCTTATTGTTGTGATTGGCTTTCTTCGAATTGTTTTACAATGTTACTAGATAAACTATTGAATAAGTATAATATATTTATTCCTAAATTTCAATATATAGCAGGGGCTTGTTTTTTTATTAAGAAATATGAATTTGAACAAATAGGATTGTTTGACGAGCATATCTTTATGTACGGAGAAGAAGTTGATGTGAAACGGCGTTTGCAAAAGCAATATGGTACCTATTGCATTAGATACGCTCCAAAGTTATCTTATATTCATTTAATTCATGGCAGACAGACATCGTTTAATTCGTTTAAATGTTCAATAGATTCTTTAGAGTATTTGTGTAATAAATATAATTGCGAAATCAAATCTTGTTTGAAGAATCAGAAAGGACTTTTGAAAGTGTTACGTTACTGGTATAAAATAAAAAAGGATGTAAATAAAGTGGAATATTTTTCTAACTGTATAGATGAATTGAATAAGCGTGTTGAAAATATATCCTAATAATTATATTATATAAATAACTTCTTAATCTTTTGGCTAATTTCACTGCTTTTTTTATGATGAAAATTCTGTTTCAGTCTCGTAAGACTTTGTTTACAGCTCCAGGTGGAGATACTACGCAAATTTTGAAGACTAAAGAGTTCTTAGAAAAATTGGGTTGTCACGTTGATATTACACTTGATTTGGAACCAGATGTTTCAGATTATGATATTATTCATGTTTTTAATCTGATGAGGCCTCAAGAACTGTATTTGCAAGTAAAAAATGCTAAACGGCAAAATAAGAAGGTCGCTTTATCTACGATATATGGTCCATATGTAGAGTATGAAAAGAAAGCACGAGGAGGTTTTTTGCAATTGCTTAATCAGTTCTTATCTATTACACAAATAGAATATCTAAAAGTAGTTGCGCGTGCTGTTTTAAATGCAGAATTTAATAAAGGAACATTTTTTTATTTATTGCATGGTCATAAAAGATTGCAAAGAAAAATTATTAGTTTGGTAGATGTTTTTTTGCCTAATTCTGATTCAGAGATGTTTCGTGTTGCATCTGATTTTAACATGCATCACTATAATTATGTATCTGTTCCTAATGCGGTTGATATAGCAAAATTTGATTATGATAAAGTCGTTATAGATAAAGAATATGAATGTTTCCGTGATTGTATTTTGTGCGTATCAAGAATAGAAGGACGTAAAAATCAATTGAATATAATAAGAGCCGTTAAGGGTTTGCCATATAAATTCGTATTTGTAGGGAAAGCAGGGGCGAATTTTAAAAAGTATTATGAAGAATGTAAAAATGAAGCCACTAATAATATGTTTTTTTTAGGGCAAATAGATCATGAAAAGTTACCACAATTATATAAACTTGCGAAAGTACATATTTTAGCTTCTTGGATGGAAACTCCGGGTTTGTCTTCTTTAGAAGCTGCTATAATGAGAACAAATATTGTAGTGACTAAGAAGGGAGATACGGAAGACTATTTTGGTGAGTATGCTTTCTATTGTGAACCTGATGATTTGACTTCGATTCGGAATTCAATAATTCAAGCATTTAAGTCTCCATTTAGATATGAATTACTAGAGAAAATTAGGATGAAATATAAATGGGAGGACACCGCTTTGGCGACTTTACAGGGATATAAGTTAGCTTTAGGATATGAGTAAGCGCGTAGCAATTATTGGTACAGTGGGTGTACCTGCCAATTATGGAGGCTTTGAGACTTTGGTGGAGAATATCATTGGTGACAATGCTTCTTCCAATATCGTATATACGGTTTATTGCAGCAGTAAAAGTTATCCTCAGAAGATTGTCCAATATAAAGGAGCTTCTTTGAAATATATTCCTTTACAAGCCAATGGGAGTCAAAGTATTTTATACGATATATTTTCTTTAATAAAGGCGACCAGGCGAAGTGATGTAATCCTTGTGTTGGGAGTTTCCGGTTGCTGTTTCCTTCCGGTTTATCGTTTTTTTTCAAAGAAAAAATTGATAATAAATATCGACGGTTTGGAACATCGCCGCGATAAATGGGGGAAATGGACACGCCGTTTCCTAAAGTTTTCCGAGAATATGGCTGTAAAGTATGCCGATGTAATAGTTTCAGATAATAAAGGTATTCAAGATTACGTGAAGGAAGAATATGGAAAAGAATCGGAGTTGATTGCTTATGGCGGTGACCATGTTTTATGTGATGTGTCTGATATTCAAGAAGACATATTGCAACAGTATGGTCTGAAAAATACGGAATATTCTTTCTCGTTGTGTCGGATTGAACCGGAAAATAATGTCCATGTTACTTTGGAGGCTTTTGCACGTTCAGGCAAATATCTTGTGTTTGTGGGTAACTGGGAACGTAGTTCCTATGGAAAAGAACTGTATGCAAAGTATAATTCTCTGCCTAACATTCAATTATTGTCTTCCATCTACGATCTAAGCGTATTGAATGTTTTGCGCGGTAATTGCCATTTTTATATTCATGGGCATAGCGCAGGTGGAACAAATCCTTCGTTGGTGGAAGCAATGTTTTTTCATAAGCCGATATTAGCTTATGATGTTGTTTATAACCGTGAAACAACGGAAGGAAAGGCTAACTATTTTTCTTCAGAGAATGAGTTGCTGAACTTGTTAAATATGCCTTATGCAGACTATTCTGCTAATGCAGATGCGATGTTGGAAATCGCAAAAAGACGTTATTGCTGGATGTCAATTGCCTGGCAGTATGAGAATTTATATGAATGATTATTTCTTCTGTTGTCATTATCGGTGATCCTATCACTTAGTGAGACCCTTCGACTGTGCTCAGGGTGACAGGAAAAATGGAATAACATGTAATTTTCTTAACTTTGTTCTGACTATAATGATAAATGGTATGGAAGCAACAGTTTTTAATCCTGTTCAGCAACATCTTCTGAAGATGTTTGCTTATGACGGTTCGGAGGAACGGCTTTCCGAAGTAGAAGAGGTGCTTTCCCGCTATTTCTTTGACAAACTTGATGAGAGTCTGAACAAGGCTTGGGAAACCGGTGGGCTTAGCCAGAAACGTCTGGATGAGTTGAGAAACGTGGATATCCGAAAATTGTTGAAGGATGAAAAATAGAAGGATCGGGTTGGATACCGCACTGAACCTGAAAGATTGTCCATTCATTACAAGGTAGAGGAGGCATCGGCAGGAGAAGTAAAATGGAATGCTTTTCATTGAATTTGCAGACAAACTTTAGAGCCTGTCGTACATTCTTATTTGCGCTGTCTTACTTCGCGAAGTCGAAGGGACTCACATAGCGTTTAGGGAGATGTTTCGACTTCGCTTCGCTTCGCTCCCTTAGACAGAGAAAGCGATTTTTTAACGAACTCTGAATATTGTCTAAAAGAAATTGTGTTTCTTCTGAATCCGTTGAATATATAGTTATTTTAAGCTTAAGATTGCATTGTAATTTTATTCCCCTGGCCGGTTTCCCTTGATTCCGGCGGGGGGGGGGTGTGCATATATTAACCAATTCAATCAATAAATATTTATGGATCAAAACCAACAGGCTGCCGAACAGGAAATCGACCTGCTCGAACTGGCCAAGAAGTTGTGGCAACGCCGCAAGACTTTCTATAAAGCGTTTGGCATCGCCGTCGTGGTGGCTCTCGTCATCGCTTTCAGCTTGCCGAAGCAGTATGGCGTGACGGTTACTCTTTCGCCGGAGTCGGGCGAGAACAGCACGGGTGGCAACCTGGGCGGCATCGCCTCGATGATAGGCGTGAACCTGGGCGGAAGCGAGACGGATGCGCTGAACATCACGCTTTTTCCGGACATCCTTTCGTCCAACCCTTTTGCCTTGGAGCTGTATGGGATGCCGGTGACGGTGGAGGACGGTGAAGAAACCACGTCCATGCCACTGAACGAGTACATGGAATCCCAAAGCAAGCCCTGGTGGGGCTGGCTGATGAGCCTGCCCGGCAAGGCTGTGGGAGGCATCCTTTCCCTGTTTAAGGACGAAGAGGAGGGGAGTGCTGCGTTGAATCCTTTCCGTCTGTCAAAGGAAGAAACACTGAAGCTGGAAGCCATCAAGCACTCCATGTCTGCCACGGTGGACAAGAAGACGGGCATCACGACCATCACGGTGACCCTTCAGGACCCGCTGGTGGCGGCTACCGTTGCTGACAGCGTGGTGCGCAAGCTGCAGGACTACGTGACGGACTACCGGACGCGTAAGGCCATTGACGACTGTGCCTACTGGGAGAAACTGTACACGGAACGCCAGTCGGAATACTACACGGCGCAGCAGAAATATGCGGCATACGTGGACGAGAACAAGGGACTGTACACGCAGAAGTCGAAGGTGGAGGGCGACCGCCTGCAGAACGACATGAACCTGGCTTACCAGGTGTATAGCCAGACCGCCCAGCAACTCCAATTGACGCGCGGCAAGATTCAGGAGGCGAAGCCCGTGTTTGCTGTGGTCAATCCTGCCACGGTGCCGATTAAGGCAGCCAGTCCGAAGAAGCTGATGATTCTCGTCGGTTTCGTGTTCCTGGCCTTCTGCGGTACGGCGGGATGGATTCTCTTCGGGGAAGACATTTGGGGTAAATTGAGAATTAAAAATTGAGGATGAAGTGATATTAACACAGAGACACAGAGGCACAGAGTTTTTTTCTTGTTCACGGTTCACAGGGTTAATTTCCCTTCCGTGTGTGGCGAAGCCGCGGACTCCGTGGTCTCCCTGTCATTTTTCCGACAGACCGTTACGGAACTTTGTGTCTCTGTGTCTCTGCGTTTGATATAAACCATTGATTACTTATATAAATATGAGAAAGAACAGACTATGGATATTCCTCCTGCTTCTGCTGGCAGGCGGGGGCGGCAGCCTGTGTGCCCAGTCAATGAGCGACAGCCAGGTGCTGGAGTATGTGAAAGAGAGCGTGCGTCAGGGCAAGGAACAGAAGCAGATAGCCGCCGAGCTTGCCCGCCAGGGCGTTACTAAGGAACAGGCCCTCCGGGTGAAGGAACAGTATGAACGGCAGAACGGTACGGCCGCTTCTACCATGACTGGTACGGACCAGAACGAGGCCCGCCTGCGGGAAGAGACCAAAGACGGGACTTCGGCGATGCTGGACGAACAGCCTACCACGCAGGAACTGGCGCAGGAAGAGCAGGTGTTCGGCCGCAATATCTTCAACACGCGCAACCTGACTTTTGAGCCGAACAGCAACCTGCCCACTCCGCCCAACTACCGGCTGGGTCCGGGCGACGAGGTGGTGATAGACATCTGGGGGGCAAGCCAGAACACCATCCGGCAGACCATCTCCCCGGACGGTACGATCAACCTGCAGGAACTGGGGCCTGCCTACCTGAGCGGCATGACCGTGGAGGAGGCCGGCCGATTCCTGAAAGCAGAGCTGGGTAAGGTCTACAGCAACGAGAATAACCAGATACGGGTGACGCTGGGCAACACGCGCACCATCCAGATCAACATCATGGGTGAGGTGGTGCAGCCGGGCACGTATGCGCTTTCCGCCTTCTCGACCGTGTTCCATGCCCTGTATCGTGCAGGCGGCGTGAACCGCATCGGCAGCCTGCGCGATGTGCAGCTGGTGAGAAACGGCAAGAAAATCGCTTCGGTGGATGTGTACGACTTCATTCTGGAAGGCCGTGTGCAGTCGGACATCAGTCTGCAGGAAGGCGATGTGGTCATCGTTCCCGCCTATGAGTCGCTGGTGAAGATGAGCGGCAAGGTGAAGCGTGCGATGAAGTTCGAGATGCGGAAAGACGAGACGCTGGCCACGCTGCTGGACTATGCCGGTGGCTTCGAGGCGGATGCCTACACGAAGACGGTGCGCATCGTGCGGCAGAACGGCGAGGAATATGAGGTGCGCACGGTGGAGGAGAAAGACTACCCGGTGACGGAGCTGCGTGACGGCGACGTGGTGACGGTGGGTGCCATCCTGAACCGTTTTACCAACAAGGTGGAGATAAAAGGCGCGGTCTACCGTCCCGACATCTACGAGCTGGACGGCAAGGTGAACACGGTTCGTGCCCTGATAGGGCAGGCGCAGGGCCTGATGGACGATGCTTTCACGAACCGTGCCGTGCTGCAGCGCCAGCGTGACGACATGACCTCCGAGGTGCTTGCCGTGGACGTGAAGGCGCTGATGGAAGGCCGCATCCCCGACATCCCCCTTCATAAGAACGACATTCTGTATATCCCCAGCATCCACGACCTTCAGGACTTGGGCAGTGTGACCATCACGGGTGAGGTGGCCAGGCCGGACAGCTATCCCTATGCCGACCGCATGACGCTGGAAGACCTGATTATCCAGGCCGGCGGTCTGCGTGAGGCTGCTTCTACGGTGCGTGTGGACGTGTCGAGACGCATCAAGGACCCGGAGAGCCTGAATGCCACGGACAGCATCGGCCAGATGTTCTCCTTCGCGCTGAAGGACGGCTTCGTGATAGACGGCCAGCCCGGTTTCGTGCTCCAGCCTTACGACCAGGTGTTCGTGCGCCGCAGTCCCGGCTACCAGGTTCAGCAGAACGTTCGTGTGCAGGGCGAGGTGGTGTTTGGCGGTACTTACTCGCTGACCAGCCGTGCCGAACGCCTGAGCGACCTGGTGAAGAAGGCCGGCGGCCTGACAGCTACAGCATACGTGCGCGGCGCCAAGCTGACCCGCGTGGCCAACGACGACGAGAAGCGCCGCATGCAGAGCGTCATCGAACTGATGGGGCGTGAGCTGGGTCAGGGCACGCTGGACTCCTTGGGCATCCGCGTGCAGGACACCTATACCATCGGCATCGACCTGGAAGCTGCGCTGGCCCGTCCGGGCAGCGACAAGGACCTGGTGCTTCGCGAGGGTGATGTGCTGCAGGTGCCTGAATATACGAACACGGTGAAGATAAGCGGTGCGGTGATGGTTCCGAACACGGTATCATACGCGCAGGGTGAGGGTGTGAAGTATTACCTGAGCCAGGCGGGCGGTTACAGCCAGCACGCGAAGAAGAGCAAGAAATTCATAATCTATATGAACGGTCAGGTGGCCAAGGTGAAAGGTCGTGGGCGCGGTCAGATAGAACCTGGCTGCGAGATAGTGGTGCCGAACAAGAAGAAACGGAACGGTGCCAACCTGTCGGCCATCCTGGGTTATGCCACTTCGTTTGCCTCGTTGGGCACAATGGCAGCCTCGATAATGAATCTGGTGAAATAACGCCGTTCGGCAGACATAGCTTATTAAAAACGCCGCTATCCGGAAATGCAGAAGTGCGTCTCCGGATAGCGGCGTTTTTGGTAAGTAGTTGCTTACATTTTACTCCACGTAGAGCACCAGTCCCTTGAGATATTCCCCTTCCGGGTGATAGATATTCACCGGATGGTCGGCAGGCTGGGTCAGTTGGTGCAGGATGCGTACACTTCTGCCCGACATGGCGGCTGCCGTGAATACTGCCGTGCGGAACTGTTCCTTGCTGACAGCCTGCGAGCAGGAGAAGGTGAAGAGTATGCCGCCGGGTTTGATTTTCCCGAAAGCCCGTGCGTTCAGTTTGCGGTATCCCATCAGGGCGTTGCGGAGAGCATCCCGGTGCTTGGCAAAGGCAGGCGGATCCAGCACGATGAGGTCGTAGGCATTGTCGTCCATTTGTTCCAGGAATTTGAAAGCATCCTCGGCGAAAGCCTTGTGGCGCGGATCGTCGGGGAAGTTCAGGCCGATGTTTTTGTTGGTCAGTTCAATGGCCTTGGCCGAGCTGTCTACCGAATGTACCGACAGGGCACCGCCTCTCATGGCATACACCGAGAATCCTCCGGTGTAGCAGAACATGTTCAGCACCGTGCGTCCGTGTGCATACTTTTCCAGCAGGGCACGGTTTTCGCGTTGGTCTACGAAGAAGCCGGTTTTTTGTCCTTTCAGCCAGTCTATGTGGAAATTCAGCCCGTATTCAGTGGCCACGTTATCTGTGCTTCCTCCTTTCAGGAAACCGTTTTCCGGAAAAAGGTCTGCCTTGTAGGGGAGGGTCGTTTCCGATTTATAGTAGATGTTATCCACCTCGCCTTGCATCACTTCGGTCAGTGCTTCTGCTATCTGCATGCGTTCCATGTGCATACCGGCTGAGTGAGCCTGCATGACGGCAGTGCGCGCATAGATGTCAATCACCAATCCCGGCAGGTTGTCGCCTTCGCCATGTACCAAGCGGTAGGTGTTGTTGTCGGTACGTCCGATGAGGCCGATGCTGCGTCGCATTTCGCGGGCTGTGGCCAGTTTACGCCGCCAGAAGCTGTTGTCTATCGTTTCGTCCTCGCGGAATGTGAGTACCCGCACGGCGATGCTTCCTATCTGGAAATGTCCGCGGGCGATAAAATCTTTCTTCGATGTATAGACTTCTACGATTTCTCCTTCTTCGGGCTTTCCGTTGATGCGTGCAATGGCGCCCGAGAATACCCACGGGTGAAAGCGTTTCAGCGATTCTTCTTTGCCTGGTTTCAGGTAGACTTTATGCATAAGTAAGTATTTTAAATTTTAATGGGAATTCAAGGGGTCTGGAGTTGAGGTGTTTGTGGGTCGTCCGCAATCATGAAGTCGCCCGTGCGTTTCAGTTCCTCCAGCCGGTTGTAGATGTTGAGGCATGCCCAGGCATCAGTGGCGGCATAGAGCTTTTGCGGTTCGGTCAGCCTGTCCGCTTCCCAGTTGGTGAGTTGTTGGTTTTTTGATATTTTTTCGCCGAAGAGTATGCCGTATATTTTCTGCAGGCTTTTGTCTTCAATGCCGAAGACTCTGACGTATTCTTGCAGTTCGATGCAGGCACGTTGTTCAAAGGGAGCCCGCTTGTGCAGCATCATGAAATCGTCTTTCAGCGACAGGCCTACTTTGGTGACATTCGGGCTTTCCAGCAAGTTGATGATGGGCAGCGTCAGTCCGGTCAGGTTGAGGCGGAACAGAAAGCAATGGTCTTCGGAGGACACTTGCAGGAGTGCAACCTTATGCGGCCGTCCTTTGGAGAACGAGGGACGTGTTTCGCTGTCGATGCCCACAATCTGGTATTGTTTCAGAAAGGCCACGGCTTTTTCTGCCTCCCACGGGGTCTGCACTACGTGTATCTGTCCGGGGAAAGTGACCTTCGGCAGCTCTTTCAGTATTTCTTTGTCAATGCTTCGTTGGATAATCATGGGTTGCAGTATTTTATTGTGGAGCGAGGTCGAACTCCGTGTCCTCATCATACAGTTCGTCTTCGCCTTGTTGGTATCTCACTTCATGCAGGGCGCGCAGCGTGTTTACTAACTTCTGTCCCCAATAGAGGCGGAAGTTTTCCTGGCAGATGGCCAGTGCGTCGTGCATGGTTTCGTTCAGTCCCAGTCGGAAGACGAAGATGAAGTTCTTGATATCCTGGTAGATGTCGGCCAAGTCTTCGGAGATGTAGCGCGTGATGGGTTGGTCGCTGTACTTCATGTCTTCTACAAACACATCCAGATAGTCGTCTTTTTCTGCCAGAATGCCAGCTACGGTCATGCGCAACACTTCGTAGGTTTCTTCCGTGACGCATTCTTCGGGCATCTCTTCGCCTATGGGTTCGCAGGGTGGCAGCAGAGTCGCTTTCAGATAGAGCAGGGGGAGTATCTTCAGCGTGGTGTCAACAAAGTCCGGACGGCGCACCCCTTCAGCCTGTTCCATGTATTTACAGAACTCGGCGGCTACGGTGACAAATTCGATGACGTTCCGGTCGAATATCGTTTGGCTTTCTTTCTTCATGATTCTGAATTTGATTTGCAAAGATAAGGGAATTTGGGGGGAAGCGCAAATTTCGTTCTTACAAAGTTTTCTTAAACGCGGAGACGCGGAGACACGGAGACGCAGAGTTCCGTTATTTCCTGTCGGAAAAATGGCGGGAGAGACGCGGAGCTCACGGCTTCGCTGCACTGGAGAAGGGAAAATAACTCTGTGAGCTATGGAGAAGAAAACAAAAACTCTGTGTCTCCGTGCCTCTGTGTTTAGTGTCATTTAATTTTGCACATTTACTTAATCTGATTTGTGTCTCTGCGCTCCTTAATTTATTATGAAAAAAGGATGGACGGTATGGCAGAAAAAACTATCTTTGCTTTTGTTTGCGATAAGTAAAGATGAAAGATAAAATTTGTGTACAGGTTTATCATGCTCCCTGCGGGGATTTGCGGGTAGGCTCCTGGAGAGATTGCCTGTGTCTGTGCAACTGGGTGCATGAGAAGCATCCAGGACGGGTGGACAGACGTTTGCAGGCTTACTTGAAAGCTGATTTTGAGTACCTTCCTACGCCGGTCACTCGTGAGGCTGTCTGTCAGTTGGAGGAGTATTTCAGCCGGAAAAGGCAAGTCTTCGACCTGCCTCTGCTTGAGGTGGGAACAGCGTTTCAGAAAGATGTCTGGAAACGGTTGAGGGAAATTCCATACGGACAGACTTGGACTTACGCGGCATTGGCTGCGCAGTTGGGGATGCCGTCTGCCGTCCGTGCCGTGGCTAATGCGAATGGGGCCAATGCGCTTTCTGTCTTCATACCCTGCCATCGGGTGATAGGTAGCAACGGTGCGCTGACCGGGTATGCAGGTGGCACAGAGGCTAAACTTTTTCTGTTGGAATTGGAGCGGGACGGGATGCTGGATAAAGGGGGGATGTAAACTCCTTATGCCGGACGCTGATGTCGATGTATAAGGACGAATTATCTGGTAGGTCCTTTGTAGAAAGATGCCAGGCTATAAGCAGCCGACTGCCGGGGTATAAGCAGCGGGCTTGTTATATGTTAGAAATAACATGCTGACAGTCAACAGAATAAAGGTTGTGCCATTCATGGATCCAGCGTTTAAGTTACTCCAATAGCAGAAAAACTGCCGCATAATATCCGGAAAATAAATGGGGGGATTGTCTGATAATTCCTCTATATTTTTTAAATTTGCCCTTGACAAACAGAGAATCGTTTAAATCCCGTTCCGGCCAGTCGCCCCGAATAGGGTTGTGACTGCACCAGAAAAGTGATTTAAACAGTGCTCTATATGTTTTCTGCAAATAAATATGGAGGAGAATAGATATGGATAATAAGTTCGTAGTAAACATTGGCCGTCAGTTGGGCAGTGGCGGTCGTGAAATTGGTGAGAAACTGGCCGCGCGTCTGGGCATATCTTTTTATGACAAGGAGCTTATCCAACTGGCTTCGGAAGAAAGTGGCCTGTGCAGTGAGTTTTTTGAGCGTGCCGATGAGCGCCCTGCCCAGGGATTGGTGGGGGGATGGTTTGGCATGCGCTTCCCGTTTATAACCGACGGCACCATACCTGCCAATAACTGTTTGAGCAACGATTCGCTGTTTAAGGTGCAGAGTGATGTCATACGCCGCCTGGCTGCCGAGAAGTCGTGTCTGTTTGTGGGCCGTTGTGCCGACTACATCTTGCGCGAGCATCCGCGCTGTGCCAATGTCTTTATCTCATCGACCAAAGAAGACCGGATAGCCCGCCTGTGTCGTATTCATGGTTTTGGCGCACAAGAGGCTGAGGCAATGATGGCGAAAGCCGACAAGAAGCGTTCGGAGTATTACAATTATTACAGTTACAAAACGTGGGGGGCAGCGGCTTCCTATCACCTTTGTGTGGACTCGTCGGTGCTGGGCATTGAAGGAACGGTGGACTTTGTAGAAGAATTCGTGCGTAAGAAACTGGCGCTTTAGGCGTAGGTCTTGTCTGTGAAACAGAAGAGACTGCCTGGCAGTGAATGTGTGCCGGGCAGCCTCTTCTGTTTTTTATCGGTTTCCTGCTCTTACATCATGGTCAGCAATATCATTTGCCCTGCCAAGATGCGCAGGAACATGGTGAGCGGGTAGACCGTAGAGTAGCCTACAGACGGTGCTGTGTTGCCGGCTACCTGGTTGGAGTAAGCCAGTGCAGGAGGGTCGGTAGTGGCACCGCCTATAAGACCCATCAGGATAAAATAGTTTACCTTGAAGAATCCGCGGGCGAACACGCCTACAATCAGCAACGGAATGACGGTAATCAGGAAGCCCCAGAGCACATACAGCATGCCATCGCCCTGCAGTACTGTCTGCACGAATTGTCCACCTGCGTCAATACCCACGCTGGCAAGGAACAGTACCAGACCAATCTCGCGCAGCATCAGGTTGGCACTCATCGTAGTGTAAGTGACCAGTTTCAGCTTATATCCGAAGCGGCCAATCAAAATGGCTACCACCAGCGGACCGCCGGCCAAGCCTAATTTGACGGGTGTCGGCATGCCGGGGAAGGAAATAGGCAGGCTGCCTACCAATATACCGAGGAACAAGCCGACAAAGATGGTGACAATGTTCGGTGTATCGAGCCTCTTCAACTGGTTGCCCAATACGAGGGCTACACCGTTGACGGCATCCTGCTGGCCTACCACCATCACACGGTCGCCTACCTGAAGTGTCAGGTTGGGAGCGGCGAAGAGGTCCATGCCCGAACGGTTGACACGTGTAACTGTTACGCCGTAGGTGCTGCGGAAGTGCATGTCGCCCAGCTTCTTGCCGTTGATTTCAGATTTGGTTACAAGGATGCGTCTGGATACCATCGGCATATCCTGATGTTCCCAGTCTACATCTACCTCACGGCCGATAAAGGCTGAGATGGCTTCAGCATCTTCTTCGGAACATACCATATAGAGCTGGTCGCCTATGTGGAATTTGGTGTTCTGGTCGGGGATGGAGACATGGCCTTCGTGACGGATGCGGGTACATACGAAAGGACGACCCAGAAATTCCTTGACCTGAAGCAGCCGCTTGCCGTCGATGGACTCGTTGCGTACCTCCAGCGTCATCAGGTGCGGCTTCTGTTTCTCATCGTCCTCGCTGTGGCGCAAGGCCTCTTCTTCCTTGTTGAAGTCCACGCGGAAGATGTAGCGGATGGCAATGATGGAGCCGATGATGCCCAACACGCCCAGCGGGTAGGCACAAGCATAGCCCAAGGCAATGGGGTCGCCCGTGTATTGCAGTTGGTTCAGGGCCTCCTGCGCAGCACCAAGTCCCGGTGTGTTGGTGACGGCACCGTAGAGGATACCGATCATCATTGGAAGCTCGACACGGCCGTTGGCTACGAAGTAAATAGTGAGGGCCACCACAATGTTGAGCACTACAATCATGACTGCCAGCAGGTTCAGTGTCATGCCGCCTTTCTTGAAAGACGAGAAGAATGACGGACCTACCTGCAAGCCGATGCAGAACACGAACAGAGTCAGACCGAACTCACGTAAAAAATGAAGGATGGGCGTGGATACCGTGAAGCCGAAGTGCCCCATCAGAATGCCCATAAACAGGACGAATGTCACGCCCAGCGAGATACCTGCCACCTTGAGTTTGCCCAGCAATACGCCTATCGCTATCACAAAGGAATAGAGGAAGACGATGTGGGCTACGGATGACGGGTCCCATAACAAACTGTTTAACCAATCCATAGTTTTTATAATGTTAATGATTTTGATTCGCGGTTAATGCCCGCAAAAGTACGCAATACGCACGAAGATGCCAAGTTTTTTAGCAGAAAAAAGAACTTCCTCATCTCCCTGTCGGTCTTATCCGGAGGTGCGTGGAAACCTTCTGCCTGTGTGGGGGATGCAAACGGACGCAACTTTCGCACAAAGTTGAAAAAAGTGAGCAATAGATGGTCCCACAATCGACTTATTCCTTATATTTGCAGAATAAAGTGAAATCACACTTATTTCAACCTACATTATAATAAATAAATTATGGCAGAAAACAAAGAAAAACTCTTCTCCGACTTTCCATCCGTCAGCACTCAGGAATGGATGGACAAAGTCACGGCCGACCTGAAAGGTGCCGATTTTGAGAAGAAACTCGTTTGGCGCACAAACGAAGGATTCAATGTGAAACCTTTCTATCGCCGTGAAGACCTCGAAGGGCTCCGCATCACCGATGCTCTGCCTGGTGAGTTCCCTTATCTGCGCGGCACGAAGAAAAACGACAATTCCTGGCTTATCCGTCAGGACATCCGTGTGGAAGACCCTGCGGAGGCCAATGCCAAAGCACTCGACATCCTGAATCGGGGCGTGGACTCCTTGGGCTTCAGCATCAAGGCCAAGCAATTGGATGAGGCTTATCTGGAAACTCTACTCAAGGACATTTGCGCCGAGTGCGTGGAACTGAACTTCTCCACTTGCCAGGGACATGTGGTCGAACTGGCTCATCTGTTAGTGGCTTATTTCAAGAAGCACGGATATGACCTCTCCAAGCTCCGTGGCTCCATAGCCTACGACCCGCTGGGCAAGATGCTCTCCAAAGGCAAGGAGCGTACTCTCATGGCCGAAACGGGCAAGGCGTTGCTGGATGCCACTGCCGAACTTTGCGGCTATCAGGTGCTTGGCGTGGACGCGTCTTTGCTTTGCAATGCCGGTGCCTATATCTATCAGGAACTGGGCTATGCGTTGGCGTGGGGTAATGAGTATATGAATGCCCTGACCGAAGTCGGTGTGCCTGCCGCTACGGTGGCCAGAAACATCCGGTTCAATTTCGGCATCTCTTCCAATTACTTCATGGAAATCGCCAAGTTCCGCGCTGCCCGCATGCTTTGGGCAGACATTGTAGAGCAGTATCTGGGCGAGGGCGAATGCAAATGTGCCGCCAAGATGCACGTACATGCCGAGACTTCCAAGTTCAATTTGACGCTCTTCGATTCGTATGTCAACCTGCTCCGCACACAGACAGAGGCCATGAGTGCGGCTTTGGCAGGTGTAGACTCCATGACGGTTCTGCCTTTCGATGCCGCCTATGAGACTCCCACCGAATTTTCCGAACGTCTGGCGCGCAACCAGCAGTTGTTGCTCCGCGAAGAGTCGCACTTCGATAAGGTGGTCGACCCGGCCGGCGGTTCTTATTACATTGAAAACCTGACAGCTTCTATCGCCGCCCAAGCCTGGAAACTCTTCCTGGCGATGGAAGAAGAAGGCGGATTCTATGCTGCTGTCAAGGCGGGTAAGGTGCAGGAAGCTGTCAATGCCAGCAATAAAGCCCGCCATGAGGCTGTTGCCCGCCGAAAGGAGATTCTCTTGGGTACCAACCAATATCCCAACTTCACCGAACTGGCCGGCGAGAAGCGTCCGATGGAAGCCACATGCTGCTGTGGAGGAGGCCATGAACATACGTGTGAGAAAGACTGTGCTTCGCTCGACTTCTCGCGTGCAGCCAGCCAGTTTGAGGCATTGCGTCTGGAAACGGAGCAGAGCGGCAAGCGCCCGAAGGCCTTCATGCTTACCATCGGCAATCTGGCCATGCGGCAGGCACGTGCCCAGTTCTCGTGCAATTTCCTGGCCTGTGCCGGTTATGAAGTTATCGACAACTTAGGCTTTGCTTCCGTTCAGGAAGGCATCGATGCTGCTATGGCTGCCAAGGCCGACATCGTGGTGCTCTGCTCCAGCGACGATGAATATGCCGAATATGCCATTCCTGCCTTCCAGGCTTTGGCCGGGCGTGCCATGTTCATAGTGGCAGGGGCTCCCGCCTGCATGGACGAGCTGAAGGCTGCCGGCATCGAGAACTTCATCCATGTCCGTGTCAATGTGTTGGAAACACTGAGAGAATACAATAAGCAGTTATTAAAGTAGAACACAGAGACACAAAGTCACAGAGTATTTATGGATATACTGCAACGGGATTATTACAATGCTTTGAGCAATAAAATTATCGGAGCAGCTATTGATATCCATCGGGAATTAGGACCGGGACTATTAGAGACAGTGTATGAGGCTTGTTTGATAGCTGAGTTACATGACCGCGGATTGCAGGTTGATAGTCAGGTTGAACTTCCTGTTTATTATAAGGGGCATAAGTTGCATAAGGATTTCCGGATAGATTTATTGGTGGAGGATAAGATTATTGTAGAGTTGAAAGCTGTGGAAGAATTGAAAGATGTTCATGAAGTGCAGTTGGTCACCTACTTAAAGTTAGCCAATAAGAAATTGGGATTGCTTATCAATTTCAATGTTCCTGTGTTGATGCAAGGAGTTAAAAGAAGAATTAACGGTTATTTTTGAACGAGAATAATTTTGACTCTGTGTCTTTGTAGCATAAAACATTAATCTTTGTGTCTTTGTGCCTCTGTGTTTAAATGGAAAAAGAATTATGAGAAAAGATTTCAAGAACATCGATATATATGCCGACTTCAAGCCCGCCAACGGGGCAGAGTGGCAAAAAAACAACGGCATCCATGCAGATTGGAAGACGCCGGAACACATCGAAGTGAAGCCTGTTTATACCAAGGAAGACTTGGAAGGCATGGAACATCTGGATTATGCTGCCGGCATTCCGCCTTATTTACGCGGACCGTATTCCATGATGTATACCTTCCGTCCGTGGACCATCCGCCAGTATGCCGGATTCTCCACTGCCGAAGAGTCTAATGCATTCTATCGCCGCAATCTCGCCAGTGGCCAGAAGGGTTTGTCTGTTGCTTTCGACCTGCCTACACACCGTGGCTATGACCCCGACAATGAGCGTGTGGTGGGCGATGTAGGTAAGGCTGGCGTGTCTATCTGCTCGTTGGAGAACATGAAGGTGCTTTTCGAGGGTATTCCTTTGAATAAAATGTCCGTTTCCATGACGATGAACGGTGCCGTGCTGCCCGTCATGGCTTTCTACATTAATGCCGGTCTGGAGCAGGGCGCCAAGCTGGAGGAGATGGCCGGTACCATCCAGAACGACATCCTGAAGGAGTTCATGGTGCGCAACACTTACATCTATCCACCCGCATTCTCCATGAAGATTATTTCCGACATCTTCGAGTACACCTCGCAGAAGATGCCTAAGTTCAACTCCATCTCCATTTCCGGCTATCACATGCAGGAAGCCGGTGCCACGGCCGACATCGAACTGGCTTATACCCTGGCTGACGGTCTGGAATATCTGCGTGCCGGTGTCAATGCCGGGTTGGACATCGATGCCTTTGCCCCGCGCTTGTCTTTCTTCTGGGCCATCGGAACCAACCACTTCATGGAAATCGCCAAGATGCGTGCTGCCCGTATGCTGTGGGCCAAGATTGTGAAGCAGTTCAACCCGAAGAATCCCAAGTCGCTGGCACTGCGCACTCACTCACAGACATCCGGCTGGTCGCTCACCGAGCAAGACCCCTTCAACAACGTGGGACGTACCTGTATCGAGGCCATGGCGGCTGCCTTGGGTCACACGCAATCGCTGCATACCAATGCCTTGGACGAGGCCATCGCTCTGCCTACCGACTTCTCCGCCCGCATTGCCCGCAATACGCAGATTTATATCCAGGAAGAGACTTACATCTGCAAGAACGTCGACCCGTGGGCAGGTTCTTACTATGTGGAGTCTTTGACCAATGAGATTGCCCACAAGGCATGGGAGCATATTCAGGAAATCGAGAAACTGGGCGGTATGGCCAAGGCCATTGAAACCGGCTTGCCCAAGATGCGCATCGAAGAGGCGGCTGCCCGCACGCAAGCCCGCATCGACAGCGGCACGCAGACCATCGTGGGCGTGAACCGGTATCGCTTGGACAAGGAGGCTCCCATCGACATCCTGGAGATTGACAATACGGCCGTGCGCCAGGAGCAGGAAGAGAACCTGAAGAAGCTGAAAGCCAACCGCAACCAGGCTGAGGTGGACAAGGCGTTGGATGCTATCACCGAATGTGTCAAGACCGGCAAGGGCAACCTGCTGGAGCTTGCCGTCGAGGCTGCCCGGGTACGTGCCACGCTGGGCGAAATCTCATACGCATGCGAGAAAGTTGTAGGACGTTATAAAGCAATCATCAGAACCATATCAGGCGTGTATTCATCAGAAAGTAAAAACGATGCAGACTTCGCCAAGGCATGTGAACTGTGCGAGAAGTTTGCCAAGAAGGAAGGTCGCCAGCCGCGTATCATGATAGCCAAGATGGGCCAGGACGGGCACGACCGTGGTGCAAAAGTAGTGGCTACGGGTTATGCCGACTGCGGTTTCGACGTAGACATGGGTCCGTTGTTCCAGACTCCGGCCGAGGCTGCGCGCGAAGCGGTGGAAAACGATGTTCATGCCGTGGGCGTATCGTCGTTGGCTGCCGGTCATAAGACGCTCATCCCTCAGCTGATTGCCGAACTGAAGAAGTTGGGCCGTGAGGACATCGTGGTGTTTGCCGGTGGTGTCATTCCTCCGCAGGATTATGATTTCCTCTATCAGGCAGGTGTGGCTGCCATCTTCGGGCCGGGTACTCCGGTGGCCAAGGCTGCTTGTCAGATATTGGATATTCTGATGGACGAGGAATAATCGTTCTGTCGGTAGCCGGAAAAGTAGAGGGTATTCCCGAAAGGGGGTACCCTTTTTGCGTATGCTAACCTTGAGGTTTACGCTGCTAACCTTGAGGTTTACGTCGCTAATATGGACGTTTATGCTGGAATGGAACACAGAGACACGGAGTTTATTTCTGAAGAGGGGGAGAGTGCACGGAGCGAAAGTTTTGACTTCGTGTCTCTGCGCTCCATTTCTTCTTTCCCGGAAACTGCCTTCACGCTTACACCACCCGCTGAAATTTTGTGAATCAGATGGTTATGGTGAAAGATACATCCTTCACACATCTTTCACACTTTGATTTTACTTAAATAGTGTTATATAAGCCTTCCTTATGGAACAATTTGTATATTTCCCAGAAAGGTTATATCTTTGCAGAGTGTTTTTCATAGTATTAGATTTTAAGGTTAACAAAGGTTGGGCTCAGCGGAGCCCTTTTTTTATGTCTGTATGCATGCGATTCCCGTTTGCCTCCATGCCAGAAAGCAGTATATACATATATTTATAAACTACATTTCCAAGCTCTTTGACGCCGATTGCCAAGCTCTAAGCATCGCGGTGCCGGACTATGGGGAGCATGGTGCTTGTCACTTAGAAACAACCGTCTGTCTGCCAGAGAGATAGGGATTTTGTAATAACCGGTTTTCTAACTCCCGGCGGGCAGTGGTATGCATGGCTCTGAACAACAGGGAGAGAAATGCGTGGGGATGTCTCGGGAAAAGCATAAAAGTTATATCTTTGCAGGGTGAAACGAACTTGCATAAGCAGATGGAACGATGGACGGTGTGTGTAACCATAAGATTCTCTTCTCCGAAGCGCTCAGGGATTTGGTAGAATTCCTGAGGCAGCGACGTTTGGCCGATGTGTTCCGTTTTGTATCTTTTGTACCGGGAGAATCGTACGGTCCGCACAGTCATCTGCGCATTGAACTGAATTACGTGAAGAAAGGTTCGTGCCGGATTCTGTTGGAAGACGAAAGCGTGTCGTTTCAGGAAGGCGACCTGATGCTGCTTCCCTCCCATGTTTCCCATAAGTTTGAGGCGGGCGAGAAGGGATGCACCCTGATGCAGCTTGAATTTCTGCCGGATATATTTTGGCAGTTGAATTCTCTTCAGCCCTTGTCGGTAGAAGAGCAGGGCACTTCCTTTGCTGCTCCCTTATGGAACCTCTCCGAACAGAAGCGTCTGCTGAAGATGGTGGATGACATACGGATTGTGCAGGAAGTTCGCTCTGTCATCAATGAGCTACAGCAGCAGGAGGAAGGGTATGAATATCTGGTGGTCTTGTCGTATGCCGAGCTTATGGTGCTGATTTACCGTTACATGGTTCGCCATGCATTCCCGTCCGGCATGAACAGGGTCTTGCAAAAGGCTGTCGGGTATTTGAGGCTGCACTATGCTTCGGATGTGACGATGGCCGACGTGGCTGCACATACCGGGGTGAGCGGGCGCTATCTGAGGAAGATTTTCTCTCAGGAATTCCATCTGTCGCCTTTGGGCTATCTGCAACGTATCCGGATAGACAAGGCTGTGGAATTATTGAAGAATACGGATTTGTCAGTGAAAGAGGTGGCTTATCTCTGCGGCTACCATTCGTCTCAGTATTTCTCGCGTGTCTTCAGGCAGTATGCGGGAGTCCTCCCGCAGGAAATCGGACGGGGAAAGGAACGGAAGTAGTTCCATTTTGTGTGGTTTTTCTTCTTGTCTGTTCCGTTTTCTTTCTAAAAATAGACATGGGAGAGTTTGTGAATATAGTTTGTGTTGCTTAATTTTGCACGTGACTTTTCTATAACCTGTTTATGTATATCGTGAAAATGAAATATATCTTGTTGCATATCGCTGCCTGTCTGTTGCGTTGTCTGTCTGTGCCCGTTCATGTTGCAGGGCTCAGTCCGCTGCGGGCAGCCTGTGTCGGCAACAGCATAACATCCCGTGCCGACATGTCCTATCGTGAGCCAAACGACAATAATTATTTTTTAGACAGAATAGATATGAAAAGTAAAACTTTGTTTTTCAGCACGCTTTTGCTGGGTGCTTGGGCAATGCCTTTTATGGCTCAGGCGCAGGAGAAAGCGGGTGCAGGGGAAGATATTCCCTTTGCCAACACCATTTGTATTGAGGGCGACAGTCCGGAAGTTATCATTGAAAAGGCGGCTCATGTGGTGCCGACAGACAATCAGTTGTCTGCTCTCCGCAATGAGTTTATCGCTTTCATTCATTTCGGTCCCAATACCTTCAGTCGCCGTGAGTGGGGCACGGGCAAGGAAGACCCCTCTCTTTTTGCCCTGAAAGATTTGGATACCGACCAGTGGTGCCGTGCGATGAAGTCAGCCGGTATCAAGATGGTCATCTTTACTGCCAAGCATCACGACGGTTTTGTGCTGTGGCAGAGCCGTTATACGAAACACGGCATCATGTCTTCTCCTTTCCGCGACGGGAAGGGAGACATTCTGAAGGACCTTTCGGAATCTTGCCGGAAGTATGGGTTGAAGCTGGGTGTCTACCTTTCTCCCGCCGACCTGTACCAGATAGAGAATCCCGAAGGGCTCTACGGCAATCTGAGCAAGTACAGCGAGCGCACCATTCCCCGTGAAGTTCCTGGCCGTCCGTTTGCTGACAAGCGTAAGTTCAAGTTCGTGGTGGACGATTACAACGAGTATTTCCTGAACCAGCTTTATGAACTGCTGACCGAATACGGCCCCATCCACGAGGTGTGGTTCGACGGTGCTCATCCCAAGCGCAAGGGTGGCCAGACCTATAACTACCCGGCGTGGAAGAAACTGATTCACGAGCTGGCTCCTGAAGCGGTCATCTTCGGCCGTGAGGACGTGCGCTGGTGCGGCAACGAGGCCGGCGGAACCCGCGACACAGAATGGAACGTGATTCCTTACAGCGAAAATCCTGACACGACCAGCCACTTCCCGGACATGACGGATACCGACCTGGGCAGCCGTGAGCAGCTTTATAAAGGTAAATACCTTCACTACCAGCAGGCCGAGGTGAACACCTCCATCCGCGAAGGCTGGTTCTACCGTGACGACACGGACCAGAGGACCCGCAGTGCGGACGATGTGTTCGACATCTACGAGCGTGCCGTGGGTGGTAACGCCACATTCCTGCTGAACATCCCGCCTAACCGCGAGGGACGTTTCTCGGAGACGGACGTGAAAGTGCTGGAGGAAGTCGGCAAAAGAATCCGTGAGACCTACGGAACAGACCTTCTTGAAGGGGCATCGGGTCCGGAAGAGGTCTTGGACGACAACGATGATACGTACATCATGCTGGACGGTACGAAGACATTCACCGTGACCATGCCCCAGCCTGTCAAAATTAACCGCCTGATGCTGCAAGAAGCTGTGGCCCGGAGAAGCGAGCGGGTGGAGAAGTTTGCGGTGGATGCCCGTGTGGACGGTGCATGGAAGGAAATAGCCACTTCGACAAATATCGGCTACAAGCGTCTGCTTCGCTTCCCCGAAGTGGTTACTGACGGTCTCCGTTTCCGTCTGCTGGCCTCCCGTATGTCTCCGTCCATCAGCCATATCTCTGCCTATTACTATGCAGCCAAGGCTCCCCAGCTGGAGGTGGTGCAGGATGCTCAGGGCGTAGTGACTATCCGTCCCAAGCTGCAGGATTTCGGCTGGAAGTCGCATAATCAGAACGCTTCCGAGAATCTGAATGCAGGTTACAAGATCTATTACACGACAGACGGTACCACGCCAGACGAGCACTCTGAGGTTTACAGCGCTCCGGTGTCTGTGGGCAACTGCACGCTGAAGGCCGTGGCTGTGCTGGACGGCGAAGCCGGAGCGGTATGTACGGAAAAGTTGGGTTATGCCAAGTCTTCCTGGAAGCCAGTTTCGGCAAGCAGTGAAACGGAGAACCATCCCCTGTCGGCTGCTTTCGATGCCAACCCGAACACGTACTGGTCTTCGGCAGAAACAGCCCTTCCCCACAGTCTGACCATCGACTTGGGAGAGGAAAAGTCTCTTTCCGGATTTGCTTACACCCCACAGACCCACCAGCGTAAGGGTATGATGGCCAAAGGCACGGTGAGTGTGAGCAGCGATGGCAGTCAATGGAGCAAGGCAGTCGACTTTGAATTCGGTAACCTGGTAAACGATCCTACCAAGCGCTTCTGCGACTTCACGAAGGCACAGAAGGCACGTTACGTGCGCATTGAAGTCACCGGCATCGAAGGAGGAGGAAACAGTGTGTCTGTGGCGGAGATTGACTTGTTCTGATACGGACTGAAACTTGTGAACTAACCACTAACAAACTTATCTGCTAATGCAAAAACTTCTTCTGAATGCTTTTATATGGGCGGCTCTCTCTGTCGGACTGGAGGGAGCGTTTACGCCTGTTCGGGCGGCAGATGCTGAAAAGGAAAGTCGTTCTTATTGGTTGCCCGATTATGTGCGTGGCGTAGAAAATCCGGTCATATCCCTGAATGGAGAATGGGAATTCCGATATACGGCCGACAGCCCGTGGACCTCTATCGAAGTGCCGGGTGAAGCCGCCATGCAAGGGTATGCCATCCGGCATGATGCACCTTTCTGTTATCGGAGGATGATTCATGTTCCTGCCGATTACCAGGGAAATAAAATCATCCTTCGTTTTGACGGGACTTACAGCAAAGCCCGGCTTTATGTCAACGGTACCTTGGTGCGTGAGCACAACGGTGGATTTACCCGGTGGGAAACAGACATTACTCCCTACGTGAAAGCCGGGGCAGACAATGAGCTGATGCTTGAACTGACGGACCCGTTGGATGACATTTCTTATGCTTCAGGCTATGCCCACCATCCAGTTGGTGGTATCCTGCGGGATGTGACCCTTTTTGCCACCCCCAGCGAGTCTGTCTGCAACGGGGCATTTGTCACCGATTTGGACAGTCTGTATCAGGATGCCGTGTTGAGCTTTACCGGTGAGACTGGCGATGCCCGCCGTATGTCTGTGCGTCTTTCGCTTTTTTCTCCTGAGGGCGATAAGGTGAAAACGGTTTCCCGGCGCATGGAAACAGAAGACGGTGTAGCGAAAGTTGAAATGGCTGTGTCCTCTCCCCGGAAATGGGATGCCGAACACCCGCATTTGTATAAAGTGAAACTGGAGGTGCTGAAAGGCAATAAAGTGACTGCCAGCTATACGAAACAGGTGGGGTTTCGCGAAGTGGAGGTGCGTGGCAACCGCATGTTGGTTAATGGTCAGCCCGTGAAGTTGCGCGGGGCTTGCCGGCACGACATTCATCCTTTGCTGGGCAGGGTAGCTACCCCTGAAACGGACAGCTTGGATGCTGTGCTCTTCAAGGAGGCCAATATGAATTTTGTCCGTACTTCGCATTATCCTCCTACGGAACGATTTGTAGAGTTCTGTGACCGGTATGGTATCTATGTGGAGTGTGAGACTGCCGTCTGCTTCGTCAATACCCACCGCCAGAAGAACTATGCACCGGGAGCCACACAAGACAACCCGGACTATGCCGACTGGTATAAGTCGCAGTGCGTGGAGATGGTTCGTACCATGCGTTCTCATCCTTCTGTCTTATTCTGGAGCATCGGCAACGAAAGCACTTACGGTAGCAATTTCCAGTTGTGTTATGATTACGTGAAACGCACAGACAAGACACGTCCGGTCATTTTCAGTTATCCCGGTTCGACACCCCGCGAGAAGAAGATTTATGATATTGTCAGCATGCACTACCAGGATGTATACGGCAATCTGGACCAATGGGGCGTTTCTACCCGTAACTTCCAAACTCCCGGTATGCCGGTCATTTTCGATGAATGGGCTCATCCGGCCTGCTACACATATTCTACGTTGCAGACCGATCCCAATATCCGTGAATTCTGGGGAAAATCGCTGGACATGATGTGGAGTGGCCTGTTTGATGCCCCCGGTGGACTGGGAGGAGGCATCTGGGGCTATGTGGATGAAACTTTTGCCCTGCCGGAGCCTAAGGTGGGCGATGCTTTCTGGAAGGAGTTTGCCCATACGGCCAAGCCCGAGGGATTCCGGGGCAATTGTGTGGGCTATGGTGAATGGGGCATTGTAGATGTCTGGCGCAGAAAGAAACCGGAGTTCTGGTCTACCAAGAAAGCTTATTCGCCGGTAAGGCTCTTGTCGGACGATGTCATAGCATTTACTCCGGGCATGCCGATAGCGTTTACGGTGTACAATCGTTTTGACCATACGGACCTGGACGAGATAAAGGCTTTTTATTCTTGGCGGGGACTTCGGAAAGAAGTGGCTTTACCTTCTGTATCTCCTCATGCCAAAGGGGTGTTGAACATTCCCGGCGAGGATTGGACGGCAGGTGAGTCTTTGCGGGTAGAATTTTGCACAGCCGATGGCGAACTGATAGATTCTTATCAGTTGGCATTAGGCTATAAGCCGGTGGCTTATCCGGAGTTGTTGGGAACCGGTACGGATTTGAAGGTAGAAGAAGATGACGCTTTTGTTGTGTTCGAGGGGAGTCGTTTTGAAATACCGTTCAACAAGACTACCGGCCTGATAGAAAATGCCCGGGTAAACGGGGAAGTATGGATTGAGCAAGGACCATTCCTCAACCTGTATGTCAATCTGAACCATTTGTCGGGGGCAGAAGTCCGTAAGATAGCCGACCATTATGAGGTGGCTGCAACCGATTGGGAGAAAAAATCCTTCCGTTGGGAACAACGGGCAGATGGCGTTTATGTCTATCTGAGCGGGACATACCGGCAGATAGAAGTCGGTTTGGTCTTTAAAATCACTGCCTCGGGTGAGATGACTGTAGATTATACGGTAGACGGTGCTCCCAATGGGTATGTGCGTGAGTCGGGGCTGGCTTTCCGGTTGTCAGGTTCCTTTGACCGCCTGTGCTGGAGTAGGGATGCTTATTGGAATGATTATCCCTCCGATGCCCTTGCCGGAAACGAAGGAAATGTGCCGCTTTTCAACCCCGATGTGCCTGCTTACGGGCAGAAACCGGATGGGCCATGGGCTTTGGATACGCACAATTATTATTATTGGGCAGACAAAGGAGCCAATTGCCGGCAGCCCCTTACTCAAGCGGCAAAAGGGATGAAGGAGAATATTTACTATTATTCCTTGGAGTCGGCAGGTGGTGCAGGCAGATTCTCTGTGCTTTCCACCGATGCGTCAGCGGCTTGCCGCATCCATAAAATGGCCGACGGGCAGTTGGTGCTTTATGCCAACAACCGTTGGGATTACCCAGAAATAGCCTGGGGAAATTATTGCCGACAGCTGGAAGCTTTGCCTTGCTATGGGCGAATCGCCTTTCAGTTTAACAAACCGACTAACTCCGATTAGGTTTCCAGAAAGAGCTTCCTGAGGCGATTCGGCTGTTTGCCAGTATGTCATCCGGAACAAAGTGAAGCATCTCCTCCCGGCTTTTGGCGGGTGGGGGATGCTTCACATGCTTTATAAAGGCAGGCTTCCGCATACGCTCTTTCGTGCGTATCTGCCTCAGGGGCTCTGCCATAAGGTCTTGAGAAGCGAATTATGTCGTAATTGGTTGTCATTCAGTAGACTGTCGGGGGAAACACATTCTCTGCATCACCTTCACGGCATACACTGTCTGCCTAAGCGCGTACAGCGCCGCTTCTTATATATACGCCGTTTGCTTCCAAGCTATATGCTGCTGCCTGCTTCAGTATAAGCTTTCCAGTGCCGGGCAATAGAAACATCTCTGCTTCTTCCCAATCCGGACAAGTCCCGAATTAACTGATATTTTTTTGTATCTTTGTCCCCCGAATAGTAAGACTTGAATACAGAATGATAGTTTGCATTGCCGAAAAACCTTCCGTGGCGCGCGACATAGCCGACGTGCTGGGGGCAAGGGAGAAGAAAGACGGATACATCGAGGGAAACGGTTACCAGGTGACGTGGACCTTCGGACACCTCTGCACACTGAAAGAGCCGCACGAATATACGCCCGACTGGAAGCAGTGGCGGCTGGAGTATCTGCCTATGATTCCGCCACGTTTTGGCATTAAACTGATAGAAAACCCCACCTATGAACGCCAGTTCCGAGTCATCGAACGCCTCATGCAGCAGGCCGACATGATTATCAATTGTGGCGATGCCGGGCAGGAGGGGGAGCTCATCCAGCGCTGGGTGATGCAGAAAGCAGGGGCACACTGTCCCGTGAAACGCCTGTGGATTTCTTCGCTCACCGAGGAGGCTATCCACGAAGGGTTTGCCAAGTTGCGCGATGCTTCCGATTTCCAGCCTCTTTATGAAGCCGGGTTGAGCCGCGCCATCGGTGACTGGCTGCTGGGCATGAACGCCACACGGCTTTATACCATGAAGTATGGGCAGAACCGGCAGGTGCTGTCTATCGGGAGGGTGCAGACGCCTACCCTGGCGCTGATTGTAAACCGTCAGCTGGAAATAGAACATTTTGTGCCTAAGCAATATTGGGTGCTGAACACTCTTTACCGGGAAACCGCGTTCACCGCGCTGGTGAAGAAAAGTGAAGAAGAACTGATTCTGGATGCGGAAAAACAGAAGGGACTTCCTGCCGGACAGAAGCCCAAGAGGGAGGAAGACAACCGTGGCATTGAACCGATTACGGACAAGGCGCGCGGCGAAGAGTTGCTGGCCCGCATCAAGGATTTGCCTTTCACGGTGACTGCCGTGACCAAGAAGGAGGGGAAGGAAGCGCCGCCGCGTTTGTTCGACCTGACTTCCTTGCAGGTGGAGTGCAACCGGAAGTTTGCCTATTCTGCCGACGAAACACTGAAGCTTATCCAGTCGCTCTACGAGAAAAAGGTGGCTACATATCCTCGCGTAGATACTACTTTCTTGAGCGATGATATTTACCCCAAATGTCCAGGTATCCTGAAGGGATTGCGCGGATACGAAACGCTGACCGCACCGCTGGAGGGACAGCATTTGCCTAAATCGAAGAAAGTATTCGACAATTCTAAAGTGACCGATCACCATGCCATTATTCCCACCGGGCAGCCTCCCGTTAATCTGACAGATATGGAACGGCGGGTGTTCGACCTTATAGCCCGGCGGTTCATTGCTGTTTTTTATCCCGACTGTAAATTTGCCACAACAACCGTGTGGGGAGAGGTAGACGGCATTGAGTTTAAAACTTCCGGCCGCCAAATTCTGGAACCCGGTTGGAGAGTGGTCTTCGCTGCTTCGGCTGCTGCAGACGACAAGGACGAGAAAGAAGGAGATGCCGAACGGGTATTGCCCGTTTTTGTAAAAGGCGAATGCGGACCCCATCAGCCCGACTTGGTGGAGAAGTGGACCCAGCCTCCTAAGCCTTATACGGAGGCCACTTTGTTGCGCGCCATGGAGACGGCAGGTAAGCTGGTGGATAACGATGAACTGCGTGATGCCCTGAAAGAAAACGGTATCGGTCGCCCGTCTACCCGTGCCGCCATCATAGAGACACTGTTTAAACGTAACTATATCCGCAAGGAACGCAAGAACCTGATAGCAACCCCTACGGGTATAGAACTCATACAGACTATCCACGAAGAACTGTTAAAGTCGGCCGAACTGACAGGTATTTGGGAGAAAAAACTGCGCGAGATAGAGAAACGGACGTATGATGCCGCTCAATTTCTGGAAGAACTGAAGCAGATGGTGCGCGAGATTGTGGCAAGCGTATTGGCCGACCACAGCAACCGTCGTATTACCGTGCAGGCCTCTGCGTCTGAAAAGAAATCTGCTCCTAAGGAAAAAAAGGCAGAAGCCCCCGTAAAAGAGCCTAAAAAACGGGCTCCGCGGAAGAAGAAAACCGAACAGCCTGTTGTATCTGCCGAAGGGGATGCATGCGTGGGCAAGCCTTGTCCTTTGTGTGGAAAAGGTGTGATTATCAAAGGAAAAACGGCTTACGGTTGCTCCGAATGGAAAAACGGATGCACGTACCGGAAGCCGTTTGGCAGTTGATGCACGCTTTGTGTGTGCGTTACATACTTCCGTAGTTCAGGTAGAATTCCGTGACGGCCACGATGCCTTTGTGCAAGATGTCCAACGGTATGTTTTCGTTGGGCGAATGAATGGCATTGCTCTCCAAACCGAATCCCATCAATACAGTCTTGATTCCTAACACCTGCTCGAAGGTTGAGATAATGGGAATGCTGCCTCCACGGCGTACGGCCAGCGGCTTTTGTCCGAAAGCTTTCTCAAAACCTTTCTCGGCAGCCTGGTAAACAGGCAGCGTGATGGGGCAGACGTAGCCCTGTCCGCCGTGCATGGGGGTAACTTTTACCTGCACGGTATCCGGAGCAATGGCCACGATATAGTCGGCAAACTGGCGTGAAATCTTCTCGTGGTCCTGGTGGGGAACAAGCCGGCACGATACTTTGGCGTATGCCTTGGACGGGAGTACCGTTTTCGAACCTTCGCCCGTATATCCTCCCCAGATGCCGCAGACATCGAAGGAAGGTCGGCAGCTATTGCGCTCCAGTGTGCTGTAGCCTTTTTCGCCCGCCAGGGCTTTTACTCCTATGGCCTGTTTGTATTTTTCTTCGTCGAAGGGGATGCGGGCTATCATGTCGCGTTCGGCCTGGGGCACTTCTTCTACATCATCGTAGAAACCGGGCACGGTGATGCGGCCGTCTTTGTCTGTAATCCGGGCAATCATTTGGCACAGTACGTTGATGGGATTGGCCACGGCACCGCCGAAATGGCCGGAATGCAGGTCACGGTTGGGTCCTGTTACCTCTATTTCCCAGTAGGCCAGTCCGCGCAGGCCGGTGGTGAGCGAGGGCAGGTCGGCACCCAGCATACTGGTATCTGACACAAGAATGACATCGGCTTTCAGCAGTTCCCTATGCTCCCGGCAGAATCCTTCCAAGCTGGGAGAGCCGATTTCCTCTTCCCCTTCGAAGATGAATTTCACATTGACGTTCAGCAGACCGTTCTTTGCCAAATATTCGAAAGCCTTGACCTGAATGAACGACTGTCCTTTGTCGTCATCGGCACCGCGTGCCCAGATATGTCCGTCGCGCACTTCGGGTTCAAAGGGGGCACTTTTCCACAACTCCAGGGGTTCGGCGGGCATCACATCATAGTGGGCATAAACCAGCACGGTTTTAGCATCGGGATTTACGAGTTTCTGTGCAAAAACAATCGGGTTTCCTGCCGAGGGCATCACATGGGCTTCGTCTGCTCCGGCTTCCAGCAGGAGCTGCCTCCAGCGTTGGGCGCAGGCCAGCATATCATCTTTATGTTCGGGTTTGGCACTGATGCTGGGAATGCGGATAAGGCTGAACAGTTCGTCAAGCATCCGCGGCTCGTTGTCTTGGATATATTGTTTAATGGACATGGGTAGAAGTTATTTATTGAGCGCGGATTACGCGGATAATTGGAGAGAGTATGGTGTACTTGTCCGTGAAATCCGTGTAATCCGCACCCATGATAGGTCTATAACTGGGTCATGCGGTCAATCAGGTAATAGTCCAGCATGGTCATGGCAGCCATGGCTTCCACGATGGGTACGGCGCGCGGCAGTACGCAGGGGTCATGCCTTCCGCGTGCTTTCAGCGTGGTGTCCTGTCCGTCTAAGTTGACAGTGTGCTGTTCCATCAGTACAGTAGCTACAGGCTTGAAGGCTACGCGGAAGTAGATGTCTTCGCCGTTGCTGATGCCGCCTTGTATGCCGCCCGAATAGTTGGTGCGTGTTTCGATACGTCCGTTATGGTTGTAGAACACATCGTTTTGTTCCGAACCTTTCATCTTCAGTCCCTTGAATCCTTCGCCGTATTCGAAGGCTTTGGCAGCATTGATGCTCAGCATGCCCGAAGCCAAAGCCGCTTGCAACTTGCCGAATACAGGTTCGCCCAATCCGATGGGCACACCTTGGATAACACAAGTCACCACGCCGCCTATCGTGTCGCCCTCTTCCTTCACCTTATATATATATTCCTCCATTTCCTTGGCTTTTTCCGGGTCCGGACAACGCACAGGGTTGGTTTCGATGAGGCTGAGGTCATAGGCCGTATAGTTTTCTTCCAGTCGGATGGCTCCTACCTGCGAGGTGTAAGCCGTGATGTGCATGCCCAACTGGCGTAAAGCCAATTTGGCCAACGCTCCTCCTACCACCCGGGCAATGGTTTCGCGGGCCGATGAGCGTCCGCCGCCCCGGTAGTCGCGAATACCGTATTTCAGCTTATAGGTATAGTCGGCATGTGAAGGCCGGTAGACACTCTGCATTTCGCTGTAATCGCTGGAGTGCTGGTTTTTGTTCCATACCAGGAATCCGATGGGGCTGCCCGTAGAGCGTCCTTCGAAGACGCCCGACAGAAGTTCCACCTTGTCATCTTCCGAGCGCGAGGTGGTAATACGCGACTGTCCCGGCCGGCGCCGGTTCAGTTCTGCCTGCACAAAGTCCATGTCTATTTTGACACCCGCGGGAAATCCGTCTAATACGCCTCCGATGGCCTTGCCGTGTGATTCCCCAAAAGTGGTAAGGCGGAGGAAATTACCGAATGAATTAAACATACTTCAAATGCTTTAAAGGTTGATAATTAGGCTGATGCATTGGTCTCCCGGTAAAAAGCGACGTTTGCTCTTTGTAAAGTTAGTCATTTTTTCTGAAAAAAGCTCAGTTTATGGTAGTTTTTTTGTGCATTTTCCTTTGAAAGGCCGGAAGGTGCCGGAAATGCCGAGTGACGAATGCGGAATCTCGTCCTGAGAAAGCTGCTGTCTTGTCCGGTGAAGTGATTGGGAATGTTCGGTCTGCGTATGATGTATATCGTTGGTAATCAGTGCCCCAGTCCTTATATATAAGCAGCACGCTGCTTATGGCCCGGCAGTGCGCTGCTTATCGCTTGGAAATTTCTCTGGAAGGGCTTATCGGCAAACGGGCTTGTACATACGGGCATCAGCATAGGGTATAAACAGTTTAAATCACTTGGATGCTTGTTCTGGTAGTGCCTTTGCCGAACTTTGTCTTTTCCTTTCCATTCTTTTTCTTATCGCAGGGAGATGAGAAACTGGTTTCCGCCTTGCTGTTTGCCCTTCGTATGTCCTGTTTTTGTCGCTTATTGTGCTATTTTTCTTCCGTTTTAAACGTATTTTTGCTTTTGGATAATATCCGTTTTCTGTTTGCTTTATTGGATGTGTCTTAAAAAAAGACCACCTATTTTATAAAAAAGACTTGTTTGCTTGCTATAAAAAGCGTTACTTTGCACCCCAGTTTAAAAAAGGGAAATCTAACGGCCTATAGAGGCCATTTATTAACTAAACAAATGTTTTAAAGAAGTATGAAGAAAAATTGGCTTTATTTATTTGCGCTGATTTGCTCTGTGGCTTTGTTCACGGCTTGTAGCGATGATGAGCTCGCAAATTGGCAAAAATTGCCAACAGAAAGCATTTCGGCAGAGAATTTGACATTGACTACAAATTCTCAGACTCAGGCAAACGCGAGCGTGACATTGTCTATGACAGATGCTCAAAATGGTGTTTTGACATTGACTAATGCAATCCGCGGATTAGATGAAGTGTCTGTTAATGTAACAGCTACAGAACAGACTGATGGATCTTTCTCTTTCCAGGGAGCTACTTCTGTTCCTATGACAAAGGCTGTTGCGGATTTAATTAACTCTATTGATGTAACAGTATCTGGAACTATTACTCAGGAGGGAACTGCTACGGTGGATGTGACAACAGCTGCCGATGGCTATTTGGTGAAAAAATGGAATTTGTGTGATGCTACTTACACAGATATTTTGAATGTTATCTACGGAGCCGCTAAAATAAATTGGGAAGCTGATTATATGACGGCTTCAGGTGTTAATCCTGCTACTAATATTCAAGCTATCGGAACATTGGCTTTGCATGCTATCATGCAGCAGGTTTTGCGTGATGTAGAATTTAGAGCTGACGGTTCTATTGTTGCAAGTTATGCTTCTGAAATTAATTTGACTCAGGAATCCATTATGTCTGCTATATTTGGTGGCGGCGTTGATGTGTCTACAATTGAATGGGTTTCTTCTCCGGCAAATTTGGCATATTGGTATCCTTCAGGCGATAATATCAATGTTGTCCTTGATATTCCTGCCATCATAGCTCAAGCTACTCAGGACCAAGGTGGAGATTCTAGCATAGGTGAAACAGTGATGTCTGTTTTGGAAATGTTGCAAACAGCTACTCCTGCTGAAATAAAATCAACATTAAATGGATTGTTGCAGTCTGTAGGTCAGGGAACAGTTCTGGCTGAATTGGATCTGAATCAGATAGCAGATGAAGACATCACTGAGTTGATGAGCTATTTAAATAATGGTTTCCCCTTAAAGTATGATATTACTACTCCGGTGTTGGGTGACGATGTTACAACGGTGAATGATGTTTTTGTTTACCTTGACAAAGATTTTATGGATATTCTGATGCCTGCTTTGAAACCCGTAATAGCTTCACCTGATTTTGAAACAATGGTAAGCGAAGCTGTGGGGTCTTATTGGGTACTGTTGAAAATGGTACTTGGTATCAACTCCTTGGCTGAAATTAATGATGTCTGGGATGCTACCAGCTTATTCAAGGTTGGCATTGATTTGACGGATGGTTCCTTTAAGTTGCCAGAAGCAGAAACCTCTGCGGAATAAAGTAAATAAGTAAAATAAAATGTAAAAAGGAGGACAAACTGATTGCTTGTTCTCCTTTTTTATTGGCTTTGCGGATTGTTGGTTGTTGTTTATATATAATGGAAATGCTAGAGTGAAGTTTTTGTGTATAGGTATAGGATATTCGAAAATTCAAGAATTATACAAAGATTAAAAAATAGTCAAACATTTTTTTTGCTGTAATCGCTTGTCCGCTATCAAATAATGCTTATTTTTGCAAAACTCTTCGCAGTAATAAACCAGAAGAGGGATTAAAATGTATTGAACCATGGAAGAGCATTTGAGTCTGAAAGAGAAGGAACAAGCTGAAGAAGCAATGATACAGCAGGCGTTCCAGGAATTGCTGAATGATTATCTGTCTACGAAGCATCGCAAGCGGGTGGAAATCATCACCAAGGCATTCAATTTTGCCAATCAGGCCCACAAGGGCATCAAACGACGTTCGGGAGAGCCATATATCATGCATCCCATCGCCGTGGCTAAGATCGTGTGCAATGAAATCGGACTCGGCTCTACCTCCATCTGTGCAGCCCTGCTGCATGATGTGGTGGAGGATACCGACTATACGGTGGAAGACATTGAAAACCTGTTCGGACCCAAGATTGCACAGATTGTAGACGGACTGACCAAAATCTCCGGAGGCATCTTTGGTGACCGTGCTTCGGCGCAGGCCGAGAATTTCAAGAAACTGCTGCTCACCATGAGCGATGACATCCGTGTCATTCTTATCAAAATAGCCGACCGGTTGCACAACATGCGTACGCTGGGTTCCATGCTGCCCAACAAACAATATAAAATTGCCGGCGAAACCCTTTATATTTATGCCCCTCTTGCCAATCGTCTCGGCCTGAACCGCATCAAGACCGAACTGGAAAACCTCAGCTTTAAGTATGAGCATCCCGAAGAATATGCCGAGATAGAGAAGAAACTGGTCGCCACGGCAGCCGAACGTGACAAGGTGTTCCGTGAGTTTACCGCTCCCATACGTGCGCAATTGGATAAGATGGGGTTGAAGTATCATATCCTGGCGCGTGTGAAATCCATTTACTCCATTTGGAACAAAATGCAGACCAAGCATGTGCCTTTTGAGGAAATCTATGATATTCTGGCCGTGCGCATCGTATTCAAACCGAGAAAGTTGGAAGAGGAACTGAATGACTGCTTTGATATTTATGTGGCTATCTCCAAAATATACAAACCTCATCCCGACCGCCTGCGTGACTGGGTAAGCCATCCCAAGAGCAACGGCTACCAGGCCTTGCATGTTACGTTGATGGGCAACAACGGGCAATGGATTGAAGTGCAAATACGCAGTGAGCGGATGGATGATGTGGCCGAGCAAGGCTTTGCTGCCCATTGGAAGTATAAGGAAGGAGGAGGCAGCGAGGACGAAGGCGAACTGGAACGCTGGTTGCACACCATCAAGGAGATATTGGATGATCCACAGCCCGATGCCATTGACTTTCTGGATACCATCAAGCTGAATCTTTTTGCTTCCGAAATATTTGTCTTTACCCCTAAGGGAGAACTGAAAACCATGCCGCAGGATGCGACGGCGCTCGACTTCGCTTTTTCTCTTCACACGGATATTGGCACACACTGCATCGGTGCCAAGGTAAATCACAAACTGGTTCCCCTGAGTCATCGTCTGAAGAGTGGTGACCAAGTGGAAATCCTGACTTCCAAGTCGCAACGCGTACAGCCGGAGTGGGAGGCATACGCTACTACGGCCCGTGCTAAGGCCAAAATCAGCGAAATCCTGCGCAAAGAGGCCAAGGTCAACCAAAAGAAGGGAGAGGAACTTTTGACCGAGTTCTTGCAGAAAGAGGGGGTGCGCAACGACGAGTCGGCCATAGACCGCCTGACCAACTTGCACAATTTCCACACGCCCGATGAACTGATGGTGGCCATTGGAAGCGGCAAATTGGTATTGGGGGATGTCGACCGCAATCTCTTTAAGGAGAAGCAAGGGAAAAATTGGAAGAAATTGCTTTCTTTCTCTTTTGGCAAGGAAGCCAAAGATAAGGAGAAAGAAGTGAAAGAAGAATCTCAACCTGTCGGTAAGACCGAGAAAATAGATACCAAGCAGATATTGAAGCTGACCGAGGAGGCTATCTCTAAGGAATATGTCATGGCAGAGTGTTGTCATCCTATACCGGGCGATGACGTCTTGGGGTATATCGACGAACACAATCGCGTCATTATCCATAAACGCCAGTGTCCTGTGGCCGTGAAGCTGAAGAGCAGCTACGGTAACCGCATCATAGCTACCCAGTGGGATACGCACAAGGAACTTTCTTTCCTTGTTACCCTGTATGTGGAGGGCATTGATGGGGTGGGAGTGCTGAATGAAGTGACACAAGTCATCTCCCGCCAGCTTAATGTCAATATCCGTAAGCTGAACATCGATGCCAACGACGGTATCTTCGAAGGCAAAATACAATTGTATGTGCATGATGTAGACGATGTGCGCGCCATCTGCAACAATCTGAAGCAAGTGCAGCATGTCAAACAGGTGGCACGTATTGAGGACTGAATTAATTATATCCTAATACTAATTTATGAAACGAACATTTGTCTTTACTCTGCTGTGGGCATTCTGCCTTGCTTGTTTTGCCCAGCAGACTTTAGAGAGCTATGAAGAACTGACAGACACTAAGCCGCATGATGGTCCGGAAGTATGGAGCCAGATAGGCACTCCTGTTCAGTTAAGTTGGGGAAGTGTGGATATCCGCTACAAGAAGTTGGATGTGCCCGATGTGAAGCAAAGCAGCCGTCTGCGTAAGAAGGCCTGGAAAGGTGAACGCATACATGCGCAGGCTGTATTGTGGACAAATAAGGACTTGAAGAATGTTACGCTGAAGATGGTTAACTTGAAGAGCGGTTCGTCGGTTATTCCTTCATCGGCTGTCAGCACTCACTTTGTGCGCTATGTGATGACAGACGAACTGAATCCGGGTGGTGGAGGCTGCGGCCATCGCGAAAACAAGGCGGAATGGGATTCCTCGCTCGTGGCCGATATGCTCGACATTGCTCAGGAATTGGATATCAAGGCTAACAGCACCCGTCCTATCTGGGTGAAAGTGTGGGTGCCTGCCGATGCTAAGGCGGGTAAGTATCGTGGTACGCTGACCGTGTCGGGCGAAGGCATGAAACCAATGGACTTGACGCTGGAAGTGGATGTGCTGAACCGTACATTGTCTGCTCCGAAAGATTGGGAGTTTAACCTCGATTTGTGGCAGAACCCCTATGCGGTGGCACGCTATTACAATGTGCCTTTGTGGAGTAAAGAACACTTTGACCTGCTGCGTCCCGTCATGAAGATGCTGGCCGATGTCGGGCAGGATGCCATTACCGCAAGCATCATGTACAAGCCGTGGAACGGACAGACGGAAGACCATTACGACAGCATGATAGGTCGCATGAAGAAGCTTGACGGCACGTGGAGCTACGATTATACGGTGTTTGACAAATGGGTGACCTTTATGAAAGAAGACATTGGCATAGACGGCCTGATAAGCTGCTATACAATGATTCCGTGGGCGTTGCGCTTTGACTATTACGACCAGGCCACCAGTCGCATCCAGTTTGTAGAGGCTAAACCAGGCGAGGAAGCCTATAAGGAATATTGGGTAACATTCCTCAAGGATTTTGCCCGTCATCTGCGGGAGAAAGGCTGGTTTGAGCAGACCTCCATTTCGATGGACGAGCGTCCGTTGGAAGACATGAAAGCGGCTATTGCTGTCATCCGTCAGGCAGATCCGGAGTTCAAGATAACTTTGGCTGGTAACTATCATGAAGAAATTTTGGATGACCTGTATTATCTGGCTATCCCTTACGGCCATAAGTTCCCTGCCGAGGTGAAAGCACGGCGTGCAGAGAAAGGCCAAATCAGTTGCGTATATACCTGCTGTACGGAGACTTTCCCCAACATCTTCACTTTCTCTGACCCTGCCGAAGCGGCTTGGACACCCATTCATGCAGTGGCAGGTGGTTACGACGGCTTCCTGCGTTGGTCTATCAATTCCTGGACAGCCGACCCGTTGCGTGATTCCCGTTTCCGCACATGGGCTGCCGGCGATACGTACAGCATTTATCCCGGTCCGCGTAGCAGCATACGCTTCGAACGTCTGATGGAAGGCTTGCAGGATTGCGAGAAAATCCGCCTGCTGCGTGAAGAATTCAAGTCCAAAGGTGCTACCGGTAAGCTGAACCGGCTGAATAAAGTGCTGGCGAAGTTCACACCTGAAGGAATGAAGGAAGGCAAGCAGACGGCTGCCGAAATGGTGCAAGAATTGGATGCTCTGTTGAATTCGCTGTAATTCTTCCTTTTTGAAGATACGGAGAGGCACAAAGACGTGAAATCCTTTGGGAGGAAACTTTCAGGTCTTTGTGCCTCTGGTGTATTTATTCTTCTGTGTCTTTTTCTTCTTTCTGGGCGGTTTCAATGTTCTGTTTCAGTGCTTCCATACTTTCGTAAGTAAAGCAGTTGAGCGCATCGCGCATGTTTACAAGCTCTTCACGGATGGCTTTGAGCCGTTCTACCACCTCAAAACTTTTCAGGGTACCTTCTCGATTGTTCTTCAGGCGTTGGCGGGCTCCTTGTAGGGTCATGCCCCGTTCCTTGACCAAATGATAGATCAGTTTGAGTGCTTCAATGTCTTCGGCACTGTATTGGCGTATGTTCCTGCCTGCGCGTTTGGGTTTGAGTTGTTGGGGAAACTCGTCTTCCCAGTAACGTAGCAGTGACTCATTCACTCCCAGCATTTGTGCCACTTCGCTGATGGAGTAATACAGTTTCAGTTTCTTGTCTTTATTCTGCACGTTGGATTCATTAATGGGGTTAATAGTTGGTGGCGATATGTCTTGTCAGTCCATCATCTTGCCGTGGTTGGCTGCCAGTTGAATCATTCGGTCGTAGTCTTCGGCATTCAGGTCCATGAAGTAATAATTTACGGGATTTACTACCTGTCCTTTCACATGCACCTCGTAGTGCAGGTGTGGGCCTGTACTTTTTCCTGTGCTGCCCACGCCGCCTATCACTTCGCCGCGCACCACTTTCTTGCCCAGTTTGGTGCGGAATTCTTGCAGGTGTGCATACCAGGTCTCATAGCCGAAACCGTGGTCGATAATGATAACGTTGCCGTAGCCGGTCTGCCAGCCCATCTTTACCACTGTACCGTCGCCCGTGGCATACACATCTGTGCCCAGATTGGCGGAGAAGTCCATGCCTGCATGGAAGCGTGTGGTGCCATAGATGGGGTCAACACGTGTACCATATCCAGAGGCCGTCTGTTTCAGGTCTTTGTTCGATACGGGCTGTATGGCAGGTATGCAGCGTAGCATCTCATCGTGCTGGCGGCACATTTCCACTACTTCATCAAACGACCGGGATTGAAGATATAATTGACGGTAGAGCACATCCAGCTTTTGTGTGGTGTTCACTACCAGTTCTGCGTCGGCCATGTCCATCAGCGGCTCGTAGCGGTTGGTGCCTCCGTAACTGGCTTGGCGGACAGCCGGCGAAATGGGGTCGGCCTGGAAAATGACGCGATAAAGGTTGTCATCGCGTTGCTGTATGTCTTGTAGCACTCCCATCGCTTCGTCCATGCGGTGCGACAGTACGTTGTATTGTGCCTGCAGGCGGCTGTTTTCCTTGCGCAGTTCTTTCTCTGACGGCGAACCGAAGATAATAAGCGGTGCAATGAAACAGGCAGCGCCCAGCCCCATTCCGATAAACAGGCGTCGCAGGTGGCTCATCAGACGTTGGCGGACGGTGGGGTAGATGCGGTCGTAGGTCTGAGTACGAGGATTGTATATGTAGTAAACTTTGCGCATGATAGGGAATTATTTCGAGTCAATATGCGGCAAAAGTAATAAAAACAAGCTATCTTTGCGCAGTTTTTTTGAGAATATTAACCGCTAAATAAGAGTATGTTGACAGCAAATGAAATCAGAGACTCGTTCAAGAGTTTCTTCGAGAGCAAGGGACACCACATCGTACCCTCAGCTCCCATGGTGATTAAGGATGACCCCACGCTGATGTTTACCAACGCAGGCATGAACCAGTTCAAAGACATCATTCTGGGCAACCATCCGGCGCAGTGGAAGCGTGTGGCCGACTCACAGAAGTGCCTCCGCGTGAGCGGTAAGCACAACGACCTGGAAGAGGTGGGACACGATACCTATCATCACACCATGTTCGAAATGTTGGGCAACTGGTCGTTCGGCGACTACTTCAAGAAGGAAGCTATCTCCTGGGCATGGGAATACCTGGTGGATGTGCTGAAACTGAATCCCGACAACCTCTATGCCACCGTCTTCGAAGGAAGCCCTGAAGAGGGATTGGGACGCGATGATGAGGCCGCTTCTTATTGGGAACAATTCCTGCCCAAAGACCATATCATTAACGGTAACAAACACGATAACTTCTGGGAGATGGGCGATACGGGGCCTTGCGGTCCTTGTTCGGAAATCCACATCGACCTGCGTAGCGATGAAGAAAAGTCTCAGGTGCCGGGCCGCGATATGGTGAACCACGACCATCCGCAGGTTATAGAAATCTGGAATCTGGTCTTCATGCAATTCAATCGCAAAGCCGACGGTAGTCTGGAAGACCTGCCTGCCCGTGTCATCGATACCGGTATGGGATTCGAGCGACTCTGCATGGCCTTGCAGGGTAAGACTTCCAACTACGATACCGATGTGTTCCAGCCCATGATTCAGGCTATTGCTGCCATGGCGGGCACGCCTTATGGAGCTGACCCGCAGAAAGACGTGGCTATGCGCGTGGTAGCAGACCACATCCGCACCATTGCTTTCTCTATTACAGACGGACAGTTGCCCGGCAATGCCAAGGCGGGTTATGTCATCCGCCGCATCTTGCGTCGCGCAGTACGCTACGGCTATACGTTCCTCGGTCAGAAGCAGGCTTTCATGTATAAGCTCTTGCCCGTGCTGATTCAGGAGATGGGGGCTGCCTATCCCGAACTGAATGAGCAGAAGGAGCTTATCGGCAAAGTGATGAAGGAAGAAGAGGAAGCTTTCCTCCGTACGTTGGAGACAGGAATCCGCTTGTTGGATAAGACCATGGCTGATGCCAAGGCTGCCGGAAAGACCGAAATCAGCGGAAAGGACGCTTTTACCCTTTACGATACCTTTGGTTTCCCTCTCGACCTGACAGAACTTATCCTTCGTGAAAACGGCATGACAGCAGACATTCAGGAGTTTGATGCCGAGATGCAACAACAGAAGCAGCGTGCACGTAATGCTGCTGCCGTAGAAACGGGTGACTGGGTGACGCTGAAAGAGGGAACCACTGAGTTCGTGGGCTATGACTATACGGAATACGAAACCAGCATTTTGCGTTACCGCCAAGTGAAGCAAAAGAACCAAACGCTCTACCAAATTGTATTGGACAAGACTCCTTTTTATGCCGAGAGCGGTGGCCAGGTGGGCGACACAGGTGTGCTGGTCAGTGAGTACGAGACCATTGAGGTCATCGACACGAAAAAAGAGAATAACCTGCCTATCCATCTCACCAAGAAGTTGCCCCAACATCCTGAAGCACCTATGATGGCTTGTGTGGATGCTGACAAACGTGCAGCCTGTGCAGCCAACCACTCGTGTACGCACTTGCTGGACGAGGCGCTTCGCCAGGTGTTGGGCGACCATGTGCAGCAGAAGGGGTCGCTGGTGACACCCGATTCGTTGCGTTTCGATTTTTCCCATTTCCAGAAGGTGACGGACGAGCAGCTTCGCGAGGTGGAGCACCGGGTGAATGCCAAAATCCGTGCCAACATCCCTCTGACGGAATACCGGAATATCCCCATTGAGGAGGCAAGGCAATTGGGTGCTATCGCCCTCTTCGGTGAGAAGTACGGCGACCACGTGCGTGTCATTCAGTTTGGCTCTTCTGTTGAGTTCTGTGGCGGAACACACGTTTCTGCCACGGGCTGCATCGGCATGGTGAAGATTATTTCTGAAAGTTCGGTTGCTGCCGGTGTGCGCCGCATTGAGGCACTGACCGGCGCCAAGGTAGAGGAGATGCTGGATGGCTTCCAAGATACGATGCGTGACTTGCGCGCCCTTTTCAACAACGCTCCTGATTTGAAGACGGCTATTCACAAATATATTGACGAGAATGCCGGGCTGAAGAAGCAGATAGAGGAATTTGTCAAGGAGAAAGAAGCACAACTGAAGGACAAGCTTCTGCAGGGAGTCCGTGAGGTACACGGTGTGCAGTTGGTGCGCTTCGAGGCTCCTATGACTCCACCCGAAACCGTGAAGAACATTGCCTTCCAGCTTCGTGGCGAATTGGGCGATAATTTCTGTTTCGTGGCCGGCACCTTGTTTGAAGGTAAACCCATGCTGACGGTTATGCTGGGTGAGAAACTGGTGGCCGATGGTCTGAAAGCAGGCGCATTGGTGAAGGAAGCCGCCAAGTTGATTCAGGGTGGAGGAGGCGGACAGCCTCATTTTGCCACAGCAGGAGGCAAGAATCCCGATGGCGTGAAAGCAGCTGTAGACAAGGTGCTGGAACTGGCCGGATTGCTTTAAACTAAATAAGCACGATTGTATAGAAAAACAGCCCGTACAGGCATTCAAAGTGGCCTGTACGGGCGTTTTGCTTAATATGTGGGGTTGTCTATCCGGCTATCTGTTTCATTCGCCCGATAAGTTCATCGCCCAAAGCTGTTTTTACTTCGATATGCTTCAGTACTGCTGTTACGAAAGGATTGCTTTCAAAGTCACCGCGCACTTGTTCAAAATCCTGTTTTTTCTCCTGTCGCGAGCCATCGGCTCCGAAACCTGTCATCGAAGCTAATGAGAACTCTTTGCGGGCATCTTCGTAGAGCATATTGTCCAGCCCCACTACGGCTTCTTTCCATTTTTCTACGATGCGGATAATGTCGGTAGCTGTCATTTCCTCCGGACATATACCGTAAAATTCCTCTATTTTTCCATAAGCCCACGTCCACTCATACGTGTAATAATTGAGGTGCATTTGTTCGAATTCGGCATTAATGTCTTTCAGCCGGTTCACGCTACCTGTTTCAATGTTGTCTATCAGCCGTTCGATTTCGCTTTTCGGGGCAATCAGTCCAGCCACGTCCACCCATTCTCCACTGCCTGTAGCCGTGTCGGGGCGCAAGCGGGCGCGTATTTCCTCATTATTTCGGAACTGCATTTCTTCCAGTCGCTTGATGATAGAGTTGCCCAGGAATTTGTGGATAGCCGTCTCATATAATTGTATCCCCTTTACGAGAGCCGAATTGCGTATCTTGGCACTGTGAAACGAGTAGATGTCCGACAGTTCGCCTGAAGCCTGGCGCAGGTTGAGCAAAATTTCCCGTCCCTTGAACATCTTCTGTACGGTGTAGGGGCTCAGCAGGTTGTAGTTGATGAAATCCAGCTTGTCCGGGTCGGTTCGTCCGTCACGTTTCGGCCATTTTTGTGCGTCGCGTATCGTTCCTACACTGCGCAGGTTCACACCCGGTGCCAGATAGGTAGTGTTCTGCTGTTCGATGAGGTAGGAGAAGGGCAGGTTGCTGGTGTCGGCGTGGTTGACGTGACGCCCCATGACGAGCGAAAAAGCTCCCACCTTGGCTGGCCAGAGAATGTAAGAGTCGGACGAGGTTTTCGACCCCCTTTCCAGGATGCCCTGATGGATAGGTCCCAGCTTGTACATGTGGTTGCTCTGGTTAGAGCCGGAACCTGCATTCATGAACGAGAACATACCTGCTATGAGCAGCGTACTTTTATGGTGTGTCACGGTGAAGGGACCTGCGAAGATGGCACATGCTTCGCCGTTTTCGCCCTGGCAGTTGCTGAAAAACAGCGAGTCCGAGGCAGAATAACTGTGCCCCAGCCGACAGGCCTGTCCCACGAAGCAGCGTGTCAGCATAGCCCCGTCATCCACGTGCGAACCGCTGGATATGATGAAGTCCTCGCAGATGACGCCATGTCCGATGTGTACAGGGGCTTCGGTCCGGCTGTTGATACTGCCGTTATACAGTCGTCCGGCACCTGATATGCGACAACAGTCACCGATGCGCACGTTTTTAATGCTGCCGGTGTTCAGTATGGTTACTTGGCTGCCTATGCAGCCACGGTCTGAAGCATGTTTGCTGGCATAGAAATCTGTTATTTCCTTTAGTCGGGCGGTCAGTGACGGCCGGTGCCGATACAAGGCCATAATATAGGCGATATGTGCCGATAACTTGTCGCTGATAGGTACCTCACGACCTCCGGTTTCATTCAGAACGGACACTTCCACGCCATTGCCGAATCTCGACACACCTTCCGTCAGGATGCGGTCCACGTTTTCGATGAATGTGCTATCGCCAATGTCATAGTTGGCAATGTAGTTCTGGATATTCTCAATGCAGCAGTTATTACCTACTGTTACGTTGTGCAGTGTCACGTGTCGCAGGCCCGAATGTTTTTTGATTCCCCCTGGCAGGGTAAAATCGCTTTCAAATACACCCAAGCGTACTTCACCTGAAAAACGGGTGTGGTGTACATATTCGGTAGTGAATCCTTCGGCCACACTTATTCTCTCCCAATCATCGGCCAGGCAAGATTGTGCTTGCAGGCTGGTGATTTCCCGGTTTGTCAGTTTTCGGTAATTCATAGCTGTCTTGTTAATGGTCAGTAAATGTGCAAAATTAAATGATACTGAACACAGAGGCACGGAGACACAGAGCTTTTGTTTTCTTGTCCATAGCTCACAGAGTTAATTTCCCTTCTCTCGTATGCGGCGAAGCCGCGGACTCTGTGACCTCCCGTCATTTTTACCGACAGACAGTTACAGAACTTTGTGTCTCTGTGTCTCTGTGTTTGATATAAACTAATTCTGATTGATTACTTATGGAGCAAAAGTTTCCCCGGTTATTCCTCTTCCTCGTATGACTGGTACAGGAAGTCGTTGTAGGGATATTTCTGCACGTGCAGTTCTTTGACGCGGGCATAGACCACACGTCGCAGTTCGTCTATGTTGATGCGTTCGCGGGCAGAGATGAAGATGCAGTCGCCTGCCATTTTTGCCATCCAGGTATTCATCAGCTCCTCCAGGGTAAGGTTTTCCCTCGTTTTCGGTGTGAGGTCGTCTTCGGCCTTCTTTACGTAGGTATAGGCATCGGTCTTGTTGAAGATTATCATCATGGGTTTACCGGCAGCCCCTATATCGGCCAGTGTCCTGTTCACCACTTCAATCTGTTCTTCAAAGTCGGGGTGGCTGATGTCTACCACGTGCAGCAGCAAGTCTGCCTCGCGCACTTCGTCCAGTGTAGACTTGAAGGAGTCTACCAGGTCAGTAGGCAGCTTACGTATGAAACCTACCGTATCGCTCAGAAGGAAAGGCAGGTTGTCGATGATGACTTTGCGTACTGTGGTGTCCAGTGTGGCAAACAGCTTGTTTTCGGCAAACACTTCGCTCTTGGCCATCAGGTTCATCAAAGTCGATTTGCCCACGTTGGTATATCCCACCAATGCCACGCGGATGAGTCGTCCCCGGTTCTTGCGCTGGGTAGTTTTCTGTTTGTCTATCTCGGCGAGTCGTTGTTTCAGCAGCGACATACGGTTCAGAATGATACGGCGGTCCATTTCCAGCTGCGTTTCACCCGGTCCACGCAGTCCCACAGACCCTTTGCCGCCACCTGCTCCCGAACCGCCTCCCTGGCGTTCCAAGTGCGTCCACAAGCGTTGCAGTCGGGGCAACATGTATTTGTATTGTGCCAGTTCCACCTGGGTTTTGGCATTGGCAGTCTGTGCCCTCATGGCGAAGATGTCGAGAATGAGCGAGGTACGGTCCAGTATTTTCACTTTCAGCGCACCTTCGATGTTGCGTATTTGCTTGGCAGACAGTTCATCATCAAAAATCACCATCCCTACTTCACGTTCAGCCTCCTCTTCGCTGTCGATGTATGCCTTTATTTCATCCAATTTTCCCTTTCCGACGTAGGTCACCGAGTTGGGCTGGTCCAGTTTCTGTGTGAAGCGTTTCACCACTTTTGCCCCGGCTGTTTCGGCCAGGAAGGCCAGTTCGTCCAGGTATTCTTCGGTTTTGCGCTCGTTCTGCGTCTGGGTGACGAGTCCCACCAGTATGGCGGTTTCCACCTTGGCCTCGGATATTACGAATTCTTTCATTGCCATATTGTTGTTCTCCTTGTCTTTTTAGAATGTTGTAACCATTATATTTGCATTCCTGTTTTTAGAATGCCATCATGGAAGGGATTCCAATAGGTTACCTTGTCGTTCATCGAATGTTAATGTTATATCAAGTGCAAATATAGGCAATATCTTTCAAAAACAAGGGTGGGGTCTTGAAAAACAGTGGGGCTAATGGTTATGGCGGTTGTACGGGTATATCTCCATCTAAGGCTACAGATTAGTCCTGTTCTTGTCTGGAGATACCGCTGTGGGTACCAGGGATAGCAAAAAAAACGGCTCCCCATGTGTTGTAGGGAAGCCGCTCTTAAATAGTTCAAAGGATTATGCAGGGATTATTCTGCGGGCAAAGTCAATGTCTCCACAAATGTGCCGAAATAGCCAGCCGAGCAATAGTAGTAGAATGCGGCCTGGATGATGTTGGCTTCTGCATCATAAATGCCGCCACCGGTTGTATTGTTCACGTAAACTGTACCGTAGTTGGTATCTGTAAATATCGGTTGGTCGGATACGGTCACACTATTGTCGTCGTTTACGATGAACAGTATGTCCATACCTTCTTCCACAGGAGCTTCAGCCTTATACCAGGCAGCGTGGCTGGCTTTGTAGACATTACAAGTAGCTGTACTGTTCAGTAGCGTGCAGGACAGTGTGCCTGTTCCCAACAAATCCCATTGGATCATTTGTACTGTACCAGTAGTGGTAGCCAATGTGTTTTGCGAATACGGATCTACTACAGTTTCTTCCAGACCGATGCTGTACGTATACTCTACGCCAATTTCAACATTGGGAAATGTCATGTCGAACGTAACTGATTCTTGCCCAGGAGCAAATGTGACGCTTTCGGGGATTTGAAAAACATTCCCATCGTTTCTCAGCACATTGAGAGCGATGGTTGCTTCGTTGACCGTATTTTCACGCACTACAGTCAAAGTCAATGTTTTCTCTCCAGTCGGGGACACTTCAGTGGAAATGTTGTCGGTCGTAAAGGATGCTTTTATACAGTTGTCATCTACCTTCCCGGCCGGGATGTAATCTACTTCTTCATTACAGGCACTGAAGCCCAATGCGAATATTACAGATAAGGCAACAGAACCAAAGTTGAATATCTTTTTCATTTCTATCAATATTTATGTGAAACTTAGGCACTTATCATTCCCAAACCTCATAAACACCGCTGGGGTCTGGATTTTCATAGCCAATCAAGGCAGCGTTGTTGTTTTTCTCGGTCTGTACAATACAGATATTCATCCAGGCTGGGCGGCCATTGGTGTTGAAACGAGTGGCATCGGAGAAATTCGTACCGGTATAACCCCGTGTAACCGACATGTTCAAACGCTTGACATCAAAGAAAGTCAAACCTTCCCCCCATAGTTCTATGCGCTTTTGGAAAATAATCTCATCTATCAAATCCTGGCCGGTAGCTGTGGTTGAATATTCGCTGTCGCGGTATTGTGTCATAAAGCTGTTCAACATCGATTGCGCCTGGTTATTGCCTTGTTGAGCGGCAGCTTCAGCCTCGATGAAGTACATTTCCTCCACACGCATCAGCGGATAAGCTGTAGCCGCTCCTACGGTGAAATCATCACAATTACCTTCAGCTGGGCGGAATTTCACAGAAGCATATTCAGGCAGTATGTCACCGAAATAGCCGAATACGCTCGAAGTCAAGAATTCAGTCTGTCCTTCCAAAGCTGTTCCAGCGGGTGCCACCCACATCTTTTTACGGAAATCCGTGTCGCTAATTCTGTTGTAAAGACTTGCACCGATTTGCAGGAAAGGCTGCTGGCCAGAATATCCAAAGGATGTTTCGTTACACATCCATGAAGCCCAGTTCAAGATACCGGTCTGTACCACATCATCCTCTGCTACCATCTGTGCTCCCCATATCCAGCAATCAATATTGTTGAATCCACTCGATGTGTTCAAACACTGATCTTCAGTCATAGGAGCCAAACCTGATGCGTCAATGGCTTGACGGGCGTATGTCTGCGCGTTGGCATATTCCTCCAACCACATATAATACCGCGCCTTCAATCCATAAACGGCAGCCAAGTGAGGTAAAGTATTGGCTCTTTCTTCCAGTTTTTCAATGTGCTCTTCAGCAAAGTCCAAGTCTTCCAAGATGAAGGCTGCCATCTCAGCACGCGGTACACGCGGATTGTTGCGGGCGTCTTCTTCGGTGGTGTTTTCATCCACGATAGGAACGGTTAGCCCTTCCACATTGGTACCCGATGTTGCTGTGTTCGGAAGGAATTCATACATGCGGGCCATGTCCAGATAGAATAGGGCGCGGAAAGCATGTGCAGCAGCCAAATAGCCCATCTGTGCTTCAGAAGCTGTTTCCGGATTGAGAGCACCTATCAATTTGTTGGTTGTCAATACAGCTTGCCAATAGTAATTCCAGATGAACTGTCCGTAGATGTAGCTTTCACCCTGATAAACATTTTGTTCCCATGAAGAATACCAGTCGTAACCGGAACTGATGACAGCCATATCCTCAGTCATTACGTCGCGGACGTGCATGATGGAGCCATAACCCCAGTCCCAGTGGTAGCTTCCACCGATAGTGGCATACTTGTTCAGAACAGCCGGCATGGCCCAAACCATAGCCGATGTGGCCATGTCAGAAGCTGTCAGTTGATCTTCCGTGGCCGAGCTGGTGGGAAAAGTTTCTTCGATACATCCGGTTGTCATCATCAAGGACGAAGAAAGGCATACCCCCATTACAATTTTATGTAAATTCGTTTTCATATTGTTCTTTGTTTGATTTCTGATTAGAATGTTAAAGTAATTCCTCCCGATATCGTACGCATCGGCGCATAATAAGAGTTTGTGATGGAACCTGAGATGCTTTGGCGGGGATCCAAGCCTTGACGTTTGGACCAATACCAGATGTTGTCAGCAGTCACATATATGCGGATTTTCTCCACATCAATCTTTCTGGTAACCGATGACGGCAGCGTATAGCCCAGATTAATATTTTGCAGGCTCAAATAAGAAGCACTGGTCAAGAAACGATCCGACGAAGCGGCAGTGTACTGGTCACCAAACTGGAAACGGGGGATATTGGAGGAGGTATTCTCCGGAGTCCAGGCATTCAGCAGGTCTGCGTGGAAGTTTGTGCCCTTACCGGAAGCCGTAGGTGAAGACATCATGCTGGCATAATCGCTGTCGTATACTTGTCCGCCTAATTGATAGGTGAAGTCTATTGAGAGATCAAAGCCTTTGTAGCTGAGGCTGGTCCCAAAACCACCATAGACATCAGGCAATGCCGTTCCGCACAAATAATAATCGGCGTCATCATAGTTGGTAGTTGTGGCGCGTCCAGTCACATTGCCGTCATTATCCGTCACATTCATATAGTACAGAGGCTGGCCATCTTCTGCCACACCGGCATAACGCTTAAGGCGATAGGTGTACAATGGCTCACCTTCGCCATAATAATAATTGCTGCTACTGTAACCCGGTACACCGTCCACTACCATCGTCTTGCGCTCTTCCGGCAGGTATGTGATTTTATTCTTGTACTGAGTCAGATTCAAGCGAATGTCCCATACCAGGTCATTGGTCTTGATAGGTGTGCCATTGAATTCTAATTCCACACCTTGGTTACGCATATCACCTACATTGGCGAAATACGATGTATAACCGAATGACGGAGCCAGCGGGAAGGAGAACAGCATGTCACTGGTTTTGCGATAGAAGTATTCTACCGTACCCGTGAAACGTCCTTGGAAGAATTCAAAATCCACACCGGCATTGAAATTCCCGTTTGTTTCCCACGTGATGTCCTTGTTACCCATTGTTTCAGGGAGTGCGGCAGGGTTACCTCCCGCGTTTACTATACTATATGTATTTACATAGCGATAGTTACCAATGTTATCGTTACCTTGCGAGCCGTATGAGGCCTTAAGTTTCAGCAGATCTATCCAGTCGGCATTAAAGAAGTTTTCTTTGGAAATAATCCAAGCTGCGCCTGCCGACCAGAAATTACCCCAACGGTTGTCCGGATGGAAACGAGAAGAGGCATCACGGCGATAGGAAGCTGAAAGGAAATATTTTTCGTTGAAATCATATTGCACACGGCCAAAATAGCCTTCTGTATTGTAATCATCAATATAGGATGAACTGTTCACATTCGTAATGGCGCCGGCCAATTCGATGTTATTCGGGTCAAAAGAATTGGATTTGCTGGCATACAAATAATAGTATTTGTAGCGGAAAGATTCATGACCCAGCATCACGTCAACATTATGCCGGTCGAAACTGCGCTTCCAATTCAGAATCTGCTGGTGGTTGTGTGAAAGCTGGCGGGTGTGATACTTGTTAGCTATACCATTGGATGAAGCATATTGCCCATAATAGGGATTGGTGTATCCATTTGTGCGCGTTTCATCAATAGCAACGCCACTTGTCCATGTAAACTTGAAGTCTTTCAGGAAACGGATTTCAGCAAAACCGGTTGCCGTCATGGCATTTCCTTCGTTATTGTTCGTGTCAAGCAGATTGGAGGCATACGGATTTGCACCGCTCAGGAATGGACGGGTGAGACCTGCATTATCGCGATTACCGAAGTCGTACATGGTAAAATCGTTGCTATCCCGCATGATATTTCCTTGGCCGTCACGGATGTACAGCGGATAGATGGGGGCTATTTGTGTCGCGTAAGCAAAAATATTGCCCGAAGAGTTGGAAGAGCCATCCTCATCCAGTGAGTTCGTATCGAAGTGAGTATATGACATATTTGCCCCCACCTTCAACCAATCCTTCACCTGATAATCAGCCTTCAAACGACCAGTCAGGCGTTCATAGTCCGATTTGTCTACAATACCTTCATTATTCAGGTAACTTACCGAAGCATAGAATGAAGATTTGTCTGTACCGGCGGAAATGCTCACATTGTATTCTTGGCGCAGGCCTGTTTTGTAAGCTTCATCAAGCCAATTGTCAGGACGCACCAGATAGTCCTGTCCATTGTAGGAGACCACGTTGCCCAATACTGCATTCGGATTTAGCTTTCCATTTGATCCAATTAAGTATTGTCCTTCAGGAACTGTATATACATTATAGCCCAAGCCATAGTCACCCGAACCAGTCATGCTGTTGTTCGCATTCACATGAGCTGTAGCTTCGCTCTGACCTTGTCCCATAAAATAGCTCTTTAAAGCGCCATAATACATTTCGTAGTATTGGGCCGGGCTCTTCACATAATTATAATCACGTGCGGACCGCGAGTTGCTGCCCCATTTGGCATCCACTGTCACCGTAGCTTTACCGGAAGTGCCTTTTTTGGTCGTGATGATAATAACTCCGTTGGCACCGCGAGCACCATACAGAGCATTGGAAGCAGCATCTTTCAATACAGTCATGGATTCAATATCTTGCGTACTGATATTGTTTAAATCGCCTTCATAGGGAGAACCATCCAATATAATCAAAGGGTCATTGCCCGCATTGATGGAGCTGATGCCGCGGATACGAATGGTTGGGGTCGTGGCACCCGGTTGGCCGGAAGCATTGTTCAGCTGCACGCCTGCTACTTTTCCTTCCAAAGCATTAGCTACATTGGAAGATTGTATCTTACCAATCTCTTCCGAATGCACCACCGTGGCAGAACCCGTAAATGCCGATTTCTTAGCCGTGCCATACGCAACGACCATCACTTCGTCCAGCAGTTCCGCATTGGTTTTCATGATGATACTCATATTCGGCTGGATGTTAACCTCTTGAGTCTGCATACCCACGAAAGAGATTACCAGAGTTCCCGCGGAACTTGGTGCGTATGTAACTTGTTGGAAAATAATAATTTATCAGTCATGAGAGATTTCCTGGTACTTAGTTCGTACGACTGTATATCAGACCTTTAAGTAAGGGCAAACGGTGGACATTGTTACCTCTTTGCTACTCATTTATTGAGTAGCGAGGTAATATTTAGAGAATTACGAATATATGATTCGAACAGTGTGATACCCAAATGCTACTTTTCGCTTTTTGTCATGGAACATCAGTCCTGTTTTTGTCTTTCTGCAGTTCTTCTTTCTTACCCAAGAAGAGGAGCATAAATGAAGGGTAAAACCATGTATTTTGTAAACTTTTATACTCATAGAACTTACTGCCATGAGAAGGCTGTAGAACCGGATTTTCTATGCATATTTCGGTTAAATGATTTGTCATTCTATTAAAAACGGTCTTCAGCTCTTAAGTTGTATCAATGGCCG
>NZ_NFJV01000021.1 GCF_002160055.1 Mediterranea sp. An20
GAGAACATAGTGGTAATTGCTTAAATGTTATACTTGGACACTATAAATTTAATGCTTTTATCGCTATGTTCCTAATTTTCAAAGGAATAATTTCAATCCTTATATCGAACTCACGTTAATTATTTGATATACAGAGTAATAACACCAATAGGGAGGGGTGGATTTATAGATTTTTCGGTATAACCATGAGAAAATTGTTTCTTTTCTTTCTTTTTCCATACAATCAATGTTTTAAAAAAGGCAATCTGCATATTCCAGCCAAAGCCCCCCATCCGTATGACAAATGCAGAATACCGAAAGAACTTATGAGGTAAAAGAAATTCAAGTTTTTCTGCATGGCCGCTTTCAAACTAATTCCTCCCACCAAGCCAAGATACATTACCAAAGACATAACAGATAACAGACCCAGAGGCGCATAAAATAAGGCACAAAAAACAGGCAATATTAATGATAAAATAAAAAGCAAAGGGACAAAATGTCTCAACGACAAAGAATCCAGTTGCCGGGTATAGAAAACTGTCAAAATATTCCACTTCCCATTCCCATAATTATTTTTTGCCAAACCATTGAATGTTTCTCGAGCCAAATAAGTACAATACGTATTAGGTATGATATATATATTCCCCCCTCCACGCAATATGCGTTTATTCAATTCTATATCTTGATTGCGCACTAAGCGGACATCATATAGCCCGTATCTGTCAAATACATCCCTGCGCCAACAGCCGAAAGGTACTGTATCGACCTTCATCACCTTATCCGCTCCCACACGAAATGCCGAATTTCCGACACCAAATCTATTGCTTAGCACTTCTTTTATAGCTAAGGACTTCGGCGTTTTATTTAGAACGTCCGTACGACAAACAGCCCCCACATTATCAGCATTCAACGAATTTAAAGCATTTACCAAAACCGAGAAATAATTCCGTGCGTACATTGCATGAGCATCCAGACGCATAATAATATCCCCTTTAGCTGCCTTAATGCCTCGATTCATTGCGTATGGTACAATTCGCTTCGGGTTATCCAACAAATGGATAAAGGGATATTTGTTTGCATATCCCTTTATCATTTCCCGCGTTTTATCACGGCTCATACCATCTACAAACAGCACTTCCAAATCCTCTTTAGGATAATCCTGTGCCAAAATAGATTCTATACATCGGACAATATATCGCTCTTCGTTATATACAGGACAAACTACCGACAACATAACCATCAAAGTCTTCCATCTATTTGAGTCCTCGCCAACACACCCTTTACATCGTAAACGACACCATCCTGATTAGCCAAGAAATCACGAATATTCAAGCTTTTAAAAGTATCGTGAGCCACCCCCAAGATAACCGCATCAAATTGCCCTTGCAAAGCCTCTAATTCACTATTCTGAATTTCGATGTCATATTCATGCTTCACTTTATCAACATTGGCCCATGGATCATATACAACAATATTATTGGTATATTCCTTCAACGTATGATAAATATCAACAATCTTGGTGTTACGAACATCCGGGCAATTTTCCTTGAACGTAATACCCAATATCAATATCTTGGCATCTTTAACCAATACCCCTTTCTTATTCATCAACTTGATGGTCTGTTCTGCTACATAAGCCCCCATACCGTCATTCAAACGCCGCGCAGCTGACATCACTCGTGGCAATACACCATATACTTGCGCTTTTTGTATTAAGTAATAAGGATCTACACTGATACAATGCCCCCCGACCAACCCAGGTTTCAGTTTAATGAAGTTCCACTTAGACGAAGCCGCTTCTATTACATCATTCGTATCAATTCCCATTGCGTTGAATATCTTAGCCAACTCATTCATAAAAGCGATATTTACATCCCGTTGAGAATTTTCAATGATTTTGGAAGCCTCCGCCACCTTGATAGAAGGAGCCTTATGAGTGCCGTTTACCAACACCGAATTATAAACCTCATCCACAATATCAGCGATCTCTGGAGTAGAACCGGAAGTCACTTTCTTGATTTTCTCTACCGTATGTTCCCTATCCCCTGGGTTGATACGCTCAGGTGAATACCCTGCAAAGAAATCTACATTAAACTTCAATCCAGATACCCGTTCCACAACAGGCAAACATTCCTCTTCTGTAACCCCCGGATAAACTGTTGACTCATATACTACGATATCTCCTCTAGAAATAACTTTTCCAACTGTTTCACTGGCTCCCCACAAAGGTCGTAAATCCGGATGATTGTTGTGATCTACGGGAGTAGGCACTGCAACGACATAAAAATTACAATCCCTAATCTTTTCCAAATCCGTAGTACAAACAAAACCGTGTTTTCCGATGGCCTCTTGCAACAAGTCATCAGCAACCTCAAGAGTCGCATCGTGTCCACTCATCAAGGCATCTACCCGTGCCTGATTCATGTCGAAACCCACTGTTTTGTACTTTGTAGAGAAAAGTCGGGCTAAAGGAAGCCCTACGTAACCGAGACCGATTACGGCAATTTTAATTGAATCCATAAATAATCTGATTTATTTTACCCTAAAAATGAGCGACTTCAAAGAATTATAATGCTTACCCAACAAACTCTTTATCAATTGCAAACACAACCAGCGACTATACATTACTCTTCGCCTGTTTCTGTTTGCCACAATAGCCATGACATCCCCCACAGTCATACCTTGGTAAACGACATAACGCCCCCAAATCTGCATACCTCCCAAGTTCGTAACACGAGTAGCAGGCACGGAAGTATACAGTTTTCGGATGCCGGCCTCAGCAGCTTTCTGCATTACAGTTTTATCACCATTACCATTAGGGATGGAAGCAATCGTCTCACCGGAAACATAGTCCTTCAAAATTCCAACAGACTTATACCATTCTTCAGCGATACGTTCCTCTCCCAATTCTGTCAATACCGGATGTGTATGAGAATGAGAACCGATACGATGTCCCCGCCTTGCCAACTCCGCCACCTGTTCTGTAGTAAGAAATAAAGGTGTATTTAAATAAGCCGTACTAATGAAAAACGTCCCTTTTAACCCATACTCCTCCAAAACCGGAGCGGCTAAAGTCAAAAAAGAAACACCACCGTCATCGAAAGTAAATTCTACTTCCGTTTCCGGATGTTTCCGACAATATTCAACAACAGACTCTACCTGCTTTTCAAACTCATTTACTTGAATTTTATATTGAAATGCACTATCATTCTGAAATCCGCTCTCGGATGAAGAATGGAGGTAAAGGTCATGGTACATTAAAACAACCTTCTTCATACAATCTCACTCAAAAGTCAGATAACTGTATAGCCGCCATCCACAATAATGTTCTGTCCTGTAATCCAACGGGAAGCATCAGAAAGAAGGAAGATACATGTCTGAGAGATATCTGTAGTTTTCCCTAAGCCTAACAAATGTTTTTTCTCCAATATGGTACGAAGATCGGGATCTTTCATATAAGGCTGTTCCATATTTATCGGTGTCATTATAGCACCAGGAGAAACAACATTTACACGTATTTGCTTTATGGCAAGTTCATAAGCTAAAGAGCGGGAGGCTGATATTAATGCACCTTTTGTCGCACTATACAACGTTTTTCCTTTTTCACCAACACATCCCATAATTGAGGATATAAAAATGATGCTACACCCTTTTTTTGAGAAATGACCTCGCTTCACGACCTCTTTTGTCAAATTAATCGCAGAGAAAATATTAACATTACAATATTTGGAGAACAAATCTTCTGTCACTAATGTCAATGGTGTGACAGATGATATACCTGCACAGTTAATAACCCCATCTATTGTCCCTTTCCGATTCACGATATCTTTGACTAATTGCTCTAAATTGCCTGTAATGCTTAAATCTACAGAGAAATAACAATGTCTCTCACTTGATTCCATTTCAGCCAATGTCTCTTTAAGACCTTCTTCGTTGCGGGCCAACAATATTACAGTAGCCCCTATCTTACTACAATCAATGGCACATTGCCTTCCTATACCGGAAGAAGCTCCGGTAATAAGAATTCTTTTCCCCTCTAATGAAAACGGATTATACATTGTCAGACCTCCACTATATCACTGATATTACACCTATCTAATGTTATCACCCCGGTTGCCCAAGTCATTCCTACTCCAAAAGCACTCAACAGTAATCGTTTAGGAGAGTCAAACTGACCTTTCAACTCACTTGCAATAGTCAAAGGTACACTTACTGAAGACGTATTACCGTACTTAGCTATTGTAGAAGGAATTTTCGTTACATCCAATTTCAATTTCTTTGCTAAATAAGAATTGATAAAATTATTGGCCTGATGGAATATATAGTAATCAAATGAATCTGTATCCAAGCCCGTGTACTCAAACATACGTTTGATATCTTTGGGAATCTCACGAATGACAAAATTGAATACATCTCCACCATTCATATAACCTTGTTCATCATTCCGTATATTGCCATATTCATCGACCACCTTCTCTCTCAGCGTATCAACGGAACTCGGATATCTGTATCCACCTCCTTTTATCATAATTAAATCCCCCCGGCTTCCATCCGAATTCAGAGAAAAATAACTTTCACCGAATTTCTCATTACGTTCTATCAACGCAGCAACTCCCCCGTCACCAAACAAAAAAGCTGACCGCCTGTCCTTAGGTGAATAAACCTTTGAACGAGTCTCACCATCTAATAGCAAAGCCTTGCGAAGTCCATGTTGTTGCATGAAAGAATATACGATACTCAAACCGTAGATAAAACCGGAGCATCCCAAATTGACATCAAAGGCAATAGTAGAATGCGACAATCCTAAACGATGCTGCAGTAAAATTGAAGTTGCCGGCATTCTATAATCCGGAGTCTGGGAAAGAAATATCAACAAATCAATCTCATCCCTTGCGATACGGTTATCCGCAATCAATTTCTCTGCAGCAGCAAAACACAAATCTGACGAACAGGTCTTTTCATCTGCAAAACGTCGTTCATAAATTCCTACCTTATCAACAACTGCTTTCACCTGGTCTGCCGGAAAATATTGCGTATATCCATAATTGTCAATTACAATATGGGGCACAGCTCCTGCCAGGGCTGTCATTCCCACACCTGAAAACCTCATAAAAGCCATGGGTTATTGCTTTGATTTTACACAATTAAATATGTCCTCTATCGTTTTCAGTTCACGAAATTCTGCATTCTCTATCTGGACATCATATTCTTCATCCAACATTGCAATTACAGATAAGGTAGCTAGTGACGACCATTCGTCCACTCCCCTGAATTCGGTACTGCCCGATAAAGTCTTTGCATCTTCTACTTCTATTGCTTCTGCAAACTTTTCAATGAAATCTGGAAAATTCATACTCTTATATTTTTACAAATTAATCTTTTAAGTCAAAATCACATCGGCATACCCATAACGGATACGCCACAAAGCTATATTCTTAGCATCTTTATATTGTTTCTTTTTATCTTTCAATGCGATATGGGCATCCCCATGACGCAGGAAACCGTATTTCCTCATTTCTCTAACAACGGTATGATTGGCGGTAGCCGTTTCCACGATGTCAACCCCAGGTGAAAATGTGGGCAAAGCCAATCTGTAAATATCAACTTCCGACAGCAGATTATCATCTACTGTCCCCCATTCCATAATAGCACCGATTAAAACATTCCGCAATATTCCACCGGCCTTCTCCCTAAAACGCTCTTTAGTCATAAAGAAACCTATCGGTTTATCATCTTTCTTTATTGTGTAAAACGATTGAATATCTTGCGGCAATCCTCGGAAATTATAGTCCAGGTTCCATTGCAACCATCTATGGTCATGCACCTCCATATATTTATGCCCATCGTTCAACACGATATTATCCACCCACCCAGGGACAGTCGAAACTTTTTCTACCTGATAGTGCCTTAATAACCGCTTCCCGCTATATTTTCCCCATGCAGTCACTGCCCATAAAGGTATATTCGCCAGTCTGCTGCACAACTTTAACAATCCACCATGCATTTTTCTACTCTCCAATACACAGTGCGCATTCCGCAATTGCATAATGCGGGGGAAAGCCAAAACATAATAGTGGAGTTTATCATAAAGGGGTAAAGCCATTTCGGAAATGCCAGAAGCAATAAACAAAGGATATTCTTTATTGGTTGCTATAAACAACATAATCTCTGCCCCTATTCCTAAGTGCCTATAGGGTTCTGCCGTTTCCAAAGACGAACCAGTTCCTGCAGAAACTATTTTTCCGTCTGCGTAAAACCGGGTTCCAAAATGCTGTGAACGGGCTGCTACCACACCATCCACATTTATAAACAAAAAAGCACAGTTATCTTTCGATGCATTGAACGGACAATTTATACCAGCAGCCACGCGTGGAGATGTCAATACATAAGAAGCAATGCCATAAGAATCGCTGCACAACTCATAATTATTAAAAATTATATCGCGGAAAGTAATGATTTGAGTAGATATAGTAGACATAACACATCATATTTTAGCTAGAAAGAACAAACACAAACAACCTTTATATTACATCATACAAACTTATAACTACAGCCTTTTAATAAGGCTTCTAACTATTTAATAATAAAGAAAGTTCTTTCCAAACTTCATCAGAAGAGTATTTTTGGGAACTTTCATAGGCATTTACCTTCATCTTTAATAATATTTCTTTATCCAACATTAAGATTTTAAGAGCATCTATATATTCTTGAATATCATTATGAGAGCATATTATACCATTATAACCTGATTGAATTATTGACGAATTATATTTCCAATTAGAAGCTATTACAGGTATTCCACTTATAAAAGCATCCAATATTGCCCCCGGAAATCCTTCTCCTTCATATCGACTTGGGAAAAGCATCACGTCATACTTATTTAACGTTATATAGATATCATTCATCTGTAAAACTCCTCCATACTGTACATTATTATATTTCGCAAGATTCTCTTCGAAATAGAGTTGTTCTTCTTTCTTTTTAGACAAAGGGCCATAAAACATTAACTCTACCTTTTCCAAAAATCCATATTCCTTCAAATTTTCAATAATAGCAAAAACTGTATCAATTCCCTTATCCCTCATAATCCGCGACATAAAAACAATTCTAAATTTCCTATCATTACTATTATTTAGTTGAGGAATATAATTATGTATTCTAAAATTTGGCACACATATAGCATTCGTAAAATTGTATACAGATTTCAAATTTTCTACCACAGAAGAATTTTCAACCATAATAGAAGTATATCGCCTAAAAATTTTAACATAAGAAGGATTTTGAACTAAAAAATCAACCAGCCATCCACCTATCCCTATATAAATAACAGAAAAATTCCGCAACCTTTGATAATAATAAAGTAGTTTTCCGAATTTTCTTAAATTATTCTGACCCGGTAAGTATATTAATCGATCACACAATAACAACTTCAAAAATAATATTATAACAGCCCACTTCTTATATTTAAATAATTCCGTATCAAAACAATCTAGTTGCCATTTATCTTTATTATGTATTGATATCAAATTATAAATCTCCTTTGTTTTTGCAATTTGTCCATCCAAGCGTTTGGTAGTATTTGCAAAATAGCCAAGAACTAAAATCCTTAGATGCCCCATAATCTCAATTTATAAAGTTATTTTTGAGGAAAATAAAAAAGAGAAAAACTCCTTGGATACGTCTGTCCTCACAGCCAAATCATCTCTCAATCTTTTTACAAATATCCATGCTTCTTTTAATGATAAACCATAGCTACTTTTCATCTTGTACAGCACATTCAAATAAAATAATAACTGATAGCATACAAAAGAGATCTTTCTCATATAGTCTCTTACATCTATTAACCGATTCAAATAATAAATATAAGCATGTTCTAATGCAAAGTCACCTTTCTTTCGAGAAGCACCAACTTTATGATAAATCACAGAATTAACAACACAAGCCATCCGATACTTCATTCGTTTTAGCCTAAGTCCTAATTCAAAATCTTCTTCACCAAAAAAAAACTTCTCAGTAAAAATATTTTTGTTTTCCATCAACAAAGAAGGAACAAAAAATAAAGCACACCCCGTAATATATGTACACGATATATATTCTTTCTCTTTAACCTCAGAAGCTGCTCTATTCGCATAATGATACTTACGAAATCCCCAATAAATATCCCCCCCACCATTCCAGATCATTTTTTTATCATAAAAATAATGAATTAAAGGAGTTAATACTTTAAAGTCAAGGTGACTCTGTTGAAATTTAACTAATATAGAAAGGAAATCTGGTTCAACAATCGTATCATTATTCAACAATAGATAATAATCAGGCTGATATTGAGATGCATATTTCAGCATTAAATTGTTCCCTCTACTGAAACCATTATTGTCTTCCAAATCATACAATATAGTCATCCTCTTTTTTATCGGAAGAAGTTCTTCTCCCGATCCCAATACAATTTTACCATATAGCCGATTTTCATTTATACAAAAATCCTCTATTTTTTCTAACGAATGGTCAGAAGAGCCATTATCTCCGACAATAACGAAATAATGTTCATACAAAATTTTGTCTAAAGAACGCAAGCATTCTATTGTATCATGATATCCATTCCAATTAAGTATTAATATACAAACCATTAAACTCTAATCTTTAACGTATTAAACTTACATAAACACATCACAAATAAAGTTATCTCAGAAATACACATCGCAATGGCGGCACTGTAATTACCCCAAAAATTAACTGTAACTACCAAAAAAATTATACTCAATATTCCTGAATACATTACATATTTAAAGAAAGAACTTTGAAAGCCTAAATTCACCAATCCAACTATTCCGAGAATATAATTTAAACCTCCAAAGAAAATTACGGGTGTCATTAACTGCATTAACTCTATTGCTCCACTTGATTCACCATTCAATAATACATCATTAATTAGTGGCGCTCCCAAAAATATAGCACAAGATAACAAGAACAATAGTCCTCCCATAATCAAAGTTACTTTCTTTATTTTACTCATATCAGACAATAACGAACCTTGTGTAAAAGATTTGGCCAAATAAGGAAATAAAGCATTCGATATTGGAGAAGCTATTGATTGAGAAGCCTTTATAACCTTCTCTGCACTTGCATAAATACCAACAAAAGATTCATTAATAAAAAGTCCTAAAATGAATACATTAGAATTTCTGTACAAATTCATAAAAATAGTGGATAGAAAAATATACCATCCATCTTTTAACTGAGAAAAAACATCTTTGTAAGTAGGAAAAGATAAATAAACCCCAAAAACTTTACAGGCAATGTAAAGACTTAAGCCTCCAGCTAATAGAAAACCGGCAGAATTTAATAATGTTATATACAAATAATCTTTCTCCTCCTTTATGAAACAAAAAATCAGAATAGTAAATAACAGTTTACAAATGAAATTAACCAACGTCATATAACGCATTTTCTCCATTCCTTGAAAAAGCCATACAGGGTTCAATAAATCACCAACTACTACTCCAATCCCCAATAGCATCATATATAAATAAGTAATAGGAAAAAATATCCATGTAACTACAGTGAACACAATTGTAGCAGCAATAGACAAACATACCTTAGCCGCAATAGTTGCATTAAATATGCAATTGATATAAATTCCGTCCTCTCTATGTTGTGCTATCTGTTTTGTTACTGAGAAATTAAACCCATAAGTGCTTACTAACAACATATATTGAATAATGGCATATGCGATTGAATAAGCTCCATAATTAGCCATCCCAACTACTTTAATTAGATAAGGTAGTGTAACAAGGGGAAGCACCATGTTTAAAATATTTAATATGGAAAGAGATAATATACTCTCTAACAGGCTACTATTCTTTTTTAATTTTAAATACATTCCGAAGTGATAATCGAGACATCAAATACAATAATAAAAGAATTAAAATAATTTCATATGCACCTAAGGTTAACCAATAGAAATCAAAAAAACCTAACGCTAAAAAAGTGAAATTTCCACAATTAGCCAACAGCATAAAGATGTTAGACGAAAATCTCAAATAGCTATACAATAGATAAAAAAAAGTGCCAAACACATTTACTATTATAGCATAACTGAATATATTTTGAGAATATACCCAAATTGTCCCCATAAAAGTTCGTACATTAGTTTCTCCTAAATCACCTATAGACAAAAAAATTGGATTAAGAGAACTGAGATATTCACCTCCAAATACAAAATTAAATATATTAATAACAGGAGTAAAAAGAGCTTCTGTCATTTCAGGCTCCAAGATTCCTGCCTTTATATCAAGACTTAAAGCTAAAGCTCCCCCAGACAAATAATCAATAAAATGATTTGTGACAAAAGTAAACCATACAGAGGACAATTCACTCTTTCCACTCACAACCATCAGAATAAAATAGCTTAATACAAATATTAGAATACAAGCTAATACAGGAAGTAATACAGACTTAAATGAAAATGTTGTTTTACCACTTACTATCCGAGCGAAATACCCTATCAGAAAAGGAGCTATAATCCAGCTCTTTACACCAACGGCATACATTCCAACCAAAGCCAATAAAATTACAATATAAGCAAATTTATGTCGAGCATCTGCTTTATATACCATATAAGCAAATATAGCGGACATTAATACAGAAAGATGCGCCAAAACACCTTTCACCTCATATTCTTCTGAAAATTCATCACTACCAAAACTCATTCCAGAAAGAGAAACGACAGAATGAATACGAGACATGGAAATAGCTATACAAACAAGTGCAATGACTGTTAATAGACGATAATTATCATCCTTCTTCCCAACACAAATCTGAAACAAAAATTCTTTATTTTTATTTGCAAATGAAAAAAACAAACTCGGAATGAAGAAAAAAAAGAGGCCAACCATCCATACAATTAAAGAAGGGAAATAAAAATCTGGCACTCCAAGAGAAGCATAAGAATATACAATAGCTACTAACGTAACCAAAGTATATGGCAGCGAAAGAAAATTTAAAGGAGTAAAATAGGTTCCCCAAATTTTCTTTTCAAAAAAAAACAAAAAAAAGACTTCAAACAAAAAAACACACAAAAAAAACATAGGATGTAAGCAGTCAGTCAATAAGTAAGTAAACGTCCAATTCGTAAGCGTTCAATTCTGACATACCCCCTGTATTACAAGCAGCATGTCTGAAATAAGATTAAAATTGGGATGAAAAGCCTTTCAAAATCTTCACTGCTGTACATATCATTATAATTTTAATGTTTACAGCGCGAAGGTAGGAACATCTAACTGAACAGGCAATACGTCTGTTTTGGACGCTTACTTAATGTTTTCAAAAACCTGACTTTATTTTTATAGTTTGTTCGTATTGATTCTGATATCCTTGGCAGCAGATTCAGTTGGGCTAATACGCCTTTGAGAGACGCTTATACTCAAAAATAAGCCGTTACCGCATAAAGAGGCACATTAGTCATCCACTCCTGTTCACGATAATCCGACATTGAAAACCGCAATCCATGCATTCCCGGATGAGAAGCCACAAAAGTAGAAAGCGATTTTGAACGCAAATTCTCTTCAGCTTTTACTTCTATCGGTACGACACGCTCATCTTGCTGAATCAAAAAATCAATTTCCAACTTTGCATCATTGCTGTAATAAAAAACAGAAGTACTATTCTTGGCAACCAATTGGCTCATGAGATAATTTTCAGTAAAAGCTCCTTTCGATTCCTCCATACCGTTATCTGCTATCAACAACTTTTCGGGAGGAGTTTCACTCATGGCTCCCAACAAGCCACAATCCAACAGGAAAAGTTTGAAACTGGAAATATCGACATAGAATTTCAAAGGCATCTTGGGCTGTAACACCCTTTCTGCCTTATAGACTAACCCGGCATCCAACAGCCACTGAATAGCGACTTCAAAATCCTTGGCTCTCCCTCCCGGCTTGGCTACCCCATACACAAACTTCTTATTCTCTTTCACCAATTGCGAGGGCATGGATTGCCAGACCATACTGATGCGATTGGCTTCTGAAACTGGCACATGTTTGGAAATGTCCTTTCGATAAGCATAAAGAATATCATTCTGAATGGCACGCACCCGCACTGCATCATTGGAAAGAATGAACTCGCCCACTGCTTCGGGCATTCCACCCACAAAATAGTATTCACGCAAAATTTTGACAAACTCCCCCCGCAAAAGTTTGATAGTATCCCAATCTTTGGAGAGAAGAATATCCAGCATATGCTTTTTCCCTTTGGCCAACAAAAACTCGTCAAACGTCATCGGATAGATATGCAACACCTCTACCTTACCTACAGGAAAAGATTCCCCCCGATGCATGGCTATCCCCAATAAGGAACCTGCCACAGCCACATGATATTGCGGCGCATTCTCACAGAAATATTTTAAAACAGACAATCCACAAGGAGCTTCCTGAATCTCATCCAAGATAATCAATGTCTTGCCAGGCACTACACTCTGCCCTGTAATAGCACCGATGGCAAGCAGGATACGCTGCATGTCATAATCCTGAACAAAGAGATTTTTAGCTAATTCATTATTATCACAATTGATATAAGCCACATTGTCAAACTCCTGCTCACCAAATGCTTGGAGGATATACGTTTTACCCACCTGACGTGCACCGGCCAAAACAAGAGGCTTCCGATGTTCCCGTTCTTTCCATTGCTTAAGTTGCTCGATAATGTTCCTATACATGCCAATCATAGTAAATATGCGAATCCAGCATTGAATCATTCAAACCATACAAGCCCTCATTCTTCCAATTCTTAATCCGCAGAATAATAAATGTTTTGGCACAAAATTACATTTTTCCGACCGAACTTTCAAAAGAAAACCACACTTTTCCGACCGAAGTTTTAGGATATTTCCACATTTTTCCGACCGAAGTTCTATGAAAGTCTGAGCTATCAAGCAAAAACTAACTGAGAATTAGCTGCCGACTCACAGTTTTTCTATTTCATCTATAGTCAAACCAGTAGCCTTTACTATATCTGATATAGGGAGGTTCATTGGCTTCAGATTACGGGCTATGGAAAGATTTGCCTCATGCGCACCTTCAGCACGTCCTTCTACACGACCTTCAGCACGACCTTCTTCCAAGCCTGCTGCATGGCCAGCCGCATGCCCTTTCATTTCAGCCGTCTTCATCACGCTGTACCAGTCACGATAGTTCTTCAAGCTCTCTTCGTAGGCGTAGCGGTCTTTGGGGTCGAATTTGGCAAGCTCGGCTGCTTCAAACAAATGCTGGAAGACCTTCTCTTGCAAGGCACGGGGACGATCCATCAACGAAGCCAGGTTACGAATCGCATAAAGCCACTTGTCAAGCAAGGTCTCTAACTCGCTTTCTGTTTTCGTAAACTTGGGCATCTCCAGGTAGATGAAGGTCAGCTTGTCATAAAACACTTCCTCGGTGGCAGTATCCATCAACTTCACTTCGTGATAATAGGAAGGATCCTGCGAATGAAAACAGAAATTCAAAATACCAATCGTATAGATGCCTTTCAAGTCGTAATCCCAATTGCCACGGGGAGCCTGTTCGCGGATAGCAAATGAAGAATAATAAAGGCTGCGGTCCTTAAAGAACTGCTGTTCGCCTTTCTGCATCTCCACCAGAAAATATTCTCCCTGCTCGTTCGTGCAATATACATCAAATACAGCCCGACGGTCGTACTCCTGGGTACCCAGATGCTCCGTGTTGAGATAAGAAATGTCTTTAATCTCTTCACGCCCCTGCAGCAACGCATTCAGGAAACTGATGAGCAAGTCTTTGTTAATCTCCGTACCGAACAGTTTCTTGAACGCAAAATCGGTATAAAAATTAATGTATCTTTCGTAAATGCCTTCCGAGCACATATCCTTTTGACTATTTTGAGATGTTACAAAGGACAAAGATAGGAAAATCAAGCATCAAACCCAATATTCCATCGAAAAAAAATAATCAAACGAACAAACGATTCCTTACCTTCAAGCATCAACTGTCTAACACCCGACAATACCAACGGGAAATGCGGAGCATTACGCCCACTCCTACCAAAGTTTTAATGAAATAGAAGCTGTTCTTCACCCGATGCAGTTTACCGGTCATCCCGGCAAAAGGTCCGTGTATGACTTCCACTAACTTGCCGGGCTTGGCGTCGGCCTCTTCGCTGGTCATAAAAAGGGTATCTTTGAAATCGGGGTCGCACAACGCACGGAATTCCAGCATCTGACGGTCGGGAATCTCATACCACTCACCAGTCCCTTCCTTGCGAAAGACGTTCATGGGAAGGTTGCATTCCGTAAGCAGGCGCATCAGGTGTTTCTGAGGTTCGTCCTTGCGGAGGAACAGCAGATTGTGTACCACAGGTACCAGCACACGCTTGGTCTGCCCCATGCGATTACGCCTCTCGGCATAAGTCATGGGGATGAAGAAATCCTTGCCTTTTTCTGTCAGGAATTCTCCCAACCGGAGTTCCTGGCAATTGAAAGTGCGAATGGCATACCAAGAGGATTTTTGTTCAGTTGCGTCCATACGAATCGAAGAGAGTGGAAGACGTGAACAGGCAATCTTTGGAGAAAGAATCCCCTTTCCCAAGCCGACAAACAACCGGGATATGAATCTCTCCAGAAAGATACAGCCTGCCGTTATCTCCACCGTACAAGAGCCGAAGCTCACGAGAAAAACAGATATGACCTACTATAACGCTGCAAAAGTACGACGAAAGAAAGATATATGCAAGAAGAAAAACATTTTTATACCCTCTTTCAGGATTGTACCGCCACCTCTGCTCCGTTCTTTTTATCCAGTGCCTCGAAGCAGGAATTCTTGCTGATAAACTCGGGAACGATGTCTTTCATTGCTGCCACAATCTTCATCTGGTCATAGGTATAGCTGACATCAATCAGTCCCTGGATACGTTCTTTTACCTCGTCGTAGTCATACTCGCGCACCGTGGCAATCATGATTTTATCGTGATACGTGGGTTTGGTCAGTTCCTTCACGTTCAGCAGTTCTTCGTAAAGTTTCTCGCCATGACGCAAGCCGGTAAATTCGATTTTCACATCCGTGCGACCGGACAGGCTTATCATACGGCGAGCCAAGTCGACAATCTTCACCGGTTTGCCCATATCGAAGATGTATATTTCTCCGCCGTTGCCCATGCTACCGGCTTCCAACACCAACCTGCAGGCTTCGGGGATGGTCATGAAGTAACGGATAATGTCCGGATGGGTGACAGTGACAGGACCACCCCGTTGTATCTGGTCGCGGAAACGGGGAATGACCGAACCATTGGACCCCAAGACATTGCCAAAACGGGTGGTAATGAACTGCGTGCAGGGTTTCCCTTCTTTCTGCAGCTTCTTGGCCAGCGACTGCACATAGATTTCGCAGATGCGTTTGGAGCAGCCCATCACGTTGGTGGGATTCACCGCCTTGTCAGTGGAAATCATTACGAACTTCTCGGCTCCGTATTTCACAGCCAGGTCGGCCACCGTACGTGTACCATAAACATTGGTCTGGATGGACTCGGACACGTTGTCTTCCATCATGGGTACATGCTTGTAGGCAGCAGCATGGAAGATGTATTGCGGACGGAACTCTGCAAAAATGCCTTCCATGCGAGTGGCATTGGCAATATCGGCCACCAGGGTCACGGCATCGATGTCACGCCAATGGTCCTGCAACTCCAGGCGGATGTCGTGCAACGGTGTTTCTGCCTGGTCTACCAGAATCAGTTTATAGGGATTAAAGGACGCCACCTGCCTCATGATTTCGCTGCCAATAGAACCTGCAGCACCGGTAATCATCACCCGCTTGCCTTCCAGGTGGGAAGCTACTTTGCGAATGTCTATCTGGATGGGGTCGCGGGGAAGCAGGTCTTCAATCTGAATATCTTTCAACTGGTCGCGCTTCAGCACCGGACTGTTCCACTCGCTCAAAGGAGGAGCGGTCATCAATCTGATATTCAATGCCAGCAGTCGGTCGACCATATCCGTGTTCTTCAGCTCGTCCATCTTGGCCGGAGAAACAATGACCACCTCAATGCGGTGGCGACGAAGGTTTTCCGCCAGCATCTCATCATTGGGATAGACACGTACCCCCATGATTTCCTTATTAATCAGTTCAGGTTCGTCGGCTATGAAACCGCGCAGACGGTAACGGTTGTTCAGACTGACGCGAATGGCTTTAGCGATATTCACGCCCGCCTCACGTGCCCCATAAATAAAAACATTGTGGCTGTTGCTCCGGTCCAGATTCAGCGTATCAAACAGAACCTTTACCACAATGCGGGAGCAGGCCATTAGGGCAAAGCTGCTGACATACGATATGACCAACACACTGAACGGCAGAAACGCCGGATGCAGACGATGCGCCAAAACAACAGCAAAAACCGCCAACAGGGCATAAGACACTGTGAGCGCAACGAAGATGCGCATGACATCTACAAAGGAAGAGAAGCGCAATACGTTGGAATAGGTGCGGAAAACATGGAAAAAGACCAGATTGACCACTACCACAGCCAAAATACTCTTCTCCACCATAGCAGAATAGAGCCAGATGGACTGCCAGTCAAACCTCAGCAAAAAAGCGCCGAATACAGAAATAGCCACAAGCAACGTGTCTATCAGCAGAATGCTCCATACCGGCAATACTTTAGTAGAAAGATAACGGCGGAAATAACGTCCGCGAATGGATAGTTTTAACATATCGGAAAGATAAGTAACTGTTAAGTAACTAATCAGATTTTAGCTTGCATCAGACACAAAAGACACAGGGATACAAAGTTGCCGTATCCCCAAGTCTGCCAATCGCGCCACTGGTAACCGCAACCGGCATGTAAAAAGAAGCCACTAATGAAGATTGAAATAATGCTGTCTGAAACCTGTCATTCTTCGCTCAGTACTGTTCCAAATGCTTGTTTTCAAAGGAATTCAGGGAAAGAGAGGCAGGCAGATAAGAGAAAGGCCTATATATAAAGACTCCTTCCTCTGTCCGAATTATCCGGACAAAGGAGCTCGGAAAGCTCATAAGGATATAGGCTGCCCACTCTTTCACCGTACAAGAGCCTAAGCTCACGAGAATACAGAATGACTTTCTATAACGCTGCAAATATACGGCAAAAAAGAATATTCCACAAATAATGCAACCGTCTTTGACGGATATGCAGCTTTTTCCGGCGGCAAATCAAACATCCTTCCTGCCCGATGTTCAAGAGGGCTCAACCTCTTTCTTCAGGGTCTGGCGAAAAGAGTGTAAGTATAAGTTCATCTCGTTCTACAGATACTTCTGGCGGTCGGTCACTGTGCAAGACCATTTTCCGGTTTATATCCACATGGACATATCGGTTCTAACCTTACATTATTATATATAACCGACCTACTTCTACGCTATTAGGAGCATGCTCCCTATAGCTTAAAAGCATGCTTCTTATATATAAGGACCGGCGCGCCTCCCTACACAGCCTTCGCATACGACGGACACCGGTTGCAGAATCCGATTGTTTTCATTACATTTGCCCGCATAAAAAGGATTTACCCGTGTTTATGGAAACAACATTCATCTCCCTGATAGCTGCGGCCGTGGGCGTGGCAGAAAAACAAGTGGGGCCCACCATAGCCCTGCTGGACGAGGGGGCCACCATCCCCTTCATCAGTCGCTACCGCAAGGAACGGACGGGCGGACTGGACGAGGTACAGATAGAAGCCATTCAAACGCAATATGAAAAGCTGAAGGAAACGGCTAAACGAAAAGAAACCATCCTGAATACCATCGAGGGAGAGGGAAAGCTGACGCCGGAATTGAGGAAACGCATCGAAGAGACATGGGACAATACGGTGCTGGAAGACATCTACCTGCCTTACAAACCGAAACGGAAAACCCGCGCCGAGGCAGCCAGGCAGAAGGGACTGGAACCGCTGGCTACCCTGCTGATGCAGCAACGCGAAGAGCATCCGGAAAAGTGTGCAGCCCGCTACGTGAAGGGGGAGGTAAAAAACGTGGAAGAAGCACTGAAAGGTGCATGCGACATCTTGGCAGAATACATCAGCGAAGATGAAAAAGCCCGAAACACCGTGCGTAATGCCTTTGCCCGCCAAGGAATACTGACCGCCCAGGTCGTGAAAGGAAAAGAAGAGGAAGCGGCAAAATACAGAGATTACTTCGACTTCGAGCAGCTCTTGAAGCGCTGTGGTTCGCACCGCCTGCTGGCCATACGCCGTGCAGAAACGGAGGGACTGCTGAAGGTGTCTATCAATCCTGACAACGAAGCATGTCTGGAGAGGCTGGAACGAAGATTTGTGCGTAGTCAGAACGGCAGCGGACAACGGGTGGCAGAGGCTGTGAAGGATGCCTACAAACGTCTGCTACGCCCTTCGATAGAAACAGAATTTGCCAACCTGAGCAAAGAACAGGCCGACGACGAGGCTATCCGCGTTTTTGCCGCCAACCTGAGGCAACTGTTGCTGGCTCCACCGCTGGGCAGGAAACGGGTGATGGGCATAGACCCCGGATTCAGAACGGGATGTAAAGTGGTATGCCTGGACGAACAAGGTAACTTGCTGCACAACGAAAATATTTACCCGCACCCGCCGGTCAACAAGTCCAAAGAGGCTTTTGCCAAGGTACAGGCCATGATAGAGACTTATAAAATAGATGCCATTGCCATCGGCAACGGGACGGCAAGCCGCGAGACAGAAGATTTCCTGAAACGGCAGACTTTCCGCAGAGACGTGCAGGTGTTTGTGGTGAGTGAACAGGGAGCATCGGTCTACTCGGCTTCGAAGATAGCTCGCGATGAGTTTCCGGACTATGAGGTGACGGTGCGTGGGGCTGTATCTATCGGCCGCCGCTTGATGGACCCGCTGGCAGAATTGGTGAAGATTGACCCGAAGTCCATCGGTGTAGGACAATATCAGCATGACGTGGACCAGGGGAAACTGAAAAAGGCATTGGACCAGACAGTGATAAGCTGCGTGAACTCTGTGGGGATAAATGTCAATACAGCAGGCGTTCCGCTACTGACCTATATATCCGGCGTGGGACCTCAGTTGGCACAGAACATCGTAGACTACCGCACGGAAAACGGGGCTTTCACCTCCAGAAAGGAACTGCTGAAGGTGCCGCGCATGGGCGCCAAGGCTTTTGAGCAGTGTGCCGGTTTCCTCCGCATCCCACAAGCCGCCAATCCATTGGACAACACAGCCGTGCATCCGGAAAGCTATTCTGTAGTGGAACAGATGGCACACGACCTGCAATGCAGCATCGCCGAACTGATTGCCGACAGGAAACTGCGCCAGCAGATTGACCTGAAACGCTATGTGACGAAGACAATCGGCATGCCTACCCTGCAAGACATCCTGCAAGAGCTTGACAAACCGGGACGAGACCCGCGAGGACCTATCGAATGCTTTGAGTTCGACCCGAACATACACAGCATCGACGACCTGCGCGAAGGTATGGAATTGCCGGGCATTGTCAACAATATCACCAACTTCGGTGCCTTTGTAGACATTGGCATTAAAGAAAACGGGCTGATTCATCGTTCGCAACTGGCCGACCGTTACGTAGCCGACCCGAACGAGGTTGTTTCCATCCACCAGCACATACGGGTGCAGATACTGGGCATTGACAGGGAGCGTAAACGGATTCAACTGAAGAAAATCAGCAACTGATGGACGGGTAGAGATCATTCAAAGAGAAGTCAACGGGATGCAGGAAACTGATACTCAGTCTGTACAATATTTACCTCGCCGACTTCTCTTCTCACACACTTTGCCTTAATCTTGCGCCATTTTCATTTCATCCGCCGTACATAATAAAATAACAGGCCACCTACAGCCAATGCCAGCAGGATTGTGCAGAGCAGTGACCCTTCAAAGCCGAAACTTCCGCCATGCAGCCAACCGGATTCTGAAAAAGACAGAGAGAAAAGGCTTTCTCCGGACTCATTCCCGCTGACACGATACCCTAAGACTGGTCCCTGAATCCAATTCCAAAACCAATGAAACCCTATAGGAAAGCTAAGATTACGGGTATAGACAAAAGGAATTCCCAACAACAGACCGGCCAGCAGAATATTAAGGAAAGCCAGCCAGGAAAAATCGGGATTGAAGAAATGCATCACCGCAAACAACAAGGAAGAAAGAAAAAGTGCCCACCAGCGATTCATACCGCCATCGAGCATACGACCCAATAAAAAACCACGCACCAACAGCTCTTCAGTAATAGCTACCAACAGGAACAGTAACAACATGGGCCATAATACAGAAACATGCCAGACCGCTTCTTCCACCTGCACCGCACCGGCGGCAAGCACCAGGCCCCACCCCAACGAATGTAACAGCAGAGCCAGAAACAGTCCGCACAAAATTCCTTTCCACCGGAATGCCAGTCCCAGGCAAGACAACGGCATGCCACGACGATGCAACACACCCCAGGCAGACAAAACAACACTGCACAACAGACAAGCCTCATCACACAACAGCATCCAAGGAGATTGAACAGCCGGTTCACTTGAACCCGAGGTGCTCAAGACACGGCACAAGACAGCCAACAACACATATACTCCGAAACAGATGAGCAAAAACATCAGTATATCAAGCCACAAGGCTGCCCAACGATGCCACTGTTTTTTGCGAACCTCATCCTTACCGCTTACATTTTCTTCCATCAGACAAAACTTTTTTCATTAACAACCGACAAAAATAGTCATAAAAAGGAAAAATGAAGCGCAAGTTACCTAATTCTTCTTATCTTTGAAAGTGATTATTAAAAAACGAATCCCATGAAATTGAACAGACTATTCCTGATATTCACCATCTTTTGCGCAACACTGAACGCATACGGCCAGAAAAGAAGCAAGACGATATATGTGCCTAAACCGGGTACGATGATGGAAATGCTCACAGAAGAAGAAGCCAACCAAATTACCTACCTGCGCCTTCAAGGACGACTGAATGCCATCGACTTCCGCAACTTGCGCGACGGATTCAAGCAACTACGGACCTTAGACCTCTCAGAAGCCAGCATCAGCCTGTATACCGGTAAAAACGGGACCAGCAAAGGTTTACGTATCTATCCGGCCAATACCTTGCCTGCATTAGCTTTCTGCCAGGAAAACAACGACAGCACTTTCCACGGAAAGGAATCCTTGCGGCGGGTTATCCTGCCACCCGGTCTGAAAACTATAGACTACGGTGCCTTCAAGGGATGCAAGAACCTGGCCATCTGCCAAATACGCAGCAAGAAAGCTCCTCATTTAAAAGAAGATGCCTTAGCCGACAGCCTGACTGCCATCTTTGTACCCCTTGGATATGGAGACAGTTACCGCAGCCAGGAAGAATGGAAAAACTTTGCTTTCGTAGAAGGAGAACCTACCGGAGCCCACGTACAAATAAGCCGCATGGGCAGTCTGGCCAGCGAATTGCTACAGAAAGGCAAACAACCCAACGAAGTCAACTTCCTGACCATAGAAGGCAAATTGGATGAAGCTGACTTTGCTCTGATACGGGATTATATGCCCAACTTAGTGAAAGTAGATATGGAAAATACCAATGCCACAAGCATACCCGAATATACATTCACCCAAAAGAAATTTCTTTTGAAGCTAACCCTGCCCAAAGGTTTAAAGACCATCGGGCAAAGAGCTTTCAGCGGTTGCACCCGTCTGTGTGGTACATTGTTTCTCCCCCCTACCCTGACAGCCATTGAGTTTGGGGCCTTTATGGGATGCGACAACCTGCGCCGCGTAGTAGCCACCGGCAATCAAATCACGACATTGGGCGACAAACTGTTTGGAGAAGAGCCCAGCAAACTGATATGGATGGATAAGAAGAAATAAAAAAAGAGATACAACCGAAAACAAGTACAGATAACCGCCTGCTTTCGGTTGTATCTCTTCCACTTGCCGATGAGCCAACCGGCACTTCTACAAATCAGTTCTGATACATCTTCTCTCTCAACGCCTTGATATGGTCGGACGAAATGTAATCATCGTATTCCATGATTTTATCGATAATGCCGTTGGGAGTCAGTTCAATAATACGATTGGCCACGGTTTGTATGAACTCATGGTCGTGTGAAGCGAAAAGAATATTCCCTTTATAAATCTTCAGATTATTGTTAAAAGCCTGTATGGATTCCAAATCGAGGTGGTTGGTCGGTGTATCCAGAATCAGGCAATTGGCATTGCGCAACTGCATGCGGGCAATCATACAACGCATTTTCTCGCCTCCCGACAGCACGCTCGCTTTCTTCAGCACTTCCTCGCCAGAGAAGAGCATGCGGCCTAAGAAGCTCTTCATATACACCTCGTTGCCTTCGCCAAACTGGCTAAGCCAGTCCACCAGATTGAGGTCTGTATTGAAGAAATCTGTATTGTCCAACGGCAAATAGGCCGTGGTAATGGTAACGCCCCAATTATAATGCCCGCTATCCGGCTTCATGTTTCCGTTGATGATTTCGAAGAGAGCTGTCATGGCACGCGGGTCGTGCGAAAGAAAGACAATCTTATCGCCTTTTTCGACGTTGAAATTGACATCACGAAACAGCACGGTGCCATCATCCAGCGTTTTAGTCAGTCCGGACACTTCCAATATCTGATTGCCCGGCTCACGCTCCGGAGTAAAGATAATACCGGGATATTTGCGCGATGAAGGTTTGATTTCGTCCACAGTAAGCTTTTCCAGCATCTTCTTGCGGCTGGTCGTCTGCTTGCTCTTGGCTACATTGGCACTGAAACGACGGATAAACTCTTCCAACTCCTTGCGCTTTTCTTCTACCTTGGCCTTCTGGTTCTGCTGCTGACGCAAAGCCAACTGGCTGGACTCATACCAGAAACTATAGTTGCCGGCAAAAAGATTAATCTTGCCATAATCAATATCCACCGTATGCGTACACACCGAATCGAGGAAGTGACGGTCGTGGCTCACCACCAGCACCGTGTGTTCAAAGTTAGCCAGGTATTCTTCCAGCCAAGTGACGGTATCCATATCAAGGTCGTTGGTAGGCTCGTCCAGCAACAGGTTGTCGGGATTGCCGAAAAGGGCCTGCGCCAACATAACACGCACCTTTTCTTTGTTATTCAAATCAGACATCAACATATAATGCTTGTCCTCCGTGATACCCAAGCCACTCAGCAGAGCCGCTGCATCGCTTTCTGCATTCCAGCCGTCCAGTTCAGCAAACTTCTCTTCCAGCTCCGAAACCTTCATGCCGTCTTCATCCGTAAAATCTTCTTTGGCATACAAAGCCTCACGCTGCTTCATGATGTCCCACAACACGGTATGCCCCATCAGGACAGTATCCATCACCGTAAAAGCATCCCACTTGAAGTGATCCTGACTCAAAACAGACAAACGTTCTCCCGGTCCCAGTGTAATACTGCCGGTCGTAGGCTCCAACTCACCGGATATAGTTTTCAGGAAAGTAGACTTGCCCGCGCCGTTAGCGCCGATGATGCCATAACAATTACCGCTGGTAAATTTCAAATTTACCTCATTGAACAATACTCTTTTACCAAACTGTACCGAAACGTTAGAAACTGTAATCATATTTACTAAAGAATAAATTAGAAGCCTCTCCTTGCTCTTCCCCACAGAAAAGAGATTCAGAAATAAGGATGCACACCTAAACGTCCTCCAACGGAAGAGATTGACGGAGGCTCCACACCATTTTTATTTTGAGCGTGCAAAGGTAGGAAAATTCCCCGAAATAGAGAAGCAATTTAAGCTTTCCCGCCCATAGAAATGGCGTTATCTATATCCTGCTGATAATCAGCGGTCCGTTTCTAACATATAACGAGCCTGCTGCTTAGCGCCCGGCAGTACGCTGGTTAGCGCCTGACAGTACGGTGCTTATTGCCTGACAACTTTGTATGAAGGGCCTGCCAGCAAAAACCGCCCGGCAAACGGACATCTGCGTTGAAAATAAGAAGTTTAAGAGTCTGCTTAATTTTTGTTTCCGAGGATATTTTTCCGGTGCACGGAGGAGCGGAGCAGGCTACGTGACGAAGTATACCGGGAAAAGAGACCGGAAAGAAGCTCAAAGGAAGCTGAATATAAAGCTTAAAATAGGAAAATTTAAACGGCTCTAAATCACTTCGATGATAAAACCGCTGCCAATGTGGCATAAAAACACTACCTTTGCGCCGTTTCTCGGAACAATGTCCATTTGGCAAACTTTTTGTAGGGACATCAATAATTCATTTTGCACAATAAAAAATCACAACTATATGGATAAACAAGAAAAAACAACCCAACAGGAAGAGGAAGTAAAGATTCAAAACGGGAATGACGAAGCACAGTCTTCTGAAAGTAAGGCCGAGGAACAAGAAGCGACTCCCCGAACTGAAGAGGAAAAGCTGAAAGAAGAATTAGACAAAGCCAACGAAGTGATAGCCGAACAAAAAGATAAATACCTGCGCTTGTCTGCCGAGTTCGACAACTACCGCAAACGGACGATGAAAGAGAAAGCCGAACTGATTCTGAACGGCGGCGAGAAAAGCATCAGCAGCATCCTGCCGGTGGTAGACGACTTGGAACGTGCGCTGAAAACAATGGAGAATGCTTCGGATGTAAAGGCTGTAAAGGAAGGCGTTGAGCTGATTTACAACAAATTTATGACGGTATTGGGACAAAACGGCGTGAAAGTGATTGAAACGCAAGACCAGCCGCTCAACACAGACTTCCACGAAGCAATTGCCGTGATTCCGGCACCGGAAGAAGAGAAGAAAGGAAAAATCCTGGACTGCGTACAGACGGGATATACCCTGAACGATAAAGTCATCCGTCATGCCAAAGTCGTAGTGGGTGAATAAATCTGATAAACATAGGTATGGAAAAGAGAGATTACTATGAGGTTTTAGGCGTTGAGAAAAACGCATCGGCAGACGAAATCAAGAAGGCATATCGCAAAAAGGCCATTCAATATCATCCGGACCGCAATCCTGGCGACAAAGAGGCAGAAGAAAAATTCAAAGAAGCTGCCGAAGCCTACGAAGTGTTGAGCAATCCGGACAAGCGTGCCCGTTACGACCAGTTCGGCCACGCAGGTGTAAGTGGAGCAGCCGGCAACGGAGGCCCGTTCGGAGGATTCAGCGGAGGCATGTCCATGGACGATATATTCTCGATGTTCGGCGATATCTTTGGTGGACACGGTGGATTCGGTGGCTTTGGCGGATTCGGTGGAGGAAGCAGCTCGCAACAGCGTCGCTACAGAGGCTCGGACCTTCGCGTAAAAGTAAAACTGACATTAAAAGAGATTTCGACTGGCGTAGAGAAGAAATTCAAACTGAAAAAATACGTTCCGTGTCCGCATTGCCATGGAAGCGGCGCAGAGGGAACTGGCGGCGTAGAAACCTGCCCTACCTGTAAGGGAACAGGCTCGGTCATCCGCAACCAACAGACCATATTGGGAACGATGCAGACACGCACCACATGTCCCACATGCGGCGGCGAAGGTCATATCATCAAAAACAAGTGCAAGGAATGCGGTGGCGAAGGCATCGTTTACGGCGAAGAAGTAGTAACGGTAAAAATCCCTAAGGGAGTGGCAGAGGGCATGCAGCTGTCAATGAGCGGCAAAGGAAATGCCGGCAAACACAACGGCGTAGCGGGCGATTTGCTGATTCTGATAGAAGAAGAACCGGACAAAGAACTGATTCGCGATGAAAACGACCTGATATACAATCTTCTGTTGAACTTCCCTACTGCCGCATTAGGCGGAACGGTAGAAATACCGACCATAGACGGCAGAGTGAAAGTGAAAATAGAACCGGGCACACAACCGGGTAAGGTGCTGCGCCTGCGCAACAAAGGTCTGCCCAGCGTAAACGGCTATGGCACAGGCGACTTACTGGTCAATGTCAGCATCTATGTCCCGGAAACATTGAGCAAAGAAGAAAAGAAAATGTTGGAAGAACTGGACGCGTCCGACAATTTCAAACCCAATACCTCCATTAAAGAAAAAATCTTCAAGAAATTCAAAACTTTGTTTGAATAATCCTACCTGAACCTTATTGTTATCTTTCATGTATGAAAAACTGCCGGAGAAACGGGAAACATTTCTCCGGCAGTTTTTTATTGCATAGCCAAGAAGCGTAAGCGTGCTGCGCTATCCTCCAGACAACAGGCCAACAGCCGCTTCCTTCCAGCAGAGTCTATTGCAGATAGTCCGTTATCTTTCCGCTGATTTGCAACAGAGAGATTTCGCAGATCTTCGTGTCGTATTCGGCAGAGAGGATGCGCTCTTCGGCATCGAGCAGATTTTTTTGTGCCTCACGCATTTCAATACCTGCCAGGTCGCCCAACAGGTAGCGGTCGCGCGAGATGTCATAGTTGTCTTTGGCCACAATAAGGTTCTGGCGTTCCAACTTCAACAGTTCCAAGTTATTGCGATAAGCCTGCCACAAATTGCTGAGGTCCGCGCGCAGCGTCTGTTCCAACTGTTCCCGCTCCAGTCTGGCATTCTCGACAGCCAGACTGGCATTGCGTCGTTCACGGCGGCGGTTACCATCGAAGAGGTTGAAGCCTACGGTGACACCGAAGTTCAGCCCCAAGTTGCTCCGTCGGCTGTTGGCAGCCAGTTCATACCGGTTCAGCGTATAGCCATAGCCTCCGTTCAGGCGGATGTAAGGATAATCGCGTGCGCATACTTTCTTATAATCCAGTCGGGCAATGGTCTGATTCTGGTCGGCACGCAACAACGAAGCATTGATAGCCAGTGTTCCTTGCCAGAGCTCTTCGAAGTCGAGAATCTGGTTTATGTCGATGAGACTGTCCCGGATGATAAAGAACTCGTCCACATCCTCATTGGCCATCAGTTCGTTCAGTTCGATGCGCGAAGTGTGCAAGGCTTCTTGTTGTTTGATATACTGGGCACTGTCGGCATTGAAGTCCACTTTGGCTTGCAGATAGTCTATACCGGCCGCATTTCCCACGTTCATGTGCAACTCAGCGACACGCAACCGTTCGCGAGAAAGAGACATGGCGTAATGAAAGTTCTTCAGGCGGATTTTCTGCTGCACAAAGTTATAATACTCTGCCGCAATGTTGGCAATAAGGTCCTCAATGGCAATGCGTGTTTCTGTCTTGCCCTGCCGCTCCAGCTCTTTCAATTGCTGGTAAGTAGCCGTAATGTTAAACCCATCAAATACGGTCCACTCCAAGTTGATTCCAGCGTCGATGGTCTGATCCAAAGCGTTTTTCTCCTTGCTGACAGTTTGTGTTGAGCGGAGCTTGGTTTCCGTATCGCTCAACGAGCCGCTGTAGCCAGCCGTAAGGTCCAGAGTCGGCAAGGCACCGGCATTGGCCAGCGTAGCATTGTTCTCGCTGATACGTTCCTGGTTACGGGTGATACGCAGCGAATAGTTATTGAGCAGTCCTTCTTCCAGACAATCCTTCAGGGTATAAACTGGAGGTTGTGCGAGAACTGAGGTTGCCGCACAAACGGCTATCAGTAAAAGTATAAATTGTTTCATCATATTTCTTTCAGTTTACTGCGGTTGGTAGAAATGTAACTGTAGATGGCAGGCACGATATACATGGTGAGCAGTGTGGACACAATCATCCCTCCCACCACTGCAGTACCCATGGCAATACGCTGGTTGGCTCCTTCACCCGAAGCAAAGGCCAAAGGCAACAAGCCCAGCACAGTAGCAAAGCTGGTCATCAGGATGGGACGCAAGCGTTGCAGGGCTGCATCCTGCACTGCCCGCATCTTATCTTCGCCGTGATCTTGCTTGTGGTTGGCAAATTCCACGATAAGAATACCGTTTTTGGCCACCAGACCGATAAGCATAATGATACCAATCTGGCTAAAGATGTTCATCGTGATATCGCCGAAGTACATAAACACAAGTGCTCCCGCAATAGCCAGCGGCACGGTAAGCATAATGACCAGCGGATCTTTGAAGCTCTCGAACTGTGCAGCCAGGATAAGGTAGATAAGTCCAATGGCTAATATGAAGGCAAACATCAGACTGGAAGCACTTTCGCTATAATCTTTTGAGTCACCCGACAAAGCTGTGCGGAAACTGTCATCCAGCACTTCGGCAGCTATTTTGTCCATTTCCTCAATGCCTTGCCCGATGGTCTTCCCTTCAGCCAGACCCGTTGATACGGTAGCCGACACAAAACGATTGTAACGATAAAGCTTGGGCGGCGCCGTACCGTAGATAATCTTTACCAGATTGTCCAGCTGCACCATTTCGCCGTTATCGCTGCGGATGTAAAGCCCCACAAGGTCCGAAGGCTTGTTACGCTGCTGACGGTTGATTTCGCCCAATATCTCATACTGCTTGCCGTTCATGTAGAAGTAACCCATACGCTGGCCGCTCAAACCATATTGCAAGGTCTGGGCAATGTTTCGTGTACTGATGCCCATTGTTCCCGCCTTGTCTCGGTCTATCTGTATCCGGGCTTCAGGGTCACTGAACTTCAGGTCTACATCCGCCATTTGGAAAGTCGGATTCTCGTAGACACGCTCCATGAACTTAGGCAGCACTTCCTGCAGCTTTTCGATATTGGTGGCTTGCAGCACATACTGCACCGGCATGCTGCTGCGTCGTCCGCCAAACGAAGATTGTTGCTGCACGAAAGCACGCGCTTTGGTTTCCTTCTGCACAGCTTTCGATAGCTTTTCTGCCACTTCCATTTGCGTATAATCGCGCTCGCGAAGGTCTTTCAGCGTAATGCGGATATTACCGCTTCCACTCGACACACGGGCCGTAACAGCCTCAGCATCGGGAATGATAGAGTCTACCACATCGTTGATGCGTTCCGTATAGTCGCGGATGTATTCATAGCTCACACCCTCAGCACCACTGGTGTTGATAGTTATCTGCGAACGGTCTTCCAGCGGAGCCATCTCGGCAGGAATGTGATTCCAAAGGAACAGAATGATACCGAAAGTGACGAGCGTGAAAGCCAATGCTATCCACCGTTTCCTCAGGAAAGCAGCCAGCGAACGACTGTATAAGCGGTTCATCCCCTCAAAGAAGGGTTCGGTAATACGGTAAAACCAGTTTTTCTTCTTCTCCTGCTTCAGCAACTTGGTAGCCAGCATGGGCGTAAAAGTCAAGGCAGCAAAGGCAGAAATGAGAATGGAACCCGATATGACGAAGCTGAACTCGCGGAAAAGACGCCCTGTAGTACCTTCCATAAAGACGATAGGAAAGAATACGGCTACCAGCGTGATGGTGGTGGAGATAACGGCAAAGAATATCTCTTTTGCTCCCTCAATGCCCGCCTGCTTAGGCGGCATACCCTGTTCGATACGTACATAGATGTTTTCAGTCATCACAATGGCATCATCCACCACCAATCCAACGGCAAGCACCACGGCCAGCATGGTGAGCACGTTAATGGAGAACCCAGCCACATACATCACAAAGAAGGCACCAATGAGCGACACGGGGATAACAATACACGGTACCAGCGTTACACGCCAATCGCGCAAGAAAAGGAAAATAATGATAATAACCAGTACAAAAGCCTCGTACACCGTATGTTCCACCTCACTGATGGAGGCACGGATGAAGCGTGTATTATCGAAGCCGTAGGTATAGCTCACATCTTCGGGCAGGTCTTTTTTCATGCGCTCCATACGGTCATAGACAGCATCAGCAATCTCGATATGGTTGGCACCAGGCTGTGGAATAACTACCACACCCACCATAGGCACGCCGTTCATCTTCATGTAGCTTTTCAAGTCGGCAGCTCCCAGTTCGGCACGCCCGATGTCGCTGAAACGGATAATGCGGTTGCCATCAGCTTTGATGATGAGGTTGTTGAACTCTTCAGGTGTGTGCATCAGACCCAGCGTACGGATGGTCAGCTCGGTAGTGTTACCTTCGATGCTTCCCGAAGGCAGTTCGATATTCTCGCGGTCGATGGCTTCCTTTACATCGACAGGCGTGATGCCGTAGCCCGACATCTTGGTAGGGTCGAGCCAAAGTCGCATGGAGTATTTCTTTTCACCCCAGATGCTGACGCTACTCACGTCGGAAATAGTTTGCAGCTGTTCTTTTACGGTCAGGTCGGCAATCTCGCTCAATTCCAGCAGCGACCGTTTGTTGCTCTGCAAAGCCACCATCAGGATAGGTGTGGCATCGGCATCGGCCTTCGACACGGTAGGCGGGTCGCAGTCATCGGGCAGATAGCGTTGAGCACGTGACACCTTGTCGCGCACGTCATTGGCTGCGGTTTCCAAGTCGACGGACAGTTCAAATTCTACGGTAATGCGGCTTTGTCCCTGTTGGCTGACACTGGTCAACGAACGGATGCCGGGAATGCCGTTGATGTTCTGCTCCAGCGGTTCGGTAATCTGGTTCTCAATGACATCTGCATTAGCTCCCGTGTACGAGCACTGCACGGAGATTATGGGATTGTCTACCGAAGGATATTCGCGCACGCCCAGCGAGGTATAGCCGATGAAGCCGAAGAGCAAGATGATAATGGTCAGCACCGTGGAGAGCACGGGACGGCGTATGCTTAGTTCGGATATGTTCATGGGGCGTATGCTTAATAGATGTTGTCAATTGTCACTGTCATACCTGTGCGCAACTGCTGTGTACCCGAAATGATGACTGTATCTCCTTCATTCAGTCCGCTCACAGCCTGTACCAGTGCATCGGTTCGAATACCCGTCACGATGTCCACAGGTTCCGCCTTTCCGTTCTTGTAGAGGAACACCTTGTCTTTTCCCATTTCCGGCACGATGGCTTCGGAAGGAATGGCCAGAGCGTTTTCATGCTCTTGCTTGCGCAAGTTGATGGAGGCAAAACGCCCCGGCATAATACCCGACGGATTGGGATAGAGAGCACGAATGGTAAGCGAGTGGGTCACGGGATCAAGGCTTGATTCGCGGGCATAGACACGTGCCTCATACTGATTGAGCGAACCGGTAAGTGAGAATTTCAGCGTAGTACCCACTTTGACATCACGTGCATAGCTTTCCGGCACAGAAAATTCGACCTTCAGGGGAGCTATTTTAGTCAGCTTGGCTACAATCGTGGTAGGAGAAGCGTATGTGCCCACGCTGACCTGTCGCAATCCGATGATACCATCAAAAGGCGCACGCAGTTCAGTCTGTTCAATCTGTGCCTTTATGATTTCTATATCAGCATTCAAGGTAGCCAAGTCTGTTTTCACTTGTTCGTAGGCCTCCTTGCTGACAGCATCGCGCTTCAACAGCGCATCCTGACGGAACACACGGTCTTCGGCCAGTTTCAGCTGGGAAACCAGACGTTGCAATTGGGCTTGCAGTGGGCGGTCGTTTACTTTGGCAAGGAGCTGTCCCTGCTGTACGTGCGTACCTTCCTCAAAATTGATGTCTGTGATTTTGCCAGAAGTTTCGAACGAGAGGTTCACTTCTTCGTCAGGCAACAGACTACCAATGATAGGAATCTCATCCACCAGCATTTGCGGCCTGACAATGGTAGCGTTGACGTTTAATACTTTTTTACTTGGACTGTTGGCCGGCATGATTTTGTCAGCCTCAGCCAGTTCTTCGTTTGTTTTGGGCATTTGTGAGTAGATTCCCCACCCGACAAGCCCGGCGCCTATCACCAGGATGAGGCCCCATTTCAGCTTTTTCTTCATGTAGCGTGTTGTTGTGGTATAAAATTGTTTATATGTTCATTGATAGTGTCCTGTCTGTAAGGTTTAAAGCGTATTATGTTAAAGTTGTGTTAATATTTTCGGTATTTCAGTAAGCTTCCCGGTATTTACTTTCTTCCTTGTCATCCAGCATACTGAGGTAAGAAGCATATCGCGACTGGCTAATGCGGTGTTCTTCCACAGCTTGCAGCACAGCACATCCCGGTTCATGGCGGTGTGTACAATTACTGTAACGGCATTCGGCCGAGGCCTTGAATATTTCGGGGAAATAATGTCCGATCTCCTCTGTTTCCATGTCGAAAGTGCCGAATCCTTTAATGCCCGGCGTGTCGATGATATAACCGCCCTCGTTATCCACAGGATACATCTCGGAGAATGTGGTGGTATGCATACCCTTGTTGTGTACAGCGGAGATTTCCCCCGTGCGGGCATCAGTGCCCGGTAACAGTGCGTTGATGAGAGTCGATTTACCCACACCTGAGTTGCCCGAGAAGAGAGTGATGCGTCCGCGAAGTTTTGCCTTCACCTCCTCCATACCTTGACCTTGGATTGCCGAGACTTTAAGGCAGGGATAGCCAATGGTAGTGTAGAGATGGACCAGTCCCTCCAGATAACGTCGGTCATCTTCATCATAGAGGTCTGTCTTGTTGAAGAGGAGCAAGACAGGCACCCGATAAGCTTCAGCCGTAGCCAGGAAGCGGTCGATGAAAGTAGTAGATGTTTCGGGATAGTTGACGGTAACTATCAGCATGCACTGGTCGAGGTTGGCAGCCAGGATATGCGACTGTTTAGACAGGTTGGAAGCGCGCCGGATGATGTAGTTCTTACGGTCTTCTATCTCGGTGATGAAAGCCGTACCTTCACGGTTTTCAGCAATCTGCACGCGGTCGCCCACGGCCACGGGATTGGTGCTGCGGATGCCTTTCAGGCGGAAGTTTCCTTTCACCTTGCACTCCACATCGCGTCCGTCTCCGGTGCGGACAATATACCAGCTGCCGGTATTCTTGATAACGAGTCCGTTCACTTGTTCTATTGAAAGTTGAAAGTGGGAAACTGAAAATTGAGAAGCAGACTCTTATCTTCAGGAAAGGAACATCTCTGTATTTCACTCTCCAAGAAAAACCGGCTATTTCTCAATTTTCAATCCTCTATTTCCAATTTATTTATACGGTCATTATCTCCTTGTCTTTTGCCGCAAGCATCTCGTCAATCTGCTTGATATACTTGTCGTGAATCTTCTGGAGTTTTTCCTCGCCTCCCTTCTGTGCGTCTTCGGCCAGACCTTCCTTCACGGCTTTCTTCAGGGCGTCGATAGCGTCACGGCGGGCGTTGCGCACACTCACTTTAGCAGTTTCGCCCTCGCCCTTACACTGTTTGGCCAGTTGTTTGCGCCGTTCTTCAGTGAGAGGCGGGATGCCGATACGGATGATTTCACCATTGTTCTCCGGCATGATGCCCAGGTCGGAATCAATGATGGCCTTCTCGATAATGCGGAACATGTTCTTGTCCCAAGGTTTGATGGCGATGCTGCGCGCGTCGGGAGTAGTAACGGCAGCAACATTGTTGATAGGCACCATCGAGCCGTAGGAGTCTACGCGGATACCGTCCAGCAGGCGGACATCAGCCTTGCCGGCACGGATATGTGCCAAGGTTTCTTCCAGGTACATAATGGCCATGTCCATCTTTTCTTGGGCTTCGCCCAGGATGTCTTTTACGTCTTTCATATCAGGTTTGTTTTTGATTATTTCAGATAGGGTGCAAATATAATTAAATTCTTCATTCTTCGCTCTTCCTTTTTCATTTAATTGTGCACCAGCGTACCAATCTCTTCCCCTTGCATCACTTTACGCAGGTTACCGGGCGTATCCATATCGAAGACGATGATGGGCAGGTTGTTTTCCTTGCACATGCAGGTAGCGGTAAGGTCCATTACTTTAAGTCCGCGGGCAAGCACCTCATCATAAGTGATGTCAGAGAACTTCGTAGCTGTAGGATCTTTTTCAGGGTCGGCGGTATAGATGCCATCCACACGGGTACCCTTCAGCATGACATCAGCTTCGATTTCAATGCCGCGCAGACTGGAGCCGGTGTCGGTGGTGAAGAAGGGATTACCCGTACCCGCCGACATGATGACCACTTCGCCTGCCTCCATGCATTCGATAGCGCGCCATTTATTGTAGAATTCTCCAATGGGTTCCATGCGCACGGCTGTCAGCACGCGGGCCTTGACACCGACGGAGGTAAGGGCCGAACTGAGGGCCAGACTATTGATGACGGTGGCAAGCATACCCATCTGATCGCCTTTCACACGGTCAAAACCCCTTGAAGCACCGCTGAGTCCACGGAAGATGTTTCCTCCACCGATGACGATGCCAATCTGTACACCCATTTCATGTATCTCTTTGATTTGTGCGGCATACTGCGCCAGGCGTTCTTCGTCGATGCCGTACTGCTTCCTGCCCATCAGACTTTCGCCGCTGAGCTTGAGGAGGATTCGCTTGAATTTCGTTTCCATGTTATGATTCGTTATTAATAATGTTTCTGTTTCTTCCTGCGGAAGTCTGGCCATGCCTTCGGTAAGCATGCCTTTGCCTTTCATCTTTCTACTGAGCACGTGTTTGAACCTCTGGTTTGCTTGGTAACCCAGGAATCTCATAACGTCGCCATAGAACGTTTGTACTTGCAAAGATAGGAGTTTCTTCGCGAATATAACGAAGTGATTTAAACTTTTTATGCACAGCGCCGATGTCCCGTGCATATCAGGCAGTTCTCTGATAAGCGCTTTCCCCAAAATTGCCAAGCCATAAGCAGCATGCTGCCACGCGATGAGCAGCGTGCTGCTTATATATCAGAAGTAGAACACTGATTATCAACAGCATGCAAGACAACCCATTTGTAGGTCGGAAATTTTAGAGTACTTCCGCTTTTACAAGCCTTCATTCAACCTGCCCGCTTCCATTTTCTTGTCGCTGATAGAGTTCTGCTACCAAATCACACGCAGTCTGCAATCCCAGACTACCGGTATTAAGCATCAGGTTATAGTGATGCGGTTCTCCCCATTTCTGCCCTGTATAATACTCATAATGAGTCACTCGGTTGCGGTTGACGCGGGTCATTTCGGCCTGTGCCCTGTCTGCTGCTATGCCATACTCTTCGGTGCAACGCCGACCGGCACTCTCCGGGTCAGCATAGCAGAACACACTGATGAGCTTCGGGCGATGTTGCAGGACGTAGTCGGCACAGCGTCCCACGATAATGCACGGCCCTTGTGCCGCCAGTTCGCGGATGATGTTGCTTTCTGCCACGAAAAGCACGTCGTCTGGCGAGAGGCTCCATTCACGTGACCTTTCGCTGCCGGCGGCCAGGATGCACTTCAGCCAGAAAGAGGGGATGGACTGTTCGTTGCGACGGATGTAGTCTTCGTTAATACCGCTTTTCTGTGCAGCCAGATGAATAAACTCCTTGTCGTAAAGCCGTATGCCCAGCCGCTTGGAGAGCATCTCACCCAACAGGTGTCCGCCGCTACCAAACTCGCGGGCTATGGTGATAACCGTGTGCAGCTGTTCCGAGCCAGCTTCCGACGGTACAGACGGGACTTGTCCTGACGAAATCCAACGGTCAACAAACCGATACCAAGGGCTGACGAAATGCACGATAGGCCCTACGAGCAAGGCTGCTATCACCGTGCCTTCACGCACACCGTACAGTCCTCCCATAAAGCCGAACGACAGCAACACAGCCAGAAGCACCAGCGACCAGTCAAACCCCAGCTTCATGTATCCAAAGTCTCTGCGGAAGCGCTTGGCCAATACCCGTACAAAGTATTCGCCCGCCATCATAGCCACATCGGCCTTTACTTCCAACGCAATGCCCAAGGCCAGGATGACGCAGCCCACCAGCAGGTTTCCTATCTTGCTGAGGTAACTGACGGGCACCAGTCCCTGTATAAGATACATGCACAAGTCAATGCACAGCCCGAAGAAGAAGGTAATGACTATCTGCGAAAGATACATGCGCAAGTCTTCCTTGACCTGCTTGCGTGTCATAAACGGCAGTTCAAGCAAGACGAACAGCAGGTTCAGCACAATGGTCCACTGTCCCATTGTAAGTGGGGTAAACATACTGGCTACGTAAGTGACGCTGGTAATGGGTGAAGTACCCAGCGAGGCCTTGGTGATGTAGGCGATGCCCAGGGCATTGACAAAAAGGGCGAGGGCGAAGAGTAGATAACGTCTAATGATATATTTGTTCTTCATAATGTATATATAGTTATGTGTATCCGCTTGCGCTAAAGCGGGACAAAGATACGGAATTTTCGACGTCCTTGTCACTGGAGAGGGCTGTTACTTATTGCCAAAAATCCCGTAACGGATTCTTTTCTCCGTTACGGGATCTTTCTTGACGGCTACTCCGGATAATCCGTCCCCTGGCTACTCACTCGCTCAGCGTGTATTCACCAGCCTCTTCCGTTACCTGTTGCTGCAGTTCGGAGAGCGAATACTCCTTGCCGCTGAAGGTCACTGTGGCCACGGGTGGATCGAGGGTGACGGTGGCGCTGACGCCTTCCAGCTTGTTCAATGCTTTCTCTACATGCATGCGGCAGTGTTGACACATCATGCCGCTAACCTTGAATTGCTTTTCCATTGTCTTTTCTTCAGTTTTGGTTTGACTTATATTGGTAACTTCTTCATCATTCATCATCAATTCCAAAGATAACTTCTTCCGGCGCAACCTCAGGCTGTTGGTCACCACGCTCACACTGCTGAAGGCCATCGCTGCCCCGCCAATCATCGGGTTAAGCAGGAAGCCGTTGATGGGATAAAGCACGCCCGCGGCAATGGGCACGCCGATCATATTATATATGAACGCCCAGAAAAGATTCTGGCGAATGGTACGCACGGTGAGCCTTGAGAGTTGCAAAGCTTCGGTTATCTTGGTCAGGTCGGAGGAAATGATAGTCATCTTGGCTACGTCCATAGCAATATCGCTGCCGCTGCCCATAGCGATGCTCAGGTCGGCTTGGGCCAGAGCGGCACTGTCGTTGATGCCATCGCCCACCATTGCCACAACCTTGCCTGCGGCTTGTAGTCCTTGGATGAAAACGGCCTTGTCCTGCGGCAATACTCCGGCACGGTAATGCGCGATACCTGCCTGACGGGCAATAGCTTGCGCGGTGGCCTCGTTATCGCCTGTCAGCAGATAGACGTCGATGCCTTTAGCCTGCAAGGCGCGGATAGCACAAACGGAAGTAGGCTTAATACGGTCGGTGATGCCAATGACAGCCAAAACTTCTTGCCCGTCGGCAAACCAGATAACCGTCTGTGCTTCCTGCTCCCACTGTGCGGCGGCTTCTTGCAGGGCAGGGACGATGCGTTTGCCCTGCACCAGGCGGCGGTTGCCTACGTAGTAAGTCCTGTCTCCACATACACCTTTCACACCTTGCCCTGTCACACTCTCGAATCCCTCAACAAAGCATTCTGCATCATTCATTCCCAGTTCTTCATTTAAGACTATCGCTTCGGCCAACGGATGTTCGGACTTCCTTTCAAGAGCAAGAAGGACAGGAGCATACTGCCGGGCCTCGTCACTGGTCCAAAGGATGCGCTGCACCGTGGGATGCCCCTCAGTAACGGTGCCGGTCTTGTCAAGCACTACTACATTCACCCGTCGGGCAGTTTCCAAGCTTTCGGCGTCTTTGATGAGAATGCCTCGCTCGGCTCCCTTGCCTATTCCCACCATGATAGCTGTCGGGGTAGCCAGTCCCAGGGCACAAGGACAGGCAATAATAAGCACAGTCACCAACGCCAGCAATCCGTGAGTCAGTCCGTCTGTGCCGCCCAATGCCAGCCAAAGCACCAAGGCGAGCAAGGCGATACCCATGATGACAGGCACAAAGACGGCAGCCACCCGGTCTACCAACTGCTGCACCGGGGCCTTCGAGCCTTGTGCGTCCTGCACCATGCGGATAATCTTAGCCAACAAAGTGTCTGTCCCTACCCGGTCGGCGCGGAAGCGGAAACTCCCTTTCTGGTTGATGGTACCGGCATAGACCTTATCGTCCCGCTGCTTGGAAACAGGGACTGGCTCACCGCTCAACATGCTCTCATCCACGTAAGAGGTACCATCCGTCACCGTGCCGTCCACAGCCACACGTTCACCTGGCTTGACGAGAATGAGATCACCGGGACGTATTTGCTCTATGCGCACTTCCTTCACGGAGGTATTCTGGAAGTTGTCCGCTGATTCCTTTTCCATCCCTTGCTCTTCATTTACTATGAGAGTAACGGTCTTCGGCTGCAACCCCATCAACTTCCGTATGGCTTGTGAGGTATTACCCTTGGCGCGGTCCTCCAACAGGCGCCCCAAGAGGATGAAAGCAATGATAACGGCAGCGGCCTCGAAGTAGACGTGCGGAGTGATGCCTTTCGACAGCCAGAAGTGGGGGAAAAGGAGGTTGAAGAGACTGAACAGATAGGCTACGCCCGTGCTGCACGCCACTAACGTGTCCATATTCGCCGAGCCGTGGCGCAACTGTTTCCAGGCATTGCCGAAGAAGCTTCGCCCCAATCCGAAGACCACAGGTGTAGCGAGCAACCAGGTAACCCACCCTGCCCACGGGCAGTCCATGAATCCCATGCCAATGATGGCGATAGGCACAGCTAAGGCAACAGCCCATGCAGTGCGGCGTTTCAAAGACTGATAGTGGCGGGCGTGCACCTCTTCCACTTCATCAACCGTATGCTCGTCGCACCCGATGACAAGGTCGTAGCCCGCTTCCTGTACGGCATGTTGCAACTTCTCGGGTGAAGTCTGTGCGGGGTCGAACTCCACGGTGGCCGTCGAAGCGGCATAGTTCACAGCGGCATGACACACGCCCGGTTGCTTGTTCAGGGTCTTGTCAACACGGGCGGCACAGGCAGCGCAACTCATTCCCAATACGGGAAAGGTTTCTTGACAGCTATTATTCTTTTCCATGATTCCTTATTTTCTTTCCGAATGCAAAGATAAGGAGGTTGCCGGGAAAGGAATTACGGATTTATGGAAAAGAGTTACGGAATTATGGCAGAAGAAAGAAAGCTCAGAAAGCATCCAGAGATTTACGTTCTTTCTCAGCAGACTTCCTGAAGGCACTGGGTGTCAGTCCGGTCACACTTTTAAACTGGGCACTGAGATAGGCAGTACTGGCATAACCCAGACGGTCTGCTATTTCTCCAAGAGTCAGTTCTCCGTAGGTCAGCAGTTCCTTGGCACGTTCTATTTTCTGAGCGATGGCATATTTCTCCAATGTGGTACCCGTTTCTTCGGAAAAAAGCTTGCTCAGCGCACTATAATCGCGGTGGAAACGGTGCGCCAGGTAATCGGAGAGATTCACGCAGGGCATTTCTTCCTGATAGTGAACCAAGTCGATAATAGCATCTTTCAAGGCTTCGACCAATTGCATACGTGGATTATCCAGCAGTTCGAAACCTTCTTTCTGCAAGGCTTGGGCTATGCGCGGGCGAAGGGTCTGGTCCGGCTCCTGAGGCAGAATGGCAAAGCCCAGCTGCACGGAGAGCGGATGCAGTCCCAGTTCATTGAGCACAGCAGTCACGGCACGTATGCAGCGTGGACATACCATGTGTTTGATATACAACGTGTACGGTGAAGAAGATGTCATGCTTTCAGCGTATATAGCTATCTGGCAGCAGTTCCTGGAAAAATGATGCCAGATAATGGGTCAGAAGCGATAACCGATGGAGAAATCGGCCTTGAAATTATGTATATGTTCGGAAGGGATGATTATTGTATCCGAAGTGAAATCCTTATTGTCGATATTGGTAAGACCATATTGGACGTTGAATCCAAAATAGACATGTTTCACTTGCCATCCTATACCGAACTGAATGCCGGCATCAAAGCGTTTTAAAGGAGCGTTATCCCCAAACAAGTCCCCTTTATAGGTCTTCTGTTCTACGAGAGCACCGTCCTGGTAGTTGTTTGTGGCGGTGTATTGCCCTCCTACACCGAATGAGATATAAGGACCTACACTGATAATGCTCTTGAAGTTGTTCTTTCCCCAAAGCTTCAGTTCGGCCAAGATGGGAATATCCAGATACAAGGGTTCGATTTTGGTATCTACATACACATAATCTTCATTCTCCCAACGGGCTGTACGCTGGCTTAGGTTGACAGAAGGAGTGATAGACCAATGGTGTGAGATGGCAAAACTGACACCTGCACCTACCGTAAATCCCATTTGGGCGCTGCTGGCATCCGGACCGTCATCGCCTTTAGGGCGACTGGCATTGACCCCAATTTGTACAAAGGGCGTTACGATGCGTTCTTCACGCCGAACATTAATCAGCAGCTCCTCTTCTACGTTTTCGGGTATGCGGACCGTTCGTGTTTCCATGCCTATAGAACTGACTCTCAACTTACTTGCATCAGCAGGTACCTCCAATACGAACTTACCGTCTACGTCGGTAACGGTTTGGATGTCGGTCCCCTTTACCTTTACTTCGGCACCGATGACCGGCTGACTGTCGGATGCATAAATTACGACACCTTTCACTTCCCTGCTTTGAGCGGCCAGACTGAGACAAGCCGTCAGACATGCAATGAAAATAATTACCCTTTTCATAAAATATCGTTCTTTAGATGATGAAATATGCAACAAATATAGGACTTATTTATGAAATCAGGAATAATCCGGTACAGAAATTATCCTGCCAAATCCCGAATTGGCAAAGGCTGATTTTCTTATATATAAGGAGCCCGCTTCCTATACTTTGGAAATCCGCTTCTTATACCTTGCCATTTTGCTTCTTATACCTCGGAAGTTTATTCCTCCCCATCCAGCCTAGAAAAACATCTGGCCTGACACTTTTAACACGCAATATCACGCCTACGCAATCCGTTTATAATAAGCATATTTTCAACAACTTACGATTTCCCTTCTACAGTATCCTTTCATTTTATGAAAAAAAACAGAATTTTTCACTAGGGGCAAGCCTTTCTCAAACGCTATTAATATGAAACGCCTCAAAAAACACGTTTATGAACAAGAATCTATTATACCGTTTTTTCGAAGGACACGCTTCCATAGAAGAAATGAAACAAATAAAGGAATGGGCCGAGAGTTCGGAAGAAAACCTCAGAGTCCTGTACCAGGAACGAAAGCTCTTCGACGCCGGACAGATACTTGGCTCCATGCCCATGCAAGCTGCCCCGCGTAAAAGCAAGGCACGGCAGGTAGGTCTCTGGCGCGAATGGCTGAAGATAGCAGCCGTAGTAGCCGTCACCTTCAGCCTAACCACCACTTGGTTTATATTTACAAACCACCGGACAGCCCTGGCCATGCAAACCATCACGGTTCCTTCCGGACAGCGCGTCAACATCCTGCTGCCCGACAGCACGGACGTATGGCTGAACGCCGGTACCACTTTCAGCTATCCGACAACCTTCGGCACGCGGCAACGTGAGGTTGAATTAGACGGCGAAGCCTACTTTGACGTAACACACAACGAAGAAATACCTTTCGTGGTGCATACCAGCCAGATGGACATAGAGGTATTAGGCACTGAATTCAACGTAGAGGCCTATTCGGACACCGAACATTTTGAGACGTCACTGATACAGGGATGCGTAAAAGTGAGCTCCACCTCCGACCCCGAACAGCACGTTACGCTGGCTCCCAGCCAGAAGACAACCATGCTCGATGGCCAATTAGTAGTGGAGAACATTGACGACTACAACGTGTACCGCTGGCGCGAAGGACTGTATTGTTTCCGCTATAAATCGTTTGCCGACATATTAAAAGACCTGGAGAAATACTTTGATATAGAAATAAGACTTGAGAATCCGCGCATTGCAGGCATCGTACTCACTGGAAAATTCCGCATCCCCGAAGGGCTGGATTTCATTCTGAAAGTGCTGCAATTGGATGTAGAATTCAGTTACAGCCGGGATATAGAGCACAATATCGTGTACATTCAATAAAAATAACCCGAATACTAACCATTAAAAACAGAACGAATAATGAGAAAACCTACTTAATCCGACACGTGTTTCCAAACATCCTGAAACAAAACCGGCAAGTGCTGCAACACCTGCCGGCCCAAAAGCAATAACACAATCTTTTCCTAAAAACGTATTAAAACTTTTATTCACAAAGGTATGAAAAACATCCCTCTGTTGGATTTCCATGCACAAAGAAATCCTGGAATTAAACATTTATTTAGATTTGCGAGAACCTCAGCAGTATGCTTCTGTTTCGGAACCTTCGCTGTAATGAGCGAAAATATCTGTGCACAGAACGCCAAAGTTAACATCAACCGCAAAGAAACACCGGTAGAGGTCATCTTAAGCGAAATCGAGAAGCAGACTGACTACCTGTTTGTCTACAACAAAGACATCAATGTAGACAGACTTTGCACTGTCAACATGCAGGGGAAAACCGTAGCAGAAATTTTGACCCAAATGTTCGGCCCTGTCGGAGTTACCTGGAAGATGGAAGGTAACAACATCGTACTGACTACCAAAGATGCCCGGCAACAAAAAGGGAACAAGCAGCAGAAACAGACCATCAGCGGTAAAGTGATTGACAACACCGGACTGCCCATTATCGGAGCTTCCATCCTGGAAGAAGGAACCAACAATGGTATCATAACCGACATCGACGGTAACTTCAAGCTGACTCTCTCGTCGCCCGATGCTACTATCAGCATTTCTTACATTGGATATATTACGCAGAAGTTGAAAGCCGAACCGGGCAAACCTCTGAACATTACACTGAAAGAAGACAACCAACTGCTGGACGAGGTGGTAGTAGTGGGCTTCGGAACGCAGAAGAAAGTAAACCTCACCGGTTCGGTCAGCGTAGTAACCGCCGAGGAAATTCAGCAGCGCCCCGTAACGAATCTGACCCAGGCCCTGCAGGGTACTGTACCCGGTCTGCGCATCACACAGACCGACGGTAGTCTGGAAGACTCTCCTAGCATCAACGTGCGCGGTACTACAACCATCGGTCAGGGTTCCAGCGGTTCCCCACTTGTGCTGATTGACGGTGTAGAAGGCGACCTGAACTCCATCAACCCGCAAGACGTGGCCAGTATCTCCGTGTTGAAAGACGCTGCAGCTTCCTCCATCTATGGTTCCCGTGCACCGTTTGGTGTTATTCTTATCACCACCAAATCCGGAAACGATGAAGGTAAGATTACTGTCAACTACAACAACAGCTTCCGCTTCGGTACGGCTATCAATATGAACCACTCCATGAATTCCGTAGACTTTGCCAGCTGGATAAACGATACGAATACCAATGGTGGCGCCGGCGTTTACTTTACGCCCGAGCGCATGGATCAAATCGTAGCCTATCACAACGCCAAGCCCTATGGTCCCGGCTCGCGCATTACAGCCAACGGCGAAATCCTTTATTCCATCAGCGACCGCGGCGATGGAAGCGGTTTGTGGCAAGATGGTTATGCGTATGGTATCAATGACGAAGACTACTTCGACCTCGTGTTCAAGGACTGGACATTCTCGCAGGAGCATAACTTCAGCATCAATGGTGGTAACAAGAAGCTCAACTACTATGCTTCGGCCAACTACATGCATCAGAACGGTATGATAAAAATAGGCGAAGACGGTTTGACCCGCTACAACGTGATGCTGAAAGTCAACTCGCAGGTAACAGACTGGCTGCACTTCACCTACTCTACGCGATTCAACCGCCAAGACTACAAACGTCCGGCTGAAATGACTTCCATGCTTTACCACAACATTGTCCGCCAAGGATGGCCCGTACTGCCCAGCTACGACCGCAACGGCTACCTCTACTATTCGCCTTCACCCTTGTTGGGACTGGCAGAAGGCGGTGAGGACCGCTGGCAGAACGACCGTGTCAGCCATCAGGTAAACTTCACCATCGAACCCATCAAGAACTGGGTGACGCATATTGACTTTAACTATAGCACCTACATCAACGACCGCCACTGGGATACTAAGGAACTCTACAATCACGATGTAAACGGCAATCCGGTAGTGGTAGACGATACTTCGGAAGTACACGAAGGCTATTATAAAGACAGCTATTACAATTTCTCGGCATATACAGAATATACCCACCTCTTCAATGATGTACACAATTTCCATATCATGGCAGGTTTCCAGGCCGAGAACCAGAAACAAAGACAATATGGTTTAACACGTGTCGGACTTCTGTTCAACGACAAATCACAAATCGACATGACTACCGGTCTGGGACCTGATGGAAGCGAAGTCACTCCCGATGTGTACGGTTCGGAAAACGAGTGGGCAACTGCCGGTTTCTTCGGACGTGTAAACTACACGTTCAACGACAAGTACCTGCTTGAAGGTAATATCCGTGCCGACGGTACCTCTCGTTTTCGCTCAGACAACCGCTGGAAAGTATTCCCCTCGGTTTCTGTAGGTTGGAACCTCGCCCGTGAAGCTTTCTTTGAACCCCTGGCAGACAAGGTAGATATGTTGAAGCTGCGTGTTTCGTTTGGTACACTGGGTAACCAGAACACGACTAACTGGTATCAGACTTACCAGACCATGAGTGTAGGAGCCTCTAACGGTTCGTGGCTGATGAACGGTCGCCAACCCAACACGGCTTATGCTCCCGGACTGGTATCGGAAGACTTGACTTGGGAAACCATCCAGACCACCAACATCGGTTTAGACTGGAGCTTACTGAACAACCGCCTGACTGGTTCATTTGAATACTACATCCGCGACACCAAAGACATGGTGGGTTATGCTCCCGAATTGCCCAACATTCTGGGAACATCCGTACCCGTAACCAACAACACCGACTTGCGTACCAAAGGTTGGGAATTGACACTGGGATGGAGAGACCAGTTGAACAACGGACTCAGCTATGGCGTTGCTTTCAACCTGTCGGATGCACGTACCAAAATCACGCGTTACCCCAACAACCCCTCCAACGATATATGGAGCTACATTCCCGGACGTGAAATCGGCGAAATATGGGGTTACACCACTGTAGGACTGGCACGCACCGATGAAGAAATGCAGCAGCATCTCGCTACGCTGCCCAATGGTGGACAAGATGCCCTTGGCTCCGACTGGCGCGCAGGTGATATTATGTATGCCGACCTGAACGGCGATGGATACATCTCTTCCGGTTCGGAAAGACTGGGAGATACGGGCGACTTGAGCGTTATCGGTAACACGACACCGCGCTTCCTCTTCGGTCTTGACCTGAACGCAAGTTGGAAAGGGTTTGACCTCCGCGCATTCTTCCAAGGCGTGATGAAACGCGACATCTGGAATGGAGGCGTGTTCACTTTCGGAGCTACCGGTGGCGGCATGTGGCAGGCAACAGGCATTGAAGCCGTAAGCGACTACTTCCGCAACGAAAATACATGGTCTGTGCAAGAAGGATACATGGATGCCAACACGGATGCTTACCTGCCCCGTCCGCTGTATAGCAACAAGAACTTGCAGACACAGACCCGCTACCTGCAAAACGCAGCTTACATCCGTCTGAAAAACTTGCAGATTGGTTATACCATACCCGCAACCATTACCCAACGCTGGGGAATCAGCAACCTACGTATCTTCTTCTCCGGTGAGAACCTGTGGACAGTATCGGGCGTAGACAAACAATACGACCCGGAAACTCTGACCGGCGGTTATGAAGGAGAAGGCATAGGCTACCCCCTGCAGAAAACTTTATCGTTCGGATTGAATATTACCTTATAAAAAACAGACTGACATTATGAAAACATTTAGAATACTTACGAGCGCATTGCTCCTCTCGGCCGCCCTGGCCTCTTGCGAAGATTTCTTGGATAAAGAACCGCCCTCGTATGCTGTCCCCGAGGACTATTACCGGTCGGAAGACCAGATACAGGCAGCTGCCAACGCTTTCTATACCGATATCATGCCCAACCTGCAGGGTGCATTCTCGGATGACTACACCGACATTCAGGCCGGACTTTCTGCCAACGGTATGTATGCCGAAGGCCAGTGGCGCGTGGGAATGACCAACGGCAACTGGGACTGGACGCTTGTCCGTAACATCAACTATTCGCTCAACACTTCTTTGGAGCGTTACCGGAACGGTGAAATAACGGGTAGCAGCTACAACATCGAACAATACATCGGCGAGATGTATTTCTTCCGCGCATACCGCTATTGGACCATGTTGCGCAACTGGGGCGACCTGCCTATCGTGACCGAAGCCCTGCCCGACGATGAAGCAGTGCTGGTAGCTGCCAACAAGCGCCGTCCGCGCAACGAAGTGGCCCGTTTCATCATCGCCAACTTAGATACAGCACGCACTTACATGAAGGATGGTTTCGACCCCGTGCGCAACCGCGTATCGAGAGACGTAGCTACACTGGTGAAATCGCGTGTGGCTTTGTTTGAGGCCTCTTGGCTGCAGAACTTCAAGGATACGCCTTTCGTCCCCAACGGTGAGGGATGGCCGGGCAAAGCCAAAGACTATAACGCCAACTACGAATATCCGTCGGGCAGCATTGACAATGAAGTGCGTTATTTCCTGGAAATTGCTGCCGAGAGCGCTGAAGAAGTGGCCGAGAAATACAAGAATTCGCTTACCCGCAACACAGGCATAACTCCTCAAAGCGAGGATGACGTAAACCCCTATTTCTATATGTTCGGCGCTGTTGATATGTCGGGGTATCCGGATATCCTGATGTGGCGCAGCTTCGACAAGAGTATCGTTACCAACGGTACGGAAATAGGCGTGCAATTCGGTAACTGGGGTGTGGGTGTAACCCGCAACGGAGTAGAACGTTTCGTGATGAGCGACGGCAAGCCCTGGTATGCCGAACACGACGGATTCAAGTACGACGACACAACCATTGCCAACGTGCGCCAGAATGCCGACCCGCGTCTGCATATCTTCCTGAAAGAGCCGGGACAGAAGAATGTGTTTATCAACATGGATGCAACCACTACGCACGCCGTGCCCATCGAACCTTATCCCGACCTGATGAACAGCACCATAGACAAGGGCTACAACACCGGTTATGCACTGCGCAAAGGTGGTACCTTCGACAAGGAACTGTGTGAAAACATGCTTGCCTACAACGGAGCCATCTCTTTCCGCGCCACCGAGGCCCTGCTGAACTACATGGAAGCACAGTATCTGCTGACAAACGACATCAACTCCGGCCACATCCTGGAATACTGGAAAGCCGTGCGCACCGCAGCCGGATTCACGGGCAATGCCATCGACCCCACTGTGACCATTGAAGCCACGGATATGGCACAGGAACGCTCCGACTGGGCATCGTACACAGCCGGACAACAGCTGACCGACCGCGTGCTCTACAACATCCGCCGCGAACGCTGCTGCGAACTCTTCGGCGAAGGCTACCGCTCCATGGACCTCTCCCGCTGGCGCTCGTACGACCAGATGCTAAAGGAGCCGTATCATATAGAAGGCTTCCACCTGTGGAACACTCCGATGGAAGACTGGTACACCGGTCTGGTGAGCGACGGAAGTTCGTCGGCCAACGTATCTGCGCCTGAACTGAGCGAATACCTCCGTCCTTACGAAAAGAATATGACCAGCGGTAACTTGTATCGCAACGGATACATCTGGAAGATGGCTCACTACCTGCAACCGATGCCTATCCGCCAGCTTATTCTCACAGCTGACGACCATGCTTCGGTAGAACGCTCGCCGCTGTACCAGAATCCTTATTGGCCCGTTCAGGCTGATATGCCTGCTGAACAGTAAGACTGTGCAAGTCTGCCCAAAAACCGTTTACCCGATGGGGTAAACGGTTTATCTGGGCAAAACCACAGCAGAAACAGATGCAAAATACCATCCCGTGCAACGGGGAAAAACCTCCCGCACATATTCACAGCGGGAGATACTTCACAGAATTTCAAATTATTTCAATACAAATAAAAAGAAATATTTGGAGCAATACCCTTGATAATTTAATTTTGTCATGGGATATTCTCATGCACAAACTCTGTCGGAGAACCCATATTCAAACAGAAAATACTAAAGCAATTTAAACATTTGATGATGCAATCAAAATGTCGGACCGGCTACGGAACCCCTGCAAGCTTTTCCGGACAAACTGCCAAGCTATAAGAAGCAAATGTCCAGGCTATAAGAAGCAGACTTCTGATATATAAGAAGCAGACACGTTATATATAGACAATAAACATCTGTCTGTCAGAAATATATAATCCAACAAAGAGTTCTGCCCTTCCACAAGGTCGCTCCGGCATCAACCTGCATCCAACAAGCTGCCAACAGTTATGAAACAGATTCTATCCATCACCTTCTTTTGCCTGGCCGGTGCCTTCTCCACGTTGTCGGCACAACAGCGACTATTAGACGACGGATGGCAGTTCCAGCGTCTGGAAACAAGTTCCTACACGGGAGAAATCAAGAACCAGGGCAGCGACTGGGCATCTCAGTTCAACGTAGAACACATACAGACAAGCCAACAGCAGAATCTGTCCGTACCTGCCGATACCTTGCGGCTGGAATTCACCCGCTTAGAACACGGGACGTGGGAGGACGTGACACTGCCCCACACGCCTTTTGTCGAACCGCTCGTAGTGCTGCACCAATGGCAAGGCGTATGCTACTACCGGAAACAGCTCAGCCTGACTCCGGACGAAACAGGGAAAAGACTGTGGCTGGACTTTGAAGGCGCCATGCACCTGGCAGATGTGTGGGTGAACGGACACCACCTGGCCCAACACTCGGGCGGATACACGCCCTTTGCCGTAGACGTGACGGACGTGGTGCGCACCGACCGACCCAACGAAGTGCTGATACGCCTGGACAACCGCAACAATCCGCTCATTCCTCCCGGCAAACCGCTGGAAACGCTCGACTTCTGCTATTACGGCGGCATCTACCGCGATGTGCGGCTCATTGCCAAACCTGCCGTACACATTACCAACCCCGTCATGGCCCGCCATACGGCAGGGGGAGGCATATTTGTAACCTACCCGAAAGCTGACGAACAGGAAGCCGTCATCAATATCGCCACCGAAGTGGCCAACACTACAGCTACGGCACAGACTCCTACCCTACGCCATACACTCTACGAATGGGACCGGCAGACCGGAAAAGGACGCCGCGTGGCCAGCGTACAAGGTAGTCTGGAAATGGTTGCCGGAGACACCGCTACCTGGAATGCTTCTATCCGACTCGCCAATCCGCACTTGTGGCATCCCGAATCGCCTGCGCTCTACCTGCTCGAAACGGAAGTAGACGGCGGCAAGGAAGGCACCGACCTTCAGCAGACGCGCATCGGTATCCGCCGCCTGGAAATGTCGCGCGAAAAAGGATTCCTCATCAACGGAAAGCCCTTGAAATTGGTAGGAACCAACCGGCACATGGAGTATCCGTATGTGGGCAATGCCCTGTCGGACAATGCACAGTATAGAGACGTTTATCAGATAAAGGCCAACGGGTTCAATGTCGTGCGACTGGGACATTATCCGCAAGACCCGTCGGTGCTTGATGCCTGCGATGAACTGGGCCTGCTGGCCATCGAGCCTATCCCCGGCTGGCAGTTCTTCAACAAAGATTCGGCCTTCATCCAACATACATATCAGGACATCCGCGACCTCATCCGACGCGACCGCAACCATCCGTCCATCATCATTTGGGAAACTACCCTCAACGAGTCGTGGCCGCCTAAAGAGTGGAAAGACGGTGCTGTAAAGGTAGCACACGAAGAATATCCCGGCGACCAGTGCTTTACTTCGGGCGACTCCTACGGCTATGACGGCTTTGATGTGTGCTACAACGATTGGGAAGAGGGCTTCAACCGTCCTAACCACACCGGTAAGCCGGGCTTCATCCGCGAATATTATGACTATGAGTTCGGCGGACACCACAGTACCACCCGCATACGCCGCGGCGACGGCGACCGTGCCTTACGGCAGAACGTATGGAATGCCCAGTGGTCGCTCAACCGCTACAGCACTTATTATCCCGCCACGATGGGAGCCGCCATATGGAGCATGTATGACTATAACCGCGGCTGTTGCGACAACATCTGCTACAGCGGAGTAGCCGACATCTTCCGGCTGCCCAAGTTCAGCCTGCCTTTCTTCCGCACGCAAGTCAGAGCCGGAACCACCCTCCTGCCCGACACGCAGATGCCTTACAAGGTATTCATTGCCTCACACTGGCTGGAAGGCTCCTCAGACACGGTACAGGTGTTCGGCAATGTAGATGAAGTGGAGCTTCGCCTCAACGGACGCACCATTGCACGCCAACACCCCGACAACGGCCCGGATTCTCCTTACATCCCGGCACCCGACGGTGGCAACTGTCGCCATCTGGAATGTCCGCCCTTCACCTTCACGGGCGTGGAATGGCAGACCGGCAAGTTGGAAGCCATCGGTTATCACGACGGGAAGAAGGTGGCAGAACATGTTGTGCGCACACCAGGCCCGGTATCGTCGATGGATATATCTTACTTCGAAAACGGCAAACCGGCTGCTACCAACGACTTGCTGATTGTTTACGTGAAACTGACGGATGAAAACGGTATCCTGGCGTTCGGAGAAAACAGCCGCGAAGTAACTTTATCCGTAGAGGGCGGTACCCTCATGGGACCATCGTCCATAAAAGCTGAAGCGGGCATTGCCTCCTTTGTCGTGCAAACCAGCCGGGAAAAGAGACTGGTGTTGAATGCTGCTTCCGAGGAATTGACTGTCCGAAAGGAACTGAGGCTGGCTTCGCAAAAATAATCTGAACAAGAGCTACTATACATATATAATAATAAGGTAACAGACTTCGATGAACAAGCACTTATTAACAGGATTCTTACTGGCGGGGGCTCTGATGACAACAGCCCCCACCGTGCAGGGACAGGAAGTCCCGCCCTATCTGAACGCCGATTTACCTATGGAAACGCGCATCAACGACTTGGTGTCGCGCATGACCTTGGAAGAAAAGGTCTCACAAATGACCCACACCTCCAAAGGGATTCCCCGTTTGGGCATTCCGGACTACAATTGGTGGAACGAATGTCTGCATGGAGTGGCACGCTCTGCCGAGAAGGTGACTGTTTTTCCACAGCCTATCGGACTGGCAGCAACCTTCAACCCGGAGGAGCTACAGAAATCGGCAGACATGATTGCCGATGAGGGAAGAGCCGTCTATAATGCCTCCGTCAGAAAAGGAAATACGATTCAGCGTTATACCGGACTGACATTCTGGACACCCAACATCAACATCTTTCGCGACCCACGCTGGGGAAGAGGACATGAGACTTACGGCGAGGATCCTTACTTGACAGCCGAAATGGGCATCGCAATGGTAAAAGGCCTGCAGGGTAACGACCCCGATTACTTGAAAGTGTCTGCCTGTGCCAAACATTTTGCCGTACATAGCGGACCGGAACCACTGAGGCACGAGTTCAATGCAACAGCCAGCGACCATGATCTGAAAGACACTTACCTGCCTGCCTTCTACCGCCTCATCAAGGAGGCAAATGTGTCTGGAATCATGTGTGCATACAATCGCTTCAACGGAGAGCCTTGTTGTGGAAGCAACCTCTTCTTAAGGAAAATACTGCTTCACGACTGGAATTTTGAAGGATATGTCACTTCCGACTGCTGGGCCATCAGTGACTTTCTGTATGGTCACAAGACACATGCCGACTCCATCTCGGCTTCGGCTGATGCCGTATTGCACGGGACAGACCTGGAATGTGGTGATATGTACCGCTCACTCGGCAAAGCAGTCGAAGCCGGACTGATTACCGAAGAACAGATAGATATCTCACTGAAAAGGCTGTTGAGGATACGCTTCCGCCTGGGAATGTTCGACCCGGCAGACAGAGTGCCTTATGCCAGCATCCCTTACAGCGTGTTGGAGTCGCGTCCTCATCAGGAACAAGCACTGAAGATGGCACGGCAGTCGATGGTGTTGCTGAAGAACGAACACCGGCTTTTGCCGCTTTCTGCCGGAATAAAAAAGATTGCCCTGATCGGACCGAATGCTCACAACGAAACCACACAGCTGGGCAACTACAACGGAATCCCCAGTAACAACATTACCCTGTTGGAAGCCTTGCAGGCAGAAAAGGGCATTGAGGTCGTCTATGACGAAGTGTCGGACTTTACCCAACTGAAGGAAGGCACTGATCTGGAGCAGTTGGCAAACAGGTACAAGGATGTGGACCTGATTATTTATGCAGGTGGTGTATCGCCTCTGCTGGAAGGAGAAGCGGGTGATGCCGGAGAAGCGGACGGATTTGCGGGCGGCGACAGAACCACCATCCAGTTGCCAGCCATACAGACCGAAGTCATGAAGCGTCTGAAACGATTGAATAAGCCCATGGTGTTTATCTGTATGTCCGGAGGAGCCATGGCTTATAACTGGGAAGCCGAAAATATACCGGCTATCATTCAAGCATGGTATGGCGGCCAGGCGGCAGGAACAGCTTTGGCAGACATACTGTTTGGCCGTTATAATCCATCGGGAAAGCTGCCGGTTACGTTCTACCGTTCGGATGCCGACCTCCCGCCGATGGAAGACTACTCCATGACCAACCGCACTTACCGCTACTTCAGCGGCGATGTGTTATATCCCTTCGGGTACGGACTAAGCTATACGTCTTTTAAATACAGGAAGCTGCAATGTCCGCAAGTGACACAGACCGGAGACAGTCTGACGGTGACAGTAGAAGTGTGCAACACCGGTAAACGCGCCGGCGAAGAAGTGGTGCAGCTCTATCTGTCGCACAGGGCTATGGCACCGGAAGCCCCCCTTTGCCAACTGGTCCGTTTTCAGAAAGTGATACTGCAACCGGGCGAGCGCAAAACGGTCATCTTCCGCCTTTCTCCCCGCGACCTGGCTTATGTAGACGAAACAGGTGGAGTAGGCACCATGCCCGGAACCGTCACCATCTATGCAGGCAATGTCTGCCCCAGTGCACCGCAACGTTTTACGGAAGGAATTCTTTCCCGAACCATAGAACTACAAGGAGAACCTAAATACTTTCTTTATTGAGAACAGACAATAATACATACTTATATAGAGCCATGAGTTATTCGTATGAAAAGTGCATGGCACCCCGATAATCCTTATACAAAACACCGCAAGATGATGAAGAAGACAAATCTAATCAAGAGAACCGTGCTGGCACTTTGTTGCAGCCTTTGTGTTTGGGCAGTATCTGCGCAAACCAATCCGGACATCACTAAAGTGTATGTGATTTTCAAGACCCACCTGGACGTGGGATTTACGGACTTGAGTTCGGTGGTCGAGAAGAATTATGTAGAAGAATTCATACCCAAAGCCTTGGACGTGGCAGAGAGGCTAGGGGCAGACAAAAGTGGAGAACGCTACGTGTGGACCACCGGTTCATGGCTGGTATGGAAGTATCTGCAGAAAGCTACGCCAGAAGAAGTGAAACGGCTGGAAAAAGCCATCAAACGGGGCGACATTGTGTGGAACGGTGTTCCCTACACGGTGGAATCCGAATCCATGAACCTCGATTTGTTTGAGACATGCCTGTCGTTGTCTCACAGATTGGACAAGAAATATGGCAAACATACCATCGCCGCCAAAATGACCGACGTGCCCGGACACACCCGCAGCATCATAGCACCACTGAGCCGGGCGGGCATTCGTTTTCTGCACATCGGTGTGAATCCCGCCAGTCCGATGCCCGATGTACCGCCGTTCTGCCGTTGGAGAGACCCGTATGGCAACGAACTGATTTTGGCTTACCAGCAAGATTACGGAACGGAAAGCATCCTACCCGATGGACAAACAGCCATTGCCGTCAATTTTACCGGCGACAACCACGGTCCCCACACTTATGAACAGGTTAAGGCCATTTATGCCAATCTGCACAAACATTATCCCAATGCAAAGCTGATACCGGCTTCCTTCAACGAAGTAGCAAACCATCTGCTGGCTGCCAAAGACGCTCTGCCTGTGGTCACATCCGAAATAGGAGACACCTGGATTTACGGATACGGAAGCTCCCCCATCCGCATGGCCAAATTCCGTGCGCTGTCTGCCTTATACTCACAATGGCTGAAAGAGGGACGATTGAAACGCGGAAGCGATACTGACCTGAATTTTGCCGTCGAACTGGGACTTATCGGAGAACATACGCAGGGAATGGATGTGAAAAGCCATCTGCTGAATTGGGACAAATACGATATGGATCCGTTCATTGAGGCACGGAAAACTGCAACGTTTCAGCGGGTGGAACAGTCGTGGAAAGAAATAGACAGCTACCTGGATAAGGCCATTGCTTACTTGCCTCCCCAATTGCAAGAGGAAGCCCGGCAGACGTTGAAAGATACCGAAAACATATCCACGCCTGCATTTACAGACCAGGCAACCGACGGCGACCGTTCTCCCTGGCAGTGCAATCTGCTGGATGGAATCCTGAAAATAGGCGGACTGTCGTATCAGATGTTTGACTCGAAAGACTACGACCGCTATCTGAACCACTATCTCCGCAACCGTTATGACTGGGCTTTCTATGATTTGGGCAAGCCGGGTCTTGAAGACTCAAAAGCTGTCAGTGTGTCATTACCGGCTCAAATTATCCGTCAGGAAATTCGGCAAACGCCCCAGGGTGCCTGTTCCTTGTATGAGTTGGCATTCCCGCACCGCGACGGAGTGGATGAACGGTGCTATCCCCAACATATATACGCCGAATGCCAGACTTCAGACCAAGGGACTAAAGCCGAAATCCGGTTGACCCTCATCGGAAAACCTGCCGTACGGCTTCCGGAGGCCTATTGGCTGTCGTTCAACGCAGCCGACATCGTTGCATTGATTGCCGAAAAACTGGGACAACCCGTAAATCTGCTGGACGTAGTAGAACGGGGCAACAGGCAGATGCACGGCATAGACCGTTACGTAGACATACAGACCTCACAGGGAACCATCCGCATCTGGAGTGAAACTGCCTTTCTGATAAACGTAGGCGAGCCTTGTGGACTGAACTACTCCACCGCTTATCCGGATAAACGGGAGGGTATTCACTTCAATCTGAGCAATAATCTGTGGGGTACGAATTTCAGCATGTGGAACGAAGGATCACTCACCTATCGGTTTACTGTAGAATGGTTACCACAAGAATAGCCACAGACTTCGGAGTGACTGAAACTTCTTTGTGCAACACGGATGCGCTGTATAATAGGAACGGTTTTTCTGATAAGCGCTTGATAGAAAACAGCTAAGCGCTAAGCAGCCTGCTTCCAGGCGCTAAGCAGCAAGCTCGTTATATATAGAGAATAGCATGCTGATTATCAACAAAATGCCAGTTTCGCCATACGTTAGTCGAAAAGTCTAAATAACTTATTTATATTAATCCAATTAATTATTTACCAAAAAAACAAACAATGAATCTGAGACATTTACTACTCTCAAGCCTTTTGGCTTGCGGTCTGCTGGGCAACACCTCCTGTTCTGCCCCACAAGGAGAACCGCACGATTTTAGTGTAGGCAAACAAACCTTCCTACTCGATGGAAAACCGTTCGTAGTTAAGGCTGCCGAAATGCATTACACCCGTATTCCTGCCGAATATTGGGAGCATCGCATTGAAATGTGCAAGGCACTGGGCATGAATACTATCTGTATTTATGCATTCTGGAACATCCACGAGCAACGCCCCGGCGAGTTCGACTTTGAGGGACAGAACGACATTGCACGTTTCTGCAAGCTGGCGCAGAAGCACGGCATGTACATCATACTGCGCCCCGGTCCTTATGTATGTTCGGAATGGGAAATGGGCGGACTCCCCTGGTGGCTGTTGCAGAAGAAAGACATCGAACTACGCACCAACGACCCTTACTTCTTGGAACGTACCAAGCTCTACATGAACGAAATCGGCAAACAACTGGCCGACTTGCAGGTGAACCGGGGAGGAAACATCATCATGGTGCAGGTAGAAAACGAATACGGAGGTTATGCCGTCGACAAAGAATACATAGCCAATATCCGCGACATCGTGAAAGGAGCCGGATTTACGGACGTGCCTCTATTCCAATGCGACTGGAGTTCCACTTTCCAGCTAAACGGATTGGATGACTTGCTGTGGACCATCAACTTCGGTACAGGTGCCAACATCGACGCACAGTTCAAGGCTCTGCGTGAAGCACGACCGGACTCCCCTCTGATGTGCAGCGAATATTGGAGCGGGTGGTTTGACCACTGGGGACGCCGCCACGAAACACGCGATGCCGAGACCATGGTGGCCGGCATCCGCGACATGCTGGACAGAGGCATCTCTTTTTCACTTTACATGACCCACGGAGGCACTACCTTCGGACACTGGGGAGGTGCCAACTGTCCGCCCTATTCAGCCATGTGCAGTTCTTATGACTACGACGCTCCTATCAGCGAAGCCGGATGGGCCACTCCCAAATATTACAAGCTGCGCGAACTGCTGACACAATATGCAGATTCCGGCCAGGTCATTCCGGATGTACCACAGCCCCTGCCCGTCATAGAGATTCCCACCATCCATCTGGACGAAACCGCACCATTGTTTGACAACCTTCCCGAACCGCAACACACTGACTCCATAAAGCCCATGGAAGATTTCAATCAGGGTTGGGGCACTATACTCTACCGGACTGCATTGCCGGAGGACGTAGCCGAAGGGACAGTACTGCTGGTTGACGAGGCACACGACTGGGCGCAGATTTTTGCCGACGGAGAACTATTAGGACGGCTGGACCGACGCCGCGGCGACAACAGTCTGACCCTCCCTGCCTTGAAACAAGGGACCCGGCTCGACATCTTGGTAGAAGCCATGGGACGAGTGAATTTCGACCATGCCATACATGACCGGAAAGGAATCACGGAACGGGTACAACTGCTGACAGACCAGGGACGGAAAGACTTAACCAACTGGCAAGTGTACAGCTTCCCCGATGAAGCTGAATTCGCAGCCCGTAAACATTTCAGCAAAGGTGATAAACTAAACGGCCCTGCCTATTATCGTGCTACCTTCGACCTGAAAGAAACCGGAGACGTATTCCTGGACATGCAGACATGGGGTAAAGGCATGGTGTGGGTCAACGGTAAAGCTATCGGCCGTTTCTGGAAGATAGGCCCGCAACAAACTCTCTACATGCCCGGATGCTGGCTGAAAAAAGGCAAGAACGAAATCGTGGTACTTGACTTGCTGGGACCCGACCGTGCCGAGATACAAGGACTGAAACAGCCTATACTGGACATGCTGCGCGCAGAAGAACCGCTGACACACCGCAAAGAAGGAGAGAATCTCTCACTGAAGGGAGAGACACCGGTTGCCACGGGAAATATGAAAGCAGGCAACGGCTGGCAGGAAATCACCTTCTCACGACCGGTTAAAGGACGCTACGTCTGCCTGGAAGCACTGAACAGCCAAGACGGCAAAAACAATGCTGCCATTGCCGAGTTATATCTGTTGGACGAGAACGGAAAACCGCTCTCTCGCCAGAATTGGCAAATTGATTATGCCGACAGCGAAAGTACCAGCTGGGGTAACTTCTCGGCAGACAAGGTGTACGACCTGCAGGAATCTACTTACTGGAGCACATCGGAAGATGCCCCCTATCCGCACGCACTGGTGATAGACCTGCAAGAGAGCTGCACCATAAACGGACTGCGCTACCTCCCGCGGGCAGAAGAGGGAGCACCGGGAGCCATCAAGGGTTATAAGGTATACGTCAAGGAAACGCCCTTCAAACTGTAAGGCATTTTTCGGGAATCCTGCAAAAAAAACGGGGAACTGTCTGCTTGATTGGTCAGACGGTTCTCCGTTTTCTTTTCTGCCGGATACAGAGCACGCCTCATACACCCAACAGATAAGCCAACACAACCGAAGGGAGCAAGTAATCCTTCAGCATGGCACGCAAATGCTTGTTGGCTTTTGTAATGTGAAACTCCACTCCTTTTATGGAGATGCCCAGCTGTTCGGCAATCTCACGATGCGACATGTTCTCACGGCGACTCATGACAAACACACGGCGGGTCTGCTCAGGCAACGATTCCAGGGCCTTGCCAGCCAAGTTCTGTATTTCATCCGTAAACAAAGCCGATGGCTCAAAATTCTCCAACGCAGCCAGGCGGGTAGACAACTCCCAGGAATACAGCTGATACAGTTCTCCACAAACTTCCTCACTCACCTGCTCGTGACGCAGATAGTCAATGCATTTGTGTTTGATAACGGTCAGGACATAAGCCTGTACATTGGCACCTTCGGGCAAATTCTCCCGATTGTCCCAATAATACATAAATGCCTCCATAACAATATCCTCGGCTGCCATTTCATCGTGTACATAGGCTGCTGCGAACCGGATAAACCCTTGTCGGCATTCACTGAAGAAGTCGTTAAACTGGCGTAAATCCATCACTTTATCATTAGAAAAGCAAAGGTAATATAAAAAAGTGATAAACCGGACAAGTTGAAAAAATATGATTGAAAATAAATAGCTTAGAAAAAAGGGGGCATCCGGCAAAAGTAACCGGCTAAGCGATGCCGGAAAATAACTGCGCAGGAACCGCAACCGGAAAGATTGCAGCCCTGCGCAGATAAAACGAAGCCACCATGTCCAACTTTAGCCCAGGCTTATTTTGAACATCTGCTTATTCACATCCAAAGCCTTTACTTTTGCATAATACTCCTCGGCCAGTTCATTTTGTCCCAGACCGCTGTAGCCCAAAGCCATCACATAATAACAATGGATACGGTTCCGCACCTCCAGATCATCTTCCCAAATGGCCAGTTCCGGCAAGGAAACAGCAAAGTAATCAATGCGGCAATGGTCAAAAAGATGCTTCCTGCCATGGTCTATCAGTTGGTTGAAACGACCGCGCGCCTTGCTTTCATTTCCCAAGGCCCGCCATGCCAGTCCCTGATAGAATATCCTGTCGGGCTGCTGATCGTTATAGTAAAAAGCCTGCCGAGGTTCGGAAAGTCCCTGCGTTGCCTTCTGGAAATGGCGGACAGCTTCTTCCCGGTTTCCCAGCGCATCGTAAGCCACGCCCTTGTAATAATCCACTTCATTCTCTTCGGCATTGATGAGCTTACCTTCGCCCAAATTATCCGGATACACATCGGTTTCTTTCAGCAGAGAAAGCGCCTCGGCAAAGCGTCCTCCAGCTATGGCCCGCTTGGCCAGTTCCACGCGGCAAATGACATATTGACCGGTAATCTTCCCTTCACCGCCTTCCCACGGATGGAACCGGCGCGAGTCTATCAGCTGCCGTGCCTCTTCGTAGCGTCCCAACAGGTTATAGAGTGTAACACGCTCTATACACAAGTCATCACGCTGCTCCACCAAGTCCCGGTGTTGCTCCATCAGTGCCAAACGTTCGGCATGAGGGCGTCCCATCTTCTTATACAACTGGTCCAGTTCCATAAACAGACGGGCATCTGTGGGATCAAGTCCGAAGGCTTTCTCCAGCAGCTGACGTGCTTCTTGTTTCCGGTTCAACTTATTATAATAAGCCAGTGCCAGATTGCGAAGAGAAGTCGGGAACTGACTGTTCAGGCTCACTGATTTTTCCCAGCATTCCACCGCCTCTTCATACCGCCGGTGAGCATACCAGAAATTACCCCAATAATAGAAAGCCTTATAGTCGTCGGGGCAAATATCCAGTGCGTCCTGCAACACATTCACCTCGTCTACACGATTAGGGAAGCAATAATCTGAGGGTAAAGCAGCCGCTTCCCGGTACCATTGCTCCGCTTCCCGGTATCTTCCTTGCCGGGACGCGAAATATCCCTGCATATACACGGCCATGGGATAAGGATGACCTGCTGTATCTTTCAGATACACCTCCATGACACGCGAAGCTTCCGCATACAAGCCGGCATCGGCAAAATCGAAAGCATATTCCATATAATTGAACACAGTCCCGCTCAGAATCTGCTTCATCTCTTCCAAGTCGGCCTCACGGCCGGTAATGAAGTAATGTTCCAAACGACATCCCAGGTTAAACCCGTCCATGTGCAAAGAGTCGGCAATGAACTCCAAAGCTTCCGTTTCCCGTCCCAGATAGCGCAGGATGGAGGCCTTGAGCTGGCGTGCCTTGTGGTTGTGCCAATTACGCACCAGAGACAAATCGATATGCTGCAATGCCAGTTCCCAGTCTCCCCGGATACAGTCTATCTGTGCCACTCCCAGATAGCCGGCATCCTGCCAGGCTGCATTCCAGGTAGATTTGTAAAAAGCATCATAAGCCTCGTCATAACGGTACTGCATTTTCAGGCTACGGCCCAGATTGTAATATGGCTCCCCGTCGTAAGGATTAGGATTGCGTTCGGTTAGCGTTTCGATGGCACGGCGGAAATAACTTTCGGCCTCGGCAAACTTTCCGCGGCGAAGCAGCAAAAGCCCCACCGCATTGTTGCAACGGATGTCTGACGGTTCGCGGCGAAGACCCTCTTCATAGTAGTCCAGCGGATTGTAAGTAGCATGACGATACTGTTCCAAATGCTGTCCTGTCAGGAAAAGCTGTTCTATGGAAGCAATCTCTTCGGGCAATCTGGCAGCTTTGGCAGGTTCCGGCACGGGATTTATTTCCGGCTTATCGGCCTGATAAGACAACAGTTCACGCCCTCTTCTATCCGACAATTGCAGGATGAGTTGCTCCGGTTTCAAACTGCCTACTTCCACAGCTGCCCGGAAACTTCTCTCCGGTGAAAGAGCCACCACCTGCTCCAGCCAGGTTTTTCCAGCCTCATCGCTCAAACGGACGGTAATGCCGGTACGCTCACCCGTAGCATAGACCACGACCGTAGCCTTCCCGTTCTCAACCTCCAGGTTCATCACGAAATCCTTAGAGGCATTCTTGACATACCCCACTTCTGCGTAAGGCATAAAGTATTGCGTCCACGATTTCTCCTCATAAGGCTGCAACCAGGAGAAATCAGGCTGGTTATCGGTATAGACACCGGTCATCAGTTCGATGTAAGGTCCATCTTCATCCGTCAGATTGCGGTCCCAGGCTTTTCCGAAGTCGCCACATCCCCATGTCCATTGCTTCTTTCCAGGTGAAAGATGATGGTCTGCCACATGCAGCAAACCGGCATTCACTTGTTCTTCGTAACCTCCTACAAAGTCATAGCGCGACTTGACGGCCATGTACGAAGTTGGTACAGGGATATTCTTGTATTTTGAAATATCTACCCCCTGCGAGTAATCTTGTCTGTAATACACCCCTGTTGCTATGGGAAAATTGGAGACATCGCGCTTCCCATGGTCAAAGACAGCATGCACATCAGGGGGGAACACAGAATAATAATTGTCATTGACCACCACCGCCGGATTGGCCCACCACAAGAAGGTCTGCGGAAAAGAAGTACGGTTATATACCTTGACCCGAATCTCAAGATAAGACTTGCCGGGACGGAGTGTAAATCCTTGCATGCCTTTCAGGCCGAACATGCGTTCCACTTCGTTGCACCACAATGTTTTGCTACCGTCTTGATGGTCTTCAATGAGACAATCTATGGGCAGGAAGGTACTGGGACGGTGATGCTGAGGCCAGTTAAACTCAATACCTCCCGAAATCCAAGGTCCGGTCAATCCCACAAGAGCAGGCTTCACCACCTGATTGTAATAAATGAAGTGCCTTTTCCTGACCTTGTCGTATGCCATCTGTACACGGCCTCCCAATTCGGGCAGGACCATAATCTTCAGATATTCGTTTTCCAGGAAATAAGCCAGATAAGGGCGGTCATGCTTTTCATCTTCTACCTTCTCTACTACCGGATAGGGATAAACCACCCCGGAACTGCCCTGATAGACACGTTTCTCCAGGAAAATAGGATTCTTTTCCTCTTTGCCTATGGCATAGGTGGGTAGATTTATGACTTCCTTCCAGGCCCGTACTGTCCCTTTCTGAGTGACAGTAGGACGAATGAGGTATTCGGTTATTCTTTCCATAAAAGCTAATATTGATTAATACAAGAAATCTTATTGAAGTAACCCATCTTTACGCTTACTTTGTCAGTTCCTGCTCTATTTCTTCCAAGGACTTCCCTTTTGTCTCCGGCAGATAAGCCTTAATAAAGACAAAGCCCAGCAAGCATATCAAAGCATAGAGCCAGAAGGTGCCATAAGCGCCCAAGCCGGCATTGAACAGGGGGAAAGTATAAGTCAGCACAAAACAGGCTGCCCACAACGCAAAGGTGGATACAGCCATCGCCATGCCACGGATGCGGTTGGGAAATATCTCAGAAATAACCACCCAAGTTACCGGAGCCAATGTCATGGCATAGCAGGCTATGGCAAGCACTACCATGAACAGGACAGCCCAACCGGTCACGTGCAGATAGTAACACAGCCCCATCAGCAGATAGACCATGCCCAGCCCGGCTGCACCGAACAGCAAAAGGACACGCCGTCCCAAACGGTCTACCGTATACATACCTACCAATGTAAACAGTACATTAGTGATACCGGTAACCACGATATTGAACAATATATCCGACACGCCATATCCTGCAGCAGCAAAAATCTCCTGTGCATAGTTGAACACAACATTTAATCCACACCATTGCTGAAAGACAGCCACCACCACGCCTATCAACAAAATGCCGGGCATCTTGCCACGAAACAACTCACGGATACCGCACTTTCCTTCTTGCTGTATGTCTGAAGTCCGTATGCTATCCATTTCCCTTTGGGCATAGCCATCGCCTCCTATCCGCTTCAACACAACTGATGCCTTGATATATTGACTATGGGTGACCAGCCAACGCGGACTTTCAGGAATGAAAAACAACAGGCAAAGATAGAATACAGCCGGAACTCCACCCGACCAGAACATCCACCTCCACCCCATCTGTCCGTTCCACGACATAACGATGTCTTCTCCAGGAAGAACCGGGTCGGCTATCAACCAGTTGACAACTTGTGCCGCCAGAATGCCCAATACGATAGTCAGCTGGTTGATGGAAACGAACTTTCCCCGGACATGCCCGGGCGATACCTCGGCGATGTACATGGGCGAAAGGTTGGAGGCAATGCCTATGCCGACTCCCCCCAAGATGCGGAAAACGATAAACCATTCCAGCGCAGTAGCCGCTCCGGTACCCAGAGCTGCCGCTATAAATATCAAAGAAGCCACCAGCATAAGAGGCTTACGCCCATAACGGTCGGCAAGGCTGCCCGCCACCATAACTCCTGCCAGACAGCCCAGAATGGCACTGCCCATTACCCATCCTTGCATGACCGGGGAACCGGTAATGCCGAAATACGCTTCATAAAAAGGTTTGGCACCTCCCACCAATACCCAATCATATCCGAAAAGTAATCCGCCCATGGCAGACACCAAGGAAATGAACAACAGGTAAAAAGAAGTACCTCCATCACTGACTACTGAGTTTGTTTTCATATTTTTCATTTGTTTATCTGTGCGTGATGCAAAGGTAAGCGAACGGACAGAGTAAAAAAATGCAGATAATCATCAAAAACATGTATAATCTCACTAAGTTTGCAGAAATGAACCGCAGGTCAAGAAGATTATCCGGTTTCTTTGCATAATACCATAATCCATCGAAGCTGTGCAGGTAAAATATCCATGAGGCTCATCTTGTAACTGATTCTAAGGCAGATAACCCACATCATCTGCAGCCAGCCATACTTATTTCTCAAGAAACACTCTGATTTCTGAAAGAAAGTCCGTAACTTTGTGCGGAAATACGGAACGGCATTATTCTTTGTTTTGTACCATGAAACCACTTACCTTCTGCAACATGCAGAAAACGCGATGCGCTTTCATTCCTTTTACGAAACTTGAATAATCGTCTTCGCAGAAAGAAGAAGCACCTTTCAACGGGAAACTTTAAAATTCAGACAGGCTCCCTATCCGTGGAACTGACACAACTAAATTCTGATGATTATGGAATACAAAAAAGACGGATTTGACAACCAACGTGCCATTGTACTACCCAAGTCCATAAAAGAGATATTGATAAACAACGAACTAACCCGCTTACTTTATGTAACAGACATAGGCTATTATCCTAAAGCCGCGGGACACTATCGCACACGCCCATCAGGCTCCGAACAACATATTCTGATATACTGCACAGAAGGAAAAGGCTGGTTCTCCATCAATGAGAATAGAAAAGAAATACAAAAAGAACAGTTTGTAATCATTGAAGCCGGGCTTCCCCATACATACGCTGCCTCGGAAACAGATCCGTGGAGCATCTATTGGCTGCACTTTACGGGAGAAAAGAGCCATTTGTTCCATTCCATTTATAATAAAGTTTATAGCATTGACGAGACCCCCGAAGCCCGCTTCAAAGACAGGCTGATTCTTTTTGAAGAAATCTTTCAGAACTTAGAAATGGGTTACAGCATCGAAAACCTGGAATATACGACCCTATGTCTATGGCATTTCATCGCATCTTTCCGCTTCCTTTCACAATATAGAGAAGTGAACAAAGAGAAGAAAGGGGATGTCATCCAAAAAGCTATCCGGTATATGAAGAACAATCTACACAAAAGACTGTCGCTGGAGGATATAGCCAGCCATACCGGCTACTCGCCCTCACGCTTCGGACAAGTATTCTTAAAGAAAACCGGCCAGCCTCCTCTCAACTACTTCAACCAGCTGAAGATTCAGAAAGCATGCCAGTTGCTCGATTTCTCGGAACTAAAAATCAAAGAAATAGCAAGCGAATTAGGGTTCTACGACCAGTATTACTTTTCCAAAGTCTTTTTCAAACAAATTGGAGAATCTCCTACTCAATATAAGAAGCACCATAAAGGATAACAGGAGCTTTTAAGACCAGGCATGAAGTCATCGGCAATGACTCTATGCCTGGCTCCGGGAGCAAGCCAATCTGGTGAAGGTGCCTGTCTGCTTCACGCCTTCGCCACGTCTCAAGCTGTTGTAACTTAGACGGTTGCTGTGAAAGATACTTCCTTCACGCATCTTTCACGGTCTGTTTCATCAAGTTGTGCGTGCAGCCACACCAGGCCAAGGTTTCATCCGGCGGTGGCGGTGGAGGAAACGGTCGGTGCGGATTCCACTTTGACGGTATTCAGGAAACAACTCAAAGCCGTTAGGGAGACATCCGGCAAAAAGAACAAATAAATTTGGATAGAATCAAAGAGGTGGGCAAGTGAAAGCAAGTGAAAGTGAAATTTTGGGATGAAAAGGAAAAATATATTTGGTTGCATGCAAATCTTTGCTTACCTTTGCAACACGAGAACCCCCAAGCCTCTTAACAATGCTCAAATCGGGGGTCGTTTTATTTTTATACCCCAATGACAATCAATTTCCCGAAACAATACAACAGCCCGGAGGATTTGGCCGAGTTGCTATCCCAAAGAGGGCTTGTTTTCGAAGACAAGGAGCGTGTCTGCCGTTACATCCGCAACATAGCTATTACAGGCTAAGCGCATACTTCTATCCTTTCCTTGAAATTCCCAAAGACAGGCAGATTTTCAAGCAGGGCAGCAGTTTTGACGCAGCCATCAAACTTTATCGGTTTGACAAGAAACTCCGTCTTTTCATGTTCAATGAGATTGAGAAGATTGAAGTTTCCCTGCGCAGCACCTTGGCCAATGTCGTGGCGAAAGAGACCGGAAACATCTTTTGGATGACCGACGGCTCCCTGTTCGCCAACCCAAACAAGTTCAACCGCACGATGGAACTGATAGACAAGGAGGTCAATAACTCCAAGGAGGATTTCATCCTGCACTTCAAGAGCAAGTACAGCAATGCCTATCCTCCGGCATGGATGCTTGTGGAGATACTGCCGATGGGTGTTGTGACCCGCATCTATGAGAATATCAAGTCCAACCCGTTGAAGAAAAAGATTGCGGCCTGTTATGACCTGCCCGTTCCCGTTTTCACTTCATGGCTGACAGTCATAACGCTAACAAGAAATTCCTGCTGCCATCATGCAAGGGTATGGAACAGGCAATATGCCATCAACCCGATGGTAGCACGGAAAATGAAACGGCCTTGGATAAGCGATGCCGTACCGCCACATAGGACATTTTATGAAATCTGCATCATCAAGTGGTTTATCGACATCATATCGCCCCACAACGACATGAAGCAGCATTTCCTGTCTTTGCTGGAGCAATATCCGAGCGTTGATTACAAAGCGATAGGTATTCCGCAGGACTGGCAGGACGAACCTCTATGGCGTGAAATATAAGTAAATGTGCAAAATTAAATGAAACTAAACACAGAGGCACGGAGACACAGAGTTTTCGTTTTCTTGTCCATAGCTCGAAGAGGTTGCCGAGTGCATGCAGGGCAGGCAATGTGGAAATGCACAATTCAAACCCGCGCAAAGTATAAAAAACAAAGACTCTGTGTCTCCGTGCCTCTGTGTTTAGTTTCATTTAATTTTGCACCTTCATAAAAAATTGAAGTTTTTTATGTAAGTTTGCAGCATGAAACACCTGTTCCTCCTTTGCTTGTCCGTGCTGCTCCTGGCTTCCTGTTCGTCCGGGCGTTATCCGTCGGCTTTGTATGTGGCTGACAGCCTGTCTGTGGCGTGTCCGGAGCGTGCCGTGGCGTTGCTGGATTCCCTGCGCCCGCAGATGGAGCAGGAGGGGGAACGTGTGCGGATGTATTACCAGCTGCTGTGCGTCAAGGCACGCGACAAGGCGTACCTTCCCCATACCTCAGACAGCCTGGTGCTGGAGGTACTCCGCTATTACGAGGACAAACAGGACCTCTGCCACCTGCCGGAAGCCTATTACTATGCCGGCCGTGTGGCAAGCGACTTGGGTGATGCGCCGCAGGCATTGGATTATTTCCAGCAGGCGTTGGATGCGATGCCCGAAGGGGAGATGACGGACTTGCGCAGTCGTACGATCTCGCAGATGGG
>NZ_NFJV01000022.1 GCF_002160055.1 Mediterranea sp. An20
CTCGTATGCCGTTTCACTGTCATCCGGGTCACCGTGCCATACGCCCCTGCCCATGACGAAACTCATTCCGTATTCCTCCCATGAAGAGAAATGCTCAAGTGCCGTATCTGCCGCCGCCTGCATGATTTGCCACATTTCACCCTCGTTCACATAGCCGCAAAGGTATGCCCAGCGTCCGAGGTTTACCAGACGCACCAGATCCCATGCGATGACGCTGCCCGGCATCTTCCCTCCGGGACACCATCCGTTTTCTTCCATGCTCTCCGCTATCAGGCAGACATCTCCTATCTTGCTTTCCTCGTCGTCTCGCTCTTCCTGTGATATGTTTTCGATTCCCCGTTTCCGGACTTTTTCAAGGGCTTCGTCGGCCTCGGCATGATGCCCTTCTTCAAGCAGCCACTTCACAATCTCCAGTGTACTCTCGCGGTCAGTCACATTCCACCAGCTCTCAATCGTGCTCCTGATGCTTTCGACATCTTCCTCAGGACAGTCAATCGAATCCACATTCTCGTCATTATACACTAACATGGGCGCACCGAAAGCCAGCAGCCGGAGCTGTGCCGTATCCAGTTTGCCGTCGTCGGCTTTGTTAATGGTCCACCCATCACTACCGAAGGCGTCCATCATCTGTGCCATTGCATCGGATGAGGACAGTTCCTCTCCGAGTGTGCCGTCCATCATTCCCTGCATCATCTGCTGGGCGTATGCCATGTTCTGACGGCCTGCCTGCGCCACCGTCTCCGGGTCTATGCCCGCCGCTTTCAGCATAGCTTCCTGCTGTGCCTGTGCTGCTGCTATGTCGGGCATTCCCGCGCCCATCTGTGCCATGAGTTGTTCCTCCATGCCGCCGGGCATCTGGAATCCCGGGATATTCCCGAACATGGACTGTGCCTGTTCCATTGCCGCCTTTACTGCGGCTTCCTGTGCCGCCTTTGCCATTTCCTCCGGACTTTGAGGATTTGCTTTTTCTTTTGTCATATCATCTTGATTATTAAAAATGTGATACTCTATCCTTCGGCTCCTGCCGTCAGCAGGATTTCCGTTATTTCGTTGTAACCCCGCTCACTGGCATAATACAATGCCGTATGCTGGAGATTGTCCGCAAGGTTCACGTTCGCCCCATGCTCCACAAGGAGTGAGACAAATTCGTTGTTCCCTTCTCTGGCGGCAAGGATTAGGGGCGTTTCCCCGTTCCCGTTCTGCGCATCTGCCTGTGCGTGGGCTGCTATCAGGTCGTTGCCGATAAACTTGTTCCCGGACCATGCGGCAAAATGTAGCGAGCTGTTTCCGTCCAATTGGGCCTTGTTTACATCAGCTCCGGCACCGATCAGAAGCCTGGCAACGGCAAGGTTTCCTTTCATGCAGGCGATGATTAACGGGGTTTCCCCTACGTCGTTCGCCGTATCTATCATGTCGGGGTATGCAGAAAGTAGCGAGCGGACGATTTCCGACTGGCCGTTGAAAGCCGCCTGATGAAGCGGTGTGTTGCCATGTGTATCGGTCGTGCTTTCTACGGACAGACGTTCCACCACTGTACGCAATCCTTGTGCAGTGGCGTAGTCTATCGCCTTGTGCCCCGTGTTGTCGGCTATTTCCGTGTCCGCTCCCTGTTCTATCAGGAACAGGGCGGCGTCTGTACGCCTGTTGTCAAGCAGACGGATCAACGGGGTACGGCCATCGCTGTCCGTTGCATCAATGTCCGCTCCGTATTGTAACAGTTTCCCGATTATCTCCTTGTTCCCGCTCCGGGAAGCGGCGTGCAAGGGTGTTTCCGACAGGTTGTTGGCGATGGTCGCATCCGCCTCGCTGTCAAGCAGCAGGTTCACGATGTCCCTGTAACCTTTCAGACAAGCGTAATGCAGCGGCGTATTGCCCTCGGCGTCCCGCTTGTTCACGTCGATGCCGCCTTTCTTCAGGAATATCAGCACGATGCCTTTCTGTCCGTTCCGGCAGGCATTCAGAAATGTCATGTTGTTGTCCATACGATTCTCAGCTGTATTTCAATAAAAATTTCACAAGGGATTCGTCGTTCTTCTTCGCCGCAATGTCCAGGGCTGTCAGCCCCTCATTGTTCACGGCGTTCACGTCCGGGGTACCGAAGTCCATCACGAGGGCGGCGGCTTCCTTCGAGCCTCTCATCGAGCTGGCTGCGATGTAATGCAGCAGGGTATTGCCCCATTTGTCCCTGGCGTTGATGTCCGCTCCGGCTTCAAGCAGTATTTCAAGTGTCTCTGCATCCTGTTCCGTGCAGGAACGCCCGTCGTATGGATATGACCTCGGCATGGCCGCGAAACGCGGTATGTTGCCGTCCCAGTACCGTCCCCCGTAGAGATTCATCGCAGGGGTCTGTCCCTGCATGTTGGCGGCATTTACATCCGCCCCGTTCTCCACAAGATAACGTACAGCCCAGATACCCGTATCATATCCTGCCCCGCGGCAGGCGACGGACAGGGCCGTGTTCCCCTCTTTGTCGGCAGGGCTTTCCGGGTCCCATCCACATTCCGTCAGGCATTGAAGGAAATGCAGACATTCTTCCTTGTCCTCGTGCTCGTGTCCTCTGTTGCTCATCCATACGGCAAAGGCCGTCCGTTCTTCAGCATCCCCGAAATTCGGGTCGGCACCACCTCTGAGCAGCATTTCCGCTGCGGTGAAGTTCTCCCATGCAAGGGCGCAACCCAACGGGGATTTGCCCTTGAAGTCGGTCATGTTTTTATCCTCGCAGATGCTTTGGGTATCTACTCCGGAACGCAACAGGGCATCCAGGGCTGTCATGTCATTGTGCCATAATGCCTGGAAGATGTCCAGCCCTCCGGCGAGGGCGGCCAGACCGTCCGTTTCGGGGTCCTGTCCCGACAGCAATGCCCCGATTTTACGCGCACCGCTTTCCACGGCTATGTCAAAGGCGGTTTTCCCGATGCTGTCCTTTTCTTCAGGGTCTATCTGTCCGCTTTCCAGAATGAGCTTTGCGGTGTGGCAGCACTGTCTGTCCGATTCCCGCAGGTTTTCCAGTTCGGCATACGCTTCCTGCTTGGATTTGTCCGAGTACCACCGCTGGGAAAAATCTGCTATCCGTCCTTCCGTGCGCCTGATATCGTCCGCAATAAGTCCGGCAGACAAGCAGATGACGTGCAGCACGTTTCTGCCGCTCCTGTCTGTAGAATCAATGCGGTTCCCCGTCGTCAGAAGGGCATCGGCCATCTGGAAATTGCGGTTGCGCACGGCTTCGATGAGGGCGGTCGTGTCTTTGCCGGAACGGGGCACTCTCGCCCCTTTGGACAGGAGCAGGCCGGCAATGTCGGCATCGTCCGGTCGGGGACCGCGCCGCGCCATGACGCACAGCGGCGTGTCGCCGTCATCGTTTTTCACATTGGGGTCCGCGCCCCTGTCCAGCAGGATACCTACGGCTGTCATGTCTGCAAAATGGCAGGCCGTATGCAGAGGGGTATTGTTCTTGCGGCTTTCGTCCAGGCTGTCAAGCGGGACATCCTGGTATGCTTCGTATAATTCGGAAGGTTCCGAATCATGGGAAGTGTGCAGATTGTAGATTTCTTTATTGGTCATCATTGTTGCATGAAGTATTGATTAACGTTTCAATATGTTTGTATTTCCCGCCCAGCCGGAAGGAAATGGCCTTAAGTTCTCCGTACAGATGCTGTTTGCAAGCGGCTTCCGCCTTCAGGCGCAAGATCCGTGTGTATGCCAGCGGCTCGGGAGTGCCTTGCGGCATGGGGCAGAACGGTGACTCCTCGTCATGGAGGTAACGGAGGAAGGCTTCAGGAAGTCTTTCCGTGCCGTGGCCGACATTCATGGGCACAAGGCGTTCGGCTTCACAAAGCAGCCTGTGGCACTCATCGTACCATTCCACCATGAAACAGCAGAGGGCTTTGTTGTACAGTAGCTTAAAATCCTTGGCCGGAATACGGTCAAAGCACACATAGGCGGAAGAAAAAGCCTTGTTGCTTAGGAATGAAACTCCAGCAGCGAACAGCTTGTCCGCATCTTCTTTAGGTATGCCTGGGGTATTTGCAAACTGTGTCATATCAGAAAGTTTATTGGAATTTATAAATGACTTTTATTAAGTAGCCATGCTGCCTGCCACATTTTGTTGATTTAATGATCTAAAATTAAATTCTGTATTGTATTATTTTTCCATATAAAGCTGAAGCTATAATCCAAATCATATGTGGTGAAGGTGATTTCCCAGCTATTGTTGTATTTCTCGGATAATTTGATTTCTTCAGGATAGAATCTGTTTTGCCACGAGGCATATATTTCTTCCTTATGTGCCAACCGGCTTTCATCAGGCAAGCGGCTTCCCACTCGCTCATTCACTGATTTCCAGTTTTCCAGCAACACCTGTAAATCCAATATCTGCCGGGGTAATGGAGCCGAAGTGTCTCCATCCAGCCAAATCACTGTTTCAGCCGAATATGATGGCAACTGTAATGTACACCACCAGCCGCATCGCTCGTTCGGCCACCAATCGCAAACTTTGGAATGAAAAACTCCCAAGCCTTTTATCGCATATTCTCTTTTTCTTCCCAATAAAGCAATTGCCAGCTTCTTGATATGATTCATTGTTCTTGTTTTAAGTGTTATTTGAGAATGAGTTTTATGGTTTGAAAAAGAACACCGGTTGGGGCTACCTTTCCTTGCAGCCGATGAACTTGCTTTTGTATATGGCATACTCTACCGTATAAACAGCCAGTTTCACGCCTAAGAACATGCCAACAAGCAATATATATGCTACAAAACAAAAATGATTATACAGGAGGTCTGTCAAGAATATAGGTATCAGCAGGGCCGTGATTGTAGCGTTCTGAAACCATTTCTGTACTTTCAATAACAGGTCAATGTACAAGTGATTCTCTATGTAGCTGAACCCCCATCTGTAATTATGTCGTTTCAGGTAAGACAACGAGAACCATAGTCCTGTAAGTGAAGCGATAAGGGCTACATACCACCATGCATCCATGTATGGGAACATGCTTTTTAAGAATGTCAGCAGAACAATGCCAATGATGCTGCATTCATAGACTATTCTTACTTTTGTTGTATTATTCATATATATATATTGTTTGTAGAAACGCCATTGGGTTGAAGCACCTCCGCATACGAAGTATTTCTGTATCTTCCGGCGTGATTTTACGAAAATTTGATTTTCATGCCAGAGCCTCGATGTAGCTGTTCTTGACAGCAGCCATCATAAAAGGCATTTTGATATATCCGTTCGCACATACGATTCCTCCTGCAATCGGAATAGTGCCGGTACTTCGCTTTCGGGTCTTCCGGTATTCGACACATTCTGACCGACCTGCCCGGAACACACAGCAGGCCATTCCCGGATGCTCTATCCGGATGTAATACGCATCATGTTTTTCTTCCATGTACAGAAGGATGCTTCCTCTTTGTTTCTGAATCTTATCCATGTTGCCGAAACTAAATTCATATGCGCAAATATAGCAAAAGGATTGCAAAAACAAACTGACCGGTCTGTTTTATTGTGTTAAAACTTATAAGAAGGATGATTTACGGATATGGTTTTTACCGGAAATCTGCTTTCAGACCTTCAGTAAAGAGCAAAGGAAATGAAGCCTCTTTGTGTAAATCGCCTGATATTCAGCATTGAAATCTACCGATACCCTCCGTACCGTTGATGCCTTCTCAACATGCGGCTTAAATCTTTCAACTGCACAATTCCTTTCGTATTTCCCGAAATCCGATTCCCTGCAATACTTTGAAAGGAGCATTGTAAGATGCTGTCCTTCTGCTGCCAACTACTGAATTCTCTGTTATACAATTCTCAGCCAATGGCGATGCGTTATGATGAAATAAAGCAATATGACCCAAAGAGGATAAATCACCCAGGACATGATGCAGGAGAACCTTTGACTGCCAAACAGCAATGGCTTTTCCCGCATTATTTCAATTCCCCTTTTCTTTTTGATGTAATGCCTGCTCATGAAATGATACATGATGCAATAGATTAGGATGAAGAAAATAAACGGCAAATCATAATCGAAGTTATCTTTGACCAATGGATAAATCAACACTATTGCAGGTAAAAATAATAGTCCGCAAAATAGCATCACAGTTCTTTCATGCGGGTTTTCCAACCGAAATTTGTCCCGGTTGAATATGAAGAATTGATAATACATTGCATCGAAGAAGAATTTTATCAGTCTGATTGCTTTCATGCTTGCTTTACATTATGGAAAAAAACGATATATTATCGTCAGGGCGGTCAGGATGATGTGTGCCCAAAGGCAGACCGTATTATATCTCATCCGATATAAAGCAGATATGCCTATACCGACAACTGCCCAACAGACGATTATCCAACAGGAAACGATGTAATTGCAGGAGGATTCGTAAATCCATCCGAAGCCTTCGCCTATGGGATAGAGTTCCGGATGCCTCGTGAACTGCAAGTAATCACTGATGCCTGCCCATAGCATCAACAGGCAGCATAACGCCCATATCGTCCTTGCTATCTTTTGCCAATGAATCATTCGTTCCAATTTATAATATCCGGCGGCAACTAATCACTATTGGGGTGATTAAGTCGTTTGCTACCGGCATACAGTTTCATAGCATAAGAAATAATCATTACCACCGTAAGATAAGTCATGATGATTGCGCCAACAATCCAACAAAAGTAGAAGTTGTTTTCATCAGACGGTATCATATTCTCCGGCAGTACCCCTGTGCGTTCATATTCCGCTTCGTAGGTGCCAAGTGTCGGCAGTGCGCTAAACCATAATAGGCTCCAAAGGTTAAAAACAGCTTGCAGCAGAAGAGCGGACAACCGACACAACGTATTGCGTATCGCTATATCATACAATATATAAATGGGACAAATGCCAATTAGTGCCATCATGCTTACCAAAGGTCTGCGGTCGTCATGGGCAATCCATTCTCCCCCTTGCATTTCTATCGCATAATATTCAAAGTATAGAATGACAGCGAAAAGCAAGAAGTATATCGTGAACTTTATAGCATTGGCTTTTCTCATTGAATTGGTATTTCAAGTTGGCAATCCTAATCCACCGTCTAAAATTACGGAAAATAATGGAGAGACTGACCATACGGCCGGATTTTTTTATGAATTATCCATACCGATTGGTTAAATACCCGCAAATGAATAGGTAGATTCCATAAATTACAATAGACAATCCCATATAGACGAATGCCCTATGAGGGAATATATCCAGATGATTGCTCCATAGCAGCACAGGCATTATCACCGGGAGTGCAATCAGGAATTTTCTTCGGGTAAGCCGTAGGATGAACATGCCCGCCAGTAAAGTCAAAAACTGGATGACAATGCTGAACCGGAAGAGGATGCCTATCGAAATGTCCATGTGCGCAATCGGTTTGCATACATTGATTTGATTGAGGCATAAGCAATATGCCGCACAGCAGATTATATTCAATATGACAGGGACAAGTATTTTCATATCATTCAATACCGTACAGCTTCTTTTTGGCGCAGACAAAAGAATTCCAATCCTGGAAAAGTTCTTTGATGCGGTTCACATATTTGTTGCCTTTCTTGTAGTCCCAATCCCAATGTACCCAAACCGTGTGGTATTTCTGGTTCGTGTCCACCGAATAGTGGTGCGTTTCCATTAAAATGTCGTCAATGTGGTTCCTGAAATCTTGGATGTTGTCCCAAGTGGAGAACACCGGGTCGTATTCCTCGCCCTCCTTGAAATTCTTCGTCATATACTTTGTTTCTTTATAATAGGTGCGGGATATGGATTCGTATTTCTCCAAAGTGTCCAGCGGCAATGTCTCAATGTCGTATTTCTCCACCACCTTGCGCAACTCGCAGGTGTCGCACGGAGCATTGCTTACTACAAAGGCTTCGTGTTTCATGCCATCGTTCAGTCTTGTGAGAATCGGATAAAACTCCGTCGGTTTGTCAGGATTGTACCCGCAAGCCAGCCATTTCCACATCAGCAACCCTGCTGCGAGGATGGTCAGGATAAGTATGGTTCGCTTTTTCATGGGCAACTTGGGTTTAGCATACATATCAACTTATTTATCAGTCTTTGATTGTAAGATATGCCATAAGCCCCAACGGTATTCCGTCTTGCTGTGGCTCTGGTAGCAATTATCTTCATCTAAATAAATATCCAACTTCCAAAAGTCCAAATCCTCTTTGCGGATGACATCGCCGTAGTTATCTATGAAAACAGCCACCTCGTCCTCCTCTTTCCAACTCCAAAGGTAGGGCAACCTGTAGCGGACAGTATGATTTTCGATATACAGTTTCTCCAAATCCCCATCTGCCGTGCAAACTATCTTTCCCAAATACTTGCTTTCTTGTGGGGTATGGAAGATAATGGTCGGATGAAGCTCACGATATAGCCACCCCGACAGCACAAGGGCAGCTATAACGGCTATTGTCTTTACCAATCCTTTATGTTGTTTCAATCGGATAGTCATATTCTCCATTTTGGTTGCCAATGATTCAGCAGGAAACAGTTCGACCTTATCCTGCGTTATGGGTTATGTTTCAGTCTGATATAAGCGTTATCTCGCCATCGCCTCATGCGCTACTTAGCAGCAGGTAGAAAGTCGCGAACTGGACTATCAGAGAAACGACATAGATGCCGTAATAGAGCAGATACTTTTTCTCCTTCTCGAACTTGGCGAAATACTTCCTATACTTGTCGTGCTTGAACAGGAATATACGATTGGCATAATACAAGAACAGCACGATGATTGCGAAACACAAAATACAGAGGAAGATGTTCCCAACAATCATATTCAAAACGCTCAATAATTCCACCCTGAAAATCTTGATGCAGGCAAGGCAGACAAGACAGAGCATCCAAAAGCTGATGATGCATGGGGTGTTAGTCGACCAAATTATGATAGAACCATTGATGCCTTTATGCATTTCGGCTGCTTCTTGTTTCTGAGCCATCGAAATGCCCCGTTTTATATAGCGGTTGTCCCATTTCGAGAGGCTTAGCCAATAGAAAGGGTTTAGCATCCTCTCGAAAATGAAAAACAGCAGCTTATAAGTGCAGTAATAATTTATATTGTAATATTTCTCCAATAACTTTAGCATGATTTTGATGGCTAAGCGGGTTGGTGAAGAATAGCATTCAACTATTGTAAGTTACTTAATTTACTTAATGATTTCAATGTCTTGAATAGGTATATAACCAAAAGGAGCATTGAAAATAGAATTTACTCTGCACCAACCATTTGTTAATGCACTTATGACAACAGGCATTCCAAATCGGACTGCTACGCCATCTTCACCTTTGGTAGTTTTTTCTCCATTAGGTAAAGAATAAACGTGGGTGCTGCATAGTATGGCATTATCTCCAACTTGTGGCGTAAAGTTCGTCCTTTTAGCATTCGGGGGGCTTTGTAATATTATACTATATTGAGTTTCTATACATTTCGTAGACAAGAATAGGTACGCTTCAAAACAGTCATTGCATTCATTCGCTTCAGGAAAATGCTCTATATGAAAACCCGAATCGTCAGCATACAACTTTCCGTGAATTTCATCTCCTCTACTATATACTCCATATATCAATCGCCCATTGGAATCATAATATGCGATACTATGCAATGCACCCCCGTCAGCCCATCGCTTAAATACTTTCCTGATTTTGTTATCGCTATCGAAATACATAGTGAACAATATATTGGCATTCTTGATTTGACCATCATCCAAGATTTTGTATGAATGAACTTGATTAAAATCCATATATTCATCCTCTATCACTTTCCCCAGACTATCCCAAGGAACAAGGTATGCAATCCACAAAGACATCTCGTTTATTGCATCAATCTCTGCTTGAATAGTTTCCTTATAGTTTTGTGCAAAAGTATAAGGTGAAAGCAAGAATAAAATATGAAGTATTATTATCATTCTCATATTGCAACTAATGGTTAGAAAGGAGCATCGTCAGATGCTATCTTTCGTTGTTAGATATTTATTGTCCTTTCCCACTTGGGAGCATGGAACAAAAGTTGCCTTTATAATTTGATTATTACAGTTAAATGGCACATAATCCACCTTGCTATCAATACTTAACGTATCACTTAGCTGCTTCAAATGGGAATGCTCATTTCGCAACAAGACTTCTGCTTTTGAAAAGTCCACAGAACTGTATATCGGATAGAAACCGGAAAAACAAGTGGACGTTATGTAAGCAATTTGACTTTCATAATCAAAGAATAAGAAGCGATTTCCGTCTGCCACATTATCATACACGGCAAAGCAATCAAACTTTCTTACTCCATTGATTGTATAGCTTTGCATAAAGTCAATACTGCTATCATCTACCGCTTCTAACTCAAAAACAACACGCTTTTTACCTTGTTGATTAAAACACAGCCTATATAGAATTTCAAATTCTGTTTCTTCTGTTTCTATATAAAGGGTATCTTGTTCAGTCAAAGAACTATACTTGGCTGGATTTTGTTCCACATAGCCGTTTTTCGCTATAACACAGCAAAGTGGGAAAAGGAGCAAACTATATAATACAAATATTCTCATGTCTTTATACTAATGGTTTAGCGGGGAACGCTGTAAGCGTTATCACGCTTCGTTACCGATATTTTTTACTTATTTTGATATTATAAAATTTCGATGAAGAAATGAGATAAAGCAATTTACCCACCTTCTTTGATAGCCTATAATTACCATTGTTCATATTTTCTTCTACTTACTAATTTACCGTTTTTTATGTCCTCAAACCTTTCTTCAAGCAATGGGATAAAAGCAACGGCATTAAAATCAAGAAAGCGGTCTTTATATTTTAAGATAACCTCTTTGAAATATAGGAATATATCATCACAAAGTGCTTTTCTCGTCTCATCTTCAGATAAATCATCGTATTTATCTATTGTAAGCATTTGATCTATTATAAGTTTATCATCTTTTTTTAGGTATCTGTAAAATGATTTTAAATTGCCACCTTCTATATTTTCTGAAAGGAAAAATCTAAGAATTGCGCCAATTGTAATATGGCTGTATTGGGGATCAAGAGTAGTTAGTTTGGTCGAATTTGATTCTTGCCAATCAAAATCGTTTAGGCCATCTATAATATAGTCTAAAATTTTTTGATTTTTAAATGCTTTTTCGGGTGTTCTTCCTCCTTGTGATTGAAACGTAATTTGTAAAAATAGTCCCATGATGAAATTAATTTATTTGTTATTATCGGTAATGGTTAGAAAGGAGCATCGTTAGATGCTATCTTTCGTTGTTACTAACTTATTTATATTTTTCAATCCGATAAATTATTGATACTTCATAACTTGCTCGATATTTAAAACTGATAAAGAAAGAGCATTAAAAGAAGCCCAATAGTCGGTACAACATATCTGACACTTAATACGGTCTTGTCCGAATATTTGGTGTTATAAACATTGTCTTGGTATTTTTCCAACAAAGCCTTAATCCTTTTTTTGCTATAATATAGGTATATTACAGGCCAAGGGAGAAAACAGCCTATTACTCCTATTACAATTCTTTCTTCTCCGGAAGTATTTGGCAAAAAGAAATCTCCCGTTAAGAAAAACGACAGTATCAGCACAGCAAACAAATAAGCCATTGTGACAATTTCAGCCAATATGCACGTTGCCCCAAAACGGGGAAATTCTTCTCTCTTTATGCAAACCATGTAATACCTGAAAAACAAGTAGTCAATAATCGTTTTCATCGGCGATTGTTCTAAAATATAAATCACATTGTTGTTAGTAATGGTTTGGAAAGGAACTTCGTTTAGAGGTTAGCTTTCCTTGTTATAAACTTTTTTGTTTTTCCAATGGATATCTAATTCTCCATTCTTTAGTCTTTTCTCTCCAACTATTGCACATAAAATGTTGTTATCATAGACAAAATTATATTCTTCTGCAGCTCTGTCTCCCCAGCGAGAAGCATAACTATGTACTTTGCTAATTCTTCCTTTATCGTATTCATACAAATACACAGACCAATCTTTATACGCATTTATACCCTGAAAGATACTCATTTCATGGTATGAATAAAAATAGCTTATTGAGATTATGATTGTATATTGATTGGGTATATATTTAACATGATATACATGATATGAAAAGGCATCATCATACTCATATATATCAGTTATGATGCCATTTTCTATATTCTCAGGAGCTTCTTGCGAACAAAGTATTTTTCCTTCTGCATCAAAGCCAAAAGAATACAGACCGGCTATTTTTAGACGGTCTTTTTCTTCAACATTTTTTCGTATTCTTCCGCTTGGTAAACCCGCTAACTCATTTTGGTAGGGAGCAGGAACATACAATTCATTGGTGGCATACTTCCATGAAGAGATTTGCCCTAAAACACTTTCAACTTTGGCATGAATGATATGTTCCGACTGTATTAACCGTTGATACAGTTTGTCATTCATTTTCATGATATATATATCATTCTTTATATCCATTGGCTTTATTGTTTATAATGGCTAAGCGGGAAACGCTGTAAGCGTTATCACGCTTTGTTATAAACTCAATTTACTTTGCATGATTGGCTTTTATTTACCCACCATTCCTGTTCTTCCACTTCACGAGCCTTTTGTATCTCGTCCGTTGTCAGATTCTCATTGTGATAGGCATTATATAGATTTTCCCAACCATTCTTACGATATTTCGGTGATACAACCCATTCTCCTGCATCATTAAACAGGCAGAAGTTTGCTGGAGTATCTGGTATGATTTCATCTGCCCAGGAACAGACTTTTGTCAGCCCCTTTGCGGATTTCCACTTACCCCGATATTCAGATAAGTTCAATTTCAGTTCTGATATTTCATTTAGTCCTTTCTCTATTTGTTGTCCTCTCATCCGATACCCTTGCTTGAAAGAACCGGAGAATGTACCGCTATATCGTTTATCTCCGTATTCCTCAAACGAGTAATGCCCGTATATGAAACCGTCCACTTCCGTATATTCACTTTTTATTATTTGAGAACAGGAAGAAATGCTATCTATACAAACCTTTCCCTTAAACGGACATATTACGGACAATCGGGTACGACTGATACCAATTATCTCATATTCTCTACTATCTATTTTCCGAGCATCGGTAATATGAATGTCAATTCGGCTACAATCTTCTCCTAATATGCCAATCATGCTTGAATTGTCAAATAAGCCAGTAAGGTCTTGCTGCAAAATATCCGCTTTGTGATTTTGTGGATAGGCTACTCCACAAAACCAAAAGAGTAAAAAAATACTGATATGGTATATTTTCTGTTTCATATTTTGCATTACTGTTTATAATGGTTCAGCGGGGAACGGCTTGCCGTTATCCTGCGTTGTTATCAACCTATTCTATATTCACCATTTATCTGCAATTTCAAATTCGCCGATTGTTTGGGTACAAATGTCAATGTACGGAATAGTCTTGACTATCTTGATGTTTTCAATGTCTTCACTTCCTCCCAAAGCCAAAAGTAGAGAATATCCGAAACACTCGTCATAATCTGGAGTTCCGAGTTTTTCTTGTATTATAGGATAATTTTCTAAATCAAACCAGCCTTTCAAGAAACTTTCATTTACCATGACCTTATTAAAAATCGCACGAAGATTGGCAGGAAGTATTAAATATGTCCCGTATCTGACATTCAGATAAACGACGTAATTATTCAGTCTCGGATTCTTTACATAGGCAAAGAGATCGCCGAAAGCCGTACACATGAATGGTAGAAATGATTGGTCATCCTCCTTTTCAAAACAGGAGTTTATCACATCCTGATAATCGGATGGATTGATGAGCTTAAACAGCCCATTACAAAAACTTCCTAACCCGACCTCCTGCCATAAAGTATTCAGTTCGGGATAAGACAAATCAGCATATTTAGCAATAAAAGTATCATCTACTGCTTGCCTCTTGCTATTGAGGCTTTTTTCTAAAAATTCTTCGTACATATTTCTACGTTTTATGGTTGATAATGGGATGCAGCTTGCCGCCGTTAAAAGCGGCACAGCTGCTTGTTATCTGCATATTTTAATAAAAATCACAATATAACTTCCAATCACCTGTTAACCTGTTTTTAGCCAAATATATATTGCCAGAATCAATGATATTCAAATTGGCTTTCTCATCAGAAGCTATCTGAAGTACAAATTCATATCCTTCGCCCCAATTTATACCAGACTGAATGTAGCAAGGATAACCGCCTATTTTATGTTCTGAGTGGCATTCTGTATAATCATAATAGTCGGTTATTTCCTCCGAATCTTCCATTTCCTCCAACTCTTCCATTATATCTTCGGGAATGTCACCACCATCAAATATTGGATAATCTTCCTCTATTAATCTACTTTTCAATGGAAACGGTTTTATGGGTGACGAATTATTAGACAGATCTTTATTTACCAATATGTCTCCTTCCTTATATTCACGCAAAACCCAGTTGTTTCCATTACCGACTAATTCTACCGGAATATTATCTGACACAAAAACTGTCAGCACTTTAATTCCTTTAAGTGAATCAGGAATATAAGGAAGTCCGTCAAGACAGATCTGTAATAATGGAAACATCATTTTTCCATTACTATCAACAGGTATGGTTTCATCTTCCTCATAGAGATATACTCTACCAATCCAGCTTTCAGTATCAGAGTAAGTTGGTTTGAAACCTCCAGATGTAAAGATTGTTGCCTTCTTAGCAAGCATCTTTTTAATTTCGTTTATTCTTTTCATAACTTTAATTGATTTAATTATTGCAGATAATGGTTCAGCAGGGAACGGCTTGCCGTTACCCTGCGTTGTTAGTGATATTTTTACCATAATTCTTCTGCGGAGAAATCACCTAAGAAGAAATATAGCAGCATAATGATACTGAACAAAATATACATGCCTATCGAAAAGCATACTATCAATATTATTTTCTTTCCGATACTGTACTTTTTTTTCCTAAACAAGAATAGCGAGAGTAAAATCGCTATGAGTATAATAGTTATTGCACATACAATCATATACCTATATATTTTGAATTTGTAAATTATGCTGTTATCACTAATGGCTTGGCGGGGAACGGCGTTAGTCCGTTATCCCGGCTTGTTAATAGTAAATTACTTATAGTAGTCTTTCAGACCTATGCCGATAGTCCAAAAATGTTTACTTTTCTCCAAATCATCTAAAAGCCATATCTTTTCATCTTCATATGTTCCATTTTCCTTAGCTTCCTTTATGCTTTGTCGTATCGTTTCTTCTGAAACCTCTCGGAATATGCCAACAGAAATATTTCTGAAAGCATAACATTCGGGAGCTTCTGAATAGTCAATATCAGAGCCGTTCTTTTGTATCAGCAAATCCACTAATTCATTTGCCAATAACTCAAAAGGATTGACAGCATATAATATTGGCTTAATAGCTTTGGGATATGGACCTGATATAATTTCAATAAACTCTAAACATTTTTGAGAATTGAAATCCAAACGAAGTTCTTCAGAATAATAGAATAATTGGAAATCATCTTCTTGTTCTGGTTGTCCTAAAACCTCTTTTACTTCGTTAGCTGTCATTCCAAATTCTATTGTTCCAACTTCTGCGATATGTATTCCCTTTAAGGGGTTCAATTCTATTTTTGTCATACTCATATTACTATTAATGGTTTGGTGAGAAACAGCGTTAGCTGTTATCTCAACCTTGTTATGAACTTATTTTATTATAAAAGATTAATATGGCATATAAAATTTATCTGCCATAAACAGCAATACAATTAGAATAATAAACGGTAATATTAAAAATAGAATAGCCCATATATTGGAATATTTCTTATACGATTCGTCCTCTCGAATTTTCAAATACCGTCGTTTATAATGATAATAGATATACAGAATAATCCATATAAGAGGAAAGGCAAGCAGAAAAAGTGGTCCCGGATTAACACTTGTAGCTGCCCAATATATCAAAGCTATATCTACTCCGTAAAACATAATTATAATACTTAACACATCTGGGACATGCCAAGAATCTGAATGTCGGATTAAGTATTCTGTCTTATACCATAAATATCCTAATATTCTATGTATCATATATTGCTACTGTTCATAATGGTTCAGCAGGGAACTGCTTATCCGTTATCCTGCGTTGTTAGCATTATTTTTTTGTTGTTCCTTCCATTGCAAAAGCAAATCTTCTACTTCTTTTGCACCTATTTCCTTTGCTAAAGCAAGAGGGGTGTTGCCGTTACTATCTTTTATATTAAGATCTGCATGATATTCTAAAAGCAATTTAACCAGTTCAATGTTATTATTGGCAATGGCTTCCATAATCGGATATACTTTATATGTATCGTATGGACTTTGGTAACCGTTTACGTCAATGCCATGCTCCAGCAATATACGGGCTAACTTCACATTAGACAATTTACAGGCGTATGTCAGGAGCGTCAGCCCGTATTCGTCACTATATAATCTGTTATTAATGTCCTTATACCTGGTAAGGGCATATTTCAATACATCCTCTTTATCAAAGTAAATCGCCGTATAGAATATGTCAAACTCATAAAAATCGTTACCCATTGCCATAGGTTCATCTTTTCCAGCCAGCAACCGTTTTATGGTTGCCATATCATTGTCACGGCAGGCAACCCCCAACGGATAAAGTTGATAGGTTACATCCCGTATCGTATCTTGCCGCAATGGATTTGCTTTCACGCTATCAAAGCAACAAAAAAACGCTGCAATAAAAAGTAATGTCCAATTTATTATCTTCATATTTACTTTTTTAAGTCGAACATTAATGCTAATTTGTTTATAAATACACCTGTAGGTATAGGATATTTCGATAACCGACACCCGGCAGGTGTGTTTCCTGATCTCTAATAGCCGCACCCTACGAATCATCCAGCGAATCAAGCGGATTTGGGATTTTAGCTTTGTGTGCATTCGATGTATGAAGATATATGGCTGTAGTCTTTATGTCGTTGTGTCCCAACAGTTCCTGTATCGTGTGCAAGTCTGTCCCTTGTTCCAAAAGGTGTGTGGCAAACGAGTGGCGGAGCATGTGTACATGCACTCGGTGCTTGATGCCCGCACGTTGTGCGGCTTCTTTCAGCACTTTCACCAATGCGCTTGCCGAGTACGGTTGTCCGGGCGTTTCGCCCTCAAACAGCCATTTCTTCGGTCGGTATTCACGGAAGTACCGCCGCAGCTCTTCCAGCAGTTTGGGCGAAAGCAGCGAGTAGCGGCATTTCTTGCCCTTACCCATGATACGCACGGACATCATTTCGCTGTTGATGTCTTTTGGTGTGAGGTTCAGCAATTCACTACGCCGCAATCCGGCTGAATAAACCAAGGAAATCATGCAGTGATGCTTGATGTTGGACAGTTGGTCGAGGATGCGTTTTATCTCGTTCTTGCTCAATACTTCCGGGACGGTCTTGTATTCTTTGGCTCGTGTGATGCCGCCGTAATACTGCCGTTTCCCGCCTTTCACCTGCTCGTAGTAGAACTTGATGGCGTTGATGCGCATATTCTGCTGTGAAACAGAAATCTTCTTTTCGTTTACAAGATAAAGAATGTACCTGTTGATGTCCGCCACTTTCAGGCGGTCGATGTTGCGCCCTTTGTGGTACTCCACGAAGTCGCTGAAATAAGCCCGGTAGGTCTTTATGGTGGATGGGCTGTAGCGTTTCTGTTCCAGCAGTTCCAGATAGCCTTCCGGCAGCGTGTATTCCCTCTTGGGTCTGGGATGCCGCACATATACCCGGCTGTAATCAATATAGGCATGGGGAGAATAGCGGTCGTAGAAATCCGACAGCTTGAAAACAGCAGCCGCCATGCAAGCGGAATCCTTGCCGGTCATTTCCACGCCTGTATCCTGGGCGAGCAGCAGGGGGATTGCCCCGTTTCCTGCATACTCTATCCGGACATAATCCACACCATCCTTTTTTTCCTTGTGCAGGATGATGCTCCCTCTTTGCCTCTGAGCCTTGTCCATGTCGTCGAAAGATGAATCATAAGCGCAAATATAGGAAAAGGATTGCAAAAACAAACCAACTGGTCTGTTTTATTGTGTTAAAACAACTAATTTTAGATGATATGCGAGTGTGAGCGGGCGGAAAATCGGTTTCAGGCTTTCAACAAGGAGTAAATAAAATGCAGTTTCTTCCTCAGTTGCTTGATATTCAGACCTTGAAAAAATGATTGTTCAAAAGAGGAGCCGAAAAAGACTTGCCAGAACATTGAGGCCGTTTCTTCCACATCCAGGTCCTGACGCATTTCCCCGTTTTCTTTTGCCTTTTGGATGGCGGTCTCCCACAGCTGGAGATTCTGCTCGAATATGTTGGCCAGCTTTTTCTCTACATTCGGATAATATAATCGCACTTGCATCAGCAGATGGTAGTAGTAGAAATTGAAGCAGCACCCGTTGGGATTGTTGCCGTCGTTAAGCATGTGCACAAGGCGGTTCATGGTATTTTCCACACCCTCTACATATTGGTCGATAAACTCCGAAAACGAACCTCCCGTGAATTTGAACTTGTTTTCCAACTGCTGGGTGTTGAATACGTATTTGTCCACTACTGCAACAAACAGGTCAAGTTTGAGAGGGAAATAATAAATCAGTCCGGCTTTTGACAACCCACAGGCTTTGGCTATTTCCATTTGGCTTGCTTTTTCGTAATTCATTTTGGCGAATACCCGTAATGCATTTTCCAATACTTCTTCCTTGTTGGTAAACATACTTCTTCTGTTATTTTGCTTTCTGTAACAAAGATATGTATTTGAAACCATCTCACAATGGTTTTAATCTTTTTTTTGTATGGCTGATTATCGTTTTTTTTGGAGTATGATTAAAAAAAAGTCTCGGCACACATCTTTCTATTTGCAAAACTCGAATCTGCCTTTCGATATGCGGAGTAATGATAGTTGGCCCGCTCATGACAGTTTTCCCATGATTCTGGAAAATAGAAACAAACTGGATGTGGACGGATATTGTTTCCCCCGATTTCCTTCCGGTTCAAAGATATGGAGGCTGCGGGTATGATAAGAAAAGAGGGAACAGAATATTTGCACCTCCACAGGAAGAAAAAGATGGTAATCCCATCATGCTGTCCATCCATTGATGGATAGGCAAACATATTCTTCATGTTCACATTCTTTTGTATAGTAATGAATTAAACAGATATGGCGCATTTTGTATTGAATCAAACGTTTAAACGGTTAAAGTCAGCATACTTTTTTGTGGAATAATAATAAAGTAGTACCTTTGCATAAAATATACGATTATGGCCATAACGATTAAGAACATCCCGGTTTTGGAAGGTGCTACGGCAGAGGATTTTGTGCGTAGTGCTGACAAGAATGCTGTAAAGGCAACGCCCCGTTTGTCGGCTACAGCCAAGAAACGGTTACAGAAAGTATTAGAGAAATCCCGTTCATTCCGTTTCAATTAAGCATGGACGAGATTTCCTTGTATGATGATTGCGTCATGCTTGCCTGCAATAAAGAGGTGCGTGATAATTGTCTCCCTTTCAGTTGTGGCGTGGACGACCTTGATGATTTTTTCATCAATGATGCCGATTTGTATGCGGAAGAATTGTTGGGGAAGACTTATTGTTGGGTGACGACGGAAGCCCCGCACCGTATTGTGGCGTTGTTCACATTGTCGAATGACAGTATCAAGACCAAGCTGATGCCCTCCAATGACAAAAAACGCTTCCAACGCAACATCGTCAATCCCAAGAGAGGACGCAGCTACCCGGCCGTGTTGATTGGCAGATTGGGGGTTAATCGTGATTTTCAAAACTCACCGAGCCATGTCGGTCGACAGTTGATGTCTTTTATCAAGGACTGGTTCCGACATGAGGACAACAAGACCGGATGCCGCTTTATCGTGGTGGATGCCTACAATGAGGACAAGGTGCTTCGCTATTATGAAAAAAATGGCTTTGTCCCCCTGTACAAGACAGAGGAAATAGAAAAGCAATACTATGATATTCCGCAGGACGAGCATCTGAAAACCCGCTTGCTGTATTTTGATTTGAAAAAGAAATAGAGCACCTTGGCGGATATGGTTTCCGATGTCCTTACTGGAAAAAGGTTTCAGCGACACGCCTATTTCTCAAAAAGCAGCATATATTCCACCTTCCTTCTTTTCTCTATGCTCGGAATTACCCGGCCTTTGTAACACCGGAAAGAAATGTACTCCTTGTAAATGTCCCTGTTCCCAGCCTCCAGCTTTTGTATGAGCCTGCTTTTGGGCAGGTCTTTGCTGCCTAACAGACGGTAGGCTCCCACTTGGTAGGCGAGGCAGGAAAGCAGGGTCGAATCACGCCCGAACCGGCGGAACAGGCGGCACAGCTTCATCAGGTCGGCCCGCAGGATGGAATCGCCCTGCGCCCGGGTGATGTTGTTGGTAAGCCGCTCGCCGGGGAGCACATGGTGTCCCCAGCCCACATAGGGCCAGTGCTTCTTCTCGCCATGCCAGCCTTCATGGTATTTCGTGCATAGGATGGCCCTCTCCAGCGGAGGAAGCCGGTACAGGGACAGAGCGGCGGATGGTGTTCCTCTTCCGTGCTTTCCCTGCCCGTACAGGGCCGCCGCTGCGCACAGGAGCAGCACGACGGCCGTTGTCGTTCTTGCATGTCTCATTTCGCCCCCCGTTTGTTCAACACGTCCTTTATCATCTCCTTTACGTCCTGGCCTACCTGCACGAAGTTCTTGTACAGGATGCGCTCCCGTTCCTCCCTCGACGGGAAGGTGTAGAACTTCGGCAGGGGCACATACCCGGCTTCCTCTTTCTTTATCTCCCTCATGTCGAAGTCGGTCTTGCAGAAGAATTTCGTGGTCTTGAACTCCTCCGCTTCCTGTATGTTCATCGAGCCGCCTGCACCGGTCTTGGTCTTGGTGAAGTCCCTCGCCGTCTGGCCGCAGATCCAGCCGGTTGCCATGTCGGAGATTTTCGAGGCGGGCACTAGGCTGTCCATGTTCTCGTTGAGATTGATGGAGGTCTTGTCGCGGTCTATGGTTACGCCCTTCTTTATCTGTACCACCTTGCCGAAGATGTCGTTGCTCAGCCATTCCAGGGTCTCCTTGCTTCGGGCAGAACCGCTCACCACGTTGCCTACGGTGGTGATGATTTTCTCCATGCCCACCTTGCCGTAGTCGGCTTCCAGCTGCGGCAGTTCCTGAAAGCCCAATGCCACGCTCACCTTGTTGCTTCGGGCCGTTCCTATCAGGCGGTCTATCTTGTGGAAGTACAGGGTCGGAAGCTCGTCCACGATGATGCTCACGGGGATGTTCTTGCCTTGTCCGGTGTTCACACGGGTTACAAGGCGGTTCAGGATAAGGGCGTTCAGGGCGCCGATGATGCTCTCCATTTCCGGGTCGTTGGCGATGAGCAGGTAGCTCGGATTCTTCGGGTCGCTCACTTTCAGGTCGAAGTCGTCACCGTCCTTGTGGAATATCCAGTACGATTCCTTGGTCGCCAGGCGCGAGGTATAGACACGCAACGTTCCAATCATACCTTCCAACTGTTCCATCGCTTTGTTCTTGAAGGCGGTCTGGAACGGACCGAGCAGCGGTGCCACCTCGTTGTCGGTCTCCAATACTTCGAAGATGGTCTGGTAGCTCTCATTCAGGAACGACAGGATGTGCGGCATGTCGCTGTACTTGCCCAACCAGTAGGCGGGTTCCACAATGTTCCCGTCCTTGCGGTCGCGCACTACGCCCGTCGGCTTCCAGAACTTCGTCTCCGGGTCCTGCCGCTTCTCCGCATACAGCTTGTTTCCGTCCTTGTCGTAAGGCTCTTTCTCGTAGTTCACGAAGAAGTAGATACACGCGGCGAGGAAGTTCACCGCCGAAGTCTGGAAGAACTGGTCGCTGCCGCCGCCTCCCTCTTTCTTGCCTTTCTGCAGGGATTCCAGCAGGGTTTCCGCCGTCTCGCTCGCCGCTGCAAGGTTGTTGATGTACTTCGACTGGATGGGGTTCACCCTCCGGCTGTATTCCACATCCACGAAGTTGATGATGTTGAACTTGCAGCCTTGTGGCAGCTTGCCCAGCTTCTGGTTCTTCCTGTAATGATAGTACAGCTTGGTCGCCAAAGTGGGGAACTTATAGTCATACACGACCATCACGAAGCCCTTGGCGGAATGTTGCCTGATGAACGGCTCGATGATGGAGAAGGTCTTTCCGCTTCCCGGCGTGCCGACCACCCATGTACCTCTGAAAGGGTTGCTGATGTTCACCCAACCCTTACGGAACTTGCCCTTGTAGTAATAGCGCATCGGAATGTTCACGCTGTAGTTGTTCTCCACTTTTTCCTCACATTGTTCGAAGCTCTCGTTCTCGAAGTTGAAGCGGTCTTTCATCAGCCCGTCCTTGATGTATTTCGAGATATTGTCAAGTGCCACATGAACCAGTATCACGCCTGCAAGGGAGGCTGCCATATAGAGGATGATGTGTACGGGCAGCGTGTACAGCTGCATCCCCATCGGGTGGCCGAACAGCCATACGGAGAGGACGAGCAGCGCAAGGCCCGCCGTCAGGGGCAGGACGACCTGACGCTTGGCGTTGAACTCCAGATGTTTCTTGTTCCGCGTGCCGATACAGGTGATGCAGATCAGCAGGACGGTCGCCAGCTTGCTGTACACGAGATGCCCGTCGCTGTATATCGCCCACCGCTTGATACGTCCGTGCAGGTCGGCGAGGATGCCGCCCCAGTCCCCGAATACGGAGGGGTCGAAGGCATACTCGAAAAACTCCAGCAGCACGGACACATAGACCGCCGCGCGGAATATCCGGTAAAATCCCTGTAACTCCTTGCTTTCTTCCATAAGCCTGTCTGTCTTTTAGTCCGTTTTTCTGCGATACCAGCGGTTATCCACCCGGATAACGTCCATGTCAAGACATGCGCCGTTCTCGTCCAGTTTGGTCTTTATCCGCTCGACGGTTGCCGGGCCGATTCCCCATATTTCCATGAGGTACTGCTCGTCACGACGCACCAGGTCGCCTACATATCTTAACCCGTATGCGGTGAGGTGGTTCTGCGCCGATGGCTGGATGCCCAAGCTGAATAGCGGCTGCGAGAGGTAAGGTATTTCTTCCGCCGGTTTGTTCTCCACGGCAATCTCCAAGCCTTCCTTGATTCTTCTCAGGGTGTCGATGCGCTGCTCCAGCTCGACGACGGCCTGTCCGTCCTGCACTATGGCATTCCGCAGGCGGGCTGCCTTCTCCGTCAGGTCGGCATTGCTCCGCATCAGTTCGTCGTGGGTTCTCGCCAGGGACAGGTTCTCCCGGTCAAGCTCGTCCCGTCTGTATTCCAGCGAATCGACGGTATCCTGCAGTTGCCCTGCACGGTATTGCAGGGCGGAACATTTTTCATTGTCGGAGGCTATTTCACCCGACAGGGTTTCCAATCTCCTGACCTGAAGCTCAAGGCTGTCGTGGATAGAAAGAAGTGTATCCGCAAGTTCGTTCATCCGCTGGCGGCGGGATTTTCCCCGTGCGCATCGGTAAAGGATGACCAGTGCCGATACCATCAGCACCAGTCCGATAAGCATAGTAATATCCAATGTTTCCATATTGTTGTTATTTTTAGTTGTTCAAGGTAATGATGGGCCTTATCCGGTGTGCCTGTGTCTTCGGGGTCTCCTGCATGGCTCCGCTGCCTATCGAGTAGAGCCACGCTTTGGCGGTCTGTTGCCCCTCTACTTCCGTCGAGGTCCAGTACCAGCAGTCGCCTGTGCTGTCTGTGGGCAAGATGTCTCCGCCGCATTTTTCCAGTACGGGATTGACGACCTCCCGTGCCGCATACAGCAGGCGCATCTCCGCCACTGAGGGGATGTATGCGCTCTGTCCGTAGCACCACAGGTCGAATACCGCTTCCGCCATCGGCGAGGCGGTCTCCCGGGTGTCATATAGGGCAAAGGTGTTCGTGTTCCCGTCGAACGCTTCCGTGTCGGCGGATGTTCCTTGCTCCACGCCCAGAGTGTCCGCAAAGGCTTTGGGAGCGATGTCCCACAGATAGACGGCACGACCGTTCTCTTCTGTGTCGCCGTGCTTGCCGGTGTCGAATACGATGGCCACGGCCCGCTTGCCGGAAGTTTGGTACAACTCGTAGGAAAGGACCGTGCCGTCGTCGCAGAGGACATGTCCGGGCCGTACCGTCATGTCCGGAGTCTCGATGTGTGCGTCGCAGGCGGCCAGAGTTAAGACTGCCGCCACCGCAATGATGATATGTATCTTGTTTATTGTCATCTGTTCATATTTTTATTTTCCCTCATTTCATCAGTTATTTTACCGGCAGTTTCACGCCGAGCACGACACCTGCCCGCAGCAGGTCGGCTCCCTTTATCATCACGTCGCCCTTCGCCTGCCAGAAGAACACCCATCCCGACCGCAGCACATAGTTGTGTTCGTAGCCGAGGTGGATGCCGCCGAGGAATCTCTTCGTGTCACTGCCGCCCGATGCCCCGATGCGCAGGTTGCCGTAGTGGTTCCTGCCGCGTACCACGCAGGGCTTGTAGGCCACGCCGAAGCCGTAGGTGCGGTAGTTCCGCCAGAACGATTCCGGGCAGATATGCCCGCACGTCTCACAGTCTTTCCATTGCAGGTAGCCGTTAGCGAAGAACTCCCAGGCATTGTTGTAGTTCGTCTCATGTTCGTAGGCAAGGGTCAGATCCATGCCGTTCCGGTACAGCAGCCCGGCTCCGAGCGAGAGCCGTCCGGTGTTCCGCTGTGCCGAAGCTGTTACAGACAAGGTGAACACGGCCACCGCCAAGGCAAGCTGTCTGTTTCTTGTCCTTCCCTTATTTTTCAATGCTTCACTCATCATTTCCAATTCTTAATTCGTCACTCTTAATTCTTCATTGACATCATTCCTCCTCCAATAGCGATTGGTCAAACGAATCGGCGGCAAGCACGTCCTCGTAGTCGATGTGCAGGCTGATGTTGCGCCCGCTGATCTGTTTCTCCGTCATCTCGATGGTCAGCACCTTGTCGTTGGGGAAGGTCATCTTCTTGACGACTATCACATTGCGGTAGCCCCGCTTGAATGATTTTCCCGGTTCCAGCACCATTGCCGGAGTCAGCTCAATGACCTGCGAATTGGTTGCTTTCGACACCTTCTTGTCAGCGAGCTTCACACGGATTTCATCGATGTCAAACCGGATATGGGTCTTGTTCTCTATCGAGAAGTCGATGAAGAAGTAGTCGCCGGCCGCATAGATGTTGTTCAGCCGCATGGTCAGGCGGTGTGCCTTGCTCGCCAGTTCCGTATCTTGGCCGGGGAGTTCCAGATGCGTCTGGCCAGTCCGGTCATCTCCGCTGTGGACATGGAGACGGTGGGATTGTGGTAGGCTTCCCGTTCCGCAGGCAGTATCTCCTTGTCGGTCACGGCTTCCTTCAGCCGGGTAGTATAGAGTAGCGCGTACTGCGTGCGGTAGCGTTCCGTCACGATGGTGACGATGGCGAGCACTTCGCCGTCCTCGTGTCCGGCCTCCTTGGGCTTCAGGCGGATAATGTTGTCCAATGGCTGGTCACCCGCCACCTTGTCGGTGGAGATGTCCACCAGTCGGACGGGTTCCGATGCCGTGATGACGGTCGTCACCTGCTCGTTCACGGTGAGCAGCTCCATTTCCTCGTAGGTTTTCTGGGCTTTTGCCTCGTATGCGGCGCACAGTCCGGCCGCAAGGAGAAACAGGCCCGTCATTCGATGTCTGTTCATGTCTATGCTTTTTTATTGTTTATTCCCGTTGTTCATTCTTTCCCTCTGTTCGCCTTCCTCCCGTATTCGCTGCTCGGCAATTTCGCAATAACTCTTGTCGATTTCGAAGCCGATGTAGTGCCGGCCTGTCCGCAGGGCGGCGATGGCGGTCGTCCCGGAGCCGATGCAGTTGTCCAACACGAGGTCGCCCTCGTCTGTGTAGGTCCGTATCAGGTATTCTATCAGGGCTACTGGCTTCTGTGTGGGATGGTAGAAGGCTCCCTTGCAGTGTTCCTTGGGTACGGATACTACCGATGTCGGGTATTTGTCATCGGCTATGCGCACTGGGGCGAGCTTCATGCCACCGTAGCAGCGGTTGGTGAAACCTTCCGTCTTGCGGCGGTCATGGTTCCGTTTTTCGGGCGGGCACGGGGTCATCTGTGGGTGGTACACCGGCAGTTTCCGGTAGAACACCACGATGTCCTCATGCTGGCGCATGGGCATCCGGTTGGCGTTCAGGTGGCCGCTCACCCTGTCCTTGTGCCAGACGAGGTTGTATCTCCACAGCTTGGGCTGTGACAATACCAGTTCCGCCGTGAACATGCCTTGTGCGAACAGGATGATGGGGCTGTCCGGCTTGGTGATTCTCAGGTACTGCTCCCATAAGGGTGCAAGCGGGATTTTTTGGTCCCACCGGGCAGCCCCGTTCTGCCGGTTCAGCACGCCGTAAGGCAGATCCGCAATCACGGCATCGACGCTTCGGTCGGCTATCTGCTTCATCCCTTCCAGGCAGTCCATGTGGTATATCTTGTCTTGCTCCATTTTCGTCTTGTCTATTGTTTCTGGTTTCCGTTTACTAAATACACGAAGGTGCCGTACTTCAGTTTGACCTTGTTCTTCTTGATGGCCTTGCTGATGGCGTTGCTCGTTTTCTGGTAGGCGTTCTGCACGGCCTGCATTCCCCATTGGGCGAGGTTGTTGCCATAGCCGCCGGTGTTCATGCTCAGGTTGCCCGACATGGCGCTGCTGGCCACGTCCTTGCTCGTCTCCCGGAACTGGCTTTCCGGCACATACAGTCCTTCCAGCCCGTCGGTGTCGTACAGCGAGAGGCTGACCTTGACCAGCTTGTCACCCACGAGGATGCTGCTGATGCTTCCTTTCACCCTTTCGGAGGAAAAGCCGCTGACCGTGGCATACAGGTAGGTGCCCTTTCGGAGGGTGCTTCCGTCTATCTCCACATCGTCCAGCAGGCGCAGCCGCACACGCGAGCCGTCCACGGCCTTGATGTCCTCGTCGATGATGGCCTGGATGAGCTTCGGCTCATCGCTGCTGCGGTCGAGCGTGTGGAAGTAGTCCGAGGATGCCTTGGCTTTCTTCACCACCTCGCTGGTCTTGTCATTCTCACCGGGAGTTTTCACGGCACGGCTGTCCTCGTCGATGCGGCCCTCTGCCTGCGGTTCCACTGGTGGTACCTCTGTTTGGGCCGTGTCCTCTTTTGCAGGCGGGGTCACTTCCTGCTGTCCGCGCAGCCTGGCTTCGGCAAGGGCTTTCTCCAGTTCCGCGAGGGCTTCTTCTTCCCGTTTCTTGGCGTCGGCAGCTTCCGCCGCCATACTCTTTTCCTGTTCGACTTCACCGAGCAGGGCGATGTCGTCATCGGTGTATTTCGATTCATATTCTTCCTTGTTTTCATCGGGTTCGTCCCTTTCAATGTTGTCCACGGCGGTATAGTCCTGTATCCGGCCCCATGATTTTGTCATGTTCTCGTACTTGCTGCCTATGCCGTCCCCGTTCTTAAGGGTGGCTTCCGGAAGTTCCGGGTTCAGGAACTCGGTGGTCTGCAGCGTGGTGTCCTGCACTTCGGCCTTTTCGGTGCGGAACAGGTCGAAGATGAAGTACGACGCGCCGAGCAGCGGCAGGTAGAGGATGGCCGGAAGCATGTACTTCGGTTGCCTGAAATTGATTTTCTCCAATATGCTCATCGTCATTGTTCTTTTGGTGGTTGTACATACAGCTCGGAGGACCGGTGCCTTTCCCGCAGGATGCTGTCCTGCATCTCGGTGGCTGTCCGCTTTACGGGTTGACGGTGGTACACGACGGTCAGCCGGTAGATGTTCCATGCCAGCCCTGCGGCGACGAAGGCAAATACGATGACAAGGAACAGGGTGCGGTGCACGTTGGCAAAGCCCTGCACCTTGGCGGCCGCCTTGTCTATCCGGGTCGCCTTGGCGAACCTGCGCCCGGCATTCACCTCCCGCTCGTAGCGTTCCTTGTATTTCGGGTCGTTCCTGTCCGGCATCTTCTCGCCGAGCAGCATGCGTCTGAATCCTTTGATGTTCATGGTCGTTCCTCCTTTAATAGTTGTTCTTTGTCTTCTGCTCGATGTCCTTGTTCAGCAGCGTGCGCCAGTTCACGATGAGCAGCCCGTGCGGGTTGTTCTCCGTGCGCGGCACCCGTTTGAGCTGTCCGGCTGTGACCAGTTCGCGCATCAGGATGTTGCTCCGGCGTTCGATGCGCTGCCGTCCGTAGTAGGTGAACTCCATTTTGGCTGCATCGAATCGGATGCTGTCGCAGAAGATGGAGAACACCGCGCTCGTTCCGAGAATGTTGCTGTAGAAACCTTTCTCTTTGAGCGTATTATATTGTGCCAGTCCGGTCTCGTCCACCAGATACATGGCCTTCTCCATCGTGTAACGGATGTACTTGTCATCCGGAGCAAGGGTGAAAAAGTAATGGTGGACTTTCTTTATATAATGATATAATCAACTGTATTACAGCAAATAGCACTTATTACTATTTCTTGAAGTAACAAGACAGAAACAACATAGGTGATTTATGAGAACTCAAAGGAATGTTTGCCAGACTTGCCTGATGGATGCTAAAGAGGGGGTGTCTAATGCATCGACTTCCTGAATCTTTGATTCAGGTGCAATGCAGCATTTAACTATTCTGTAAAAACACAACCCTATGGTTGTTCGGTTCTGGATAATTATTGTACCTTTGCAATCAAGACAGGAAAAGGATGTATTTCAATGGACACAACGGCAGATAAAACGCTTTCCGTTGCTTCGGTGCCGGAAGTGCAAGGGATGGAACAGGATATAAAGGATTGGGCGCAGTATTCTCAATGGATTGCCGCTGCCATGTCCAAACGGATGTCGGAACTTGGCTTGACACAGAAAATGCTTGCCGGAAAGATGGGCTGCACCCAGCAGTACATATCCAAGGTGTTGAAAGGGAAAAAGAATATGTCGTTGGAAACCATCTGCAAGATTGAAAATGCATTGGGCTTTGAGATTATCAAAAACCTGAATGAAATTAAGTAGTAAAAGAGGTATGGCTAAAGACAGGGAAAAGATAGAGGACAAGGCTAATGAACCGGTCGCAAATTGCGACCAGTTACCTATGGCTGCCGATATACAGCCGATGATTCGAGTAATCAGAGGTCAGCAAGTTATTATTGACAGGGATTTGGCTTTGTTGTATGGTGTGGAAACCAGAGCATTGAATCAGGCAGTAAAACGTAATATCGAGCGGTTTCCTGACGACTTCATGTTTCAACTGGACAAAGAAGATGTTGAAATCTTGAAATCACAAAATGTGACTTCAAGTTGGGGTGGCGACAGAAGGTTGCCTTATGCTTTCACCGAACAAGGTATCGCCATGCTTAGTTCCGTCTTGAAATCACAGACAGCGGAGGAAGTGAACATCCGCATCATGAGAGCCTTTGTGTCCATGCGCCGTTTTATAGTTACCAATGCCCAACTGTTCCAACGGCTTGAAACGATAGAATATCATCAGCTTGAAATGAAGCAGCATCAGGAGGTGACGGACAAGCGCATCGACGAGGTGTTCAAACGACTGGAAGCCAATATCCCTCCCATGCAGGGTATATTCTACGACGGGCAGGTGTTTGACGCTTACCGTTTTGTATCTGACTTGATACGAAAGGCAAAACGCACCATTGCGCTGATTGATAACTATGTGGATGATACGGTACTGACCCTGCTCGACAAAAGGGAAAAAGGAGTGACTGCCACTATCTACACACAACGTGTAAGCGACCGGTTCCAACTGGATGTTGACCGTCACAACGCTCAATATCTGCCAGTCAGGATAGAGCGGTTCAACAAAGCGCATGACCGTTTTCTGCTTATAGACGACGAAGTGTACCACATCGGGGCATCGATTAAGGATTTAGGCAAAAAGTGGTTCGGGTTCACGCTTATGCGTGACATTCCGGCCTCAGAAATCATCAATAGAATCAAGGATTAGCCAATGCACGAATTGTTTTTGATGCGTTATTCTCATCATGGGGCAGGTTTTGCCGACCCTATTTTATTGACTATTAGCCATATTAATTATTATTTTTGAATTCTTTTTTGAAATACATATTCCTCAATATTCAGAATAACGGAAAAACCTTGTAATTTTGTACCCGGCAAGTGGGAAAGTAACCGATAATCTTTCTGCAAGCCTGAGATATTAACAAAAAACAAGGTAATAATGGATTATACAATATACGAATTTTCGCTTTTCATTGCGTTGCCGTTGATGCTGTTCTTCGGCTTTTATTTTTTGTTGGCCAAAATACCGGAAAAAGTCATTTTCGGAAATTATCTGCGCTCCCGTCGGATCATAGGGATAGCGTTGCTGCTGCTTGCCGCCAATTATTCGGTGCATTTCTTTTTCGGAATCCGGTTCAAGAACGCCAATGCGGCCATTCTGATGAACCTTTCGACCTACTTCCTGTGTTACTGGCTTTTCAGTTCGGCACTCACGACATTGCTGGACCGCTTTTACATCACAAAGCGCCGGTTGCGGACGCATATCAGCCTTTGGGTCATTTTTTCCATACTTTCCTGCATCGTGCTGATGTTGTTGCCCGAAGGGATTTTGCAGACAATTGCGCTATTTGCTCTGGCTGCGTGGCTGGTCACTTATGGATTCGTCCTGGCCCGCAGGCTTATTCTGGCATATAAACGTGCCATCAGGATTTTCAACGAAACGTATTCGGATGACATTGGCGCGTATATCAAGTGGCTTTCCATTTTCACATGGTGGGCTGTCATATTCGGTGTGGGATGCGGACTGCTCACATTCCTGCCTGACAAATACGTTTATATCTGGATTCTGTCATCCATCCCGTTCTACGGCTATCTGTTTTATTCCTACCAGAACTACATGATATTCTATGAGCAGGTGGAGCGTACGCTGGAGATAGAGAACGCGGCGGATGATGAGAAGAAAAAGACAGAAACGGAAAAGGAATCACCCAAATATTTCGACGGCATAGAAAGCAGCCTGACGCCTTGGCTGGAAAACAAGAGCTATACGCAATCCGGATTCACCATACAGGACATGGCGAAAACGCTCGGCACCAACAGGACTTATCTGAATGCTTACATAAAGGACAAATATCATGCGACATTCTGCGAATGGATAACCGGCCTTCGGTTGGAATACGCGAAGACCATGCTGAAGGAGCATCCGGAAATGAGCATACAAAAAATCGCGGAGTCGTCAGGCTTTTTGTCCCGCAGTTATTTTATCAAGTCGTTCACTGAAAAGGAAGGATGCACACCCGCCAAATGGAGAAAACCATAGCCGGATACACGAGTTGCAGATTTGTGCTCAATCAGCAAAAAGTGCTCAATCAGCAAAAGTGCTCAATCAACAAAAATAAGTGCTCATATAACAATTTGCAAGTGCTCATACAACAAATTCAGTAAAATACTGATTGTTAGACGAAAATAATCGGCGAAGCATTTTGCGCGACAGGTGTTTTTCCATAATTTTGTGGATGGCAACTGATAATAAATCAAGTTTATATGAGCAAAAAATTCTATTTTTTTACCCTATTCCTGTGGCTGGCGGCAGTAATTCCTGTCTTTGCGCAAGAGAAAGCGGACACCACCTACACCTTCCGTTTCGTGCCACAGAAGGATATGTTCTATGTGCCTCTTGACGGCAACGACCGGGAGCTTGCCCGGCTGCTGGAATGCGTGCATCGGAACAAGGACATCATACTCGGCGGCAGTCTTCCGCTCTACGTGGACGGCTACAGCAATTCCCTTGACAGCGAAAAGGAAAACCTGCGGATGGCCGCCATCCGTTCCAACCGGGTGAAATCGGAACTCATTGTGCGCGGCGGGATCAAAGAGGAATGTTTCATCACCAGGAACCATGCTTCCGACGGTGATTTCGTCATCGTTCGTCTGACAGTACCTGCACCGGAAGCATCCATCGTTGAAAGCAAGGCAGAGGAAGAACGCCTTGCCGCCGAACGAGCCGAACAGGAACGCAAAGCTGCTGAAGAACGGCGCAAGGCTGAAGAAGCACGCCGCGCTGCCGAGAAAGCGGAAGCGGACAGACTTACCAAAGAACAGGTGGCAAAACAAACTGAACAGCCACAAGAAATAACTGCCACTCCGTTGGAATCCCAATCATCCACTCATTACCATTTTGCCCTGCGGGCGAATCTGCTGCGTTGGGCGACACTCACCCCCGACCTGGGTCTGGAGTGGCGTATCAGTCCGTCATGGGGCATCGCCGTGAACGGCTCGTGGACTTCATGGACATGGCAGGACAATAACCGCCGCTATGCCTTGTGGGAGGTGGCTCCGGAAGTACGTTACTATATGGGCAAGGAGAAGCGCGGCTATCTGGGCGCAATGTTCAAGGCCGGGCAGTTCAACTACAAGCTCTCCGGCACCGGTAGGCAGGGCGACCTGATGGGCGGCGGCATCACCGGCGGCTACCAGCTACGGCTCAGCGATGCCCTGTCGCTGGACTTCAATGTAGCCGTGGGCTGCCTGCACGCGGACTATGAGAAATATGAGGTCATTGACGGCGTGCGTGTGCGTGCCGGCAAGGAGACGAAGAACTGGTGGGGCCCGGTCAATGCGGGTGTTACCTTAGTGTGGAAGCTGTTTTAGCGAAAGGAGGAAAATATGAAGACAACAACAAGATATACGACAACGATTCTTTCCCTTGCGCTGCTGCTCACGCTGGGCGGCTGCGTCAAGGACGAACTGCATGACACGCCACATCCCGACACAGGGAAGGTCACCGTCACCGCCGACTGGAGCGACCGCGGCGAGGGCGTGGACATCCCTGCGGAGTGGACAGTGACGATGGGCGGCTATACAGGCACGGAGACCGGTGCGACCCACTCGCCGGACTATCTTTTCAATCCGGGCAGTTATACCCTTGCGGTGTATAACCCTGCCGACGGCATCACGGTAAGCGGCATGACGGCTGCTGTGGCCGCAGCGGACGGCGGCTGCATCGTGAATACTCCCGGCTGGCTCTTCACTTCCGTGCAGGAGGTAGAGATAGAAGCCGACACCGACTACTCGCTGACCGCCGTCATGCAGCAGCAGGTGCGTGAGCTTACCCTCATGATTGAACCTGCGGGCGACGCTGCAGACAGGATAGAGAGCATCGGGGGCACGCTGAGCGGAGCGGCAGGGACGCTGGACTTCGCCACGGGTACCCACGGTACGCCCTCGGAGGTGGAACTGCATTTTACGAAGATAACTGAGGGCGACGATGCGGGCAAGTGGATGGCAACCGTCCGGTTGCTCGGCATTGCGGGCGACGCGCAGCGGCTCACCGCCACGCTGACCTACACTGACGGCAACCCGCAGCCTACATCTCTCAATAGCGACCTCACGTCTGCTCTCAACGGCTTCAACGACGGCAAGACCGCGCCTTTGACCCTCGGCGGCACAATAGCCGAGACCCCGGGCGAGGCGGGCTTCACCGGTGAAATCACAGACTGGGAAACAGTGGACGGCGGCGGAGTGGATGCCGAAATGTAGTTTAATTATCGTGAGTTCGAAGAAAACTTGTAGAGACGCATTCTTGCGTCTCGGCAAGCAAGATTGCCGAATAAAATCGCCTGTCGCGAAGACTTGGCAGCTGGCTGAGACGCAAGAATGCGTCTCTACAGTTTGGCAATAACAGGGCTGCGCACATAAAGTGGAATTCGTCGAACTCACGATAATTAAGAATGATAGAATGAAGAATAAACGATAAACTAAATTAATATGACGATGAAGACAAGATTATTCACCTTTGCGGCACTGGCACTCGCGCTTGCCGCCTGCACCAACGACAACGAGAACCTGAACGACGGCCCCGTGGCCGCAGTGATTAACGCCGAAATCTCAGATGCCGTAGCCACCCGCGCCAGCGGTACCGCCTGGACTGGCGGAGACCGCATCGGCGTCACCGACATCGGCAACGATACCCGGTACGGCAACGTGCCTTTCATCCTGAAGAACGGGAAATTTGAGGCAGAAGAAAAGGTCATCTATATCGAAGATGTAAAGACCCATACTTTCCGCGCCTACTATCCGTACAACGCAGCGGGAGGCACCCTCGCAGCCACGACCGATGCCACGGCGTAGCAGAACCAGCCTGCCATCGACTTCCTCTTTGCTTCAGGAGCCACGGGAGACAAAAACAGCCCGGTAGTGAGCTTCACCGACAAAACGAAGGATGGCGGTGCAGACAACTCCTTCCACCACCGCATGAGCCAGATAACCCTTACCATCGAGGCGGGCGACGGCGTGGATTTCAGTATGATCAAGCCTGAACGTTACACGCTGGACGGATTGATACTCACCGGTACGTTCAATACAGCCGACGGTATTGCCACCGCAGACGACGGGGCACAGACCAGAGAACTGACCATGGAGCTGGCAGACGGCAACCTCACGTCATCGGTCATCCTCTTCCCGCAGGCAGCTGCATCCCTGCCGTTGACTGTGAATTACAGAAGTCAGAATTATCGTGCCACGCTCACCGTGCCCGAAGGCGCACTGAAGGCAGGCAACAACTATACCTATACCGTCAAGGTACGCAATAGAGGCATTGAAGTCAGCCAAGCCACGATTGCGGCGTGGAACGAAATAGACCTCGGAGAAGTGGGTGCTGACCTGTAGTCAGATACGAACCGATAAACGATAAGGAATATGAACATCAGACATGCATTATACCTGATACCGGCAGCGGCGGTGCTGCTTCTCGCGGCGACTGCCTGCACGCAGGACGACCTCGGCGGCAGCACGTTGCCCGAGGGCGAGTATCCATTGGTAATCCGCGCCACCGGCCTGCAAGCCGTGGCAACCCCTGCCTCCACCCGCGCCACTGTGGATGGCGACTGGCAGGGTGTACAGACCGTAGCCCTCAGCGTGGGCGGCACGGTGAAGGAATACGATGTGACGGCATCCGATACCGACGGCTACAAGACAGCCATCCTGAGCAGCGACACCGACCCCTTCTGGTGGACAAGCCGCGAGGACATCACCGTTTCGGCATGGTGGCCATACGGCACCACGATGCCCGATGTGGTAGTAAAGGCCGACCAAAGCAAGTTGGCAGACTTCCAGAACAGCGACTTTATCTCTGCTGAAAACCAGACGGTAAAATTTGACGACCCGACTCTTGAATTTACCCACCGCACGGCACGCGTGGCAATCGAACTGAAACCCGGTACGGGATTCACGAGCGTGGACGGTGCCACGGTGAGCCTCGTGAGCCTGTCCGCCGATAACGGCAACCCGACCGCCATCCAGACCTACCACGCAAGCGGCAACAGCTACGAGGCACTGACCGCCCCGCAGACCGTTGCGAAAGGCGAGCCGTTCATCCGCGTGGAACTTGGCGGCGGCAACTTCTACTTCCGCCCGCAGAACGACGTCGTGCTGGAGGCGGGCAACCGCTATAAATATACCGTCAACGTCAATGCCACGGGGCTGACGCTGGCAGGCTGTGAAATCGGCAAATGGGACGACGGCGGCGGCGAGAGCGGCGCAGCCGAGGATTTGGGCTACAACTACGACACCACCACCAAGACCTACACGGTCTATAACGCAGACGGCCTGCTGGCATGGGCGGAAGCCGCAAAGAGTGATCTCAGCTTCAACTGCACCCTGACTGCCGACATCGACCTGACGGGCAAGAAGTGGACACCGATAGGTAAAGGCACCACTTCTGAATCCGGTTACCAAGGCACCTTCGACGGACAGGGACACCGCATCACGGGGCTGGCCATCACTACGGACAATCCGCAGGGTGAGAGTGCTGCGTTGTTCGGCGGTATCGGCGGCAACGGCGAGGTGAAGAACCTGCAACTGGTGGATGTGGACTACGATGTGCGGCAAAACGGTGTGGCCGGTGGCATAGCGTGGAGCAACTTCGGCACCCTCACCGCCTGCTCCGTAACGGGAGATATTTCTGCAACAGGAGGATATGTCGGCGGCATTGCGTCTTCCAACTTCGGTAGCATTATTGGCTGTTGGTTCGATGGAAATTTAACGTCAGGCATTGGTAATGGCGGAATCGCTGCTCTCAACTATAGCACCATCACCGCCTGCTATTATGGTCAGAATGGGTATCCCGGAGTAGCAATTAACGATGGCACCGATGATACGCATCGAATAGACTCCGGCGACTCCTGGCAGCCAGCCGTCTATGGCATGAACGCCGCCCTCACCGGCAACGACTACCAATGGGCACTCGGTACCGACGGTCTGCCCGTACTGCAAAAGAAACAATAACAACCCCTAAACAACACGCATCATGAAACGAACAACCATCCATATATCCGCAGCCCTCGCCCTGCTGCTCGGCCTTGCCGCCTGCACGCAGGACGAAGCGGGCTTCCTGCCGGAAGGGGCGGAAGGCACACCCATCGTCTTCACCGCCACGGGACTGAACCCCGCGGCGACAGCCACCGCCGGTACCCGTGCCCCGGTGGACGGCGACTGGGAGGGCGTGCAGAGCGTGGCAGTTATGATTGACGGCACGGTGAAGGCATACGACGTGACGCCCACCACCGCCGACCGCACCGGCGCCATGCTGACCTCCGATGACCCGCACTACTGGACCAACCACACCGACCGCCTCGTCACCGCCTGGTGGCCCTACACCGAGGGCGAGACAACCCCGCCTGCCGTGAAGGTAGCTGCCGACCAAAGTGCCCGGAAAGACTTCGAGGGCAGCGACCTCATCGTAGCCGAGGAACAGACGGTGAGCTACGGCAACCCCACACTCCGCTTCACCCACGGCACGGCGCGGGTCACCGTCATCCTGACGGACTACACCGAGGAGCGGATGTTCGTGCGGCTGACAGGCCTCTCCACCGAGAACGGCAACCCCGCCCAAATCACCCCGTATAACAAGGGCGGTGACACCTACACCGCCCTCGTCGCCCCGCAGACGGTGGCGGCGGGCACGGCCTTCATCACCTGCAAATTCACCAACGGCAAGGTCTTCGTCTATAAGATGAAGGAGGCTACCGACTGGCAGGCGGGCGAGGAATATACCTACACCGTCTCCCTCGCCGCGGCAGAAGACCCGGGATACACCATAGAGGGCGACGGCAGCTACACCGTCACCACCGCCGATGGGCTGAAAAATGTAGCCAAGCTGGTGAACGAAGAGGGCAAGACCGACATCAACATCACCCTTGACACAGACCTCACCCTGACGGGAGAGTGGACGCCGATAGGCACTGAAAGCCAACCATACACCGGCACCTTCGACGGTAAAGATAAGACCATCACGGGGCTGACCGTCAACCAAGAAGGGACAAACTATGTAGGGCTGATTGGCTACCTCGGCTCCGGCGGCAAGGTGCAGAACGTGACGCTAACAGATGTGAGCGTGACTGGCTACTGGTATGTCGGCGGCGTGGTGGGAGCCAACGACAAGGGCACCGTAACCGCCTGCACCGCCTCGGGCAGCATCTCCGGCTCCTCCCGTGTCGGCGGCGTGGTGGGATACAACGGCGGCACCATGACCGGCTGCACCGTCTCGGGCAGTGTCTCCGGTGACTCCTCTGTCGGCGGCGTGGTGGGATGGAACGGCGGTACCGTGACCGCCTGCTACGCCACGAGCGATGTCTCTGGATACAGCGATGTCGGCGGTGTGGCGGGACGCAACTACTACGGCACCGTGACCGGCTGCACCTCCTCGGGCAGCGTCTCCGGCAGCCTCAATGTAGGCGGCGTGGTGGGATACAACTACGGCATCGTGACCGCCTGCTACTGGAGCGGCCTCCCCGACAATGACAACGGCGGAGCCACGAAAGTGGACGGCACGAACGTCACCTGGCAGACGGCTGTTGATGCCATGAACGCCGCCCTGCAGAACGCAGGCTCAGAGTGGCGTTACGAACTCACCGGAGCATTGCCTACCTTGAAGAAACAGTGAACCGTCGGGCGGGAAAAGTTCCGCCCGAAACGGAAGATAACTGAAGTATAACCCAAAAAGAAAAGAACTCCCATTCCGGGCGGGAGTATTGTGCCCGGTAACATCATACAGACACCGCAGCCCGCTACCGTAAGGTCAGTGGGCTGCATTTTAATAAGGAGAAAAGAATAATATAAAAAATGAGGTAACCCGCATGAAACAGAAAACAATAGCAACCAGACACCTGCGCACCAAGATAGCGGCAGGATATGTGCTGATACTATTCGTCATTTTCGGCATCGTCTATATTTGGCTCAACGAACAGCACAGACGACAGGAATTAGAGATTACAAGCCAAAAGATAAGATGTTTACGCAAGGACATACACGAGGTATATGTTAAAATGGTGGATTTATCCCTTATTGGTGAGACCGTGCTGGATTGGAATGAGGAAGATATGAATATATACCATAAGAAGCGTCTGGAGGTGGACAGTCTGCTCAGCCTGTTCAAGTCCAGCTATCGCAGCGAACGTATAGACAGCGTCTGCCGGCTGCTGGCTGAAAAGGAAAATCTGCTGAATAAAATCATGCTGGTACTCAACGAACAGGAAGAAATAAAAGACAAAATAGCCCGACGGGTTCCAGTAATAGCCCGCAAGAGTTCGCAGGAAGAGCCCCCAAAAAGAAAACGGACAGGTTTCTTAGGACTGTTCGGAAAAAAGGAAGAAGCGAAACCGACTGTTACGACCACAACCTTTCGTTTTTTTCAAAGGTATATGGAGAAACAAACCGGAATATCTCTACTGGTAAAAATTGAATCAAGTTATCTTAATTGTCGTTCATCGGCAGTACGACCCCATTTGGGTGCAAGGACAGATGCAAGTTTTACAAAAAGCTATGAATAAAGGAAATGCCAGTATATAGAAGGATGCATACTATCAGGATTTTCATCCACCCATCTGACACCCACACGCCTTTGTTTCTTTTCAGCATACGGGCAATCCGTTCTTCATGTTTCTTTTGCAGTTCGAGTTGCCTGTCACGGTGAGCCATGAGCTGTTTTCCAACTTCCACGACAAAATTTGTACAAATCTCATTCAGGGCTTTCAGGGTGTCGGGATGCACCCGTGCGCCGATGTCCTTCTTCTGCAAATCCGCCACGGCATGGGTAAAGCCTGTAATGATGTCCGCCATGCTGTCCTTGACGGCACTGATTTCTTTCAGCAAGTCGCGCAGTTCTGCTATCCGGCGGTCTGTTTCCTCTTCAGGCGTATAATTGGCAAGCCGCTCACGCAAGGCGGCAGTATCGGGTTGTTTCATATCCGTTGCTGTTTATTGGGTTTGTCATTTGCGTTTCATTCCTGATTTCTTCTGTATGCCGAGCCTGTGCGAAGCCTCACGCGCACAACGGCGGGCAAATTCCATCTCGTCTTCCTCCGGGTCGCGTCCCCATTTGAGGTCGGACTGCGAGCCGCCTCCACCGCCGCCGGATGTCACCTCGTAGGGTGACGCTATAAGAGTGAAGTAAGCCATCGCCAAGTTCTGCAAGTCCTGCCAGTTGGCAAGTTCTTGATAATCGAACTCGTTGTTGAAGAAGTCAATCACCTTGTCGGGCAGATAGCGTTTGTAGGTCTTGCCGTCATGCTCAAACTCCGTGGGCAGGCGGTTCGGCTTATAGTCCGTGTAGTCCTCGTAAACCGGATTGCTCTGCCGTATAACGGGCTGTGACTTCTGTTTTGCGGTATTGGGTACGGTAGGTTTCGGGGTCGGTGTGGCGGTCGGTTTGGATGTCGGACGGGATTGCTTCGCCTGTTCGGAATGCAGTTTTTCCCATGTCTGCCTGATACGGGATGCGGTCAGGTTGCGCCCCTTTCCGAGTTCCGAAGCCTTGAACCTTGTGTTGCCTTTGAGAAGCACATAACCACGAATGACATCTTTCTTATCCTTGCGCAGATACAAGTCGAAGCCTTTGGCTGCGAGCCGTTCTTGGTAGCCCTCCCATGACCATTCATCCAGTTCGCGCAAGGCTTCCATGCAGTCCGCACTTACTTTCGGAATGTTGGTTTCATGGATGTGCTGTGCCGTAGCCCAGCCCCTTTGCCGGGCAACCTTTTCAGCCGCCCGTTGTGCCCGCAGGTGGATGGCGTGGTCGTTGTTGATGTTCCCGTCCTCGTCCACCCGGCAGACGATGGCATGTAGGTGCGGTATGCCGCTCTTGGATTCCTCGTGCAGCCAGACGCTGGACTTGCTGCCCGATACATTGGTGTGTGGGGAAACGACCTTGCCGTCCTTGCCACGTATCTCTTGGCTGTCGAAAGCCGCCGCAAAGTCATTCCACAGTTGCCGCCAGTCGTCCACTGTGAAATTTTCGGTATGCTCCATCGCCGGGCTTATCTCCATGCGGATGACATTGTTCTTGATGTTGGGGTGGTTCATGGTGGCGAACTTCATTTCCGTCCAGATACCCGTAGCGTCCATGCCCTGCGGCATGAAGTTGTCGCAGATGCGCGTTATCTTTTCGGGATGCTTCTTGTTCCTCGATTCGCCCGACACATAGAGCATCGCCCTTATGCCGTGGGCTACCGCTTTTGCGTTGGCTATCATGCGCCGTCCTCCTTAGCTTCTTGGTTTGTTGTTCCTGCCGGATAGCTGTTCGCCGTCTGCGCGGACTGCAAGAAGTCGGCGACACGGTTTGTAACATGGGCCACTTTCTCGTACCATTCGAGCATGGTCTCTTCGTGCCGGAACAGGCGTATTTTCTCGTTGTCGCTCAGTCCGTGCAGGGCGTTGGCGAAGTTCACCATGTCCGTGCGGCAGGCTGCAAGCTGACGCAAACCGTCCAGTTCCCTGTCGGAAAGCCTTTGCCGTGGCTTGTAGCCGAGTGCCCTTGCCCGGATGAAGTCGCTGCGTGTCATGCCGCACTGGTCGGCGGTGCTTTTGATTTGCGAAAGCTCTTGTTCCGTGACCTTGGTGACAACCACCTTGTCACGCCTTATAACGGGCTTCTTTTGCTCCTGCTCCTGATTGGAGGTATCTTCGTATTCCATATATAACAGATGTCTTTGAAAAGTCGTGAAACGGTTTCTAAAAGAGGGAAGCTGCGAGCCTGCGAGCGGCAAGGACAACGGTCTGTCAAGCCGTTGCGAGGGCGTCGGGGTGTTGCCGTCCGCAGGCGGTAATACCTCGGCATACCTCGCAACTGAACGCTACCGCTCCATGCTAATCCACCTGTCCGCTTGCCACAGCCAAAACAGACTGGTGCCAGTGGAGTGCCGGATAATGGAACAACGGGATGCGGTATTTCGCGCGGTGTCGCTTTCTGCTCGGCTTCTGACGGTTCTTATTCTTCCCTCTGTTCGTGGGTAAAAGGGTTTGATGTAATACCGCCGTCCGCTGTTTTCTACCCAAGTAGGCACGGAAAGGTCATCACGGACGCTACCCTTGAACGGCAGGTGTAGATAAGTCCCATCTCCGTAAGCGTGGCAAGCAGGTTGCGTATGCGCTTCCTGCCCATGTTCCATTGTGAAGAAAGCTGTTCCTCGGAATACTGCGCCTGACCTGCGGAAAGCATGAGCGGTCTGTGAAAGCCTTTGGCTACACCGTCCGTTAATGCCATTCTCGCCAACAGGTCGCCAAACAATGTGAAGTTGCCTATTTCCCTGCCGTTGTCGTCGGTCGTTGTTCCGCACAGCCATTGCACCGCACGGTCGGAAAATCTGAACGAGAACGAAGCAATCCCTGTCGGGTACATGAACCTGTAAGTTTCCTTGTCCATAAATCTTTGACTTTATAAATGTGATATTACTTTTGTTTGAATGGAATGAAGCCGTGCAGGTATCGGCATGGAAACACCTCCTTGTTTTTTGTTGTACCCTGCACGGTTTCTCTGTTTTGAACGGCTCATGAAAGGTGATAGGCTCGCTAATTATTTGCACCAGTCAGCCAATGCGTATCATCTCCGAAATAAGGGAAGAAAAATAGGCTGCGTTACCACGGTGCATACGCCTTTCCACCTTTTGCATACGGTCATTTGTTTGCCCCGTTGCCGTTAGTGTTGCCCGAAAACGGTTGTCCGGGTGCGGGTCGCTTGTCAAGGCTCGATACGGCACGGCTGATGTCCGTTGCGTTCACCGCAATGGAAAGCAACGCCTTGTTGACCGTCACCAACTGCCGCTTGTCGCAAAACTCCGTCACACGCTCCAGCAATCCGAACGCCCGGTTCAACCGATGTCCCTGTGCATTGTCCGCTGTCAGCCGCTCGTTGTCCGTGCCGCTGTTGAGATAGCGGTTGAGCGCAAGACGGTCGTCCGCTGAAATGCTCTCTGCCGTAGCCTTGCCGTCGGCGATGGCTATGCCCACACGCAGTGCGTCCGCCTCGTAGATGCCCACACTCTCCAAGAATGTGCGGATAGCTTGTACGTCCTTGCCGCTTATCTCACGTTTGCGGCTCTCGTTTTTCTTTTCAGTCGAAACAGCCGAAGCTGCTCCGGCCTGTTCCATGTTCTTACTCTGTTCCATAATACAATTTGTTTTTGATGTGAAAAAATAAGTTGCTTATTTCCGTCCGGCAAGGTAGCGGTCGGCTTCTTCATTGATTTCCCCTTGCGATGAGATGCGTACTCCTGTGAGGAAAGCATCCAAATCCTCCCTCTTGAAGAAACACAGCTTGCCGCATGGTTTGTACATCGGGATTGCCCTGCGCATCATCAGCTTTCGGAAGTAGGACAATTTGAAACCGCAATACTCGGCGGCTTCCTTGGTGCTTAAAAGTTTTCGTTGCTCTGTCATGTGCGTATATTTTTAGTGGATATTCAGGTCGCTTCCTTGTCTCGGCGACAATGCAAAGATATGGCTGATGTTTTGGGAAACCTCATTTGTAAATGATACAAACAGAGTGTTTTGCAAACTATAAATGGAAGTATAAACGGTGCATAACGAAGTATAAAGGAACTCTAAACCCTCCATAATCCCGGATAGTCCTTACATGGCAATCCATCAGTGCGGAAAGAAGTACGGATGCTCGCGAACAAGCATGAAAAATCCCGCCGCTGGCTCGCAGTGACGGGAACAAGGAAAATGATTTTATAAAATATTCAGTCAGAGTTTTTTGAACTCTTCAAGGTCGTAGGTGTCAAGCCTTGGTCGCAGACGTGTAGCCTTGCGCAACAGTTTGGAGATATGCCGCTGGTGGTCGGACGGATTGTCTTTGGAGGCGGCCTTGAGGTTGCTCGCCAACTGTGCGCCGTTGTTGAGCGGCCAGAACTTCCCGAAGATTACCCATTTCCCTTTCCTAATTTTGAGGGCTGCGCACATCGCGTTGGCGATATAGGCATAAAGCGTCCGGTTGATTTCGTCATCCTCCTTTTTCATCAGTGGTTGGAAGTCCGCATCCAGATAACCGTCCTCCCGGAACAGCACGAGTAAGAACAGCGCATCGTTGGTCTGCAACGCTTCGGGCAATTTCTTAATCAGTTCCGGCTGAACCTGTGAAATTAGATTGTCGTAGTGCCTGATTTCATCCTCCTGCTTCATTGAAACTGGCGGCGTAGGGGTCGAAAGCGCCGCTTCGATTTGTTTCTCCGCTTGCCTGTCAGAAACCTGTCGCTTGTCGGGAACAATCCTGTTCCACCATTGGAACAGCCACGACTTAATCCGCTTCCCGTAAGCCATCCCGATGATGTAGGGCAGCAGGAAAAGCACAGCAAAAAGTGAAGCCATGACAATGACCGTGCTCCAGTCCAGATGTTTGTCAGGCGTGAGGATAAATGCAAGCAACAACGAAACCACAAACCAAGAGGCCGTTAAAACAGAACGGTCTTTGGAAAGCCACTTGTCTATGATGATGTCATACAAAAGGAAAAATTCTATAACCAGTCCAATCCAACCGACTATTGACAAGGCGGTAAAAACAAATGCAGCCGTAGTTGCTTCCATACGGAAAGCAACGACAGCTACCAACCCGAATGCGGTTGCGGCTACCACCGTAAGCGGCAACAGCATCGTAAGAAAGTTATCAGACAATCGTTTCATCGCATACATCAGGTTTTAGTCCTTGAAAATTTCATTGACACGGTTGACCGCCTCGTCTTTCTTCTGGTCAATAATCTTTGCGTAAATCTGCGTTGTGGAAATGTTCTTGTGGCCGAGCAGCTTGCTTGTGGTAAAAATGTCAACATCGAGTGTAAGCATCATGGTGGCGAAGGTATGACGGCTGACATGATAGGTCACGTGCTTGTTTATCCCTGCTGCTTTAGCCCATTTGTCAAGGATGATGCAGATACGGCTTTCTGACGGGAGGTCGAAAACCTTGTCCTCGTCTTTGGCGTCGCCACGCTCCGGCAACCATTTCATTGCCTGTTTAGACAATGGCAGATAAATCGGGTCGTTGGTCTTTTCCATGACGGTGAACACACGCCACTGGTCGCCGTCCTTGTGGATGTCACCCCAAGTCAGCCCGACAACATCGCTGATGCGCAAGGCGCAATAGCACGAGAACAGGAAAGCCTGCTTCACGGCAGGACGGGTAGGACATTCCGTTGCAATCAGCTTTTTCAGTTCGTCAATCTGCAAGAACTCACGCTTGCTTTCCGGACGGTGGATGCGGTCGGCTGCTGCAATATGCGTGAACGGGTTTTCGGAAAGATAGTCGTTGCGCACAGCCCAGTTCAGCATGGCACTAAGCACCGTGACATACCCTGTGGCGGTGGTCATGGAAATAGGTCGGTTTGTCCGTGCCTTGTAATCGTTCCGCAGGAAATTCATGAAAGCCATGCAATAGTCCTTGTCAAGCATCCTGATGGGAACATCGCCACGGAATTGGAATGTAGCTTTCCGTATGGAATTGACGCCCCGTATCATAGAGTGCTTACCGTTGTCCTCCAGCCATCTTGCATAGCGGTCAAGCAACTCAGACAACTTAATGCGGCCACGCAATGTCGCGTTGGAAACGCCTTTTTCATTATTGGTAAGTTCGACGATGCGGTCAGCCTTAATCTTGTTCGCCAAAGCCATGTTGTGCTGGTTCATGGCACGGCTTGCCGGGTCAATCTCCGGAACGAGATAAAGTTTGAGAAACTCATAAGTACGTTTCCCATTGCGGTAAATATCCAGATAGATAGACTTGTTTCCGTTCTGCAACTCCTTGAAGCGGATACGGACAGGCTCTTTCGCCTTGATAACTTTCTTGGGTCTGGGCATGGTGATATGTTTTTATTGATTATTCGTTGTGAGTTATTTGTTGCTTATCTCTGATATGGCCTGCGGCCACCATTTTCATATATCCTTTCATCGTCTTGGGTGTCATTCCAAGCATACAACTGATAGTGCCTATGTCGGTGCCAGTAGTAAGCAATAAATATATAAAGGTGTTCTGCGCAAGCCGGAAACTCAACGGCTGGTGCAGTCCTGCGTTCTTGCCCCATTGCGACAGGATGTTTCTGATTTCAGTGCCTTTCGGCAATCCTTTGAATACAAGTCCGCGGTGGTTTGCCGTTTCAGGCAACCATCGCATTGATATCGCAGTCAACGGCACGGATGACTTCCTTGAATGCACTTCAATGGTTGTCCTGCCTTCATTCGTCTTTATGTCTTTCCATTTTAGTGAGAGGACATCGGCAAAAGATAGATAAGTGAAGATGCTCAACATGAAAGCCTGTTTGACTTGTGGTCTTGACATCACAGGGCAGGGTGTGTCCATCAAAGCCTTTATTTCGTCAATGGTCAGAAACTTTTTCAACGGACGCTCTCTTGTAATTCGCCCGTGGATGTTCACGAAGCGGAGAGGGCTCACACCTATTATACCATTGGCAACGGCGTTGTTGAGCGTGCTGCTGAAAAGATAGATGAACGCCCTTGCCGTTGTCATGCTGATTTTACCGAACTGTGCAGTATAGTCCTTATGCAGAAAGTCAACCAGTCCGTCACAGTAGCTTTCATCAATGTCAACCACTTTTGTGTCTAATCCACGATAAGCCATCACCGCCTTTTTCATGCACCTTATATTATTGGCTGAAGATATATCTCCCTTATCAAAGATGATTTTCTCATATTCGTCAATGGCTTCGCCTATGCGCATGGGTGATGGTTCTTTGGTCTCTATGCCGAAACGCACAGCAAGCAATCCGTTCTCTTTTTCGATACGGATGGCCTCGGCTTCTTTCATCGTCCGCTTGTTTGCGCTGATGTTCTTTTTGGATGTTTCTGGTAACAAATAGAGATGGAGGGCTTCGCGGATGCGTTTGCCGCCCTTGTAATAGTCAAGGTAGATGGACTTTTCCCCATTATCTATCTCTTTGTATTTAAGTGCGATATGCGATTTTTTAGCGGTCATATAAACTCTATTTTGTTACTATATGGTCATTTTTCCGATACAAAACTATAAACTATTTTTCAAAGTAACAAAATGGTAGCAAATAAAGTAACAAAATTAACCCAATTTAGTGAAGATAGGAACTCATTATCTGTTTTGAAAATTGTGTAAAACATTGATATATAGCAATTATACATTCCTTTTGTTTCTAATTTATTCCAATCGGAAACATATATAAAGATAGTGGTGGAACATTTCGACATGGCTCTTGGCCTCGACATCGAGCGTTTCGTCCATCGTGGTCTGGCTGACTAATATCGGCACGTTGCCGTCCAGCACATAGACTTTCTTGTGCGCGTCCGCGACCATCGTCCGGGCCGTCCAGATGCTCGACACGCTGATTATGACGCATCCTACAAGGAAAGCCGTGCAGACGATGCCTGTCAGCCTGATTTTGTTCTCCAGATTCTTTATGACCATTGCCTGCCTCTTTTTTCGCTGTTCAACCTACGTACATATTCGTCATGCAGCATGGGGATGATGCAGTCCTGCAGCTCGTCCAGCAGAGGGTCGAAATGTTCGGAGAAGACATGGGTGTAATGCCCCTGCATGAACACATGCACGAACACCCACCAGATGTCGCGTCTGCGCTTGTGCGGGTTCCTGCAAAGCCTTGCCAGATGCAGGCGGTAGGCGAGGTATTCCACAAGGGGCGAGATGTACCGGTCGTCACACTCGAAACCTTCGTCGAGTTCCTCGTACTTCCGGTCAAGCGTATGGTTCTCCGGCACTTCCGTAATCTCTTCCTGCATCCGTTTCTCGGCATACCGGCGGAAATTCTCGTCCGCCAGCCATTTCTCGATTCTTTTCTTGGTTTTCATATCCTTTTTGTTTTATGATTGATGATAGTTCTTAATGGGTCAGAGTTTCCTTATCGCGTCATGGTTCCGATGGCGCCCGTGGCTGTCATCTTCGCCTGCTGTGCCACGCCCTCACCGAAGTTACGGGTCGAGAAGGCGGTGTCTCCCTCCGGTATCATCCATGCGGCCAAATCCGGCACAAGGTTCAGGCATTTCAATGCCACGATGCTCGCCGCCATCAGGTAGCCGGCGGAGAAGAACGAGTTCTGCAGGTAGGCGGCCATCGTCTGCTCGCTTGCCGTTATCGCCGTCAGGTTCTCCACCTGGATGCACAGCACGATGTCGAACAGGAGCAATACGTAGAAGCCCACGAAGTAGAGCATCGCCCCGTAGAAGTGTACCGTCAGATACCTCGTGAGCCACTTCGCCCAGGCGCCTTCCCATTTGGGCAGCAGGCTGAAAGCCCACTGTATTGGCCCGAATATCGTCAGCATCCCCAGCAGGATCTGCTGGCAGTATATCGTCGCCCACTATTCAATAATTATATTCAGTAGAACCTTGTTTTATTAATTATTCTTGTATATCAGTTATTTGCAGATATTTTCATTTAATTGAAATACGCACGGAATTTCACGGTTTTAGAAAATATTGGTACTATTTGGTACTATATTTCAGAATAGATTTCGTACCTTTGTACCAGCAATTAAAAGACATTTCGCGTATGGATTTCATCTTCATAAAATCGTCAAAGGCAGGTAAGGAGGACTTCGGTTCGGTCTATGCCCGGGTGCGCACAGGCAAGGCCAATGTGAAAACCGTAACAGGCTTCACCATCAGACAGCTTGAATGGGAGAAATACCGCTCCCTGCAATACACCTCGTCCGCCCTCATGTCGAGCATTGGGATAAAGTACGGACAGTTCGCCCAAGTCCTCGCAAGGATAAAGGCGGCGTTTGAGGCGGACGATTTCGACCCGAAAAAGGCGAAGTCCGTCATCGAGAGCGTAAAGCACGATGTGCTGAACGGCATGATGCAGGTTGTGGAGGTCAAACCTAAAGGCAAGATGTTGTTCGAGGATTTCCTTACCACTTATATAGAAGATTTGGAAACAGGACGGCGCACCAAGAAAGGCCGTACCGTCAAAGTAACCCCTGCCTACATCAAGGGGCTTCGCATCATCCAGACCCAAATCCGCAACTATCAAAAGGAGATGCACCGCAAAATCGGGTTGGATGACATGACGATGGAAACGCGCAACAGTCTTGTCGGTTACTGGAAAGGGCGCGGCCTGATGCCCAACGCCATCAACTCTTATATGACGGATGTCCGTACCGTGGCAAAGGCGGCATACGAGGACAAGCTGACCAAATGCGACGATTTCCGCCATTCAGACTTTGTTCCGAAAAAAGAGGAAGTGGACAACATCTATCTTACGCCGGAACAGATACAGGAAATGCTTGAACTCGACCTTTCCACCAAAGAGACCGTCAGGGAACGGCTGGAGGCACTCGACATCAGCGAGGACGAGAAACTAACGCAGCTTTCCAAATGCCGCATCACCCACATACGCACCTTGGAACACGTGAGGGATATTTTCATTGTCGGCTGTCTGACCGGGCAGCGCGTGTCCGACTATTCGAGGATATGCGATGACATGATAACCGAGATAAACGGGGTGGAGTTCATTTTGCTTACCCAACAGAAAACGGAAAAAAAAGTCTATATCCCGGTGGACAGGCGAGTAAGGCAGATACTTGACAAATACGACGGCAAGCTGCCCCATGTATGCCCTAATGAAATGAACAAGCTGATAAAAACCATTGGTTTGTTGCTGGGCTGGACGCATGACTGCGGATTTGACGGGAAGCGGCTCAACCCGAAACGAGGGCGGAGGTTCTGTGATATGCTCCTCTCGCACACGGCACGAAGAAGTTTTGCTACCAACGCATACAAGGCCGGAGTACCGTTGTCGTCCATCCAAGCCATAACAGGGCACAGCAGCGAGGCGCAACTGCGCCGCTACCTCAAACTGGATGCGGAGGAAAAGGCCGTGATTGCGTTGAAGGACTTTGAGGGTATTATTGAAATGTAAAATAAGCCGCCTATGGAAAAGACGAGATTTGCAATTATCAGTGCCCTGTTCAGGCTGTCGAAGATTATCGGCAGAAGCCTGAAACTGGCGGAAAGCCTTGCCAGCGGTAAAGTTGAAGATGAAGCCGGGAACAAGGACATCGGCAAGAACATCCGGCGTGAAATGAAAACCGTTCCTGCCCTGTTGAACGAGGTGCGGGAATACATCGCCGAACACGACGACAAGGAATTGGCACACCAGTTTGTCCGGCTGCACGGGGATGCGAAACGGCTGCATGACCTTTGTTCGGCATATCTGCAGGACTTGGGCAAGGAAGCCCTTTATGCGGGCATCGTCTATACTTCCATAGAAGTAATCGGCCAATACTTCTTTCCTGACGGAAACGAACAGAGAGAAGTCCGTTCCATGACACGCATCGAAGCCACGGACTGCATCGACACCATACGAACCGCCATCCGAAAATGCACGGCTGAAACCGGTGTGAACAAAGGGAAAGAATACATAGGCAAAGAAGCGTATGCCCTGCTTGCCGACATGGACAAGGAAAAAATCGAAGCCGTCAAGGAATATATCACAAACGCCAACGACAAGGATTTGGCACGACTGTTCACGGAGGATTTCGCAAAAGCCGTCCACCTTTCGATGGTGTTCCAAGACGGCAATACAAAAACACAGTTAGCCGGGATTAAGATGTTCCATATCGCCTTGTCAATGGGGTATGTCAAAAGGAACATACTCCATGAGGACGCAACCGAATCCGAAGTAAAAACAATATCTACCCCAATGGCAGGCTTTACTGCCACAGATACCGTGCAGGGCGGAGCGTTCAGCACGACGGCGCAGGTGCCTGTTTTAAGACTGTACCAGTTCCTCACCACCTTTACCGTACAGAGCGGCCCCGACAAGGGCAAGCCCGTACTGGACGGCAACGCCGTTTCCGACAAGGACTTCATACGTGCCGTCATGCGAGCTGACTATTCCACGGCCTATCAGAATTGCGTGAAAGGAAAGATGCGGTGCGTCATCACCCTGTTGTCAAAAGCCTATTTCAAGGACTGGAAGGAGTACCGCACAGCCGCAGCCCGTTCCATAGGACTTACAGCGGAAAGCCTTGCCAAGTACAATGTGGAAAAGCCTTTCGTAAGCAGGCTCAAAGAACTGCTCCCGATGATAAAATAATGCGGCAGTCCACACGTGGTTACAACTCACCACAGCCCACAGCTTTGCACAAGCCGTTAGACATCAGATGTTTGGCGGCTTTTCTTATGCCCGTTTATTTCACAAATCCCCACAAGTTCACCCGTTTCATTCACCATCTAACTTTGCCGCCGTAATTTCAAAATCAATGACTTATGGCAGAAAATATGGAAATGGTACTGGTATCGCGCGACGAGCTTCAGCAACTCATCGGCGCAAGCGTGAGATGTGCGCTGGAGGAATACGGACAGGCGCAGGCACCGCAGGAGACATCGGAATATTACACCATCCGGCAAGTGGCCGAGAAATGGGGCGTGAGCATCGCGACCATCTGGCGGCACGAGAAGTTGGGGCATATCAAGGGGCAGCGGATTGGGCGGCGTGTCCTGTTCCCGAAAGAGCAGATTGACCGCATCAAGAACCTGAAAGCCACCAACAGGGATGCGGACAAAAACACCAAGGGATAATCCGCATAACGAACAGCAAAAAACATCATGGCTTATGAAGAATTTGAAGCAGCTTGTTCTGCCGTGCTATAAAATGGAGGTGGCAATGAATGTGGAAGCATGGTATTTCCTGCACGGCACTACCAACGGTGTGTGCAACCTGACCTATTTTCTTTCCCTTTTGTCGGGGATGGCGGTCACGGAAGTAAATAAAACCAAACGTGGATTGGGTTATGTGCTCCATCCCGGACAGGTGGACGGCTCCATGCTGTCACTGGCAAAGGAGTGGAATATCGGGCGTAAGTCCGTCAGCCGTCTGTTGGAGGATTTTTCGCAGCGGGGGCTAATCCGTGTTGTTTCCAATCCCATAACCACCATCATGGATATGGTGTGTGTAAAGTCATGGATGATGGACGGACGGCTCACGGAAAATCCAACATACCAACAGACGGTCAAGGCATACGAGGGAGTACGTATCTACCTTTTTAACGGCCAAAGGCTGGAAACCCTGCGAAAAAGTTCGGCAAGGATGAAGAAGTCTAAGGACAAGGACATGGGCAAAGACAAGGAGAAGTCCGCACAAGCATCGCAACTGGGGCTGTCCACATCGGAGGATGAGGAGCATTCCAAGCAATCAGAGAACAATCCGCTAATCATGCAGAAAGGAGATACTTTATCCGATGACAATACCTCTTATAAATAGGCGGTAACTATGGAAAAGAATGAAGTATTTATAGGGGCGTTTTTTAGGGCTGGCAAGTTAATGTTTTCGTCCACGAAAACTACGCCACCAACGGCGACCCGGCCACGCAGAAAACGGCAAGACTGGATTGCAGCCCTAAAAACGCCGACCCATTTGTAACAGAAAATAACAAGCGAATGACAGAACAAGATAACAATCATAAAGGAGGCCGCCCCAAAGCTGTAAAGGGCAAGGCGCGGACAAAGACCATATCCACAAGGCTTACGCTGGCCGAGTGGAAAACGGTCATGAAACGGATTGCCGATGCGGGCAAAAAGCCGTCGCATTTCCTGCGTGAACTGTTGCTTCAAGGCAAGGTTGTGGCGGCACGGACACAGGAGGACAGACAGCAGATAAGGATGCTGGAGGGAGGTTGCAACAACCTGAACCAGTTGGCGAAGATGGCACATCAACAGGGCTTTCCGAGAACTAAAGGAAGAATCACCGCCTTGTTGGACGAGTTCAACAAAATCATCGCGGATATATGATGGGCGACTTGAAAAAACGGGCGAGCTTCGCCAAGCTGGTGAACTACGTGAACAACCCGAAAAAGGCAAGGCTCATCGACAGCAAGGACGTGAGGCTTGATGACAACACAGCCATTGCAAGGAGTATGCAGGGACAGGCAGATGACAAGCCGGGGCGTAAGCTGAAAAATCCGGTGTACCACATCTCGCTGGACTTCGCCCACGAGGACACGCCCAAGCTGACGGACGGCCTGATGGCTGAAATAGCACGTGAGTACATGAAGCGCATGGGCATTGTGAACACCCAATATATTGTATGCCGCCACACCGACAAGGAACACCAGCACTTGCACATCGTGGCCAACAGGGTGGACAACGACGGGAACACCATCAGCGACCGGAACGATGCCATGCGCAACGTGGCGGTATGCAAGGCTCTCACGAGGGAATACGGACTGCACTTTTCCAAAGGTAAGGTGAACGTGAAGCGTGACCGTCTGCGCGGCAAGGACAAGGTGAAATACCAAATCCATGATGCCGTCAAAGCAACCTTGCCCCATTGTAACAGTTGGTCGGAATTGTGCGACAGGCTGGCCAAGCAGGGCATCGGAGTGAGCTTCAAGTTCGACAGGCGTAACGGCAATATCGTCGGCGTGTCATTCACTAAAGACGGTGTTTCGTTCAGTGGCTCACGGATTGACCGCGGCATGGGCTTTTATAAGCTGGATAAGCAGTTTGGAGGTCGTATCGCCGAGGGCATGGAATGGAGAAACAATCTGTACCATACCCGACCAACGGCTGAAAGCGGAACAAGCCAAACGGGAACTATATATAAACCGGACAATTCATTTGAACAGACGGATAAGGCCTATTCTACCGATGGCCATGCGGAAGCATCCGGCAGCGGAACTTTCGCCGATGCCGATACGAATACAGGCATAGTTCAAGTGGGTATCAACGCACTCATCGAGTTGTGCGTCCAACCTCACCAAGCCAAGGTTTCATCCGGCGGTGGCGGTGGCGGAAACGAAAGCGGCTGGGGCGAAAACGACAAGGAAAAGAACAAGTATAAACCAAGAAAGATGAGAAGATGAAGGACAACTTACAGAACATATCCGACCTTATCGGGGCATTGGCAGAGGACATCGAAGAAATCAAGAAGATGCTGGCAGCAAAGGACGCTTCGGACAAGGACGAGGCACTGAAAAGGCTTGCGGTGAAACTGGAGCCAGTCATACGTTTCTTTGGTGGCAGCACGCCGGAGAACATCAGTGACATTTTCAGGAGCAAGGAAACCATCGAGGCATACAAGAAGTCATTGGGCGGTGAAATGATTGTTAGCTTGCAGGAATATACCAATGCCAACGACAAGAATATGCGCGAGCGTGGCATCCCCACCACCAAGGATTTGCTCTATAAGATATTGGAAGTGCTTACTGACCATGTAGAGAAAGATAAGCAGATTCCACAAAAGGCACAGCAAAAGCAAGGCTTCGCACGGAAACTTTGGCAGGCAATCCGTCCGGGCAGGGCGATAAGCGGTATCAGGCGGCTATGGGGCAAAATACCCGACGGCTGGTACAAGAACCCTTACGCATGGGCTGGTATCGTCTGCACGCTTGTGTTCTTTGCCCTGTTTGCCGCCAGTTGGGTGCGATGGCATGAGTACCGGGAGGAAAACAGGCGGTTGAGAACGGTTGCAGACAAGTACCAAGTGACCACGCTCATGCTCAATGAACTTTACCCTGAACTGGCCGTGACCGTCGGGGCATACGAAAAACTGGTGGAAACGGTCGGAGTGGATTCCACCCTGAACGTGTTCAACAGGCAGCTTGAAAAAGTAAGAAATGAAGAAAACGAATCCAAACAATAAAATAAAGTGAATGGCATCCATCAAGGTAAAATATCGTCCTTCCACCGCCAGCGGCAAGGAGGGCAGCATCTACTATCAGGTAATCCACGGGCGAACAGTCCGCCAGATCGGAACGGACTTCCGTGTGTTTGATACGGAATGGGACAAGGAATCATCGTCCGTCCGAATCATGCCTGAAACCAACGAGAACAGAAAACAGTACCTTTATAGCGTTTCAGAGCGCATCGGTTGGGACATCCGACGGTTGCAGGCCATCATCGCGCAATGCGACAGGCAAGGCGGAAGTTACTCCGCTTACAATATCGTAGATAAGTTCAACAGCCACGCAAACGGGCTGTCGCTGTTCGGTTTCATGCAAGACACCATAAGTCAGTTGAAGCAGCTCGGCAAGGTACGCACATCGGAAACTTATACCGCAGCCTTAGCCAGTTTTATGAAGTTCCGCGAGGGGCAGGACATTCTTTTGTGTGAGATAGGCAGCGACACCATGATGCTTTATGAAGCATGGCTGAAATCCAACGGCAACTGCCCCAATACGACTTCGTTCTATATGCGCATACTCCGTGCCGTCTATAACCGTGCTGTAGAAAAGGAACTGACGGAACAGAAATATCCGTTCAAGCATGTTTACACGGGTATCGGCAAGACGGTGAAACGCGCTCTCCCGTTGAAGTCGATAAAGCGCATCAAGGAACTCGACCTGACCTTGAAACCGCATCTGGACTATGCACGGGATATGTTCCTCTTTTCGTTTTACACCCGTGGAATGTCGTTCATCGACATGGCTTATTTGAAGAAATCGGACTTGAAAAACAGCGTCATCATATACCGCAGGAGAAAGACGGGGCAGCAACTGAGTATCAAATGGGAGAAGTGCATGGAAAAAATCATCGCCAAATACGACGGCTGTTCCACCGCCCAGTACCTACTGCCGATAATCACCAACCCATGCACTGACGGGCGGACACAGTACCGCAATGCCATCAGCCGTATTAACGTGGCACTGAAAGAGGTTGCCCGTTTAGCCGGATTGAATATGCCGCTTACCATGCACTGCGCTCGGCATTGCTGGGCAAGCATTGCCAAGAGCAAGAACATACCGCTTTCGGTCATCAGCGAGGGTATGGGGCACGATTCGGAGGAAACCACACGCATCTATCTTGCATCGCTTGACACAAATGTGGTGGACAAGGCGAATAGCCTTATCCTGAAAGACTTGTGAACGGATATTTTGGATAAAATTTGTTTAGCGAAAATCAGAATCTCTTGGTAAGAGTTATAGTTGATATTGCAAAGGTACTCATAATATTGCAAAATCCGTGTCCGAATCTAATTTATAATGGGATATGAAAGACAATTTATGCGGAATTGTTTAGTAAATCCACTTGCATTTTCCAATAATACATTGATTCCCAGTATTTGTTTTCTTGAAATATATCTCTTACCAAGAGATGAATTTCAAGGATATACTGCATAAATTCCGTACCGAATCATTCACCGAAAGGGAAAAGGGTATAAAGTTCGAGCGTCTGATGCGCTCATGGTTGTTGACAGACCCTCGCTACAACGAGCTTGAAAAGGTGTGGCTGTGGGAGGACTTTCCGGGTCGTAAGGACTTCGGAGGCACGGACACGGGCATCGACCTTGTGGCCAAGACCGAGATGGGCGACTATTGGGCTATCCAGTGCAAGTGCTATGCGGAGGATGCCGTGATAGACAAGCCTGCCGTGGATTCATTCCTCGCCACCTCCAGCCGCACGTTCACCAACGAAGTGACTTTCCAGACCACCCGGTTTGCCAAACGGATATGGATTTCCACCACCAACCATTGGGGAAGCAACGCCGAGGAAGCCATCCGGCACCAGGACCCGCCTTTTTCACGGGTTGGGCTGATTGACCTGAATTCTTCCTGTGTGGACTGGCAAAAACTGATGGACGGACTTACGGGAACTTCCGCACTTGTAGAGGGCAAGAAACCGCGCAAGCACCAGTTGAATGCCATATCCAAGGCATACACGCACTACATTACAGACGGCAACGACCGGGGTAAGCTCATCATGGCCTGCGGAACGGGCAAGACCTACACCTCGCTGCTCATCACCGAACAGTTGTTGGGCAACAAAGGACTGGTTTTGTTCATGGTTCCGTCCATCGCCTTGTTGGGGCAGTCGCTCAACGCATGGTCGGCGGACGCGAAGAAGCCTATCAAGGCCGTCTGCATCTGTTCGGATTCCAAAGCCTCACGGAAGATACAGAATAAATACGATGATATGGATGACAGCGTGGTTGACCTTGCCGTGCCAGCGTCCACCAGTCCGCAGTCCATCGCATCGCAACTGAAGAAATACCGAAGCCATGACGGGTTGGTAGTCGTGTTCTCCACCTACCAGTCCATTGATGCCGTTTCAGCGGCACAACAGGAGATTCTTTCCGAAACAGACGGCGAGTATGGCGTGTTCGATTTCATCATCTGCGACGAAGCCCACCGCACTACAGGCGTGAAGCTGTCGGACGAGGACGAGAGCAATTTTACCAAGATACACTCCGACGACAATGTGCAAGGCCGTAAACGGCTTTACATGACCGCTACGCCACGGCTGTACGGGGAATCGGCCAAGATAAAGGCATCGGAAAAGGACTGCATCCTCTGTTCGATGGACGATAAGGCTCTGTACGGGGAGGAGTTCTACCGCGTGAATTTCTCCTACGCCGTACAGAACGGGCTGCTGACCGACTACAAGGTGCTTGTCCTTACCGTCGGAGAGGACGATGTGCCGGAAAACATCCGACGCGATGTCACCGACACGACCACGGAACTGAATTTTGACGACACGTCCAAGCTCATCGGCGTAATTAACGGACTGTCGAAGATGATACAGGGCGATGACCACCGCACATGGGATGCCGACCCGCACATGATGCGCCGTGCCGTGGCGTTTTGTTCGTCCATTGACAGGAGTGCAAGCCGAGTAGGTATCGCTTCTAAATATGTGGCTTCCGTGTTGCCGCAAATATCGGAAAAGTACGACGAGAATCTGGATGCGGAAAGCCTTTCGCATACCGTTTCGATAACCGCAAAGCACATAGACGGCTCGATGAACTCACAGGAACGCAACGAAATCCTGCAATGGTTGGCGGACGAGCCGGATAATGACCGGGAGTGCCGGGTGGTGACCAACGTGCGCTGTCTGTCCGAGGGCGTGGACGTGCCGTCGCTCGATGCCGTGCTGTTCCTTTCCGCCCGTAACTCGCAGGTGGATGTGGTGCAGTCGGTAGGCCGTGTGATGCGCACTTTCCACAAAGGACTGCCCGACGAGAAGAAGTACGGGTACATCATCATCCCTATTGTCGTGCCGTCCGATGTTTCGGCAGAGGAAGCACTCGACAACAGCAAGACCTTTGATGTGGTCTGGGAAATTCTGAACGCATTGCGCTCCCACGATGACCGTTTCAATGCGATGGTGAACAAGATTGCGCTCAACAAGCAGAAACCCAACAAGCAGTCTTATACGCCGTCCGTCACCATCGGCAGGCCGGGATTAAGCTTTCAGGAGGGAGAGGAAGAAGCGCGGCAGATGGAGAACGCGGAAATCGCCCGACAGTTGGAACTTCGTTTCGGCGAGTTGCAGGACGGCATGTATGCCAAGCTCGTGGAGAAGTGCGGCGACCGCCTCTATTGGGAGAACTGGGCAAAGGAAATCGGACTTATCGCGCACAAGTTCATCGAGCGCATATCCAAGCTCATCCAGTCCGGCGTACACAAAAAGGCGTTCAACGAATACCTCAAGGGATTGCAGCGCGACCTAAACCCGTCAGTGGATGCGGCACAGGCCATCGAGATGCTGGCGCAGCACATCATTACCCGTCCGGTGTTCGATGCGTTGTTTGCCGATTACCAGTTCGTGAACAACAACGCCGTGAGCCGCTCCATGCAACGCATGATAGACCTCTTGCAAGAGCAGGCTTTCGAGAAAGATACCGAAGTGTTGGAGAAGTTCTATCAGTCGGTGAGGACAAATGTAGGCGGCATAGACAATCTGGAGGGCAAGCAGACCATCATCAAGAACCTCTACGAAAAGTTCTTCAAAGGCGCGTTTCCGCTCACCGTGGAGAAACTGGGCATCGTCTATACGCCCGTGGAGTGCGTGGACTTCATCATCCACTCCGTAAACGACATCCTCAAGGCGGAGTTCAACACTTCGATGACCGAGCAGAATGTGCATATCCTCGACCCGTTTGTAGGAACAGGCACGTTCATCACACGATTGTTGCAGTCCGGCCTTATCCGCCCGGAGGACATGGAGCGCAAGTACCTGAATGAAATCCATTGCAATGAAATCGTGCTGCTGGCCTATTATATCGCCGATGTGAACATTGAAGCTGTATTCCATGACATCACCCGTCGGAAAACCTACCTGCCGTACAGCGGCATCTGCCTGACGGACACTTTCCAACTGGCAGAGAAGAAGCACAACGAGCTGTTCACGGAGTTCTTCCAGGACAATTCCAAACGGGTGAAGAAGCAGATGGCCACCCATGTGAGGGTGATTGTGGGGAATCCACCGTACTCTGTTGGACAGAAAAGTGCAAATGACAATGCCCAAAACTTGTCTTATCCAAATTTGGAAAAGCGAATTGCATCAACATATATACAACGAATCACTGATAAAAACAGTACAGTTCAAGCTCTGTATGATAGCTATGTTAAAGCTTTCCGTTGGGCTTCTGACCGCATTCCACAAAATGAAGGCGGTGTTGTAGCATTTATAAGCAATGGTGCGTGGCTCGATGGAAATGCTCAAAATGGCATGCGCAGATGCTTTGAAGAAGAATTTACCTCCATTTATGTGCTGAATCTCCGTGGAAATCAACGCACTTCAGGTGAATTGTCACGCAAAGAGGGTGGTAAAATCTTTGGTAGTGGTTCTCGTACTCCTATTGCCATTACTTTCCTCGTCAAAAATCCGGCTAAGAAAGGACAAAAAGCTGTTATACATTACCACGACATCGGCGATTACCTTACTCGCGAACAAAAACTTAAAATGACAAAAGAGTTCCGCTCTATTTCTTCACGGAAGTTGGATTGGCAAATTATTATGCCTAATGAAAAGGCTGATTGGATAAATCAACGTGATGGTGTATTTGACAACTTGATATTATTGGGTGATAAGAAAAATAGTAAACAAACTGTTTTTTCTATATTTTCGGCAGGAGATATAACTCACCGTGATGTTTGGTGTTACAATTCTTCAACCAAATCTCTTTCTATGCAAATGCAGACAGCAATAACAACATTTAATCAAGAAGCAAGCAAATGCGTAGAGGCCAAAACCATAAGTGAAATAGCGACATTAGTCAACGCAGACCCTACTCAAATTAAATGGGACCAGAAATTGTTTGAACATGCTTTGAAAGGCATTCGTCATACTTTTGATAATAATAAGATACGATTGACACTTTATAGACCATACTTCAAGCAATGGCTTTATTATGATAAAGCATTTAATTGGAGCCAGTATCAATTACCCAAATTATTTCCAACACCAACAACAGAAAATTTGCTGATTTGTTTAAGCGGTGTTGGTAATAAGAATTTTAGCTGTCTAATAACAAATGAAATACCTGATTATCAGATACAGTTTAATAGCCAATGTTTTCCCCTATATTGGTATGAAGAAAACAAAAACCCACAGGCTTCACTTTTCGATGATGCCGAAACGAACCGTTATATCCGCCGTGACGGAATCACAGACTGGATTTTGAAAGAAGTCCGCAACCGCTTTGGTGGTTTACGAGCTATTACCAAAGAACATATTTTCTACTATGTGTATGGGTTACTTCATTCCAAACAATACCGTGAGCGTTTCGCCGATGATTTGAAAAGGTCATTGCCACGCATTCCCATAGTGGATAATGTACAGGATTTCATGGCTTTTTATAAAACAGGAAAGGAACTTGCCGACCTACATTTGAACTATGAGCAAGGCATCAACATGCAAACAACAGGGCATGACGGCGATTATGCATTTTTCGCAGAAATGCCAATGTTGGCACATCGTTTCTTTGGCGTAAAGGTTATTGGCGACATCGACATCTGGCAAAACAAATGGACAGATGAAACCTACCAATACTTCTCCGTGGATAAAATTAAGTTCGCCAAAGTCCGTGACGAGAACGGTAAACTCGTTGCCGACAAGACACGCATCATTTACAACGGTCATATCAGCATTGAGAACATACCACTCAAAGCCTACGAATACGTTGTGAATGGTAAGTCCGCTATCGACTGGATAATGGAACGCTATGCCGTAACCATTGACAAAGCATCCCAAATCAAGAACGACCCTAACGACTGGTCAAGAGAACACAAGCAACCTCGTTACATCCTCGACCTCCTGTTGTCTGTCATTATCCTCTCTTGCAAAACGGTAGATGTCGTATCCACATTGCCATTTTGCAAATGGTAATTTCAATAGACAAAACGAACTGTGGCAAATATATTACCACAGTTCGTTTTAATCTTGAGGATTTAAATATTTTGTATCAAATTGTATTATGAGTTCTAATGTAATTTCTCATACGTTCTATGGAATCTTTTAATTCTTGTTCGCTATAACTATTATTGCGATTTTCCGGATGATGAATGATATGCCGAATTTTTTCCGTTTCCGTAATTTGTTGATTTGATGTTGTGCCATCCCTATGTAGTTTTATATAAGGAACTTTTAACTGCTGTGCATCATAACCATTTTTCCAACCTTCGGCTTCTATATATCCATATAATGCATTATGATAATCTGTTGATGCTACACCAAAAGCTTGAAAATTAACTTCAGCCGCTAATGTATATGGTAATACAGCAGGAGCGTCAATACTTCCCGCTGTGATGTTTCCCATATTATCTTTTAGAATTATAACTTTTGTATCATTCAAATCTTGTAGAGCCTCACTAATAACACCCTCGGAATGGCTTGCGAAAAATAATTGAGCTATTTGCTCTCCATTATTATCAGTAAAGAGATTTTTGTAATATCTTAAAATGTTTTTCTGCCATTTAGGGTGCATACTCAATTCTGGCTCATCAATCATAATTACAGCACCATTAAGTTGATTCATGTTTTTGAGAAGGTAAGCACCTCTAAATACAATTTGTTTTTCCCCTGTGCTTAAGTTATCTAATGAAATTTCAGTTCCGTTTTTCTCAAAAAGTATAACCTTTTCACCATTAATATTACTAACCTTATTATATTTTATTTTGTCAAAGAAATTATCAAAAGCTTTTTTGAATCTAAAGATTTTTGAATTAGGTTCAAATTCAGACGTAGTCATTGCTGCTTCCCCACGGCGTTCCCTTTGTGTATTTATATCATAATACTGTTCGTTGTCTTGATTTTGAATATCTACTATGAGCTGCTTTAAAGATGTGAAGTTGTCATCTTTATCAGAATCGTATTTATCTCTATCTAATTCATTGGCTCTCACTGATTCTATTTTATCTGTCTTATAATCTGCACGCGGTCTTGAAAATACACAACCGTATGATCTTGGATCTATTTTATCTGATTGAATAGAACCCGGTGTATTGTTTCTATCTGTGCATATGTTTTCGGATGTACCATTTTTTTTTATATCATATCGTGTAAAAAAAGTATCAAGGGAATTAGGTATCATTGGCGGGGTTAAGATATACAATTCGTCATCTACTTCAAATTCTATCATGTCAAATGGTTTAAAACTACCAATGCAAAGGAAAGTATTTAATGTTTCCAAAATAGTAGTTTTTCCACTTCCATTTTCTCCTGCAAAAACAATAGTTGAAAAAGGATGATTGGTTAATGGATTTACAAAATCCAATTCAAGATTTCCTAATACAGGATGATTTGCCCATTTAACTTTTCTTATTTTCATTTTTTTCTAAACTATATCAAGTTGTTGAATTTTACTTCCATAAAGTATCTTTTTGCCAATCTTTACAAAACCCCATCGCCACAATATCTACAGAAGGAAATTGAGCTAACAAATTAGCGATTTTTTCATTGAAACTATTATTCGGTGAAATAGACGAAAGGAAATATCGGATAATACACAGCCGATAGAAAATCTTTTTCTTGTCAATCTTGGATGTGTCTATCCAAACATTTGAAGTCTTGCGTGGCTCTGCCGGATTTAACATAAAATCTCTGTTCCACACCCTCGCATGATGACAGCACATATTACGCAAGTTGGCAAGTACAGTCAGCCACGATGTGAAAACCTGTGGCTTCAAACCGAAATAAGCGGCAATACGTTTCATCAGTTGATTGCTGGATATATTGGAATAGATATAGTTCAAATTACCGAAAGACAATACTTCCGTTATCATCCATGCCGGAGGATAATTCTCAATATAATTGTGCCTGAAATCTTCGATATAATCTTCTTTGCTCGATGTCAGTTCCTTTTCTATGAGAACTAATGTCTGGTTGAATTTATCCGCATTGGCAAAATATTCAGGCTTTGTTATCCAATACTTATCGCCCAGTTCTTGGCAGCCAATGTTTGCCAATACACTACGAATGGCAACTTCTATCTTTTCGATTTCATTGAAAAGGAGAATACGCAATTTTTTGTCAAAGCGGTAAAGGGTCAAAACTTGCTCAAAGGTCGTACCCTCCTTTAATATCAAATCGTTTTTAGGACTTTTATAAAAGGGAAAGATATAAGCCGATAAACGGTGATAACCTATGTTTAATAAGTAGCTTTCGACTTTATGCTCATCTTCCATAAGCATACCCCTCGATTTTAGTATTTGAACGATTTGTTCCGGGGAGGAATAGGGTTTGGTGAAACTCGTTTTCATATAGGTATAATAAAAAAACGACCCGCCGATTTGAGCATTGTTAAGAGGCTTGGCAGGTTCTAATGTTGCAAAGGTAGCAAAACAATTCGGAATACCAAAATATTTTGTGATTTTTTTTGCACTGCGCTAGATAAGCAGCAAGATAGACGGCGGTATTCCGCAATTAATCGGCTTATAATTAACTTTGGATGCACAAAGATTATTGGATAATCTGTATTCAGCAGCTTTTTAAAACGATTTTCACACTCTTAATAGTGGTTCTAAAATGGTACTAAATCTAATATTACAACTTATTTTGTTTGTGTAAATCACACATTATCAGATTGATATAAAATCATTTATATTGTAGCCCACCACCCGATACGGAACACCACAAGGGCGATGAGCATGATGATTTTGTCGATGCCCACGACGATGCCGGAGGTCAGCGAGGTGAACCACAGCTTGGCCGCGTCTTTCTCCATACTGGTCACTTCGTCCACGCCGGTCTGTTCCATCGTGGCCTCTATCAGGTTCGGGTCGGATGTGCCGGTATGGGCCACGTCCGCCTGCGCCTGGAGGCTGGTGTACATCGTGTCGCGCACGAAGATGAGTTCCTGCGCTTCCTCGAACTTGTCGCTGATCTGCGCGGCTTCCGCCTGGTAGAGGTCGTGGGTGTACGAGCCGATGCAGTTGGGGATGTAGGACAGGAAGTCCAGGAAGCACCAGTTGCTGCCGCTGCCTGCCATGCCCGTGTCTGCCGGGGGATACCACCAGCAGAGGACCAATGACACGGCCAGCGGCCTGAACAGTTTCATCACGTCCAGAGGCTCGTGCTTGACCATCATCTTGTAGGCCATGCCCGCCGTCATGATGATGGCGAACAGGGCGGCGAGTGCCATGCACATCTGCAGGATCCACCAGAACGGGCCTTGTGCACCGGTAAACGTGGCGTCGGTCAGAAACTCGTTGGTCTGAAAGATGACATCATCTATTTCCTCTTCCAGAAGGTCTATGCCGAAATTCGATAGGATATTTCCGTCTGCCATTTCCGTTTCTTTTTTAGTTCCTGTTCACGGTTTCTTCTCCGTCGCTTCCTCCGCTGCCGCCACCCGTCTGCGAGCCACGCACGGCAAACCGGGATTCGTTCCACCGCTCCACGGCATCGCGCAGGATGCTTCCTTTGTCGATAGGCTGTGCTTCTTCTGCGTTCAGCAGTCCCTCCGTCACGGTGGCGTTCTGTTTCCGTGCGAGGTAGAGGACAAGCGTCCCGTTCTGCCGGGCGACATCCTCGCTGATGCGCAGGTACTCTTTCTTCCGCTGGGCGTTGGGCATGTAGGCATCCTTGGTGGCGTTGATGGCGCACTGGTACACCTGATAATATTCTTCCCAGCGTTCCCGTTCGTCCGGCGTGCCGCCACACAGGAGAATGCGGTCGATGTTGCGCCGGAAGCGTTCCATCTGTCCGTTCACCTTGTCGCCCTCGGCAAGCCAGGCCAGGTCCACCTGCCTGTCGGCCACGTTCAATGCCTCGACAGCGGCCCGTTTGACCAGTGCCGAGTCGATGGCTTCCGCCTCGTCGGTCTGGTTGTAGAGATTCACTCCGGCCAGCGTCCGGAACGACAGCTTGTTCTTCGCCGCCGCCGTCTTCTTGTACTTGTTGTGCAGCAGCGTGTAGTAGATTTCCGGGGTGAATGCCCCGGTGCCGGTTTCCATCACGGTAATCTGGTTCTGCTTGGGCGAGTCGTGGTTGTAGGTCACATACTGCGCATGGGCGGCATGTGCCGTCAGGACTGCCGCCGCAAGAAGTGTCATTGTTCGTTTCATGTGCATATCCTTTTCCTTTTTTCGTTAATAATCCAGTCTTCCGGCACCGCGCCAGCGGCCAAAGGCCCCGTCGATGATTTCCCGGCGGCTGCGTGCCTGGTATATCTTCTCTTTCCAGTAGCCGATGCGCACCTGTATGTAGCGCCAGGTCTCCAGGTAGGCCCGGTTCAGGTGCCGCTC
>NZ_NFJV01000023.1 GCF_002160055.1 Mediterranea sp. An20
GAAACGCTTGCAGACCATCGCCAGCGTGGGTGTCTGCACACGCCCTACGGAATACGTGCCCCGTCCGGCGGCGACGGTCAATGCCTGCGTGCCGTTGATGCCCACCAGCCAGTCGGCTTTGCTACGGGCTTTGGCGGCTTGGTAGAGGTTGTCGTACTCGTGGCCGTCCTTCAGTTCTTTCAACCCCTTGCGGATGGCGGTGTCGGTCAGCGAGCTTATCCACAGTCTTTGAAAGGGCAAGGTACAGCCGGTATAGGCATAGAGGTAGCGGAATATCAATTCTCCTTCACGGGCGCAGTCGGTTGCCACGATAATATTGTCGCTCTCGTTCCACAGCTTGGTTATCACCTTAATCTGCTTCACCGCCGCTGCGTCCGCCTTGTAGCCCTTGTCCGTCTTCACCTGACGGGGGATTAACTCGAACCTTTCGGGAATGACGGGCAGGCTGTCGCGCCGGAAGCCCCTGATGCCGTACCCATCGGGCATGGCAAGCTGTACCAGATGCCCCAATGCCCATGTCACGTGGTAGCCGTTTCCGGTGAAATACCCTTCTTCTTTCTTCATCGCGCCGACAATCCGTGCTATTTCACGGACGACGCTCGGTTTTTCTGCCAATATGGTAATCATGTCTTTTTCTGTCTAATCTGTTGATACTTTTGTTTCTTTTCGGGTGGAAATGAAACGGGGCACGGCCTTGTCCGTGGGATATGCGGTACAGGGCGGTGTTTGCTCCCCGTTTCAATCCGTTGATTATTGTCGGATGGATTTAGTGGCGGCAATCAGGACACCTTCACACCTTTGGATTTTCTTGTCTGCCGTTTCTGCTGGGTTTCGTCCTTCGGTGCGGTCTGACCCTGCTGCAACGGCTCCTTCACGTGCTTGGTCGCCTCGTTGGTCTTGCCCTCGTTGTTCACGGCAAGCTGCGTCCTGCTCTCGTTCGACGGGGCGACGGTCTGCGCGAGGTCGGGATTCTGCGAGTAGGTCAGCGGACGGCCTTTCTCATGGCTGAACTTCAGGTACTTCGTGCAGGGCTGCCCTTGGTCGTCCTTCGCGTTGGCAAGCACCACCGTCTTGCCCGCCACGTAGTCGGCGATTTGCTGTTCGTTGAACAGGTCGTCTTTCCATTTGCTTATCGGGCGGATGCTTCCGTCCTCGTTCGTCCACGAGCGGTTGCGCCGTTGCCTTTCGCCGTTTTCCTGCGTCTGCCCCTGTGCATCGGGATTGTCCTGCTGCTTGCTTTGACGCTGCGACTGCTGCTGACGTCGTTGCCCCGGCACGAACTCCACATCGCGTTTTTCGGCGCTCACCTGAAGTAATGCCTGAAATTTGCGCCCGTTGGATAATGTCACTTCTTTGGGCAGGGCAAGCCCGGCACGCAGGATGTCCATTTCTTCCTTTGTCAAGCCGGTCTGTCCGATTTGATAGGGGATGCGCACCTTGTCGGCAGGCACGTCCACGATTTCATTCGTCAGGCGGTCGATGCTGATATACGACTGGCGCATTTCCCCGGTTCTCGTATCCGCCACATCCACCACCTTGCCTAAATTGCCCGTGCGCTTCAGGTTCTTCTTGTCCTCGTCCGTGAAGGTGTAGCCGTTGTGGGGGATGTCAAGGCGCGGCTCGTTACGGATAAAATGGGGTGTCAGTTTCAGTTTGCCGTCCTCCATTTTCTGGAACGAGAGGCGGGCTTGCAGTTGATACGTCTCATAGCCGAGGGTCGGCTTCACCGTCACCAGCCCCGTCTTGCCGTAATTCATCAGGGCTTTCAAATCCTTTTCTGAAAGCTTTTCCTTGTCGATGCCGCATTTGAGCAGCTCATTCCAGTCCACTTGGTCGTCCGCTATCAGGTTCGGCTTCTCCTGTTTCTGCGGTTGCTGCTCATCTTGCGCTTCAGCCGTTTGAGGCTGTTGCACTTCCTGTTTCTGTTCTTCTTTTTTCTGTTCCATTTCTTCTGTCTTTTTAAGGGGTTCATTGTCGCTTTCTTGTTTTACATTCTCCGTTTCCGCCTGCTTCTGGTATTCCGAAGTGTCCACCTTGTGCGCCGCGAGCATTTCCGCATTTGCCGCAGGGTCTTTCAGCAAATCCTTGATGACCGGCAGTACCGCATCCGCCATGTCCGCCGCCACCCGGTAGAAGCCGAAGCGTGTCGGCTCCTTGCACTGGCGGTAGAAGTTCCTGAAGAAGTTGTCCACCATGTCGCCGTGGCGGTCGAAGCGCAGGAAGTCCTGCGAGTGTTCCGCCTTTGCCGGAGTTGTCTTCGGATAGCCCTTGCTGTCCAGTCCGGCTACTACGCTGATTTCGCCCGTCTTCTCGTCACGGACGACCAGCACGTCTTTCTCGTTTTTCTTTTTCTGTTCCATTTTCGATGTTTTTAATAATTATAGAATCACAGGCTTTCGCCGTTTTTTCTGTTTTCAATTCCCGTTGCCTTTTCTTTTTGCCTTGACCAGGGACTTTTTTTCGCATTCTCTTTCATTTTCAGAATTTTCACCCCTCCTTGCACGACTTCCTCCATGTTCCGGTTGATGAAGTCCAGCACGTCTGACTCCGTATAGTAGCTCTTGCGGCTGATTTTCCGGTAGCGCAGTCCGTACTCGCTGCGGAAGCGTTGCAGCGACCGCTTGCTGGTGCGCAGCATCTCGCACAGGTCCTGATTGTCATACAGGCGCTCACCGTCCATGTACTTCACTCCGGCGGCATCCTTGTTTATCAGCACTGAGATGATTTTATCCTGACGGTCAAGTCGTTCCATGATGCGTTGCATCCATGCCTCGAACAATTCCCGCTCAATCATATTCCCGTCCTCCATCCCTTCCGTTCAACAGATAGTTCCGTCTGAACTCTTCCAGTGTCTGCGGGTTGCATTTCACGATTTTTGTCCGTACACATTCCTCCAGATCCGCGAGGCGGTAGCGGCATTTGTTCCGCATCATCACATAGGGGATAGTGCGGTCTTTGCGCATCCGTTGGAGCGTCCTTGTGCTGATTTTCAACAGGTCGGCGGTTTCCTCGCTGGTCAGCAGAATTTCCGGCTCCTCTTTGGGCACATTCTCTTTTTTGAATACATAAGCCGCTATCCGGTCGATTTTCGACATCATCGCTTTTACGACTTCATGGTCCATTGTTACTATTTCCATATCGTTCTTGTTTTTGATTACGCTGCAAAGATGTGCAATCTGCAAGAGGAGGATTATATAGTATGTACATACTACATAATGATTTTCTTGATTTTTCTTCCCGGAACGCAAGGTCGGGGCACAAAAATGCCCTGCCCGGCATTGCTGCACGGACAGGGCTTTATGGTTCATCCAGTCTGGACTGGTTTATACTTGGAGCAGACCGGATATACTCAGATTCATAATCCGGGAATCTTTTTCAGCTTATGAAAGTATCCTTTCCCATGTATAGGAACAAGGCAGATGGTTTCCGTTGGTAGGATTCTGCAAGTCGCGATGCCACCCATTTCCTGAACCGCTGACATGTCAGCCCGTTCATTTTGAATCCGAGGGCGATAACGATTCGCAAATTATACAGTTCTATGCTGCATGTTTTTCCCTTGTAGGTGAAACGCTCAATCTTTACATCCCGGTATTCGTCAAAATCCCCGGACTTTTTCAGGGCTTTCAGCCCTGCCCGTACCGTCTGGTAGAACACACCGTATGCCTTTACAATATCGTTTACCGTCATCCACACGTCACCGTCCGCCCCCGGTTCTATCCTTACAGAAATCCCCTCCGGTTTCCCCGGCGCAGGCTCTATCTCAAAAAATCCTTTTCTTACCATACCGATATATTTTTTAAGTGATATAATTTTCCATATAAGCAGGGACGATTTGTCATTTCGCTGTTACAATCCGTTCAATGATTTACCGCTTGCAATGCAATGTTTTCGATGCCCTCCAGTTTCCCGGCAAGCATTTCCATGTCCTCACGTATTTTATCGTTGGTGATACGCGCATAAATCTGTGTGGTTTTTATGTTCGTATGTCCCAGCATCTTAGATACCGTTTCGATGGGAACACCCTTTGCCAACGTAGTTGTCGTAGCGAAAGTATGTCTTGCGAGGTGAAATGTTAAATTCTTTTTAATCCCGCATATGTCAGCAATTTCTTTCAGGTAAGAGTTAAGTTTTTGATTGCTTAATACAGGCAGCAACCGTCCGTCTGATAGTTTGTCCTCGTACTTTTTCAATATTGCCAAAGGAGTTTTCAGCAGGGGGAGATTGACCGCAGTGGAAGTTTTTTGCCTGTGCAGCCGCAACCATTGTTTTCCGTCGAATGAAATACAGACATTTTCTTTGGTAAGGTTCTTTACATCCACGTATGACAACCCCGTGAAGCAAGAAAAGATGAATACGTCTCGAACTTGTTCCAATCGACGCGAATTAAAGTCCTTTTGGAGAATACGCTCCAGTTCCTGCTCCGTCAGATAGCCCCTGTCCACCGCTTTCATGTGAATATGATAGTTTGCAAACGGGTCGATGGTTATCCATCCGTTGTTTTTGGCGATGAGGACTATCTTGCGGAATATCTGCATGAACTTGCCCGTAGTATTCTCGTTGCACCGGCTGACGGTACGGAGATAAAACTCGAAGTCCGTCACGAACTTGTGGTCAATCTCCCGCAGGGCGATGTCAGACACTTTATATTTCACTTTCATAAATTCTTCCAGCCGGCGGTAAGTCCGGTCATATTTCACCAGCGTAGCCGGAGCCTTGCTGATGCCGTTCAGTTTGGAAGCGTCCTCATTATGTTGCTTGAATAACTCCAACAGGGTCTGTTGCCTTACCTCGTACCCCAGAAACGCATTGCGTACCTTCTCCGCCGTGACAAACGAATCACGCGATTCCACGTACCGGTAATGATTGCTCAGGGCTGTGCGGATGTCCTCCAGCATAGAGTTCATCTGTCTTGCCTTGACACTGTTTCCTGCCGCTTTCCCGGCTTTCGTGTCCCACAATGACGGTTCTATGTCCAGTTTGGAACTGAACTGCACCATGTCACCGTTCACCGTCAGGCGGATCATGATACCCGCCTTGCCTGACTTGTTCAGGTAGTTTTTCCTCAGATAAAAGAGGATTCGGAATGTACTTTTGCTCATAAACCTTTTAATTTTGCTCCTTCGTTACAACTGTTACACATTGCCTGCAAAGGAAAGATTAATAATTGATTTACAAGCGGACATTTTAATGACAACAGACGACAAATCAGCGACTTACAAAGAAAATCGTTACAATTCCAAAAGCCCGTTTTTTCTGTAACGATTTGGTAACTCAACTTTGTCTGTTTGGGGAATTTGTTTGTCTTCAGAATGGCTCTAAAAAGAAAAAACAAAGCCCACAAATCATTGATTTTGTGGGCTTTGTCATTCGCTGGCTTTCAGATGTCTCTGAAGCCTTGCGGTGCGGACGGGACTCGAACCCGCGACCCCATGCGTGACAGGCATGTATTCTAACCAGGCTGAACTACCGCACCAGGAAACCTTCGATAAAGCGTCGGGGTGACTGGATTCGAACCAGCGACAACACGCCCCCCAGACGTGTACTCTAACCGGGCTGAGCTACACCCCGAAGATTTCCGTCGTTTGCGGGTGCAAAGGTACGGCTTTTTTTTGAACCTCCAAATTATTCGAGCTTTTTTTTGCAGAAAATCTCAAAAAAAGTGGGAAAAGCCTATATTTCTGCCCTTTCACCGCCACGTAATTCCTACTTTTTATGCCGAAACACGAATGCAGCCCCTACCGGATGCGCCGACAGGCTCTTCGGAGAAAACAGCCAAGCGATAAGCAGTCGGGTGCCAAGCTACAAGCAGCAGGCTCGTTGTATATAAGAAACAGCAACCTGATTATCAACCACATGACTGTCTACACAGCCTGAAATCCACCTCAACGGCATGTATCCGACAAAAAAACGTGGATAACGGCATTTTCTACGGGAAACCTTCTCCCGCAAAAATGCGTTATCCACGCCTTTTATAACAAGAAAAAAACGGCTCTTATTTCAAGGCAGCCAAAGCTTCTTTGATACGACGGATAGCTTCTACGATGTTCTCATCGCTGGTGGCATAACTCATGCGGATGCAATCGGGAGCACCAAACGACGTGCCGCCCACGCAGGCCACGTGTCCTACCTCAAGCAAATACATGGCCAGGTCTTCGGCGTTGTGGATGGAACGGTCGCCGGCAGACTTGCCAAAGTAGGAACTGCACTTGGGGAAGAGATAGAAAGCACCTTCGGGTACGTTCACCTCCAGACCGGGCACTTCCTTGGCCAAACGGACAATAAGGTCACGACGGCGCTGGAAGGCCTGACGCATCTCCTCTACGGGAGCCTGCGTGCCGGTGTAGGCAGCTTCGGCTGCTTTCTGCGACACCGAGCAAGGACCGGACGTGTACTGGCCCTGCAACTTGTTGACACCTTTCACAATCCATTCGGGACCGGCAATGAAGCCGATGCGCCAGCCTGTCATGGCATACGCTTTGGACACGCCGTTGACAATCACCGTGCGTTCCTTCATGCCGGGCACCTGGGCAATGCTGTGATGACGGCCTATATAATTAATGTGTTCGTAAATCTCGTCAGCGATGACAATGACCTGAGGATGCTTCTGAAGCACGGCGGCCAAGGCTGCCAGTTCTTCACCGCTATAGACAGAACCCGTAGGATTGGACGGCGAACAGAGAATCAGCGCCTTGGTCTTGGGTGTGATGGCGGCCTCCAACTGGGCAGGCGTCATCTTGAAGTCCTGCTCAATGCCGGCCGATACGATAACGGGCACTCCTTCTGCCAGCTTTACCATTTCAGGATAGCTCACCCAATAGGGAGCAGGCACGATAACCTCGTCGCCGGGATTGACCAGTGCCAGTATGGTGTTGCAGACGGACTGCTTGGCACCGTTGGCGCAGGATATTTGGGCGGCGGTGTAATCCAGTCCGTTTTCATTTTTCAGCTTGGCCACGATAGCATTGCGCAAAGCGGGGTAACCGGGAACGGGAGAATAGCGCGAGTAGTTCTCGTCGATGGCTTTCTTGGCGGCTTCCTTAATATGCTCGGGAGTATTGAAGTCGGGTTCTCCTACACTCAGGTTGATAACATCCACCCCCTGTGCCTTCAGTTCGGCACTTTTCTGTGACATGGCCAATGTCGCAGAAGGCGACAAGCTGTTCAAACGGTCTGATAATTGGTTCATAATTTATTTGTTTTAAAAGATGGTTTAATTACTTGGCTTCTTTATTTACTGAAGTGCAGCGTATGCCCCATGCGCTCTTTCTTGGTACGGAGGTAACGCTCGTTGTAAGGATTGGGCGTGGTTTCGATGGGTACGTTCTCGGTTATTTCAAGACCGTAGGCTTCCAGCCCCACCCTCTTGACGGGATTGTTGGTCATCAGCCGCATCTTATGCACTCCCAGTTCGCGCAATATCTGTGCACCTACGCCGTAGTCACGCTCATCAGCCAGATGTCCCAGGCAGATATTGGCATCCACGGTGTCCATCCCGTCTTCCTGCAGCTTATAAGCTTTCATCTTCTCCATCAGGCCTATGCCACGCCCTTCCTGGTTAAGATAAACCAGCACGCCTTTGCCCGCTGCCTCAATCATCTGCATGGCTTTGTGCAACTGCTCCCCGCAATCGCAACGTTTGGAAGCGAAAATGTCACCCGTGGCGCAAGAAGAATGCACACGCACCAGGATGGGTTCGTCTTCCTTCCACGTCCCTTTGAACAAAGCCACATGGTCCAGGCCATTAGACTTCTGCCGGAAAGGAATCAGGCGGAAATCGCCGTAAGCGGTAGGCATGTTCACTTCCACGCCCTTCTCTACAATAGATTCCTGTTTCAGGCGATAAGCTATCAGATCGTTGATGGAAATAAGCTTCAAGCCATACTTGTCGGCAAACTGCCGGAGTTCGGGCAGACGGGCCATGGTGCCGTCATCGCTCATAATCTCCATCAAAGCACCGGCCGGATAGAGTCCCGCCAGACGTGCCAAATCCACAGCAGCCTCCGTATGGCCGGCACGGCGCAACACGCCCTTTTCCTGAGCGTAGAGCGGATTGATATGCCCCGGGCGTCCGAAGGTGGCTGGCGTAGAAGCCGGGTCGGCCAAAGCGCGGATGGTAGCGGCACGGTCGGCGGCAGACACACCCGTGCTACACCCTTCCAGCTTGTCGATGGTCACTGTAAAAGGCGTACCCAATACCGAAGTATTGTCCAGCACCTGATGCGGCAGGTCCAGCTCCTTGCAGCGGGAGATTGTAATGGGGGCACACAACACACCACGTGCATGCTTCAACATGAAGTTCACCTTCTCAGGGGTTATCAGTTCGGCGGCTATAATCAGGTCGCCTTCGTTCTCACGGTCTTCATCATCCACCACGATGACAAAATTGCCGGCCTTGAAGTCTTCAATGGCTTCTTCTATCGTATTCAGTTTAATGTGTTCCATAACTTTATAATTGAGGGTTGATATTCAAGATTCAATCATCACCGGTCCTTTTCCATCGAGCGGATGACATAGACGGCATCTTCATTCGCTTTGACGATACGCTCCATATCTTTGCTGAGACGGAGACGGTATGCCCAGATGCGGAAGAAGAAGAAAAGGCCGACGGGCAGAAGCACACCGCACGCCACATTGAGCCAGTAGAGGCGGAAAGGACGCACATGGGCCTGCGCCGAAAGGATGGGATAAGTATTGAGCACCCCTATCAGGCGGGGAGATTTCGTATTGGACATTTCCTCGATGAGCGTTTCCATGCGTGCGCTGATGCTTTCCACCTCGCGGTCCTCGTCCGTATTCATCCAAAGGCGCACGTAGTTGGGCATACGTTTCAGGTTGTGCCGCGAAGCGTATGCACGGCAGGATTCGGACAGCGCCTCCAAGTCGGCGGGGAGGCGGGCATAGTCCGGGTCGTGTATGATGACCTCTTTGCGGAAGAGATGACGTTCGCTGCGTATGCCCAACACCTTCTTAATCCAATGCAGGTAAGCTTCGGCATTGAACACCACAGAGTCTTTATTGGCCTTGTAGGTGAAGAAAGCCCCCAAAGGAGCCAGCACGGCAGTACTGGTCCACATACCCATCCAGATAATCCACTTGCCGTCGCGTGCCATCTTGAAGCCCGTATTGTTGATGATGTAATAGACAATGAATATCAGCACCGATACTACCACGGGCATGCCCAGCCCCCCTTTACGGATAATGCCTCCTAAAGGTGCCCCGATAAAGAAGAATATAAGGCAGGCAAGCGAGAGGGTGATTTTCTCGTGCCAGGCTGCTTCGTGCCTACGTATGCCGGTATCGGTTTGCGACATGTTGAAGCTTTTGAAGTTCCAGTCGCTCTCCGCGCTGCTTGCCCGGCTGACGGCAGTAGACAGGATTTTCTCTTTCTCCGACAGGGTGGCGGCATCCAGCAAGCTGTCTACGTTGTAATTGGACAGCACGGCTTTCTCTATTTTCAGCGTATCCTCCCGTTTGAGGTTGGAAGGCATGCTGTACGTACCCTGCATGGCTTCGGTGAAGAAGGCGCGTCCGATACTGTCGGTACGATGCGTCATCGAGTCCACGTCGGCCTGCAAGGTCCACATGTCCTTGCTTTTCTCCGAGTTGCCCATAATGCCCTCGTCGACCATATTGAACTCCGAATCGAACTCTATGACGGCATGCTTTTCACGAAAACTCTCGCGTCGATAAGGTACGTTCTTGCGCAACGTGCGCTGGTCTTTCAGGTTTTCAAACTGCTCACCGCTGTACAGATGAAGGTAGAGATGCTTCTTGTCGGCCGTCATTTCCAGGCGTCCGGAGTCGGCTTTGATGATTTGCGCGTTTTCAAAGCCTTTCTCAAAGTTATAGATAAGCACATCGTAGAGCATCCCCGTGTCCTTGTCCTTGTGCCTCACATAAAGATTGTATCCCTTGATTTCGTCGTAGAACACGCCTTCGGGAATATCCACCTCGGGCGACTTCTGCTTCATGGAGAACATCAGTGTATAGAGTTTGGTCTGTGCGCGCGGGCCAATCACATTCTGGAAATAGAAAGACACACAGGAAACCAGGGCAATGAACAGAATAAGCGGACACATGATGCGCAGCAGAGGGACACCGGCCGCTTTCATGGCAAGCAGTTCAAAACGCTCGCCGAAGTTTCCGAAGGTAATCAATGCGGCCAGAAGCACAGCCAGAGGCAGCGAAAGAGGGACGAGCGTCAGTCCTGCGTAGAAGAAGAACTGGGCCAACACACTTACTTCAAGTCCCTTGCCCACCAACTCGTCTACGAATTTCCACAGGAACTGCATCATGAATATGAAGAGACAAATGAAAAAGGTACCCGCAAAAAGCAGGCAGAAGCTCTTCAAAATGAATATATCTAACTTTTTGATGTGCAGCATGAGTTCCGTAACATACTTTTGAAGTGCAAAAGTAGTACAAAAACGGGAGTAGGAGAAATTTTTAGCAGAAAGTAACTAAAATCCGCACGTCCGGCGCAAAGTTTCCACCTGCGACTCCCACAATTCGCACGCGTCATCGGCTTCTTCTGCCGAGGCAAAGTCGATAATCTCCAACACAAAGTCATTGGTCAGCTCGCTGTTGGTCATCCGCAATTCAAAATATTCACGCTCGACAGGCGAGTCCAGCCAATGAAACCGGATGAACGAATAGGCACGCATACCTACGATGTCGGCTGCACGCCGTTCTGTCTTTCCCCAACAGAATATGAGGTGTTTGTTGTCGGACAACACCCGGTCGGCAAACCACCCCTCCAGCCCTATGGGGGTACTGATAGCCTCCCACAAGATGTTCCGGGAAGTAGCATTTAACAAATACTCCAAATGTATCTTTCTTCTTTCCATGTTTTTGATTCAAGTTTGTGCCGCCAAGTTAAAGACTTTTTCTTAAATACCGCACATATTTTATCTCTTTTAAGGAATAGGTATTCTTTTTCACTTCCATACACAACAACGGACGCATGAACATTGCCCAAGCGCACGGCTTGCCCGGCAAAAAAACGACAGCCGGCAACAACTTGCACCACGGACGTCATGAGGCCAATCGAGCTTTCTCCCCGGGGTAAAAACCAGCAAAGGCATCCACCCGCATCTGCCAGCCCAAGCGCCAACGCTGCCAAGCCTTTAGAAGATTGCTGCCAGGCACTTAGCAGGACGCTGCCAAGCGCTTGGAAGTTTGCAGCCAAGCATTGGGGAGCACGCATTTCACAAATACGCTCATTTACAGAAGATTATAACACAAAGAAAACGGAGAGATAAAAAAAACACGAAAAAGTCTGCGGTTTATTTTGCCAATTCAAAGAAATGCTCTATCTTTGCACCCGCAATCGAGAAAATGATGGCGGGATAGCTCAGCTGGTTAGAGCGCATGATTCATAATCATGAGGTCCCCGGTTCAATCCCGGGTCCCGCTACTCACACAAAAGACCGACCCAAGAGAAATATCCGGGGCGGTCTTTTTGCTATTTATCCCTCCCCCTCCTTATCCACACGCCACCCAAGCGTTTACAGCTTTTAACTTTTCTTCAAGCAGTAATCGCCTTTATCCGTCATTTAGTTAAGCGAATCAGCTGATCAACTTAAACCAAGTATTCATTTAGAAACGAACGAAAACAAAATGAAAGATTTTAAACTAAACCGCTTAATTATATCCACATTGGCCTTGGGATGTGCATGGGGCTTCACTTCTTGCAGCAACGACGAGCCCTCCCCGATTCCCGGCATTGTTACCACCGAATCCATGTTTGGCAACTACACGGGCAGCTTGTCCATCTTGTCTGTCGCACCGGGCATATCTGCCTTGACCGATGAAAGCGGCGAACCGGAAGGCACCACCGCCACTGCTACAATAGACAATGATACCATTTACTTTAAAGACTTCCCAATCAAAGACTTGGTAATGGCCGTAGTGGGCGATGAGACCACAGCCGACCAGATAGTAGCTGCCGTAGGTCCCGTAAACTATAACGTGGGCTACGAACCTGCCCTCACGCCTGCCCAAGACAGCATCTACTTCGACATGAAACCGGAACCCCTGCAACTGACTCTTACTCTTCCGGCTGCTGCGGAAAGCGAGGAGGCCGCCAGCATGAACATCCAGGTAAACATCGTCGGTGCAGAAGGTGCCAGCTACGAAGTGGCGACCTCTGCCCTGAATTTCCAATTAGGCGCCGACGAGGTATCGCTGGGTACCGGCGAAGACTTGCAACCCTTGCCCGGCTTCAACCCGCTTACTCTGAACTTTGAAATGAACAAAAGCAAAGAGTAAATACGGTGGTCGGCAGACCGCCGGCAAGCATTCCGCCCTTGCGGAATAAAGTGAAAGAGGATACCTTATGCCCATAAAGGTATCCTCTTTTCTTTGTACGCAGACAGCAACCGCCTGCCCCGCAGCAAGGATGGCCCGGTTCAGCCTTTGGCCTGGTGGATGGTAAGCTGCGGGAAGGGGAAGCCGATGCCGGCCTTGTTGAACTCTTCGTAGATAGAGCGGTTCACGTCATAATACACCCCCCAATAGTCGCTGTTCTTCACCCACACGCGAATCACCACGTTGACGCTGCTGGCATCCAACGCATTCAGGGCAATGACCGGAGCCGGTGTTTCCAGGATGCGCTTTTCAGCCGAGAGGATGCGGCGCACGGTATCCTCCACCCGGTCGTAATGCTCGCCATATTCCACACCGACCACCCATTCTACCCGACGTGTCTCCTCGCGGCTGTAGTTGACGATGACACCGCTCGATGCCGCACCGTTGGGGATGTAGACTGTCTTGTTGTCGGCCGTGGTCAGGATGGTGTGGAAGATTTGTATTTCGCGCACCGTACCGCTTTCATTCTGGCACTCTACCCAATCGCCCACCTTGTAGGGGCGGAACAGCAGAATGATAAGTCCGCCGGCAAAGTTCTGCAGGTTGCCGGAGAGAGCCATACCTACAGCTACACCCGCCGAAGCCAGCAGGGCGGCAAACGACGTGGTCTCGATGCCCAACTTGCCTATCACCGCCACGATGAGCAGAATCATCAGCAGGATATTCACCAGACTTTTGAGGAACGACTGTATGCCGGCATCTACCTTGCGCCGCTCCAGAATGCGGGCAAACATCTTGTTAAGGAACGAAATGAGCAGACGGCCGACAATGAAGATGACCAAGGCAGCCAGAATACGACCGCCCAAGCTGATGCCACTGTTGAGAAGATTAGACACCAGGTCGCCGAGATTTATTTCCAGCAAAGGAATAGAAGATAATAACATAGTTTGTTTGAATCGTTTAAAAGGGTTATACATAGGTCTTACTGCCGAAGCAGGTAGTCCTTGAAAGCGGGGAAGTCTTTCGACATCGGCACACTCCGTCGGGTGCCCTGCATGAAGGCCCGAAGCTTGTCAGGAATATCGACGGGCTGCCCGATGATGTGCTCCACCGTGTCTTTGAACTTGGCTGGATGTGCCGTCTCCAGGAAGATACCCGTCTCGCCTTCGCGCAGTCCTTCCTGCAAGGCCCTGAAGCCGCAGGCTCCGTGCGGGTCGAGCAGGTAGTGGTGCTGCTGCCACGTGGTGCGCACGGTGTCGGCTATCTGTTCGTCGGTATAAGTGGCACCGCTGATGTCGGCGCAGATGGCAGCATGATTGTTACCGTAAAGGTCGAGGATGCGGGCAAAGTTGCTGGGTGCCCCTACATCCATGGCGTTGGCGATAGTAGCGATACTGGGACGGGGAGAATATACACCGGTGCGCAAGTACTGGTAGAAGATGTCATTGCGGTTGTTGGCGGCGATGAAACGACCGACTGGCAGTCCCATGCGGGCAGCGAAGAGTCCGGCGGTAAGATTGCCGAAGTTGCCGCTGGGCACACACACCACCACGTTGTCCACCCGTCCCTCGCGTTTCAGCTGGGCATAGGCATGGAAGTAGTAGAACGATTGCGGCAGGAAACGGGCCACGTTAATGCTGTTGGCACTGGTCAGGCGCAAGCGGGCATTCAGTTCACCGTCCATGAAGGCGTCTTTCACCAGGGCCTGGCAGTCGTCGAAGGTGCCGTCTACCTCGAGGGCTGTGATATTGCGGCCCAGGGTAGTGAACTGCTTCTCCTGTATCTCACTCACCTTGCCTTTGGGGTAGAGCACATAGACGCGGATGCCCTCCACGCCCAGGAAACCGTTGGCTACAGCGCTGCCCGTATCGCCCGACGTAGCCACAAGAACGTTGACCTCGCCAGCGCCCTCTCGGCGGATGAAGTACCCCAAAAGGCGAGCCATAAAGCGAGCACCGACATCCTTGAAGGCAAGCGTGGGCCCGTGGAAGAGTTCGAGCGAATGGATACGGCCGGTGACAGGCACAAGCGGTATATCGAAACTGAGCGTGTCACGCACCAGTTCGTGCAACGTATCCTGCGGGATGTCGTCGCCAAAGAAAGCATCGGCCACGCGGCAGGCGATGTCAGGCAGACTGAGACGGTCGATGCCGTCGTAGAAGTCTGACGGAAGGGGGTGGATATGCTCGGGCATGTAGAGTCCCCTGTCGGGGGCAAGTCCGCGCACCACAGCCTCTTGGAGGGTGGCGGCGGGCGAGTGGTGGTTGGTACTGTAATAGTTCATAAGATTAATCGTTGATGAATGCGTGGATAAACTGGTCTTCTTTCAGCAAGCCATACGAGCCGTGGCAGGCAGCTACCTCATCGAAAGTCTGCACCGCATCGGGCACAATGCCAGGGTACCAGATGAGGAAGGGCACGGGCTCGGCAGTATGGGTGCGCACCTCACAAGGCGTGGGATGGTCGGGCAGGATGGCTATGCCGACTGGTTCCGACCAGTCTTTCACCGCCTCATAGATAGGACCGACGACGCGACGGTCCAAGTCTTCGATAGTGCGCATCTTCAGAGAGACATCCCCCTCGTGTCCTGCCTCATCACTGGCCTCGATATGCAGGTAGACGAAGTCGTCGGTGCGCAGAGCATCGAGAGCGGCACGGGCCTTGCCCTCGTAGTTGGTATCGTAAAGTCCGGTAGCGCCGGGTACATCGATGCGTCGCAGTCCGGCATAACGCCCGATACCGCGGATAAGGTCGACGGCTGTGATAACCGCTCCTCTCTTCACCTGAGGAAAGCGGACAGAGAAAGGTTCCATCCGGGGACGGTAGCCGGGACTCCAGGGCCAGATGCTGTTGGCGGGGTCTTTGCCTTGAGCGATGCGCTGCTTATTCAGTGGATGCTCCTTCAACAAGTCTTGCGAACGGAGAATAAGACTGTTCAGCAGTCCGGCTGTCGCCTGCGCTTCGAGGCACTTAGCTTTAGGCATCAGCGGAAGGAAGGGTTTCATTGGCACGTCATGTGGCGGCGTACAGTCCACGCGTTTGTCCCCTCCGCGAATAACAAGCAGGTGACGGTATTGCACACCGGTATAGAAATGTACACGCCCGTCGCCCAGGCGTTCTTGCAGGAAGCGAATCAACACATCTGCCTCTTCCGTAGTGATGTGTCCGGCAGAGTGATTCTTCAGCAGGTCACCTTCGATGCAGACCAAGTTACAGCGCATAGCCATGTCGCCCGACATAAGATCCACGCCGATGCTGGCTGCTTCGAGCGAACCGCGGCCTTCGTAAACAGTGGGCAAGTCGTAGCCCAGCACAGAGAGGTTAGCCACCTCGCTGCCGGGATGGAAGCCGGGTGCCACAGTGACCAACCGCCCGCATCGTCCTTGCCGCGCCAGCAGGTCCATCCAAGGGGTATGGGCGGCCTGGAGCAGTGTCCGCCCGCCCAACGAGGAAACGGGATGGTCGGCCATGCCGTCACCCAATATAATAAGGTGTTTCATATCTCTTCGTGTTTTGGGATTATACTTAGGTAGGGCATCAAACGTTGGCAATGCTCATGATGTCGGCAAAGACGCCAGCAGCAGTCACGTCAGCTCCCGCGCCGTAGCCCTGAATCATCATCGGGTACTCGCGGTAACGCTCGGTAGTCAGCAGGATGATGTTGTTGCTTCCCTCCAGTCCGTAGAACGGGTGACCAGGGGCTACCTCCATCAGTCCGACCGACGCCTTGCCACCGTCCAGCCGCGCTACAAAACGCCAATGCTTGTGCTCGGCTTCCAGTTTCTGGCGGCGGGCCTCGAAGTCGGCATCCAGCGTGGGAACCTTGCGCCAGAAGTCGTCCAACGAACCTTCAAAGAAATCGTCGGGTACGAAGAGGTGACGATCCACATCGCTCTGCTCAATGCGGTAGCCCGCCTCACGGGCCAGGATGACAAGCTTGCGGATGACATCCTTGCCGCTGAGGTCTATACGCGGATCGGGTTCAGAATAACGCTCCTGCTGCGCCATGCGTATCGTCTGGCTGAAGGGCACGTCGGCACTGAGTTGGTTGAAGATATAGTTCAGCGTACCACTAAGCACGGCCTCAATCTTCAGTATCTTGTCGCCGCTGTGTATAAGGTCATTGATGGTGTTGATAATGGGCAGCCCCGCTCCCACGTTGGTCTCGAACAGATACTTCACACCACGCTGCCGGGCTGTTTGCTTCAGGCGAAGATAATTCTCGTACTCGCTGGATGCAGCAATCTTGTTGGCAGCCACGACAGAGATATTATGCCGCAGCAAGTCTTCGTAGATACCTGCCACGTCGGGACTGGCCGTGCAATCGACGAAGACCGAGTTGAAGATATTCATGCCAATGACGCCGTCGCGCAGCCGCTGTGTGTCGCTCGCCTGCCCCTTTTCCTTCAACTCCTCGCGGAAGCGGGACAAGTCGAATCCCTCGCGGCAGAACATCGAGTGTGAGGCATCGGCAATGCCCACCACGTTCAGTTGCAAGCCGTTTTCCTGCATCAGTCGCTGCCGCTGACTTTGAATCTGCTCAATGAGTTTGCCGCCCACCGTACCGATACCGCAGATGAAGAGATTGAGCACCTGGTATTCGGAGAGGAAGAACGAGTCGTGGATGACGTTGAGCGACTTGCGCAGCGACTTGCCGTCTACCACAAACGAGATGTTGGTCTCACTGGCACCCTGCGCACAAGCTATGACGTTGATACCGTTTCTGCCGAGCGTGCCGAACAGCTTGCCTGCGATGCCCGGTGTATGCTTCATGTTCTCGCCTACGATGGCCACCGTGGCCAAGTCTTTCTCGGCCTGTATGGGCGAAATCTCTCCCATCTCAATCTCCTTGGCAAACTCCTCGCCAAGTACGCGGCACGCCAAGTCGGCATCGGCATTGCGCACACCGATAGATGTGGAGTTCTCCGACGAAGCCTGCGACACCAGGAAGACACTGATGCCGTTTTTCGCCAAGGCCTTAAAGATGCGGTAGTTCACGCCGATAACACCCACCATGCCCAGGCCCTGTACCGTGATAAGGCTCGTATCGTTGATGGACGAGATACCTTTGATGGCTTTGCCCTGCGGACTGCTCACCGTTTGTTTGATGACGGTGCCTGCTCCCTCTGGGTTGAAGGTATTCTTGATAAGAATAGGTATGTTCTTGTGGCACACAGGATATATCGTAGGCGGATAAACCACCTTGGCACCGAAGTTACACAGTTCCGTTGCCTCCACGTAGCTCAGTTCGTTGATGGTGTATGCCGTAGAGATGACGCGCGGATCGGCCGTCATAAACCCGTCTACGTCCGTCCAAATCTCCAGCGAGTCGGCGTTCAGTGCTGCCGCAATGATGGCCGCCGTATAGTCCGAGCCACCGCGTCCCAGATTGGTCACCTCGCCCGTATCCTTGTCCGTGGCAATGAAACCCGGTACCAGCGCCAGCGGAGGCAATTCACTGAAAGTCTCGCGCACCAGCCGGTTTGTCAGTTCCGTATCCAGCACGTGCTTCGCAAACTTCTTCTCCGTCTTGATGAAGCTGCGCGAGTCGTACCACCGTGCGCCCGTCAACTGAGCGGCAATGATAGACGACAGACGTTCGCCGTAGCTCACTATCGTGTCCGATGTCTTCTGCGACAGGTCCTTGATGAGATAGATGCCTTGGAAGATGTCCTTCAGTTCATTGAGCAGTTCTCCCACCCGGCGCTGCATGGTCATCTGCGCGTCAAACTCCGGAATCGCCCGCTTCACCATCTCTACGTGCCGGCTCACAATTTCGCGGAATTCGTCTTCATACGCCGCATCGCCTGCCGCCGCCATGCGCGAGGTCTTTATCAGTTTGTCCGTGATGCCACCCAATGCCGACACCACCACAATGACCGGTTCGCGCCCGGCCTCTGCTTCAACAATGCGCTTCACACTCAATATGCTCTCCACGGAACCTACCGACGTTCCGCCGAATTTCATTACTTTCATCCTATGCTGTTTTAATGAAGTTACTATAATATATATAAATATGTGTAGGAAAAAACCCGCTTCCCGAACGGGCGCCTCCGCCTGCGGAGATAAGGAAATAACCGAAAACGATGTGTAACACGTAGAAACACGAAAAACTATCCCTAACCCCGAAGGGTCATGGTGCGCATCGATGTGACGGTATGCGGATAATACTTGTTCATAGTCTCGTTTCTAACGTCTTTAAAGGATAAGATGTTGCAAATGTAACAATAAAAGCATACATTCTATCACATTCTCCCACTTTTTTGCGATAAAAGTGCAGAAAAAGGCAAAAACTACCCATATTAATCGTACCTTTGGCCGCAAATAAGCAACGAAATGGCAAAAGAGAAAACCGTATACGTATGCAGCAACTGCGGGCAGGAATCGCCCAGGTGGCTGGGCAAGTGTCCCTCGTGCGGACAATGGAACACCTTCGTCGAAGAAATCGTGCGCAAGGAACCGGCAGCACGCCCTTCCCTCGCCGGGCTTGCCAAGACCAAATCGAAACCGGTGACACTGAACGAAATAGATGCCGACGACGAACCGCGCATCGACATGCACGACGACGAACTGAACCGCGTGCTGGGCGGCGGACTGGTGCGCGGCTCGCTGGTGCTGCTGGGCGGCGAACCGGGCATCGGAAAGTCTACGCTTATCCTGCAAACCGTACTGCGGATGCCAGAGAAACGCATCCTCTACATATCGGGCGAAGAGAGTGCCCGCCAGCTGAAGCTACGAGCCGACCGGCTGACACACACGTCGAGCGATTGCCTCATTGCCTGCGAGACTTCGCTGGAGCAAATCTTCGTACATATCAAAAATACACAGCCCGACTTGGTCATCATCGACTCCATACAGACTATCTCGACCGAAAGCCTGGAATCATCGCCGGGCAGCATCGCCCAAGTAAGAGAGTGCGCCGCCTCCATCCTACGCTTCGCCAAAGAAAGCCACACACCGGTCATCCTCATCGGGCACATCAACAAAGAAGGAAGCATCGCCGGACCTAAGGTGCTGGAGCATATCGTAGACACAGTATTGCAGTTTGAAGGCGACCAGCACTATATGTACCGCATCCTGCGCAGCATCAAAAACCGCTTCGGAAGCACTGCCGAACTGGGCATCTACGAGATGCGGCAGGACGGATTGCGCCAGGTAAGCAACCCTTCGGAGCTGCTGCTCAGCCAGGACCACGAAGGCATGAGTGGCGTAGCCATCGCTTCGGCCATCGAGGGCATACGCCCGTTTCTCATCGAGACACAGGCATTGGTGAGCAGCGCAGTCTACGGCAATCCGCAACGCTCTGCCACCGGATTCGACACGCGGCGCATGAACATGCTACTGGCGGTGCTGGAAAAGCGCGTGGGCTTCAAACTGGCACAGAAAGACGTATTCCTGAACATTGCCGGTGGACTGAAAGTGAACGATCCGGCCATCGACCTGGCTGTCATCAGCGCCATACTGAGCAGCAACATGGACGTTGCCATTGAGACAGAAGTGTGCATGGCCGGCGAGGTGGGTCTGTCGGGCGAAATCCGTCCTGTCAACCGCATCGAACAACGCATCGGCGAAGCGGAAAAACTGGGTTTCAAACGGTTTATCCTGCCCCGGCAAAACTTGCAGGGGCTGAATACGGCTAAAATAAAAATAGAGCTGGTGCCCGTGCGCAAGGTGGAGGAAGCCTTCCGCAACCTCTTCGGATAATAGAGGGAATAAATGAGAAAGGCTCGACAATCACTTGCCAAGCCTCACATTTTACCATGAAAACTATTATAAAAATAAAATTAACTGGTGGACGTTGACGGATTCGAACCGCCGACCCTCTGCTTGTAAGGCAGACGCTCTGAACCAGCTGAGCTAAACGTCCTTCTTTCTATACAGAAGTGAAGAGGTATGCTGGTGGACGTTGACGGATTCGAACCGCCGACCCTCTGCTTGTAAGGCAGACGCTCTGAACCAGCTGAGCTAAACGTCCGTTACACTTCCGTTTCAAAAGCGATGCAAAGGTACGACTTATTTTGAAACCTCCAAAACTTTCTCGCATTATTTTTCGCTCTTTTTTCGAAGAATTTTCACTTACACCTGTTTTACAACAAGTTAGCACAAAAACTTTTTTCTTCCTCGCCCCACCCTCCAACCAGCCTCCTATGCTGCCACTATCGATAACGGAGCAGGAACGCCTCTCAAGCAGAAAGAACAGAAGCTCCGGACGGCCCCATCCACCACGCACATCAACAGACACTTACTTCTTATATATAAGGAGCAGACTCCTTAGCGCTTGGCACCCGGCTCCTTAGCGCTTGGAAATTGGCTCCTTAGCGCTTAGAAACCGACACCGCATCGCAAAAAGTTGAAGTCGCGGCAAAGATAACCTCCCATAGATTTGCGAAAAAGCAAAAATAATCGTTACTTTGCAAAAATTTAGACGACACTTATGCTACTGACAAGAAAAGCTTATATCCGCCTCCTGCATCCGGATGCCTGCCACCCGGGGGATAGCGGTTTCTTTTCTTCGAGCAAGATATTTTCTCCGTTCCTTGATGGATGCGTTATCCCCATGTGGGGGTGACGCATTTTTTTTGCACCGGAAGAAGAAAGACTTAGACCAAACTTAAACAACTACAATAAGAGAGTTATGGAAACAAAACTGAAGAAAGTGCTCGTTCTCGGATCGGGCGCATTGAAAATCGGACAGGCCGGTGAGTTCGACTACTCCGGCTCGCAAGCCTTGAAAGCATTGCGCGAAGAAGGCATCGCATCGGTGCTGGTCAACCCCAACATCGCCACCATCCAGACCTCGGAAGGCATTGCCGACCAAGTGTATTTCCTCCCCGTCACTCCCTACTTCGTGGAGCGCATCATCGAGAAAGAACGACCGGACGGCATCCTGCTGGCTTTCGGCGGACAGACGGCACTGAACTGCGGTACAGAACTCTACCAGACAGGCGTGCTGCAGAAATACGGCGTGCGCGTTCTCGGCACCTCCGTAGAGGCCATCATGAATACCGAAGACCGTGACCTCTTTGTGAAAAAGCTGGACGAAATCCCCATGAAAACGCCCAAAAGCCACGCCGTGGAAACCATGGCCGACGCACTGAAAGCAGCTCAGGAAATAGGCTATCCCGTCATGGTGCGCTCAGCCTACGCGCTGGGTGGACAGGGCAGCGGCATTTGTCCCGACGAAGAGACTTTCTTGCGCTTGGCCGAAAGCGCCTTCACCTTCTCCAAGCAGATTCTGGTGGAAGAATCGTTGAAAGGCTGGAAGGAGATTGAGTTCGAGGTTATCCGCGATGCCAACGACCATTGCTTCACCGTGGCAAGCATGGAAAACTTCGACCCGCTGGGCATCCATACGGGCGAGAGCATCGTAGTGGCCCCCACTTGCTCGCTGAGCCAGGAACAAGTCGAGACTTTGCAAGCCCTTTCACGGCAGTGTGTCCGCCATCTCAACATTGTGGGCGAATGCAACATCCAATATGCTTTCAATGCCGAAACCAACGACTACCGCGTCATCGAAGTCAACGCCCGCCTCAGCCGCTCTTCCGCTCTGGCCTCTAAGGCGACAGGCTATCCGCTGGCTTTTGTGGCTGCCAAGATTGCCCTGGGCTACACGCTCGACCAAATCGGCGAGATGGGCACACCCAACTCTGCCTACGTGGCACCCTCACTCGATTACCTCATCTGCAAGATTCCACGCTGGGACCTGACTAAATTCGTAGGTGTAAGCCGTGAGATTGGTTCTTCTATGAAGTCGGTAGGCGAAATCATGTCCATCGGCCGCTCCTTCGAAGAGGTTATCCAGAAAGGACTCCGTATGATCGGACAAGGCATGCACGGCTTTGTGGGTAACGAAGGACTGACTTTCAATGACCTCGACCATGAATTGTCTCACCCCACCGACCTGCGTATTTTCGCCATTGCCCAGGCCTTGGAAGAAGGCTACGCCATCGACCGCATCTACGAGTTGACCAAGATTGATCCGTGGTTCCTTGGTAAGCTGAAGAACATTGTAGACTACAAGCACAAGCTCTCCGAATACAACAAGATAGAAGACATTCCTGCCGATGTGCTGCGCGAAGCCAAACGACTGGGCTTCTCCGACTTCCAGATTGCCCGCTTTGTCCTTCATCCAGAAGGCAACATGGAGAAAGAGAATCTTCTGGTACGTGCCCGCCGCAAGGAGTTAGGCATCGTGCCGGGAGTGAAACGTATCAATACCGTAGCCAGCGAACATCCTGAACTGACCAACTATCTGTATATGACGTATGATGTGCAGGGCTACGACGTAAACTATTACAAGAACGAGAAGTCGGTTGTCGTACTCGGTTCCGGTGCTTACCGAATCGGATCCAGCGTAGAGTTCGACTGGTGCTCGGTGAATGCCGTACAGACGGCACGTAAGTTGGGCTACAAATCCATCATGATCAACTACAACCCGGAGACGGTATCGACAGACTACGACATGTGTGACCGCCTCTACTTCGACGAGTTATCGTTTGAGCGCGTGATGGATGTCATCGACCTGGAGCAACCGCGCGGTGTCATTGTTTCTGTAGGTGGACAGATTCCGAACAACCTGGCCATGAAACTCTACCGTCAGTCGGTGCCCGTATTGGGTACATCACCCGTCAGCATCGACCGCGCTGAAAACCGCAACAAGTTCAGCCACATGCTCGACCTGCTCGGTATCGACCAGCCTGCCTGGCAGGAACTGACCAGCTTGGACGATGTGAAGGCGTTCATTCAGAAGGTTGGGTATCCCGTGCTGGTTCGTCCCAGCTATGTACTGTCCGGCGCAGCCATGAATGTGTGCTACGACGAAGAAGAACTGGAGCAGTTCCTGCAGATGGCCGCCAAGGTATCGAAAGAATATCCCGTAGTGGTATCGCAGTTCCTTCAGAACACGAAAGAAATTGAATTTGATGCCGTGGCACAGAACGGCGAGATTGTGGAGTACGCCATCTCCGAGCACATTGAGTTTGCCGGCGTACACTCGGGCGATGCCACTTTAGTATTCCCCGCACAGAAGATATACTTCGCCACCGCCCGCCGCATCAAGCAAATCAGCCGTCGCATTGCCAAGGAACTGAACATCTCCGGTCCGTTCAACATACAGTATCTGGCGCGCAACAACGAGGTGAAGGTCATCGAGTGCAACCTGCGTGCCTCCCGCTCCTTCCCCTTCGTCAGCAAGGTACTGAAGCGTAACTTCATTGAGACAGCCACACGCATCATGCTCGACGCGCCCTACACCCGTCCCGACAAGTCGGCTTACGACATTGATTGGATTGGCGTCAAGGCCAGCCAGTTCTCTTTCTCACGCCTGCACAAGGCCGACCCCGTACTGGGCGTAGACATGGCCAGTACGGGCGAAGTAGGTTGTTTGGGCGACAGTTTCGACGAGGCACTGCTCAACGCCATGATTGCCGTAGGCTTCAAAATTCCTTCGCCGGAGAAAGGCGTGATGTTCTCCAGCGGCGCCATGAAGTCGAAGGTGGATTTGCTGGATGCCAGTCGCATGCTGCATGCCAAAGGCTATAAGATATACGCCACAGCGGGTACATCGGCCTTCCTCAACGCCCACGGCGTAGAAACCACACCCGTCTACTGGCCAGACGAGAAACCCGATGCGGAGAACAACGTAATGCGCATGATTGCCAACCACGCCTTCGACCTCATCGTCAACATCCCGAAGAACCACACGAAGCGTGAGTTGACCAACGGTTACAAGATTCGCCGTGCCGCCATCGACCACAATATCCCGCTCATCACCAATGCCCGCTTAGCAGGTGCTTTCATTGAAGCCTTCTGCGGACTTCAGCCCCAGTACATCGCTATCAAGAGCTGGCAGGAGTACAAGTGAGCCAAGACGAGTGGCAAATGATAAATAGTTAATCAGTTATCGTCATCAGACGAACATAGAAAGAGGCAGGTTCCCGTCGGGAGCTTGCCTCTTCCATGTTTAATCCTTATTTTCTGTCACTGGATTCGAGGTATTCACTCCCCCTTATTCATCCAGTTTATACACCTTTATCCAATCCACCTGCAATTCCACCGGCAGTTCTTCGGGCTTGGCCTTGCCCACCCACGAGCCTTCTATTTGCATGTCTACCAACAGGTAGTAAGGTGTGCCGAAGGGATACTGCCCCGGCTTGTCCGTTTCGATGCGGGGATAAGCCAACGTCTTTTGTCCGTTGATGGAGAACACCAGACTGTCCGGCAGGATTTCCACGGTATAAGTGTTGTAGCCGTCGCGGTCGATGGGCCCAATGCCCCCGTGAGGCGGATTGTTTTCCTGCTTCAGCACATAGGTGTAGTAGGAATGCACAGTCTGGTAAGCAATAGTGTCATGACTCAGGTGTTCCATGATGTCAATCTCTCCTCCCTTGGGCCATTCCCCTTTTTCGGGCAGCATCCAGAAAGCAGGCCAGGCCCCCTGTGCCCTTCCCAACTTGGCGCAGATTTCCACCTTACCATAGCCGATGTTGAATTTTCCTTTGGTATAAAGTCCGCCCGTGATGTAGCGCGCCGTGTCTTGCGGCACCTTGCCATCGTTCACCATGCCGCGCAGCACCAGATTGCCGTCCTTCACTTCATAGAGGAAGTCGGCATCGGACATGTGGCGGTTCCAGTCGACCACGCCACGCGGAATCTTGCTCCAATACTGTTCGTCGAACGTGGGTCCATTGAAATTGTCTTCCCACACCAATTCATACCGAGCCTGCTGGGCCTGCATGGCCACGGCGAGGCAACAGCCGCAGAAAGCGGCAAACATTCTTTTTGTCTTCATTTCAGTTTGTTTGTTAAAGGATAAAATACAGGGCTAAAGGTACAACAAAGTAAGCATTCAACGACAATAACGGGTGAAAAATATAAGAAACGCCTGCCGGATTTCCCGCCGTAGCAGCAAGCACAAACTTCCAAGCGGTAAGAAGCCTACTTCCGGGCTATCAGAAGCAAGCTTCTAAGCTATAAGAGGCAGACTCGTTATATATAGCGAACAACACACTGGTTGTCAACACCATACAAACACCAGTACTATTGACGTCAACCTGCAGTGGCCGTACCCTCCCTTGCCTTCTTTCGCAGGGCAACGAGCGGCTCCATCTCCCTCCGCAGCCGTCTCCACAAAGGCATGGGCTTCAGCCGCGAACGCACGGGCAAGTCGTAGAGCAGGAAAAGCAACAAGAGCAAGACGGCTGCATAGAGAGCCCAACCGTAGAGTTGCTTCAGACTGATTTCCATCATCTGCTGCATGAAAGGCTCCACCACGCCATTCCAATCGCCGGGAAGACGGCTCAAAGCCGTATGGTCCATCCAACCTCCGTGGCGCGCCACATTGTCCGCCACTAAGTAACGGAGTCCATGCCCGTAAAGGGCAGACCCCACGACACCTCCCGCCACCATGTGCATCATGTTGAACACCGACAGTGCCTGGAAGAAATGCTGGAAGGTCATAATCTCCTCCAGACAGACCATGAACGTGGCACTAAGTACCGCATAACCAAAACCACGCAAGGCAGTGGGCAGATAGAGTTGCGAAATGTGCAGTGCAGGCGTCATGAGCAAATAATAGCCCAGCAGGTATCCCACCAGTGCCAAGATGCCCACCATGAGTAGACGCAGATAATTGAACCGGCGCACGTGCATCCACCACCAAGCAAAGACACACCCGCCCAGAATGCCCGCCAAAGCAGCCCAGTCCAACCGGACGCTGACCGTCTCTTCGTAGTGCATCACCCCCTCCAGGAAGGTTTCTTCCAACACACGCTCCGAGGCCAGCAGCATCTCTACCAGGAAAATAAGCAGCAGAATAGGAGCCAGATGACGGTACGTCCACATCTTCGGCTCCAGAAAGGGGTGGCGGATGTGGCGCATGCGCCCTATACATATATATAATGTGAACAGGATGCAGAGCCCCAAGGCACGCATCACCGGACTGACCAGCCAGTTGTAGTACTCACCATAGCAGAAAAAGAAGGCTACCTCCAGCAGCAGCAAGGCCCACAACCCTCCTCCCAACCAGTCGATGCCCAGCAGGGGCATCTTCTTCATCAGACGGAAATGACGGGTACAAAGAGTGAGCATCAACAGATCGAGCATCATGACACCAGCCATGAAGAGGTGCATGTACGACCAGTGGTAATGGTGCATCAACGCCGTGGCTAGCAGGTCGCTGAGTTGCATGCTTCCCAGTATGACGATATGCAGCCAAGGGAAGAACACGGTGAAGTCGCGCCGGGGCGTCATCCACAACTGGATGTTGCTCATACACTCAAAGGTTCCCTGTATCTTGCAGATGCCTTCTACGAAACACACCGCCCAAAGCAAAGGCAGCAGCGTAAGATAAGGGGCCACGAGGTTGCACACCATCACCCCCGTGGCCGAAGCACAAAGCAACGTCTTATTGGTAAAACGGAACTTCATGCGGAACAACAGAGGGAACCAGATGGCCATGCCCGCCAAGTTGGCATAAAGACACATCAAGAGGTCTTCGCGCATCAGGGCGGTCTCGCCCATCATCTGGTTTAGCGTGCCCAGATACAAACCACCCGAAAACTGAAAGGTGAACGCCATCAGCACATACAGCCAGGGCTGTAGGCACCGGGGCACAAAGGTGCGGAACATGGGCATGGTGAAGGGCCCGTTCAATACAGGAGCCCCCATGTCAGCGTTTCACTTTACATTCCACATTGAATCCGGCACGCAGGCGCCGCAGGTCTTCAGGACGGTTTTCGTCTGTCAGACGAATACGCACCGGGACGCGCTGCTCCACCTTCACGAAATTGCCCGTAGCGTTGTCTTGCGGGATAAGGGAGACGGCGGCTCCCGTAGCATCGGCCACCGATTCCACCACGCCCTTGTATGTCACGCCCGGCACGGCATCGGCTGTCAGTGTCACCGGTGCCCCTTCGCGTATGTCGGGAAGCTGCGTCTCGCGATAATTGGCTACCACCCAAAGCCCGGTACCGTCCACAATGTCCACCATCGTCTGACCTGCCTGCACGAGCTGCCCTTCGTGAATATCCCTGCGCCCGGTGACACCGTCGCACGTCGCCAGAATGACCGTGTACGACAGATTCAGGCGGGCCAGTTCTACGGCAGCCTCAGCCAGACGCACAGCAGCTTCGTTCTGGTCCAGGCGGTGCGTCTGCTCACTCTTCACCAATGAAGTAGACAGCTTGGCGCGCTGCAGTTGTTCGTAGCGGGCGCGGGTGGCCTCGCAAGCCGTGCGGGCATTGTCATACTGTTGGGGAGTAACAGCATCCTGAGCCAACAGTTTCTCATAACGGCGGTAGTCGCGCTCGGCATTCTCCCACTGCACACGAGCCTCTTCGATGGCTGCATCGCTCACACGCAGGTTATTTTGCGTAGTGGCTATGCTCACTCCCGTAGCCTGCTTTCCTGCCAGTGCATTGGCCAAGTCAGCCTCTGCCTGTGCCAATCGGAGGCAAAATTCGGCATCTTCAATAATAAGCAAAGTATCGCCCCGGTGCACGGGCTGGTACTCTTCAAAGCAAATCTGCCTGATAAACCCCGGTACACGGGTGTTGACCGGAGTGATGTGCTGGCGCACCTGCGCATTATCCGTATACTCCACCCCCGGATGGATGAATCGCGAGCAAACGTAGATGATGCCTGCCAGCAACAGACAGACAATAACAATATTGTAAACAAGTTTCTGAGTCTTACGTGTTGTCATAATGAATAATAAGATAGAATTAAAGGGTATGTGTCAGATATTTCATTTTATAATAATGGTATATCACGTTGATGCGGGCATTGACCAGATTCAGGTCGGCGCTGAGTTTCATGTTGCCGGCATCAAGCATATCGGTCAGCAGAGCCATTTCGTTGGCATAGCGGTTGCTCACCACACTATAGTTCTCATCGGCCAGGCGGACGCTCTTCTCCTGTGTGTGAAGGTCGGTAAAGGCAGTCAGAAAGTTGACGTAACCCGCCTGCACGGCATTCTCCACCTGTTCGCGGGCCAGGTCGCTCTGCTCTTGTGCCCGGCGCATATTCAGTCGAGCCTGCCGAAGTCTGCGGTTGTTCTTGAAGAGAGATGAGAAGCTATATTTCACCCCCACCCCCACGTACCAATAATTAAAGTTGTTGTCCAGCACCGGAACCTCGATGGTAATAGGACCATCTAAATGGTCGGCGGCCACGAGAGCTATCTGCGGAAAACGGTTGGCACGTTCCTGTTTCACCAGCTGTTCGTGCGTCTTCACATTCAACTGCGATTGCCTCAAACCGATGTGAGTCTGAGTAGCCATTCGTTGCCAGTCTGCCTCGGAAAGCGTACTGACAGCCTGGTTCAACAAGGCGGTATCGGGCTTGATTTCCGTGCCTTCCGGCAAATGGAGGGTAGTAATCAGCTGATGGTTCAAGATGGTGCGGGCATCTTGTACACGAGCCAATTGCAGTTTCAGAGTCTCCTTTTGTAACTCATAGCGCGTGATGTCGTTTTTCAGGGCTGTACCCTGTTCCCGACGTGCCCTGACGTTGGCAATCACCTGCTCTGCCAGTTGCAGATTATGTTCCAGCACTTTTACCTGATTGTCCAGCTTGTAGAGGTCCAGATAGTAACCTGCCAGCAGGAAACGTATTTCCTGTCGGTTCTTCTGCCAGTCCAGTTCCGCCAACTGCTGTTCCAGTTCGGCCAAAGCAATGCCACTGCTGATGGCTCCGCCTGCATAGATAACCTGTGTGGCCTCGATAGAAAAGTTATTGCCGAAGTGAGGCATATCTATCTTCATGCCGTTGCCGAAATCGCGGTCCCACAAGCGCCCGTTGCCCCAATAGCTGGCCGATACCGAAGCCGTAATATCGGGCAAACGACGGGCTTTGGCAGCCTGCAGAGCCTCAACGGCCGCTTCTTTGCCTGTGCGGTAGGTCTGGATGCTTTTGCTGTTTTCGTCGGCCAGACGAAACATCTCTTCCATGCCCAGCACTTGCGACTGGGCACATACGTAGTGGCTGCACAGTGCTGCACAACACAGCACCATGAGCCGGTTCTTTTTGCTCATAAGATAAAAAATGTATGAATAAATGGATTTTGTCGACAGTCTATGACACAGCACGCCCAGGGCACATGCAACACGCTGCACTCCCCACCGCTGTGTATGAAGGAGAGAAAGAAAGGGACTAAATCAGGAAAGCGGCTCCCCAGGCATGGAAGTCGTGAATCTTATTCTTGTAACGGACTGAATGAGGGCAGAGTAAATCCTTCATGAGGTTTCCTTGTTTGATTTTCGGGCGCAAAGGTAGGAAATCGAAGAATAAGTTGTAACCTTACAGGACTCAACTTTTGAGCTTCTTTAACACAAACAGACCGCTTGCCGCCCCTCCTGCCGAGGGTGCCTGCAAGCGGTCTTGCTGAGCTTATGGCTATTCAGAGAATAATCAGAACAACTTGTCGGGATATTCTCCTGCCTCGACCAAAGCCTTAATTTTGGCCACTACGGCAGGACGGTCTTCGGGATAGGTTACGCCAAACCATTTGCTCGTCGTATCCAACACCTCGACCGTGGCGGTACCTTCCTTAATGAGCTTGTCTACCATCAGCGGGATAAAGAACTCGCTCTTCAGGTTGGCCATGTTCTTCGGGTCGGCCAGGAATGTCTTGAAATATTCCTTGCTATAACCGAAATAGTCGGGCGTGAAGCCCCAGAAGTTCATGCTGACAGGAGTCGTTTCGGGCGTAGCTACCCACTGGTCGTCATCGTCCAGATACTTCACCTCGCCGTCCATGCGCTGAATCTTGGTGCGTTCTACCACCGAAGTCAGCATGCGGTTGGCATCTGTTCCGCAGATGCCGCGCGACACGGTACCGCTCTCGCTCAGCGTGTTGCCTACGCGGAAGCCCACCATGGCATACGTATTCTTTGCTCCTTCGGGCAGGGCAGCCAGGAATTTGCCCATCACCTGGAAGGAATCACGGCCGTAGAAGTCGTCGCAGTTGATAACGGCAAACGGCTCGTTGATAACCTCTTCGCCCATCATCACGGCGTGGTTTGTCCCCCAAGGTTTCGTACGGCCTTCGGGACAAGTGAAGCCTTCGGGCAGTGCATCGAGCGACTGGAACACCAGCTCGCAGGGGATGTGTCCTTCGTATTTGGAAATAATCTTGTCGCGGAAGTCCTGTTCGAAGTCCTTGCGGATAACAAACACCAGCTTGCCGAATCCGGCATGGATGGCATCATAGATAGAGTAGTCCATGATGGTTTCGCCGTTGGGACCCAGGCCATCCAACTGCTTCAGACCACCGTAACGGCTGCCCATACCGGCAGCCAAGAGGAAAAGAGTAGGTTTCATTGTGCTGTAAGTTGTTTAAAGGTTAATAATGTACATCCGTTGCCGGAGTGTCGTGCAAATGTACGAAATAAATACAGAAGTCGTCACCACACTTGCTTATTATTTTCATTGAATGTTCACTTGCCCGAATCGGATGGCAAAGGGAGGCAGACAAACCACCCTCCTACCGGTCGACCAACATAGACAGTCGCCCGGTTTCGGCTCTCTCTTAGGCGAGACACCTTTGCCATAGCTTTGCAGCGCTGGTGCCAAAGGCGTACAACGCCGCTGCCAAGCCTTTGCCAGCGCACTTCAAAGCCTTTACAAAGAAAGCGGACAGCTATATATACTAAATCCAAGAAAATCAGAAGGGATAGCCAATAGCAAAATGCAGGGCCGTGCCGTCCATAAACTTGCGAATGTTGTAGTAGCCCGACTTGCCGGTGTCGTAGGGCTCGTGCAGAGCAATACCCCAGTCGAGGCGGAAGACAAGGAACCCCAAATCGTAGCGTACACCCACTCCAGTACCGAGGGCAATCTGCCGGGGAAAGTCTTTCAGGCGGAATTCGCCGTTGGGCCGCGCAGGGTCCTTGCGCATCAGCCACACGTTGCCCGCATCGAGGAAGACGGCCCCATGCAAGTCGCTGATGATACGGAAACGATACTCCAGATTGGCCTCGAAGCGGATGTCGCCCACGTGGTTGATAAAGGAATAAGTGTCGTTCTCGTCGGCAGGATAGCCGCCAGGGCCGATGTTGCGGGCAGCAAAGGCACGGACGCTGTTGGCGCCTCCAATGTAGAACTGTTCGGTGTAAGGAGCCGTCGTGGCATTGCCATACGACCAGATAGCCCCCAAGGCCAGACGCGAGGCAAGAGACTGGTTACGGTCGATGCGGTAGTTGTAGCGCAGTTCGGTGTTAATCTTCAGGAATTGGGCAAACGGCACTCCCAGCAGTTCTTTGCCTTCTTTGCTGAAAGGTTGACCGAAGATGCGGTAGATGGTCGAAGTGACATTGCCTGCCGATGTCAATGTGGTCTGCCACCAGATGGGGTTACGGTGGCGGCGCTGTGAACTATTGTCATAGGTATAAGTATATTCCATGGCAGGGATAAACTGGTCGCGCAAGCTGACGTAGAGTGCGGGATTGTCTTGCTGAAGTTGCTGGAACTCGGCAGTAGGGTCGCGCAGCACGTTGAATGTCAACCTGAAAGGTGTAAAGCTGTGCTTGCCCGTGGCATTGGGCTGGAAGTCGTAGGTAGCATTGCCTCCAAAAGCCAGCAATTTATAGTAACGGGCCCGGCTCATCTGGTCGACGTACAGTCGGAAAGTAGTCGTTGCGGGAAAATCGTACTCGTTTCCACCCATGCTGGGAAAGACAACGCGGGGAAAAATCAACGAGGTAGACACCCCCAGTTCATAGCTGTTCATGGCCGAAGAGCGGTCTTTTCCCGTCTGCCATTCGTAAGAGCCTTTCAGCTCTACATTCCACTTCTCGCCGCCACCGAAGACGTTGTTCTTGGTCAGCGTAAAGGTAGCTCCGGGCCCCGTCTGATTGTTGCTCTTCATCTTGATATTGAAGTCCAGTTCGGCATCGTAAGGTTTGTCCAAGGTAGCCAGTACCCGCACGTCGAGAGTATCGCTGACAAAAGCGGTATCACGGGGTACGTACTGCATCTCCACGTACTTGAAGATGCCTACATTGGCCAGTCGTTCCTGCACACGTGTCTGTCTGTAAAGGCTGTAAAGGCTTCGTGCAGAACGTTGGCGCGAGATGCCGGCGCTGTCTTCCACCTGGCGCTTGTTGCGGAAGTTCTGATAGTCCATCCAACGGTACAGCATGTTGGGCCGCACTTTGAGCTTATCGTAAAAGTGGATGGTAAGTCCCTTGTAGACCACGCTGTCGTTGGGCATCTCACCGTTCTTGCCTGTCAGCCAGAACGATTTGCGCCCCAAGTGGAAAGGCTTTTCTGCCACGGCAGGCATACCAGCCACAGGAACCATGCGCATAGCCACACGGTTGGAATCGAGCAGGGCGGTATCGGCCTGGTAAGTCAGGTAATCGGGACGGAAATAATAACAGCCCACGTTGCGCAGCAGAGTACTGATGCGGGTACGCTCACCGTCGAGGTCGGGCACGTTGAACTGCTCGCCGGGACGAATCAGCGAACGACGACGACTCAACTCCATGATAGCCTTCGTGCGGGGAGTAAAGCCCAGATAAGCCACGCTGTCGATAAAGTAAGGACGGCCCATGCGGACGGTGTACTGTACACGTGCCTTAAGCGAGTCTTTCGCCTGAGGAAAGACTTCGTACCCCACCGTGCCGTTGAAGTAGCCGTAATCGTGCAACAGATTGGTGGCTGCCTGACTGCGGATGGCCGGATTGACACTGGAAATCAGCACGGGCTCGGCAGCGAAACGGTTGTATATCCAGCGCCCCAATCCCTTCTTGTATTTCCTGAAACCGTTGTAGACCCACAGTCCCAGAGGGAAAGGGATGCGCACGCTGCTGCTTCCCAGCAAAGAATTGTTGGGTGCTTTAGCCAAGGCTGCGTCTACCTCCTCCAAGGCTGTTTCTCCTACCGGAGTAGGCACAGGGTTGTCAATCACCGTAGGTTTCTGTCCGATGTAGAGCAATTCTCCTTCGGGCAGGTGCTTGGTGGTAGAACATGCGCCCAGCAGAACTACACATATCACCATGTATATATATCCGGACCTGAAGCCCGTCTGATGTCTTTTCATATCTTGTTTTCTGGTTAAAAAGTTACTTCCCCAAGGGCATACGTCAGTTATCCTTGTCCTTGTCTTTCTCCTCCGCATCGGCCCTGGGACGTTTCTTGCGGAAGATAAACAGTTCGCCTAAACGATCCATCTTGCGGCGCAAGACAAGACCCACACCGGTCTCGGTGATTTCTCCATCAAGCACACTCTCATAGTTCTTGTTGTGGAAGACCCGCACGTATCGGGTGCCCGAATTGTCGAGCCTATACTCCAGAGAGATATTGTCGATGAATGATTCGGCACTGTTCGTGGCATTGGCTCCAGTAGAAACCTTGCCACCAATAACCACTTGTATGCGGTCGTTGAAGAAACGTTGCGCATAGCGGAAACTGTAGTCTGTCTGCGTCTCGCCTGTCTCCGACGAAGTACGGTCTTGCACTCCCACGCTGATGCTGGCGTTCTTTACCGAACCAGCCAGAGCGTTGATCTGGCTCTGCAGCACGCTGTTCAACGCCGAGCCCATGGTCAGTCCTCCGCCTTTGGCACCACTGTTCAGATAAATGCCCGTGGCAAGCATGGCTATGGCCTGCTTGCTGCGCTCTTCGGCACCCATGGCCTGAAGTTCGTTCTGTACGGTGGCGTCTTCGGGTGCAGCGATATCAAACACCAGGTTGGGCGACTCCAGCGAGCCGTTGATGCCGATGCTGACATCAAAGTCCACCGACCGCGAAGCTCCCTCATCACCGTCGCTCACCGAAGCATTCATCCGTTCCGTAGCTTTCAGGTCGAGCGTGGGATTCATCAGGTCACCCCGCCAGTCCACGTAACTGCCCGTATTGAAACTGAACGCCTTAAGTGGAATGATGGGCAGCGAATACTTCATGACACCACCCGACAAGGTATAACGTCCAGTCAAGCTCATGTCTCCCTGCGCCGTGTATTGCAGGTTCAAGTCTCCTCCACCCTCCAGTTCAATGTACTTATCACCAGCCGGAGTCAAATCGGCCCGCAAGCGCACGGCATCGTCAATGTGCACACCCATAAATATCTCCATACCTCCCAGCGAAAGCACAGGGACTGCCGCCGAATCAACAGCCACCGTATCTGTAAAGTCCGTAAAGGTAACCAGTCCACTCAAACGGTCTTCCACTGTCAGCGGAGAGTCGGTCAAGACATACGTCACGTTGGTATTGCCCAGCAGACTCATATTGCCGCGCATAGTCAGAGCATCGAGCGGACCGCGCACAGACGCATTCACATCGACATAGACTTTGCCGTAGACCATGCTTTCACGCGTTTGCGGGGCGTCGAGCAAGTTATAATTCACGGCCCTCAGAGTCAGGTCGGCCGTCGGACGGGACATATCGGCAAAATTCACCGAACCGTTGATGACGAAAGGATTGCGGTTCGTAGTGTAAATAGAATATTTGTCGAAAGTCAGGCGGTTGCCACTAAGCCGGATAGGCCTTCCGTCGAAATAAAAACGTGCCCCCATTTGCCGAATGAATACCGATGCCGTGTCCATAGCCAAGCTACCGCCAAGCTCCGGTTTTTCGGCCGTACCTTCTACCGACAAGCTACCATTCAGATACCCCTTCAGAGCTACCATGCCATCAGGCACGAACGCATTGGCGATTGCCAGCGGCAAGCGATTCAGGGATGCATTCAGCGACAAGGTATCTGCATTGCCCAGCATACCGTCCACTGCGGCAACCTGACGGTCGTTGTAGTCCAAGTATGCACTGAGGTAATGACTTCCAGACGAAGCAGGCAACCAAGTAACTCCTGCACCCAAGTTACCCACGGGGCGCCCCTCGTAACTCAAAGAATCGATGTCGGCCTCAGCTGCCAACTGCAACGAATTGTCCGTCTGTATGTAGTTTGCCTCCACCGTAAAAAGCCCCCTCAGCTGAGGCAAATAAGGCATCACCTTACTCAACTCACTCAGGCGGAAACGACTCAACGCAAGATTGATATTCTGAAGAGAGACGGTATCGCGCACATCGGACTGCATCCGAAAGCCCATGCCATCGCCTCCCTGCATATCTATATTGGCATATACACGCATGTTCTTATGCAGATAGAGGTCATTCCGTCCGTCCACAAAACGGAACTTGCGGTAAGCGATGACAGGCTCTTCGGGAGTAAGGTGCAGCAGCACCCCGTTGCCCCGTCCGTGTCCCTCTGACAAAGGTCGGGCATTGACACCGAGCAACACCCCTGTGCGTCCCTGGGCATCAGTAAAGCGCAAGGTCAGTTCGGCATCTTCATTGCGAATCTCCCCCGTCAGTGTGCTACGGAAAGTAAAATGTGGATTCTTAGGACCGTTAACCACACCACTCTGCAAAGTCATGCGTGTAGTATCCTGATGGACAGCGAAGAAGATGGTATCCAACTGCAAGGAATCGGTCTTCAGACCTTCCACTGCGGCCCGTCCGTTAATGCCCCAATCGGGTGTAAAGCCGAACTGCAGTTTCATGTGCCTGAAAGACATGCCCTGCTCTTTCAACAGCCAGGCAGCAGGATTCTCACGTCCGGCAGTCAGCTGCATACCGGCAGTGGGAAGCACACGGCGTAAGGAAGCATGATCCAGATGACGGTCTTCCCACTGCTGCATCAGCAGAGCCATGAACTCGTCAGACTTCTGCAAAAGTTCTTTCAGCGTGCTGCGTGCCCCAAAGTCCAGGTTCAGGTCGCCTGCACCGAAATGCAGCCTGATGGAATCGCGCCCAGCCTCGGCAGACAAGCCGAAAGCCAGTGGATGTTCCAGCGGCTGGGGCAACAGACCAAGACTGTGCAAGTCGACATCGCGCACGTCCAAATCGACCTTTCCGTCCAAGTAGGGACGATTCAGATGCAGGTTACCGTCCAGTTTCATCTGCAGCAAGCTGTTCTGGCTGTGCATCTGCACCGAGGCTACAGAACGCTGCAAAACCGCCTGCAAGCCCACATCTGACAAATTCCAAGGACCATATTGCAACTGTTCCAGTAAAAGGTCTGCCTGCGCGGCTGTCTTTGGCGAAGTAAAATCGAAACCCTGCCCTCGTGCCGACACCCTGGCCGAAAGGGTATAGATGGAGTCTTTGGGCAAGAAATGGTGTACCTGCAACGAGTCGGCAGCCAGGTCAGCCTGGTAGCGTCCGTCCTGCAGGTCGTAAGCCGCCGCCAACTTCAGCGTGCCTTGCCTCTCCTGCAAGTCCAAAGCCGCCGTACAGCGGTTGCCTTCTACAGCTAAGCGGGCATCCAGCCTCATGCTGTCGGGAATTACCACCGAACCGTCGGGCGTCACTCCCCCCAGAGCCGTCAAGAAGTTCAAGTCCTGCGTCCGCATCTCCAAGTCCATGTTTCCACTGCGTCTCAAGCTATCGGTCAGATTCCAGAATTCGCCTCCCCCGCTCAACGAGAACGCACCAGGCAGGTCGATGGAGAAACGGCTGATTTGCATCTGCTTCAGATTACCTTCCGTACCGGCCCGTACGACCAGCGGATGAAAAGGATATGCAGCCCGGAAGCTTTCCGGCAGTCCTCCGGCAAGCAGCAGCACATCTTGCTTGCCGATACGGGCATCAAGCCGCGCACTGAGACGCCCAGAGGTAGGCATGTTAATCAGTTCCCAATAGGTCTGTGCAGTCAGACTAATCTCACTATGAGGGGTAAGCAACTGCAGGTCAGGGACACGAATCAAAGCCGAATCGGCCAGCAAACGTCCCGTCAGCGAAGCAATGCTCAGACCGGAACGCTCATTCAAGGAGCATTCGCGGATAACGGCCTTCATTTCCCGTCCCGCATAGCGCACCGAATCGATGCCAATCCGCACATCGCGCACAGCGATATGCGAAGGATCGAACCCCACTGCTGCCGAATCGGCGGCTTGCCCGCCCATATCATATCCCAACGAAGTATTTGTCAACAAGAATTTCTGCCAGCCGTAGATACCACGTCCCAAGTCGGCTTCGGCCTCATCCAGGCGCACATGGCCCAGCCGGGCTGTCAGTCCGAGCGAGTCGAGCGGCATACATAAATCTACGGAAACATCTTTCAGTTGCAGCGTATGAAGCAGCACCTTCCAGCGCACCGGCGCAGCAGTCGTATCTGGTGGCTCAGCAGCAGATGTGTCTGCCAAAGCCAGTCGCAGGTGCGTGTTCTCCAGTTCCACATTATTTAATATGACGCTTTCTTGCTCCAAATCCACGCCGTGACTACGCAGGAAGAATCGTCCCAGCGTGCCTTCCAGCCTCATGCCTTCTATCAAGTCCGACGAGTTGACGGTAATATCCTCCAGCGACACACCGTCTACCTCGACCTGTCCTTTCAGCAAGGGCCAGGCCTGTACGCGCACCGCCAGGCTTCCCAGCGTGAGCAAGGTGTCGGGCGACTGGGCACCAGGCGGCAAGCTGTCGGCCGGCTGTACCACCTGCACACCACGTACCACCAAATCTAAAGGGAAACGTAAGTCGATGCGGTCTACAGCAATCTGCATGCCCGTGGCGTCGGATGCCACCGACACCGCCTGGCGACGGATGAAATCCTGCACAGGCGGCACATAAAGCAGCACCATGAGCAGGACAAACAGCATGAGCGGCGTGAGCACTATCCACAAAGCCACCCGCAGCCAAGGTCTTCTCTTCTTTATGTCAAGGTTTTCTTCTTCGGTCATAACACATCTGTGCTTATGAAATACAAAGTAAACAAATATTTTGCAGAAAAGCCATTCTGGAGAAACGAAAATTAACCGGCTCGGAGAAAGCATCCCCTTTTTTTCTTTTTGGGACAAACGAACAGAAATACAGAGCACTGAACCGACTGCGAACAAGGTTGCCAACCCTCCGGCATGCCCCCTCTCACATGCGATGGTCCTTATACCTTAGAAGCCCGCTTCCAAGGTACAGGAAGCGGGCTCGATATATAGATGGAACAAAAGCCTTATACCTTTCTACCCGGATGAAGAGCAATCAAGGAAAATCCACCGTGCGTCTTTCCCTGACAGAGCGACAGGAAAGCGGTGTGACAGCCGTCCACGTTGCCAGGTCGTCCACTGTCACCGGATAAGGCATACCACCCAAGAGAGCCTCTGCCACGGCCCGCAACATAATGTAGTCCATGCCCTTGTGATGCCGGTCGGCATCCAGCGCTTCTGTGCCCCAGCGCTTCCAATACTCGTGTTCGTATCGTTCCACGTAAGGCGCATCGTCTTGCCAGGTTTCGGTTTGCCCGTCGCCTTCCACATAGATGCGGCGCGTATCGCCCTGCCAGATTCCCCGTGTGCCCTGCACTTCAAAGTCCAGGCTGCGCGGGCGCGGAAGCGTGGTATCGTGTATGAGCGACATCAGCACGCCCTTCTCCGACTCCAGTTGGGTCACTACCACATCGCCCATCGTCACCTGCACCTGCTCGTCGCCACCCAGCAGGCGGATGCGGTGCAGGAGTCCGGCGGAACGGGAGGCAAACGAGGTCAGCCTTCGCAGGCGGTCGCCCCGATTGATGCCTGCCCACAGACAGAGCGGTGCCAGTCCGTGCGTGGGGTAAATGTCGCCGTTCGCTTCGCGGTAGAAACGTGCTCTCCAGATGCTCTCCGTATTCGCCCGATTGCCCAAGCGCCCCTGGTCGTCCAGCAACAAATCGCGCAGGTCGTGTCGGTATCCGCCGCGCAGATAAACCAGGTCGCCCAGCACGCCTGCCTGCACCAGGGTATATACCGCCAGCACTTCGCGCAGGAAGAGCGTGTTTTCCAGCGGCAATACACAACGCCTGGTCTGCCTGGCCAGCTGCGAGAGCGGTTCATACTCCCCTTCGGCCAAGCCACCTTTGATTTCAAGCGCCACATGGCAACCGGCCTGCACCGCATGTAAGGCATGTTGCAGATGAAAAGTCCAGGGCGAAGCTACCACCACCAAGTCGGGGTGCTGCTCATCAAGCATACGCAAATAATCGTCCGGTCCCCGGTCGTAACGGGCCACCTCATCGGGCAAATCCTTTCCTTCCAGGCAGGGGTCGGCCACGGCCACCAGCCGGAAAGAAGGAATGCGGCACAAAAGGGTAAAAAGCTGGCGTCCACGGTATCCAAGGCCTATACAGGCAGTTCTTATCTGTTTCATAATCTCATCGTCTATTTAATGGGTTCGACTGTTTGTTCTGCCTCCTTCAACACTTGCTCTACCCCTGCCAGCACTTCATCGGCAACGGCATGCAACTCCGGGGTGAGGGTACCGGTACGGGCAGCCTCCAGCCTGCGCAACAGCGGCACTATACGGGTGGCTTTTATGAGGGTGAAGAGCGGTATCATCTTATGGGCCACTGCAGACGAGCCTGCTACATCGGCTGCTTCTATTGCCCGGCGCAGGCGGTCGGCATTGCCGCGGGTTTCCTCGACAAAACTACGGAGGATGGAACTGGCAGCTTCGGGATCGTCGGCCGAAAAGGCAGTAAGAGCAGAGAGGTCGATACCGGCAGACGGGGTGGAAGAAGGCGGTGGAGAGGGAGACACGAAAGCATTGTCGCCACCGATGCGCTGCAATTCGCCCAGCAGTTCCTGTACCGTGAACGGCTTGTGCAAGCAACCGGCAAAGCCGTGGGATTCGAAGTCGGCACGCTGCATATCGCTACGTGCGGTGACGGCCACCACGGGAATGGTACGTGCCAGAGAGATGTTGGATGCACGCAACAGACGCAACAACTCAAACCCGTTGAGGGCGGGCATCTGCACATCAGTAAGCAGTACATCGAAATCTTGCGTGCGCAGGGCTTCCAGCAACTCGTCTACCTGCTGGCAAGCTAAGGCCTCTATCCCTCCCTGACGGAGCATCGCCACGGTCAGAGTAAGCTGAATGCGGTCGTCGTCTATCAGCAGCAGGCGTTTAGGGGAAGACGGTGGAAAAGCGTGAGAAGGATGATCGTGTCTGGCTTGTGCGGCAGGGACAGAAAGACGGGCAGGTTCTTCTTTCTCCACGCTTACTTCTTCATTGACTAAAGCTTTGTCTAACGGCAGGTCTACGGTGAAGGTACTTCCTTGCCCCAACCGACTCTCGACCTTGATGCTGCCACCAAGCAGGTTCACCAGCATACGCACGATAGAAAGGCCGAGTCCGAAACCTTCCTGTCCCTGGGCACCGGGTAGCCGGGTAAACTCCTGGAATATCCGGTCGCGGTCAGCAGGGTCCATCCCGCATCCGGTATCGGCCACTGCCAGGATCAGGCGATGCTCCCGCCAGGAAGCACGGAGAGTGATGCTGCCGTGTTCGGTGAACTTCACGGCGTTGGACAGCAGGTTGCTCACAATCTGACGGATCCGCAAAGGGTCGCTGATGTAAGTGGCATGCAGTTCGGGGGAAATATCGCACCGCAGTTCCAACCCCTTGGCTGCCGTGAGTGGCTCGAAGCTCACGCGTATCTCCTCCAGCAGGCGGGCTGGATGGAAAGGCACACGGTTTATCTCTGCCTTGTGCAAGTCGAGGCGATGGAAGTCAAGCAGGTCGGTCACCAGCTTGAGCAAATGCTCCGACGAGGTCTTCATGTTATTGAGGTAGAACCTTTGGCGTTCATCCGTTGTCAGTCTGGACAGAAGGTCGGCATAGCCCATGATGGAGCCGAGCGGTGCCTTGAAATCGTGTGTGATGGCCAACATCATCTTTTCGCGCACAGCCAGCAGGTCTTCGGCCCGGCGGCGTGCCTCCTCCAGTTCTCTCCGATAGCGGTTGTTTCGCCCGATGTCTCTCCCGATAAGCAGGAGGAAAAGTGCCGCCAAGACTACAGCTCCCGTAGCAATGCCGCCTATGGTCTGTGCCGAGCGTGAGCGTACCTCTTGCCTGTGTTCGGCCTCAGCACGTGCCCGCAGCAGCAGGCCTTCTTCGTAATGCTTGAGCAGGGTGTCAATACGGGCAGAGAGGCGTGAATTGACAGCCTGGAGGCGTCGCCTGCGCCGACGAATAACGGTGTCGGCCCTGCGCTCCCGCTCCACCACCGCACGGAGTCGTGCCTGCAAGGTATCCACAGGGTTATAAGCTTCGAGCAACGTGTCTTCTACGTACTCTACCCTGGTCTTTACCTGTATGGCAGAGTCTTGCTTGGGAGGCACGAAGGCATCTCGCAGGCGGCGGAAGAATCCTTTCTTCTCGTGCTGCGTCACCAACGTGTCTTCATGCCTTACCACCCGACGTTGCACCCGCGGACGCACCAGCATGGTATCCTGACTGGTTATAATGCTCTCGATTTGCGACTTCGATATAAGACTGTCGTTCACCTCGGTCAACGTGCGCAGTATACGCACCGTGTTCTCGTCCTTCTGCTTCAGGAGCACCGAGAGACTGTCCATCCATTGCGTGTCCTGCCCCTCGGTATGCAAGAGGGTATCCACCTCCTTTTGCACAAAATCCAGAGAATAGAACAAGACAGCCAACAGTAGCGTGAAGCCGGCCACCACCTTGAGCCTGGATACCTTGTTTATTGTTCCCATACTTTGATTATTATATGTACTGAAAAAGAAAGAAAGTCTTTCTTAAACACAAGCGACCAACATCCCGTAAGGTTGCCCGACAGGCTACATCCGACAACCTCAGCAGGCATTATGCAGCATCGTTTTCCTCCGGAAACGCAGCCAGAAGAGCAGACCGGCCGTAGTCAGTCCAAAGGGAAAAGCCGCCCATATTCCTACTAACCCCCAGTCTGCCACAAAAGCGAAAAGGTAGCCCAAAGGCAGAGAGATGACAAAGTAAGCTATGAAAGCTATGAACATCATTGGCTTTACATCGGAAATACCGCGCAAAGCGTTGGCAAATGTTATCTGTAACCCGTCGCCGAACTGGTATAGCAAGAAGGGTACAAACAGGGCAGGCACAAGCATGGTTACCTCGGCATTATCCGTAAACCATCCGCCTACTTCTCTGCGGCAGGCAAACACTATGGCCGACAAGACTACCGCCATGGCCAGTATAAGGTGAAATCCGGCCTTGGCAGAACGGCGCACATTAAGCACGTCGCCCACCCCACGATAGTTACTGACTCGTACAGCCACCGCAGCCCCCATGCCGTAGTACATCATAAAGGTGAACTGCGATACGGTCAGCATAATCTGGTGAGAGGCAAGAGCTATGGTTCCCAGCCATCCTACCATAATGATGCTCAGGCTGAACGATGCTGTTTCCATGCCCATCTGCAAACCTACGGGCCACCCCAAAGCCTGAAGCCGACGGAACAAAACACCCGACCAGGGGCTGCGCAGCAATCCCACCCGATAGCGACGGAAACGCGGAGCACGCAGCACAATCCAGGCAAAGGCAACCACCATCAGGATGCGTGACAGGAGTGTGCTCAGCCCCGCCCCCAACAGACCCAGTTCCGGCAGCCCCAGCTTACCGTTGATAAGGACATAGTTGCCGGCTATGTTCAGCACATTACCCCCCAGCAGTATCCACATCGCCGTACGCGTATCTGTAATGCCGTCGGCAAACTGTTTGAAGGCATTGAACAGCATGACAAAGAGCAACGACACCAACAACACCAGGTAGTAGGGCTTGATGAGGGGAATGAGTTCTTCCGGCTGCCCTAAACGCTCCACGTTGCAGTAAAGCACCGTCATTACAGCCATCTCCAGCAGGGCCACCAGGGTATTGGCCACCAGACTGCAACGCAAGGCGCTACCTGCTTCTGCCAGTCGGCCTCCTCCATAGAGCGTACCCACCACAGGAGTCAGCCCATAGCTGAAACCCGTACTGAAGATGATACAAAGATTGAACATGTTGTTGACAAAAGAGGCGGCTCCCAGTTCCACCGTGCTATGGTGCCCTATCATCAAGGTATCGGCAAAGCCCAACACAATAACACCCAGTTGTCCCACCACGATGGGCAACCCCAACTTGAGCAATGCCCGATAATGATCACCGTAATTCTTCAGAAGTCTATTCATGAGAAACGCAACTCTTGTAATACAACACATTGGTATTGCAACGGCAGAAAGTCCGACGGGCACAATTCTGCAACTGCTCGGCAGAAACAGCCCGATAACGGTCTACCTCTTGGTCAATGTCTTCTGCCTTCCCCGTCAATTCAAACCAGGCCAGGTTGGTGGCCACGTTCAGATAATTGATGTTACCGAATATCTGGGTAGACTCGAATTTGTTCTTCACCTTCTCCAATTCCGTCTCATCCACAGGCATCTCCTTCAGCCGCCCCAGTTCCTCCCACACAGCCGTTTCTGCCTGCTCCAAGGTCACGCCTGCCGCCAGTCTCCCGCTGATGTGCAGCAAACCAGGTTCCCTCGACCCCGACACATAAGCATCGATAGCCGAAAACAGTTTCCTTTCCAGCAACAGAGCCTGGGTAAGACGACTGGAACGTCCGTTGCTCAATATGTCCGACAGCGCATCATAGATGTAAAAGTCGGCCTCATCGCGTCCACAGATATGGAAAGCCATATACAAAGCATCTACCGGCACTTCACGTTCCACTGTCAACCGGCGCTCCTCTGTCTGTATCGGTTCCTGAGGCAGGCAACGCAACGGTACTTTCCGGCACGGTATAGGTCCGAACCATTTTTCGGCCAGGCGCCGTGTCTCGTCCCAGGAGATATGTCCCGTCACAGCCAGCACCGCGTTGTTGGGTGCATAATGGCGATAGAAGAACTCCTCCACCTCGTCCAGCGTGGCTTGAGCTATGTGTGACAACTCCTTGCCAATGGTAGGCCAGCGGTAAGGATGCACCTGGTAGGCCAAAGGACGGATAAGATGCCCCACATCGCCATAGGGCAGGTTGAGGCAACGCTGCTTAAACTCCTCCATCACCACACCCCGCTGTACCTCCAGACTGCGGGGGCTGAACGCCAGCGCCAGCATACGGTCCGACTCCAGCCAGAAACCTGTCTCCGCATTGGCAGCAGGCACAGTGAGGTAATAGTTGGTTATGTCGTTGTTAGTCCAGGCATTGTTCTCACCGCCGGCATGCTGCAGGGGCGTGTCATAATCAGGGATATGCACCGATCCCCCGAACATGAGATGTTCAAACAGATGGGCAAAGCCGGTGTGGTCGGGATGCTCGTCGCGAGCACCCACATCGTAGACGATGTTCATAGCCACCATCTGCGTGCCGGTATCTTCGTGATGTACCAGCCGCAGACCGTTATCCAATATGTGACGGTTAATCTTCAAGGACAGTAACTTTGCTGATGACTACATTTTCCTCGGGCCGGTCGTTGCGGTCCGTCTTCACACGCTGAATCTTGTCTACGACATCCATTCCTTCCACCACTTCACCAAATACGGTGTATTCTCCGTCCAGGTGAGGGGCACCGCCCAGCGTGGTATAAGCCTGTTGCTGTTCGGGCGTAAACTGGAAACGGGTTTTTCCTGCCATTTCTTTCTCGGCTTCGGCAATCAGTTCATCCTGCAACTTCATCAGTCCGTCCTCGTCGCCCGCCCGGCGCATCTTATAGATGTCTTTGAGATGTTTCTGCGCCAGTGCGTTGAAGACACTCTGCAGGCGCATCTGGTTAATCTGTTCCTCCATGTTGGCCAGCGAACCATTATTATACACCTTGCCTGTCACAATATAGAACTGGCAGCCCGACGAAGCTTTCTCCGGATTGACATTGTCTCCCTGACGGGCGGCAGCCAAGGCACCGCGCTTGTGGAAATATTGGGGATAGACAAACTCGGCGGGAATGGTATAGCCCACATCGCCAGCTCCCAGCGACTTGCCCTTGGACGCGCTCTTGCTCTGAGGGTCTCCGGCCTGAATCATAAAATCCTTGATGACACGGTGGAAGAGCGTACCGTCGTACACTCCCTCCTTAGCCAGCTTGATAAAGTTGTCACGGTGTTTCGGCGTTTCGTTGTAGAGTTTCACCACAATATCGCCTGCAGTGGTTTCGATTTTCAATCGGGTTTCTTTTTCCATGTTTTCTCCTCGGTTAGCTCCCGGCTTGCAAGCACTTAGCCCACACGTCAGCAGCAGGGTTAATATGACAATGATATTTCGTCTCATTTTCTTTTTGTTTAATTTAAGTCTGCAAATATACGACTTTCAGCCAAAACCGCTTACCTTTGTATAGAAAAAGAACTAAAGAGATGGCAATGAAATCTATTTTAATCGTAGAAGACGACATCACCTACGCCATGATGCTGAAAACATGGCTGGGCAAACAAGGTTTCCAGATGGCTTCGGCCAGCAGCATAGCCCGCGCACAAAAGTACATCGAAACGGAAAGCGTGGACCTGATTCTGTCCGACCTCCGACTGCCCGACCGCGACGGTACCGACCTGCTGAAATGGTTAGGAGAGAAAAAGCTGCCTATCCCCCTCATCATCATGACCGGCTATGCCGACATACAGTCGGCGGTTCAGGCCATGAAGTTAGGTGCCTGCGACTACATTGCCAAACCGGTCAACCCCGACGAACTGCTCAAGAAAATCAACGAAGCCCTACAGACTGCCGCTACCCCGCAACCGGTAGCCACCCCCACCCGACCGGCCGCAGAATCCTCCGACTTCCTGGAAGGCGAAAGCGACACTGCCAGACAACTTTACAACTACGTGAAATTAGTGGCTCCCACCAATATGTCGGTGCTCATCAACGGCGCCAGCGGAACGGGCAAAGAATATGTGGCACACCGCATTCACCAGTTGAGCAAACGGGCCAGCCAGCCTTTTGTGGCCATTGACTGCGGCTCCATCCCCAAAGAACTGGCTGCATCCGAATTCTTCGGCCATGTGAAAGGTGCCTTCACCGGCGCACTGACCGACAAGACAGGGGCTTTTGTGGAAGCCAACGGTGGAACCATCTTCTTAGACGAGATAGGCAACCTGAGCTACGAGGTGCAGATACAACTGTTGCGTGCCTTGCAGGAACGGAAAATCCGACCCGTAGGCTCAAGCAAGGAAATACAGGTAGACGTCCGCTTAGTATCGGCCACCAACGAAAACCTGGAGCAAGCCATTGAGAAAGGCACCTTTCGGGAGGACCTCTATCACCGCATCAACGAATTTACCCTGCGCATGCCTCCGCTGAAGGACCGCAGAGAAGACATCCTGCTCTTCGCCAATTTCTTCCTGGACCAGGCCAACCGCGAAATGGACAAGCAACTGGTGGGCTTCGACGACAAGGCTTGCCGCCTACTGCTGGACTATCCCTGGCCCGGCAACTTGCGGCAGATGAAAAACGTCATCCGCCGCGCCACCCTGCTGGCTACCGGCAAATACATCACACCTCTCGAACTGAGCGACCTGCCTGAGACCAACACACCGGCTGCCACCCTGCCCCTGCGCAACGAAGAGACAGAAAAACAACACATCATCGAGGCACTCCGTCAAACTGGCAACAATAAGAGCCGAGCCGCCCAACTGTTGGGCATCGACCGAAAGACCTTATACAACAAACTGAAGCTATATGGCATCGAAGTGTAACCGCAAAGTGTGGAATAATTCCACGAACCCGCTCCACACTTTCCACAACTTTCCACACTCTGCCATTCAGTCATAATGGAAGAACTTGCACTTTTTATGCTGCAGCACAGAGCGCACACGGAGTTTATCCGGCCTCTTGGCAACAAAACAGAATACCTGAGCGCTAAGCAAGAAACATCTAAGCGCTAAGAAGCTGACTTCCAAGCGCTAAGAAGCAAGCTCCATATACCGAAGAAGTAATCGGCTGTCTGACAAAGATATACCTGAGCGAAGCCTGACAGCCTCCATGACAGCCCTGACACGGTGGGAAGTCAGCAGCCGGCATGACCGCCTAAATGTCCGAATCGCAAAAGAAATCCTGCCGGTTCTGTTCTTTTCTCAGACTTTGGCACAGTATTTGATAGAAGAATATTCAGTGAGTTGATAATTTAAGAACTAACTTTAAACCCATACCTCTTATCAAGCATACGAATTAGATAAGTTAACCCCAAAGTTAGTATTAGTAGCAGTCCTGTTTATGTTTGTTTGTGGTGGTTCCTTTCCGTTTCCGTTTAGTGGTGACACTGGGCGGGACGGGAAGGGACTAAAACCAAATCCGAACAGATGCCGACAGCTACCCAAGCAGCCGAAGAACAGTAAGCACACTAACACAAAAAAGCCGTTCCCTCCTTGTCTATTCTGGGGAACGGCTTTTTTGCATCCATGCAGATGCGAATGCATCTTTTTCAACTCCTCCCCATCGGGAAACCCCGACAGGGAAGAATTTTACCAGTGACGCTCCGGATAGAGGTCATTCCACCACTCCGGACTATCCTGCAGCCAGCGGGCAAACCAAGCCATGATGGAATTGTGCCACTGCACCCGCTTCTCGTAATCGCTGATGAAGTGGTTTTCGCCATCCACCGTGATGAATTCTACAGGCTTACCCAGAATTTTCAGGGCATTATACAACTGGATGCTCTCGCCGATGGGCACATTCGTGTCTACCGTACCATGCAGCAACAGCAACGGAGTCTTAATCTTGTCGGCATTGAACAAAGCACCGTGTTTGGTAAACAATTCCGGGTTGCTCCACGGATAACTGTCGGCAGCGGCTACGGCGTTGTAAGAATATCCCCAATAACCTTCGCCCCAGTAACTGGTGACATTGCTGATACCGGCATGCGAAGCGGCAGCGGCAAAGAGGTCGGTCTTGGTCTGGAGATACATAGTCATGAAGCCTCCGTAGGAAGCTCCCAGGCAACCGATACGCTTGGCATCGACAAACGGATGAGCCTCGCAGAACTTCTTCGTGCCTTCGATGATTTCGTCAGCAGTCCAATCGCCCCAAGCATTGACATGGCGGGCAGAGAACTCCTGCCCGTAGCCGATGGCACCGCTGGGATTAATCACATAGACCACATAATCGCGCGAAGCAAAAAGCTGCGGACTGTAGGGCGTCATCAGGCTGCGCGTAGTAGGCGTAGTGCCTCCGTAATAATAAACAATGAGCGGATATTTCTTCTGTGGGTCAAAGTCGGGCGGCAGACACATCATGCCTTCTATCAGCGTGCCGTCAGCCGACGTGAAATTCCACTCCTGCATTTCTCCCAGTTCAATCTCATCCAAAGCCTCCTTCATCGGGTCGGCCAGCAAGGTCGACTTACCTTTCTTGCGGTCATACAGATAAGCCACCCCCGCACTGGTGTTTCCGCCACCCACGTATGCCATGAGCGAAGCATTGTCGTCGGGCACAGAGAAACTACCGATAACATCCTGCTCCAAAACCAGCATTTCGAAAGCATCTTCCGAAGGCGTATAGCGGTAGATGTGCTGACAATCCTTATCGGTCGTATTGAAATAGATACAACCATCGGCACGGTTCCATGTACCGTTGATAATGGTCGGATTGAAGTTGCGGGTAATGGGCTTCACCTCCCGTGTGGCACGATCCATCAAGAAAGCCTGCACATCAAACGAGTTGGCAATGGGATGATTACCACAATTGCGCCCCACACCGCCCAAGGCATCGGGTCCTCCAAAGAGCAACAGCTGCTTGCCGTCGGGTGAATAAGAAGCACCGTTCAGGTAGGGTTCCCAGTCCACCAAAGTATCAGTCTTCAGTGTAGCCAGTTCTATCTCGAACAAGGCAGAGAGCGAATAAGGACACTTCGTGATATTGGGCTTATAAGACATGCAAAGCAACTTACTGCCGTCGGGCGAGATATCATTCAGGTAAACGCTGTGGCTACCATACGTCAGTCGCTCGGACACTCCGGTGGCAAGGTCGTACTTCATGATGTAATAACGGTTGCGCGCACCGGGAATACGGTCGTCCGGATGCAACATGCGTTTCAACGGTCCGTTCACTTTCTCGCCTTCGTCTGTCTGCACATAAATCAGGTAATCTCCGTTGGGCGACCAAGAGAATCCCCCTTCCGGGATATTGCGGTAAAGCGTTTCTTCGGTGCCGGTTTCCGGATCGTAGACGAGCAAGTCGTTGCGTTCGCGTCCCGTAACCGTATAATACAGCTTATGTCCTGTAGGCATCCACCTCATGCCCTCATTGACATTGGGCAGCAACACCCGCCCTGTTTTCACTTCAGTCAGTTCCGTATGCGAACGGCCACGGTTCAGGTCGTAGCTGTCGCTGTAACGCGTCAGCAAATATTTACCATCGGGAGACAGTGAGACAGAAGCCACACGGCAACCGAAATTGGTGTTAAACAGCGAAAGGCGTCGCTTCAGGTCGGGAGCCATGCGGCACGGCACGTCTGAGTAGGCGGCGTCTTTCTCCAGTTCGCATTTCAACACAGGCTGCGCCTTGTCATCAGAAGCGGACAGCAATTTGATGACAATGTCATAATCTGCTTCCGGCTCCAGGCGCAAATCGACAACGACCGGCTGCACCTGCGAGAGACTGTCTTCTGCCGTAGTCTTGCTACGCTTGGAATCTCCATTTACAAAGACTTCGAAGCGGGCAGGCGAAGAAATCTTCAACTTGCCTTTCATAAAGCGTTCGGCACGCAAACGAGTAGAAAACAGATACAGCAGATTGTCAGCAGCCGGTTTGTCCACGGTCACATAACCGGCCGTATCAGCAGTCACCCGCGTGGCTTGGTCAAAATCGAGAGGAATGCCGGTCTGCAGCAACTGGGCTGCGCCAAACTTTTCTCCTTTCTGGTTGATGCTGTCGCCTTGCAGGGGAGTACGCACCACCACCGCAGGGCGCATTTCATATTCCGTCACTTTCTCTTGTGAGCGGGCAGTCAGACCGGTTACCAGCAGCAAGCCTGACAAGAAAATCATTTTTTTCTTCATGGAAAAACAACTAATCAGTAAAGGTTATAAACTCAAATCCGTTCCACAAATTACCAGGAGGAAGAGGAGCCTCCACATCGACCTTTTTTTTCGAAACGGGATGGATGAAACTGATACGCCTGGCATGCAGACTGATGCTGCCGTCGGGATTGGAGCGTGGAAACCCATACTTCAAATCTCCCTTGATGGGACAGCCAATCTTGGCAAGCTGGCACCGGATTTGATGATGACGCCCCGTCTTCAGGTCGACTTCCAGCAAGTAATAGTTTTGCGAATGCCCAATAAGCCGGTAGTGCAACACAGCTTTCTTGCTATGAGGACGTTCTGTATCGTAAGCATAGCTTTTATTCTGTTTCTCGTTGCGCACCAGGTAATGCACAAGCTCATCCTCATCCCGAGGCGGTCGTTCCTTCACCACCGCCCAATAGGTTTTCTGCACCTCGCTTCCCCTGAACATTTCATTCAGACGCGATAGGGCTTTACTGGTCTTAGCAAATACAACAAGCCCGCTTACCGGTCGGTCCAGCCGGTGAGTGACACCAATGAATACATTGCCGGGCTTGGCATATTTTTCTTTCAGATACTGCTTGACAGTTTCTGAAAGGGGAATGTCGCCCGTCTTGTCTCCTTGGACGATTTCGGAAGCGGTCTTGTTGACAATGATAATGTGATTGTCTTCGTAAAGGACAGTCATCTTATAACTTATAAAATAAGGAAACAAAGAATGATGAATGAAGGACATAAAGCGGCCTACCAGCCTTGGGGCCTTCATCCTTCATCCATCATTCTTCACTGGAAAACAGTTACATATTCATGCCGCCATCTACCTGAATAACTTGTCCGGACACATACGAAGACATGTCAGAAGCCAGGAACGTAGCGATGTTGGCCACGTCTTCGGGTGTGCCGCCCCGGCGGAGAGGAATACGTTTGGCCCATTCAGCCTTAACCTCGTCAGACAAAGCATCGGTCATAGCCGTGATGATGAAGCCTGGAGCGATGGCGTTGGCACGGATGCCGCGTGAGCCCAGTTCCTGGGCGATGGACTTGGCCAAAGCAATCAGCCCGGCCTTGGAAGCGGCGTAGTTGGCCTGTCCGGCATTGCCGTGCACGCCTACCACTGAAGCCATGTTGATGATGCTGCCGCCACGCTGGCGCATCATGATGGGCGTGCAGGCATGGATGAAGTTGAAAGCCGATTTCAGGTTCACGTTCAGCACCATGTCCCACTGCTGTTCGCTCATGCGCATCATCAGTCCGTCGCGCGTAATGCCGGCGTTATTCACCAGGATGTCGATGTGGCCGAAGTCCTTGTGGATTTCCTCCACAACCTTGGCCGTATCTTCAAAATTGGCTGCGTTCGAGGCATAGCCTTTGGCCTGCACTCCGTAAGCAGCGATTTCTTTCTCCGTTTCCTTGGCATTGTCGTCAATCACCAAGTCCGTAAAAGCCACGTTGGCGCCTTCAGAAGCAAACTTCAACGCAATGGCTTTGCCGATGCCGCGGGCTGCGCCCGTGACGATGGCTACTTTTCCGTCTAATAATCCCATATTTTCTATATTTAAATATTAAGTAACTATCTTTTCTTTATAGGAGTGAAGGAGTTATCTTTCTGCAAAGCTCTCATCCCACATTCCTGCCCAAGGCTCCCAACACCAGGCGGCGCACAAACACGTCGCGCGTATTGTCATCCAGGTTCGAACCCACGTGGCCGCGGATATAAGGTGCCTCGATGCCCTTCACGCAGAAGTAGAGAATCTCCGCCGTCATGTCCAGGTCGTCTATCCGAAACAGGCCTTTCTCCCACCCTTCGCGAAGCACTTCCTTGAAAAGGAGCACCTGCTTCGTGTCGAACCGTTTGCGGACGGTCTCCACGCGCCACGTATCGCGGAAGAAATCGGCGCGGAGCGTGCCGTTGCGGTAAACCACTTCTTTCACGGCATCCAAGTGGGTGTAAATCATCTCCATCAGTTTCTCGTCCGGTGAAACGTTCTTCTCAATCACTCGCTCCATGGTGTCCGACAAGATGTCCAATTCTGATTCCACCACGGCCAGATAGATGTCTTCCTTGCTTTTGAAGTAGGTATAGAGCGTTCTCCGCCCTTTCTGCGAGGCTATGGCAATGTCGTTCATCGTGGTATTCTCCACTCCCATCTTGGCAAACAGCTGACGGGCCACATCCACCAGTTTTTCTCTTGTTTTCGATACGGGCATAAACTCCTTACTTGCAATTCTGCGTAATAATTTGAGCAAAAGTAAGACATTTAACGGAAACGAGCAAATCGTCTGCCCATATATTTATCAAAGGAGGCATATTCCAAACAATATTCCAAACAAGGAGCAAAGGATTCAGCCCGCAGGATGGCTTTCTGTTTTTTACGGTTTGCAATCGTGCGGGCTTTTTTATACCTTTGTCCCAAATTCACAATCTCTTCTTAAAAAAACATCATTGCAATGAAGATACAACAATGGATTACCGCCTGCTGGGCTACCCTGACACTGGGCTTGGCCGCCTGCAACGGGACAACTTCTCCCCAAGAGACTACACTCGTTCCCCGACCTGTATCCGTGGAAAAATCCGATGGAGCTTTCCGTTTCAATCGAAACACAATCCTGGCTATCGCCGACGAGACCCAACGACCGATGGCCGAAAACTTCGCCGCCTTGTTCACCCGCTCCGCCGGATTTACTCCCACTGTACAGACGGGGCAAGAAGGTGACATCGTGCTTATCCCCGACTCCACGATGAAAGCGGAGGCTTATGAACTGAAGGTTACGCTCCGGCAAATAACCATCAAGGCTGCTGACAACCGGGGCTATTTCTATGCCCTGCAAAGCCTGCGCCTGATGCTGCCCCCCGCTGTGGAAGAACAAGCCGAAACGGATGCCGTCTGGGCCGTGCCTGCTGTAACCCTCAAAGACGAACCACGCTTTGGCTACCGTGGCTATATGCTCGATGTGGCCCGCTACTTCCTGCCCAAGGAAGACGTGATACGCATGATAGACTGCATCGCCATGCTGAAAATCAACCGCCTGCACCTCCACCTAAGCGATGACAACGGCTGGAGACTGGAAATCAAGAAATACCCGCGGCTGACGGAAGTAGGCGCCTGGCGTGTGGACCGCCCCGGCAAGACCTTCCCCGAACGACGCAATCCCAAACCGGGAGAGCCAACACCCATCGGTGGATTCTACACGCAGGAAGACATGAAAGAAATCATCCGCTACGCCGCTGAAAGACAGATTGAAGTCATACCGGAAATAGACATCCCCGCCCACTCCAATGCCGCATTGGCTGCCTATCCCGAATATGCCTGCCCAGTGGTAAAAGACTTCATCGGCGTGTTGCCGGGATTGGGCGGAAACAATTCTGAAATCATTTTCTGCGCCGGTAATGACAAGACCTACACCTTCCTGCAAGACATATTGGATGAAGTGATGAGTCTTTTCCCCTCGCGTTATGTAAATTTAGGAGGAGACGAAGCCCGGAAAACCAACTGGAAGAAGTGCCCGCTCTGCCAGGCACGCATCCACCGCGAGCACTTGGCAGACGAAGAAGCCTTGCAAGGCTACTTCATGGGGCGCATGGCCGACTACGTCCGCAGCAAAGGTAAGCAAGTCATCGGCTGGGACGAACTGACCAACAGCAAACTGCCCGATGAATCCATCATCCTGGGCTGGCAAGGCTACGGACAAGCTGCCCTGAAAGCTGCCGCGCAAGGACACCGCTTCATCATGGCACCTGCCCGGGTACTTTACCTCATACGCTACCAGGGACCGCAATGGTTTGAACCGTTCACCTATTTCGGCAACAATACCCTGAAGAACGTTTATGACTACGAACCTGTGCAGCCCGATTGGAAACCGGAATACGAACCATTGCTGATGGGCGTGCAAGGTTGTATGTGGACGGAATTCTGCAACAAGCCCGAAGACGTATTCTACCTGACCTTCCCCCGTCTGGCCGCATTAGCCGAAACAGCCTGGTCACCCAAAGGACAAAAAGACTGGCCTTCGTTCCTGAAAGGATTAGACAATTACATCGCCCACTTGTCCGCCCAAGGTATCACCAGCGCCCGTTCGATGTTCAACATCCAGCACACCGTGACCCCCACGGCGGACGGCAAGCTGGAAGCGAAGCTGGAATGCGAACGTCCCGACATGGAAATCAGATATACAACGGACGGCAGTACGCCGACAGCACAATCACCTTTGTATGAGAAAAAGTTAGTGATTGACAAGGATATTACAATAAAAGCTGTTACCTTTGCCCATAATGAGCAGCAGGGCAAGCTACTGGTGCTTCCGATTACCTGGAATGAGGCCACTGCCCGCCCGCTGAACGGGATACCGCAAGCAGCCAACGTGTTGGTGAACGGCCTGCGGGGCAGCCTGAAACAGACGGATTTCGAATGGTACACCGGCGACCTGGGCAAAGACATCTCATTCACGGTTGACTTACAGGAAGAAAAAGACATCCGGGAATGTACCATCGGCTGCATCACCAACTACGGCATGGGTGTACACAAGCCCCGCACCGTCAAAGTGGAGTTGTCCATTGATAATCAGACATTCACTGAGGCAGGGATCCTGGCATTTACCGACGCCGACATCTTCAAGGAAGGCAACTTCATTGAAGACCTGGCCATAAAGACCGATGGAAGAAAGGCACGCTACGTGAAATTCACCCTGGAAACACCCGGCAATTGTCCGCCAGACCATGTACGCCCCGGCCAGCCATCGAAGATTTACATAGACGAAGTCATTATTAAATAATAAATAGAGAACCATGAAAAGAATGAACCGACTGATGGCAGCAGCTTGCCTGCTGGCAGCCGCCTCGTTGCAAGGATGCTCGCAACGGAGCGAAGAGTATTACGTGAAGCATCTGGAGTTTCCCGAAGGTGCCACAATGGAACAGAAAGTGGACATGGCAGCCCGGCTGGTGCCCACTCCCCAACAGCTGGAGTGGCAACAGATGGAGCTGACCGCCTTCCTGCACTTCGGCATCAACACCTTTACCGACCGCGAATGGGGCGATGGAACCGAAGACCCCGCCTTGTTCAACCCCACGGAACTGGATGCTGAACAGTGGGTACGCTCGCTCAAGGAAGCGGGATTCAAAATGGTCATCCTGACAGCCAAACACCACGATGGCTTCTGCCTGTGGCCCACCAAGACGACGAAACATAGTGTGGCATCGTCGAAATGGAAAGACGGCAAAGGAGATGTGGTGAAAGAATTGCGCGACGCATGTACCAAGTACGACATGCGATTCGGTGTCTACCTCTCGCCGTGGGACCGCAATGCTGAATGCTATGGCGACTCTCCGCGCTACAACCAGTTCTTCATTGACCAGCTGACCGAACTGCTCACCAATTATGGCGAAGTGCACGAAGTGTGGTTTGACGGTGCCAACGCCGAAGGCCCCAACGGCAGGAAACAAATCTACGATTGGGATGCCTTCTACAAGACCATCCAGAAACTGCAACCCAAAGCCGTAATGGCCATCATGGGCGACGACGTTCGCTGGGTGGGCAACGAACGTGGTTTGGGCCGTGAAACCGAATGGAGCGCTACCGTCCTGGCACCGGGCATCTATACCCGCTCGGACAGTGTGAACTCTGCTCTGGGCGTCGGCTCTACTTCTGCCGACTTGGGCAGCCGCGAAATTCTGGCCAAAGCCAACGAACTGTTCTGGTATCCTTCGGAGGTGGACGTATCTATCCGTCCGGGATGGTTCTACCATGCCGACCAGGACAATCAGGTGAAGAGTCTGAAGCACTTGACAGACATCTATTTTCAATCTGTAGGCTACAACTCTGTACTCCTGCTCAACATCCCGCCCGACCGTCGTGGTCTGATTCACGAAGCTGATGTGAAGCGCCTGAAAGAGTTTGCCGACTACCGCGACCGCACATTCGCCAACAACCTCGTGGCCGACGGACAAGTGCTCTGGAATGCAGCAGGAGGCGAAAGCCGCGAATATGCACTGAAAGAAGCCGCGCCCGTCAATGTGGTGCTGCTGCAGGAAGACATTGCCAAGGGACAACGCGTGGAAGAATTCGAAGTAGAAGCACTCGTCGACGGCGAATGGAAATCGGTGGGCAAAGGAACGACCATCGGTTACAAACGCCTGCTCCGCTTCCCGGAAGTAAACGCTTCCAGCTTACGCCTGACGTTGCGCTCTACCCGACTGAAAGCCAACATCTGCAACGTGGCTGCCTATTACGCTGCTCCGCTGGCTGAAACGCAGGACGAAGCGCAGTGGAACAATCTGCCACGCGACACGTGGAAGGTGACAGCCGAACAGCCTCTGACCATCGACCTGGGTAAACAGGTATCGCTGAAGGCATTCACCTATGCGCCGCTGAATGGCGAAGCCAAACCGACTATGGCCTATAAGTATAAGTTCTCAGTGAGCACCGACGGCCAGCAATGGACTGAAGTAAAGACATCCGGCGAGTTCAGCAATATCATGCACAACCCCGTGCCGCAGACCGTATCATTTGAAAGCAACGTCAAGGCACGCTTCATCAAGCTGGATGCCCAGACCACCGACGGACAAGCCGCCAAAGTCAGCGCAGACGAAATCGGCGTGACTACTCCCGCACCTGCTATCAAGAAATGATAAGTCACAGGACGGTCTGCCCGTGAACTGACAATCCGACAAAAGGGGGAGAACAGGATATTACCCATTCATACAGCAGTATATCACTGTTCTCCCCCTTGCTATAACCTCATCCAATCCCATCTTTATTATGAAACGATTATCTTCCCTCTTCCTGCTCCTGCTGTTGTGTGCCGCCGGCATCTTGCAGGCTCAGGTAAAATTCGACAAGAACAAATGTTATAACCTTATCCCGGTCTCGCACAACGGACAAGCCATCGGTTACCGCACGGGCAATGACCTCTCCGTACTGAAACCTGCCGATGCAGACGACCGGCTGCAACAATGGAGCATCAGTCTGCTGTCTGGCAGCTACCGCTTCATCAATCCCTTCGAGAACAAAGCACTCCACGCTCGCTCGGACAAGAAGCTGGGCATCACCGAAAACAACGGTTCCGACGAATCGCAACTGTGGACGCTGAAAAAGAAGGGAAAATACATGCAACTGATTCCTTCCAACGGCATGGAACTGTTGCTGGCCTGCGACAAAGACGGGCATCTGGCACTGCTCCCCCAAGACAAGGCTGGCAACGACGAGGCAACTCTATTCCTGATTCAAGAGAGCAAAATGCCTATGCCGGCCGGGGCTGAGCAGAACATGAGCGACCGCTCAAAGAACTATTGGGAAAACGAAACCATCTTTGCCGAAAACAAAGAGCCGGGCCATGCCACCTACATGCCCTACGCCTCGGAAAGCGAAATGCTGGCCGACAAGGAATACTATGCTACACCTTGGACCGATGTACATAGTTCACGATATTTCCTGCTGAACGGCGAATGGTCTTTCCACCTGGTATCTGAACCGTCGCAACGTCCGCTCGACTTCTACAAAGAAGACTACGACGTAAGCGGCTGGGACAAGATTCCCGTTCCCTCCAACTGGGAAATGCAAGGGTATGACCACCCCATCTACGCCAACGTGGAATATCCACACGATAACACGCCGCCCTACATCAACGCCCGCCCCAAATTCAATGACAACGGCAAAAACTATGGCATCAATCCCGTAGGCTCCTACGTCCGCTTCTTCGACTTGCCCGAAGGTTGGGAACGGCAGCGCACGTTTATCCATTTCGGCGGTATCTACAGCGCGGCCTTTGTCTACCTGAACGGACAGTACGTAGGCTACACACAAGGGTCGAACAACGTGGCAGAATTTGACCTGACACGCTACCTGCGCACCGGACGCAACCGCCTGGCCGTACAGGTGTTCCGCTGGAGCGACGGCTCTTATCTGGAATGCCAGGACATGTTCCGCATGAGCGGCATCTTCCGCGATGTCTATCTGTACAGCACGCCCAAGACAGCCATACGCGACCACTATATCACTTCCAGCCTGACTCCTGCTTCGAACTACAAAGAAGGCGAATTCTCCGTAGCCTTGAAACTGGACAACCGCGATGGGCTGAAAGGAAGCAAAAGCATTGCTCTTAAACTCTATGACCCCAACGGAAAAGCAGTATGCGAACTGAAGAAAGACATTGACTACGCGCCGGAACAGAAAGAAGTACAGGTAGAGCTTTCCTGCAACCTACGCAATCTGTTGCCCTGGACGGCTGAGACTCCCAACCTCTATACCCTGCATATCGTCCAAAGCGAGAACGGACGCGAAGAAATGGCATTCTCCACGCATTATGGATTCCGCGACATCCAGATACGCGACGCTGTGGTCTACATCAATGGACAACGCGTATTCTTTAAAGGCGTAAACCGACACGACACCCATCCCAAATACGGACGTGCCGTGACCACCGAATCGATGTTGCGCGATGTATTGCTCATGAAGCAAAACAACATCAACACCATCCGTACCTCACACTATCCCAATGACAGCAAGATGTATGCCATGTTCGACTATTTCGGTCTCTACACCATGGACGAAGCCGACTTGGAGGACCATGCCAACCAGAGCATCAGCGACATGCCCTCGTGGATTCCTGCTTTTGTCGACCGCATAGACCGCATGATATTGCGCGACCGCAACTACCCAAGTATCATCTTCTGGAGCTTAGGCAATGAAGCCGGCGGAGGAAGCAATTTCCAAGCCTGCTACGATGCAGCCAAAGCTTTAGACAGCCGACCGGTGCACTACGAAGGCACACGCGATGGCAAGGAATACGGCGGCAACCGCTTCAGTGATTTGTACAGCAAGATGTATCCTGGCATGAAATGGATGAATACCTATGTCAGCAGCTTCGACAAACCGATGTTCATCTGCGAATACGCACACGCCATGGGCAATGCTGTCGGCAACCTGAAGGAATATTGGGAAAGCATAGAAAACAGCACGTCTACCATCGGTGGAGCAATCTGGGACTGGGTAGACCAAGCCATCTACGACCCGCAGGAGATGAAGCAAGGCATCTATCGGCTGCACACGGGCTATGACTATCCGGGTCCCCACCAAGGCAATTTCTGTTCCAACGGCATCATACTGCCCACCCGTGAGGAATCACCCAAACTAAAGCAGGTAAAAGCTATCTATCAGTACATCAAATTCTCGCTCAAGGACATTGACACCGACAAGAATGAAGTACGCATTGTGGTGAAAAACACCTACGATTTCCTCCCGCTGGACGGGTATTACTTGCGCTGGCAAACGCTGAAAGACGGCTACCCGGTTGCGACCGACAGTCTGACATTGAACGGCGTGCAACCGGATGATTCCCTCACAGTAACGCTGCCTTTGCATGGCATAAACCTGAATAAGGCCCGGAAAGACGGCGAAGAAGTGCTGCTGACCCTCACGGTACATCAAAGTAAGGCAACTCGCTGGAGTGAGCCTGCCCACTGTGTCGCTTTGCAACAATATGAAATCACTGGACGAGGACCGCTGCCTGCACTGAAAGCAGGACGCAAACCCAAACTGAATGTGGCCGAAACCGAACAGCAGGTCATCGTACGCAACGAGAACATTGAAGCCGTTTTCGACAAAAACACCGGACGCATGACATCGCTGGTAATGCAAGGGAAAACTGTCATCGCTCAAGGACAAGGTTTCCTCTATGACAACCATCGCTACATTGAAAACGATAAATTCACGGATACCAGCAACGGACTGGAAGCAAACGGTACCTGCCAGGTAAGAAAAGAAGGCAACCTGGTTGTGGTGGCAACGACCCGCAAAGGAAGCCTGTGCGGCACACAAATTGATTATACTTTCGCCCCGGACGGCACCCTGGATGTGCAAGCCGCTTTCTCCCCACAAACCGACCAACTGCGGAGGGCAGGCTTGGTATGCGGGCTCGACACGACGCTGAATAAAGTGGAATATTATGCCCACGGTCCTTGGGACAACCATGTAGACCGTAAAGAGGGCTGTCCGGTAGGTCGCTACTCCACTGAGGTCGGCAAAATGGGCTGGCCATACGTCAAGCCCCAATCCACCGGCAACCGAGAAGGATTGCGCGAACTGACGCTGACCGACGGACAGGGACGTGGCATCCGCATAACGACAGAAGGAACCGTATCGTTCTCCGCACTACGCTATACGGACGAAGACCTGATGAATGCCCAGCACACGTGGGAACTTACCCCCCGTCCCTACATTGTATTACACCTTGATGCCATCCTGCGTGGCATTGGTAACGCCAGCTGCGGTCACGATGTAGACACGCTGCCCATCTATCGCGTAGGCAAAAAGGACTACAGTTATCGTTTACGCATCACGCCTGTGCAAAAGCTCTGAGATTCTTAATAGAAAAACATCCATCTATTTTTTCATAAAGTTGAAGTGAACGAAGTGCTTTCCCGTTTGTGGAAGGCACTTCGCTTTTTCTTGAAAGGAACAGGCCTCACACTGTGACAAGCAACAGAAAGCATTTCCATAAGACTATTAATCAAGCTATTACACAACATCTGAAAAATTAAGAAGAAAAAAAAGAAGAATTTATTTGTTTTTCCAAAATAAAGCAGTACCTTTGCACCCGAAAACAACAAATAACATCGCGGAGTGGAGCAGTTGGTAGCTCGTTGGGCTCATAACCCAAAGGTCGTAAGTTCGAGTCTTGCCTCCGCAACAAAATCTAAGGTAAGTTGCAAATAACCAGCAGCTTACCTTAATTCATTTAAGAAGGGTCGGACAAATTTCGGACACTTATTTGGGGCCAGCAGATATTCCGGGTTGGTAGCCTTGCTGTATCAGGCATATTGTGCTGCAAGCCTGAGCATAAAGAACCTGATATTTTAGGGGACATTGTGAAAGTATCTCTTCTCCCCCTTATTGATTCTGTTACTCCGGAGCATTCCTACTTATTGCGTTATACTTATTTCTGCTTTTTCCCAGTTTTTTTTCTAAAAAAAATTCCCTTCCTATTGTTTTATCCGAAAAAAGCCCTATCTTTGCACACGCATTTCCGGGCATGCCGTGGTCTACGGATAGACACCCACTTAATACAGGGCTGGTCCTTTTCCATAGTAGAAAGGAATGTCGGGAAATCCACGGACAGAAAGGGGAAATTCCCTGCTGGCTAAGTATTGTGTTTCCTTATTATTTTAACTTGTGATACGTTGAGGTGGAGTTAGGAAGTGAACTTGAGAGTCGCAGGCCATTTGTGCCAAATGACTTGATTCATTCACTTCCTAACTTTTTTTTGCTTAAGAAGGATCAGGGACAGTAAATTTGGTGGGTCAGTAGTATGCCCAGTGGCTCAAGCTGATAGAAGGTGCGAAAGGTATTCCAGGAGCAGATAGAGCTGTTTACGCCGTTCTTCGGCACCGACCGCCTGGATGATGCCCAGCGGTGGGACTTTGTGGAAGACTATTTCACGAGCGTGAACGTGGAGAAGCAGAAAAGAAATACGACAAAGCGGAAGACTGACAACGGCAAGGCTGCATGCGTAAGCGTAGATTGATCTGTTATACAACCATCGGGGCCTACACTTTCTGGTAAGCCTGTCGCTCGTCGCCGTTAAGCAGGTAAATGATGCCGCAATAGCGAAAACCATGCTTCAGGAGGATACGCTGCATGACGTCATTATCGCGGTACGTATCAGCCCGCAGGTTGGGCAGCTACGCATAGCGCCAGTCGAAGCTGGTTGCAGCCACGCCTTGTGCGTCTTCGCGACTGGCCAGGCGGTGGATGGTGGGCATAAGGGCGAGTTGTCCATTGTTTCAGACTGCCGCTGTGGCGTATGATGCATCGTCCGCTGTCATAGAGCTGCATGAGGACAGGCGGGTCGGCCAGGACGGCTTTCCTCACCTGTAGCTTGCCTCAGGCAGACGCTTGCAACAAAGGTGTGTTCGACTCCCAGACCGGGCTGTCGATGGTGATGTTGTGATGCCATTCATAAATGCTTACCATTAGAGGGGCCAAAGAGAAGGAAAATTGAGTGCAGTGGAAAGAATGAATTTGTTTATTTTTAGAGCCGACTTAATTTTTGCTCAGTCTGATTTTGAGGACTGTTTCCGAAACAGTTGTTCTATTACCGTAAAGAACGCAGCAGGCTACGTGAAGAATAAAGATAGGAGAAGAGGTCAGAAAGAGATTGTAAAGAGACTGAGTAAAATCTTAAAGAGGAATTTTTAAACAGACTCTTGACATTGTCAAAACGCATCCTATATTATCCACAGACAAGAAATGATTCATGCTACGAACTGGATGGCAGACAGAAAGCAAGATGATGCACTCGTACAATTAAAACTCAATGCTTTTCCCAGTCAGGCATTCTGCCATGTGTTTTGAAATCTCGCAGGCTATCTCTTCCCCAAGACCCTTCCGGCGGGTAAAACTGTTCAAATCGTGAAACAGGATCTCAAGTACCTTGCATATAGTTTCTGAAGAATAGGAGATAAAGTATCTTTCTCCTCTCTGTATCCTTACAGTTGCCGCATTGGGGATGTTTGACAGAAAGAAAAGTTTCAAAAAGTGAGACTGGTCGTTGTTTATCAAGAAATAGCTCAAACCGGGTACATGAAAAAACACATCCTTAACCCAACTTTGCACTTCTTCTATCTCATATAGTTCCCTGTTGTCATCCTCATATCCGTGTATGCTTATTTCGACACGTTCCCTGTAGTGGGATAAAAGAATTTTGTTAGAACTGATTCTCCTGATTAAATCTGCCAACGGGGTGTAATTCTTCTTCTGTATCTCCTCTTTCCCAGATACAATAAAAGCAAAATCACCGTCAGAGAGGATGGCATTTCCCGCCCAATACGCCTCAAAATGAGACACATAATCTATGTTCTTTGAGACATATTTCACCAGCTCCTCTTTTTGAGTGCCATTCACTTGCTGACGCTTGGGGATAGGCATTGACCAAGATGTATCATTTATTGAACTGATATATTCTACTTTGCAAGCCTCCCAATAGGCTATCTCATGATCTACATCGACAAGAACTACAAGTACAGGAATATCGTGATTCAAATAATAGTTCAGGTGTTTCCGTTCACCAGTAAAACACCAGAAGTCACGATCCATCTCCCTGAGATAACTGTTGCCGGATTTCAGCTGTACAGCTATGGATTTTCCGGTCACAAAGCCATCGGAAACCACATCAAAATACACGTCAATCCCCCAATCATTTTCCTGATGATTAGGTCTAACAATCCATCCCAACTCTCTTTCTACCACATCTGTCAATATATTCAAACCCAACCGTGCGGTTCGATTCGACTGGATATACTGAGGATAGTCCATATCACTGATTCTTATTTGTCTGGTTTATCTGGTTATTCACTTCAATCTCGGGCCGAAATTAAGCATAAAACAGCTGCACTGCAAAATCTGCACAACAATTATGATACATTTTTACCTTTTTTGTCTTCCCTGGTGTGAGTAACGTAGATTACCCTTGATAGCCTTTGCGCAAGTCTATTGGATTGCGGCTCATTACAAAGCGGTTGCTTTCACTCAGGTTGGACATGGCTTTTTTGAGCACAAAGGTCGGAACTTCCTGAAAATCCTAAAACACGGTGGATTTCGGATGGTTACTACTTATCAGGGCCCATTGGGGACTTGCGCCCGTTAGCTAATACTAATACTCATACTGAGTATACAAAAAATCCCCTCCCCGTTCATCACGGGGAAGGGACCTGTAAAGACGGCGGCTACCTACTCTCCCACTGTTACGCAGTACCATCGGCGCGGTCGGGCTTAACTTCTCTGTTCGGA
>NZ_NFJV01000024.1 GCF_002160055.1 Mediterranea sp. An20
AAATAGACAAGCTGCACTCAGCTCTCAAGCTCAATTGTTGTTGGATAATGTGGAGGCTCTTGCGGACTATGAACTTCCGGAAGTTGTCGTTAACTGTTCTTATAGATGCAATGACGGTATTGGCCAATGTTGGAAGAGAGTAGGTGATGATTGCCAGCGTTCTGATGATCCACATATTTACTGCCAATGCAATTAATTGAAGGACCTTTATATTCCACAGTCATTGATACCAAGGAGTAGTTAGGTGAAGAAAATGGATTTTTAGAAGAAGAGGAAGGTGATTGCTGCATATTATATTTACTTGCCAGTTTCTTCCTCTTCCACTATCATTATTAGATAAGAAATATGGGTTATAAGCGTTTATTTCTATATGGTGCCTGCATTTTATTATTCGGTTTTCAGTTTTGCTCCTGTAGTGATGATTCATCGAAAGCAGATTGCCCTGTATTGAAAGTCGATTTGAGGGAAAGCACTCCGAGCATAAAAGAGTTGTTCTCGCGCATAGAGGTCGTACCTTTAGAAGACCATAACGACAGCTGCCTGGTGATGCGGCTGAGTAAGGTACTTCCCTATAAAGACAAGATTTATGTGGTGGACAGAAAGATTCCGGCATGTTATGTGTTTGACAAAGACGGTAATTTTTTATATCCGATAGGTAAAATGGGGAATGGTCCCGGTGAATACTACCAGATAGAAGACTGTGCCATAAACGAAGCGAAACAGGAATTTATGCTGTTGGATTGCAATGGTATATGGTTCGTGTATGATTTGTCCGGAAAATTTCTTCGGAAACAGATAGTTCCCGATGGAGCCGCTTGTCAGGCTGTGGTTTTTACGGAAGACGGCTATATTGCCCATTGGGTATATACTTTTAAAGATAGGGAAGCCATAAGGCTTTTTAACGAGGATGGAGAGTATGTGAAAGGGTATTGGCATCAACATATGTCGTTTAATTATATGATAAGCAAGCCTTTTTATCATTATGATGGGAAGGTCTATTTCTCAACGGGTTGTTTCCCGGAGGTTTATGAACTATCCGGCGATACGCTTCAAGTGGCTTATCGGTGGGATTTTGGAGACACTGGTTTTAACCCGGAGTTAATTAAAAAAATAGAAAACGAAAGCGAAACCGGAGATCATGACGGTTGGGCACTGGTAATGGAAGGTTGGGAAGATGGTTCTTTACTTCTTCAACAAAATCAGTATCAGACAAATAAGTTCTATTACCTTAGATGGAAAGGGTATAAAAACGGGAAAATTTTAGAGAGTAATACATGGTATAGAAATGTCTTCTATCATAAAGCAAGCGGAAGATCCTTTGTCTTTAGCAAGTTGAAAGAAGGCCTTACGGTTTCTGCCGAAGCCATGACTGATGACTATATGTTGTCTGTACTTCATCCGGAAGATTTTGGTTTAATGAAAGATTTGCTTTCTCCGGAAGAATATGCCAAAGTAGCCCGGTTGGACGAAGAGTCCAACCCCTGTTTGTTGCGATTATACTTTAAATAGCCATGAAGCAACCCATCTTATTGGGCAGGGGAAAGAAATCCGACAAAATTGCGTATCTTTGCAGCACTTGTTGAAACTTATTATTATCAAAAAACAACACAACCTATGAAGAAAGTGTATTTATTAGTTGTGCCCTTCCTGCTCGCTGCCTGCGGACAGAAAGGACAGCAGGCATCCACCCCTGTGGACGACCCCATTAACATCATGTCATTCAACATCCGCTATGACAACCCCGGAGATAGCCTGAACAACTGGGCCTACCGCAAGGACCGTGCCGCCCGTGCCATCCGTTTCTATGAGGCAGACATCGTAGGCACACAGGAAGTGCTTCACAACCAACTGGAAGACTTGAAGCAACGGCTTCCGGAATACGAAGCCATCGGAGTGGGCAGGGAAGACGGCAAGGAAAAGGGCGAGTACAGTGCCTTATGGTATCGCAAAGACCGCTTTACCGCCCAAGATTCAGGATGGTTCTGGCTGAGCGAGACACCCGAGGTGGCAGGCTCCAAAGGCTGGGACGGCGCTTGCGAACGCATAGCCACCTGGGCTAAGCTGGCAGACAAGCAGACGGGCAAGGAATATTTCGTGCTGAACACGCATTTGGACCATGTGGGGGTAGCTGCCCGTCGGGAGGGAGTGAAGCTGGTGCTGGACAAGGTGCAGGAATTGAGCGGCAAGCTGCCTGTGATTGTGACCGGTGATTTCAATGCCGAACCGGAGTCGGGTGTCATACGGCAAGTGACGGACGAGACTGACCCGGAGCATCTGACCGATGCGCGTACCGTGGCGGAGCTGGTCTATGGACCGGACTGGACTTTTCATGATTTTGGCAAAGTGCCTTATAGCGAACGTTCACGCATAGATTACGTTTTCGTGAAGAACGGGCTTAAGGTACTGAAGTATGGCGTTCTGGCAGAAACCGAGGGAGAGGCTTATCTGTCCGACCATGCCCCCGTGCTGGTAAGTGTGGAATAAAGAAAGGGGCATCTGTTGTCCCGGTATGCAAAGGTACGGACCTTCAGAGATGCACGCCATACGTTGGGCGAAAGCATCAGTCTGAGGTTCCGTACCTTTGTTTGTCATGGCAGTGTTTAGGACTCTTCGATGTGGAATCCGGCTTTCTTCAAGTCATCCCAAAAGCGGGGATATGATTTCGATACTACTTGCGGTTCTGCTATGCATAGTCCGGGGCAGGTTATGCAGGCTGGGGCAAATGCCATGGCCATGCGGTGGTCTTCGTAAGTTTGGATGACGGGCGAGGGTACGGCTTGACAGCGTTCGCCTTCCCATGTCAGGATGCTGTCCTGCTCGCAGCGTAGCACATATCCGAGTTTTCTCAGTTCGTTCATCAGGGCAGTCAGGCGGTCGGTTTCTTTAATTTTCAGGCTTTGCAATCCTGTGAAGCGGAAGGGGATGTCCAGCAGGCAGCAGGTGACGACAAACGTTTGTGCCAGGTCGGGCATGTCCACTAAGTTGGCTTCTAACCTGGTGACGGTTTCTTCTCCGGGTTCAAGCACCACTTGCGCCTCATCATAAGAAGTCCGGATTCCCAGGCTGGCAAAGAGATTGGCTCCCCGGCTGTCTCCTTGGCAACTCCGGCTGAAAAGTCCCGGCAGTTCTATCCGGGCATGGGCAGGTTTCCGGTGGTTGAAGAGGGCGAGCACTTCATACCAATAGGATGCCGCACTCCAGTCGCTTTCCACCGTGAAAGGTGTGTCGTGATAGCTTCCCGGTGGCACGCAGATGCTGTGGTCCGATGTCCAGGCGGCCTGGACACCGAAGTCGCGCATCAGTTGCAGGGTCAGTTCGATATAGGGGCGTGATATGGGCTTTCCGGTCAGATGCACGGTCAGCCCTTGTGGCAGCACAGGACCTATCATCAGCAAGGCAGAAATGTATTGCGAACTGACGTTTCCCGCCAGGGTGACTTCGTTGCCCGTCAGTCTTCTTCCTTCGATGTACAAGGGGGGAAATCCTTCGTTGCAGACATATTCTATGCTGGCTCCGAGGCTGCGCAGGGCTTCTACCAGAATGCCGATGGGGCGCTGTTGCATGCGTGCCGTTCCTGTGATGATGCGGTTGCCGGGCGTTACACTGAAGTAAGCGGTAAGGAAGCGCATGGCTGTGCCCGCAGCCAGTATGTCGATGGTATCTGCTGCCCCGGCTTCGAGAGCTTGCACCATGACGCGGGTATCGTCGCAGTCGCTCAAGTTGTCCGGACGGTGTTTGCCGTGGCTCAGGGCGTGCAGTATGAGGGCACGGTTGCTGATGCTTTTCGAGGCAGGCAGCGTGATGGTGGTAGCGGGTAGGGAATCGGGGGCAAAGAGTCGGTATTGCATATTCTGTTGGGTTATTGGGTTGAATGATTCGGTTGCAAAAATAGGGATTCTTTGCCGTACTGCAGTAACAATGTTTAGAAATAATAAGTAAAAATGTGTGGAATACCTTGCCGGATGTTTGGTACCTTTGCCGCATGATAACTGGTATTAATCAGGATAACAAAGTGTAATATGAAAGATAATTCTAAAGTTTTTTTACTGATTCTGCTGGGCATGCTGACCGCATTCGGCCCGTTTGTCACCGATATGTATCTGCCCAGTCTGCCTTCGATGGGCGAGTATTTCAATGCCACATCCTCACAGGTGCAACTGGGCTTGACCACCAGTATGATAGGGCTGGCTGTGGGGCAGGTGCTGTTCGGTCCGCTGAGTGACCGCTATGGTCGTCGCCGGCCCTTGCTGGCAGCCATGTGGTTGTTTCTGGCTTCCACGTTGCTTTGCCTGTTTTCGCAGACGATTTTCCAGTTTGTCGCTTTCCGTCTTTTGCAAGGAATTGCCGGTGCGGGCGGTATTGTGATTTCCCGTTCGGTGGCAGCCGACAAATACACCGGGCGTGACCTGGCCAAGATGCTGGCAGTGATAGGAGCCATCAACGGAGTGGCGCCGGTGGCAGCCCCCATCGTCGGCGGTGTATTTACCGGTCTGATAGGATGGAAGGGCATCTTCTGTATTTTGCTGGGGTTGGGTGTGGTTCTGTTGGCTGGCAGTTACCGTTTCCGCGAGTCATTGCCTGCCGCAAGGCGTTCGGCTGTCGGGTGGGTCGATATGTTCCGTGGGTTCCGCACGGTATTGGCCGACCGTCAGTATATGTCCTATGTCCTTCAGTTCGCGTTTGCCCAGGGAGTCTTGTTTGCTTATATAGCTTCATCACCGTTTATTATCCAGCAACACTATGGTTATTCTCCGCTGATGTTCAGCATCTGCTTTGCAGTAAATGCCCTTTCCATTGGTGTGGCAGCGGCTTTGTCGGTGCGCTTCCATCGGGCTGCGAGCAGCACGCTGCTGGGTTGCGTCGCTATGGTTGTGTTTACGCTGGCAGAGTGGATGGCTTTACTGGCCGGATGCAGTTTCTGGTTATATGAACTGTTGCTTTTTGCGCTGTTGTTCAGCATGGGGCTTACGTTTACTTCTTCTACCGCTTTGGCCATGGAGTGTCAGCGTGAGAATGCGGGCATTGCCTCGGCTTTATTGGGAGCTATGGGCTTTGCTTTCGGAGGGATGGTTTCTCCTTTGGTCGGGCTGGGCGATATAATGGTTTCTACCGGTCTGGTATTTGTGGTTTGCGCTTTCGGCTCGTTGCTGTGTGCGCTGGTGGCTTTGGGGCGTCGTCGTGCGCGGCTATATTTTTCGCTCAGTACATTCCGTAAGCATTGAAGTGGATGGGAACCTGCTTTTCACAGGCAGCATGGTAAAAGAAGCTTTCTTCCAAGCAATAAGCAGCCCGCCCCCGGGCGATAAGGAGTCCGCTTCCTGTATATAAGCAGGAAACGGCATCTGTATCACCCGGGAGGCGCGCAGTGTGTGGTGTGTCCTTTATTTACCGTTCAGTACGTCCCAAAAACGTTGGGGCAGCCAGATGTTGTCTACTTCTCTGGCTTCCCGGAAGAGGGGAGCTATTTCTTGTGGAGTGAAGCCGGCTATCCCGCAGCCTATCTCTGTGACCAGGAATGTCATTGCCGGATGTTGCCGGGCGAAGGCAATGAAGTCATCCACATAAGGACGGATGTCTTCCGGACCACCGTGCATGGTGGGAATACCGTAGGTTTGTCCTTGCAATCCTGCCCCTTGTCCCCATACGGCGCCCCATTTGCGCCATGCCAGTAAGGCGGCACCTCCTCCGTGTGCACCTTCTAAGTTGCTGCCGAATACGAATATTTCACCGGGCTTCAGTTCGGTAATGTGATTGGAAGTGACTCTTGTGTCCATTGTCTGTATCATTTTAAAGTCGCACAGAAACACATATATGGCATGACGCAGGTTGGCTCCTGGCAGACAGAAGACAACCTGCGTCATCGGTTGAAAAGTATTATCCGTGTGCTCCTTGCATTATACCACAATCAGTTTATTTGCCGTCTATTTCCTTGAGCAGTTCTTCTACGGCTGCTTTCAGTTGGGTATCTTCGCCTTTCACGATGGTTTCAGGCGAGTTGGCCACCTTGAGGTCCGGTTCCAGCTGAGTATTCTCCAGATAACTGCCGTCGGGCAGGCGGTAACCTATGACCGGAATGCCAAAGACGAGAGAGGGGTCTTGCAGCGTTTCCCACGATACACTGGTCATGGTTCCCGGCACGGGCATACCGACAATTTTGCCTAAGCCGCGGTGCTGGTAGACCCATGGTGTGCCGTGTGCGTTGGAATAGTTGGCTTCACACGTCAGCATGATAGAGGCTTTGTTCCAGCGGCGGCTGGGCATGTCGCACGCTTCACGTCCGCGAACCACCTGCGTGAAGTATTTCTGACCGCTGAACAGCACTTCGATGTCTTCGTGCAGACGTCCTCCGCCGTTGAAGCGGGTATCGATGACGATGCCTTCGCATTGGTTGTACTTGCCCAGAATGTCCGAATAAACATTGCGGAAACTGCCGTCGTCCATCGATTGGATGTGTACGTAGCCTAAGCGTCCGTCTGACCATTTCTCTACGTCGGCAGCACGCTGTTTTACCCAACGCTTGTAGAGCAGGCCGCTATAGGTTCCTTGGCTGATGGGGATGACCACTTCGTCCCAGCGTTGTCCCGATTGCGGGTCGTAAAGCGATACCAGTGTCTTGCGTCCCGCCTTGTCGTTGAGCAGGAGACTGCAGTCAGCTTCCGGGGTAATGGGGGTACCGTCTATTTTCTCTACGACAAGGCCAGCCTTAGCTTTCGATGTGGCTTTGTCAAAAGGTCCTTTCTCCAACACTTCGGCTATGCGCAAGCCTTGTCCGTCGTATGTCCAGTCGAAAAGCAGACCCAGCTGCGCTGTACGCTCACCGGGGGTGGAGGCATAATAGCGTCCGCCGGTGTGCGACACGTTCAGTTCGCCCAGCCATTCGCTCAACAGCTCGGCAAAGTCGTAGTTGTTGTCAATGTGGGGCAGGAACCTGCGGTAAGCGGCAGACATGGCATCCCAATCCACACCGTGCATGTTGGTGTTGTAGAACCGCTCCTTCTCTTGCTTATATACGTGCTCAAACATGTAGGCACGCTCGGCGGCAAGGTCCATTTTCACTGTGGCACGGTAGCTGATAGGTTTCAGCGCATCGCTGCCCAGCTCCATTTTCTGCATGCTCCGTCCGCTCAGTAAGAAGAGGTTTTTGCCTTCTTTATCCATGTCCAACGAAGCCCATCCGCTGGTCAGCTTATGCAGCAGCTTGGTTTCTTTCTTGCGTAAGTCCATTTTCCAGAGGGCAAGTCCTGCCTCATAGGCAGCTATGTAGTAGAGGCTTTCTCCATTGGATGTAACCATGGCTCCTCCTAAATCAGACGAATTGGGAGTAAGACGTACGATGCGGTCTTCTAATCCTTCAGTTTCTACCACGATGGGTTTTACCTCCTCTTTATCTCCCTTTTTGTCTGTATCTTTCTTTTTGTCTTTTTTCTTGCTGTCTTTGTCTGCGTTCTCTTTGTCTTTTTCCTGCTCCTTTTCCAACTCTTTGCGCAACTCGTAGTCTTCCTTGCTCAGCTGGTATTTGTCGTAAGCATCTTGGTTGAGGAAAGCCAGGAAGACATCGTTTTGTGACCCCCATGAGGCATGGGCTCGCATTCCGTAGCGTTCGGAGAGAAATAGGATGGCGTTGCCTTCCATCACGAAGCGGGGAGAGCCACTCATGTATCCGCTGTTGGTCAGGTTGATGATGGGTTGTCCGCCTGCAGCACTTGTCAAGCCGATGTCGCTATAGGGGTCGTGTTTGTTGCCGATAAATTCTAAGGTAAACCATTTTCCATCAGGCGACCAGTTATAGCTGAAACCTCCTCCTGTGCTGTACCAGGTAGAGCCGTCTGTAATCTGGCGCACTTGTTTGGTATCAAGGTTCAGCACCATCAACCGGTTGCGGTTTTCGATGAAAGCCAGTTCTTTGCCGTCCGGTGAGAACTGGGGATAAGTACGTTCTATGGTTTCGGAAGGAAGCACCACTTCTTCGCTGATGGTAGTGGCATTGGGGAAGTTCGGGTCTTCCTCGCGGGCTATTTTAGCCAGGTAGAGTTGCCAGTTGCCTCCACGTTCGCTGGCGTAAGCCAACGTGCGGTTGTCGGCACTGAAAGTCAGTCCCCGTTCGGCTTCGGGCGTGTGTGTTATCTGTTTGGTTGTGCCATATTCTACAGAGGTCACGAAGACATCGCCGCGCACAACGAAAGCTATCTGCTTGCCATCAGGCGATACAGCGGCCGAGGTAATACCACTCGTATAGTTCAGTGTGGCTATTTGGGGCGTATCGTCGCGCACGATGTCGATGGCAACTTTCTGCGGCTGTCTGCCTGCCTTCTGGGTATAGATTTCGCCATCGTAAGTGTAGCATAATGTGCCGTTGCTACCCATCGAAAGAAAGCGTACAGGATGTGTTCGGAAGTTAGTGACAGCTTTTACTTCCTTCGGGTTGTCTTTGGGGAAGGCGTAGACGTTGAACGAACCTCCGTTGCGTTCGCTCAGGAAATAGAGCGTTTGCCCGTCGGGCGAAAGCACCGGGTTACGGTCTTCTCCCTCGTGTGCTGTCAGGTTGGTGTGTCGGCCAGTTTCGGTGTCATACACCCATATATCACGTGTGATGGACGAGGTGTGGTGTTTGCGCCACTCATCTTCAAAGCCTTTCTTGTCTTGATAATAAAGATATTTGCCGGAAGCATCGAAGGCAACCGCTTCGGCAGGAGTCCCCAGCACTTGTTCTGTCCGTCCGCCTTCGGTAGGTACCCGATACAGCTCCGTTATGGCCGAAGTGGGAAACAACGCGCTGGAAGCAGGGTCCTGAATGGAAGCCGAGAAGAGAACATAGCGTCCGTCGGGCGTGAAAGCTGAGGGCGTTTCGGCGTTGGAGTTGGTAGTCAGACGTCGGGCCGCTCCACCCTCGGCTGGCATTACATAGATGTCGAAGTTACCGTTGCGGTCGCTGGCAAAGGCAATCTGACTGCCGTCGGGAGACCATACAGGGCTACATTCGTAAGAATCCTGTGTGGTCAGCTGGAGGGCATGTCCGCCTTGTGCGGCAACTCGATAGATGTCTCCTTTGTAGCAGAAGACAATGTCTTTTCCGTCGGGTGAGATGCGTACATCGCGCATCCATAGCGGTGTTCCTGCCTCGGCGGCAAGCGCTGCGAGGGCGAGGGTGCAACACGTAATGAGTTTTTTCATACGCAAAGAAAAAGTTTTCCTCCGGATTTCCTCCTTTACAGAGAATCAATCGGAGGTGGTCGTTTAATAATGGATATAATGATTTTTATCTCGTTCTTTGGGGTAGAGAACTGCACAGGGTGGGGCATTTACTTTATCCCTCTGGCCTTGTAAATCCGTTCTTTGGCGTTGTTGATTTCCTGGAACTTCTCTTCGGCAGCTTTCCGGACATCTTCGCCCAACGTGGCTACACGGTCGGGGTGGTGCTTCAGTGCCAGGCGGCGATAGGCGGCCCGTACTTCCTGGTCGGTGGCATCTGGCGAGATTTCCAGCACTTTGTAGGCGTCTTCCAGCGAATCGCCTTTCAGGCTCAGCATCGATTCGGCTTCCTGGGCAGACAATCCCATATAGACCGCCACCTCTTTCAGTGCTTCCACTTCCTCACTGCTGATATGTCCGTCGCTTTTGGCAATTTCGGCCAAGAAGCTCAGTAGCTGCAGTCGTTCTTCGTAGGAGAGGTTGGCGGCTATCTGTCTGCCGCAATCGCGGATGGTGTTTTTGAAAGCGTAAGGGTTTTGTTGTTCCATGCGTTTGCGTTCCTCAAAGAGGTTGAGCAATATCTGCTGGCCTTCGTTTACTGCCTGTTCGCCAAAATTGCGGCGTAAAAATTGTCGGACGTATTCCATCTCGCTGTGCATGATACGTCCGTCGGCACGGATGATGTATGAGGCCATCACCAGCATGGAGAACAGAAAGCTGTTGCGATGTCCCGTATAACCAGTGTCTTCCGGTTGGGTTTGTCCAAACATACCGCCGTTGTCCGACTTGGTGCTGTTGTCGAACAAGGCTCCTAAGGCAAATCCTGCCAAGGCACCCAAGGGTCCGCCTGTCATAAATCCCAGGATGCCTCCAATCCATTTCCCTGCTCCCATAAATGTTTTCTTATTTAAATGAATAATAAATGATTGATGATAATCCGGTTCATGATATTGGGTGGATAGATGTGGCAGGCGGTTTCACGCGCAACCTCTTTATCGCTAACCATTTATCGTTGACCTTTTATTCCAAATCCTGACAAAGATACATATCTTTTTGCAAAAAGCGATGCTTTGCGGAAAAAAACAGAAGTCCATCTTTCGCTGGCGGTCTTTCTATGAAAAGAAAACTGGTTTGCCACCCTCATCCGGCGGCCTTCGCAGACCGATGCAGTGTAGGTGGCAGACCAGTAAGCACCGGCAGCCAGAAGAGGGAAGGAAGGTGTCTTCTTAAATCTGCTTGATGGTTTGGGCCGGAACTCCACCGACGATGGTATTGGCCGGCACGTCTTTGGTGACCACAGCCCCGGCTGCCACAATGGAGTTGTCGCCAATGGTTACCCCTTGCAGGATGGTGGAGTTGGAACCTATCCATACGTTCTTGCCCAACACGATGGGGGCCGGATAGGTATCAGCCCGTCTTTCGGGGGTGACATCGTGGTTCAGCGTGGCGAATACGACGTTGTGTCCTATCTGGCAACCATCGCCTAATGTCACGCCGCCGTGGTCCTGAAAGTGGCAGCAAGCATTGATGAAGACATCTTTGCCGATGTGGATGTTTTTGCCGAAGTCGGTATAGAAGGGTGGAAATACGCGCAGGGTGTCGGGCACCGGGTAACCGAACAGTTCAGAGAGTAAGTCCCGTACTTCACCGGGAGTATGGTAAGCTGTGTTCAGCTGGAAAGTGATGCGCCGTGCCTCGTTGCTCATATCGTCCATGAACTGATGGATATCCGTCGAAGAGAGTGCCCGGCGGGTTTTTACGTAATTCAGAAATTCTTCGAGTATCATATTGTCTTTTCTGTTTTAATAGATTGTTTTTGCGGGCAAAAATACGGAATACGGCACGGAAGGGATGTAGATGAATTACGGATTCTTCCATCCTTTTCTCGGCATCACTGTGATTTGCGGTGTCCGTATGCCGGGCTTGATTTCTCCACATATCATATATAGTCGGTCCTGATATTCCAGCAAGATACCACCCGCCCGTGCCAGACCGGGCATATCGGGATAGATGCTCCAGTTTCCGGCTTGGAGGTCATATATCAGCAAGTCATCGTTGAAGCGGTACCAGTCGGGAGATTTTCTCATATAATCTGCCGGGGCTTTCCCCTCCATGGCTTGCCGGAAGATAGTCAGGTTGACGCCTCCAGTCAGATACAGCCGGCCTTCCTTGCAGATGCCGCTTCCTCCGGCTAAGCATCGCAGAGTACCGTCTTTTTCGGGGACAATGGCATCCAGGTTGCTCCAGGTGTCGGTGGAAGGGTCGTAGCTCAGCATATCCGTAGAAGGAATACAGGTTTTGCTTGCTGCATCGAAGGAATATCCGCCTATCAGGAAAAGCCGGTTGTCCGATGACAGCACGATAGGCTGTATCCGTTGCAGACCGGGATAATCAGCCAGTCGTTTCCAATCAGTAGGATTATCCAGGTTCAAGGCATACAAGGCTTTCTTTCCGTCGGGCTGATTGCCTCCCGTCACGTATACCGTGTGTCCGATAAGGGCTGCGCCTCCGTTATCTACCGGTGCAGGGAGGGAAGGCAAGTGCGTGAGGTGTCCGTCGGCATCGAGTTGCCAGACACTGGTTTGTGGTCCTTGTGCGTTTTGTCCACCGATGCACACAAGTCCCTTGGAAGTGGTTACGGTAGCTCCGTAGGCAATGGGTTCGGGTAGGGTGGAGAGAAGGCTCCATGTCGCCGAATCGTGTGTAAGCTCTATGGCATAAATCGCATCGTAGAATGCTTTCCGTCCTCCTTCTGCCGCGGGAGTATCGGGGAAATTGCATCCACCTGCCACAATCAGCCGACCGTCTGCCATTCCGGCAAAAGGAGCGGATACACCTTTGCGTATGGGAAAGTCGGGAAGGGTGTATGGGTCTGTTTCTTGAGCAGACAGTCCGATGTGCAGCGAAAGGATGCAGAATTGGATGAAAACAAGCAATCGGTTCATGGGGATAGGGTGATAAAAAAGACAAGCATCTGTCCGGTGTGCCGGGCAAAAGGCCGGTCGAGTCGGACAAATGCTTGTATCTTCCGGTGAAGTGTTATTTCTTTATGAGGTCAGTCAGTTTCACTGCCTGGAAAGTCATGTGGGCCACGCTGCTTTCGTAGAGTATGCCCACTGTTTCGCGGTCAATCATAGTCAGGCAGCTATATCCCCATCCTTCGTCTTCATCCAGCATTACCTGGTATTCCGTAGGCCAAGTCAGTCCGCCGTCCAGACTGGCTTTGATGGTGATGTGGTTTCTGCCTTTTGTAGTATTGGGGTTGGAGAAAAGCAGGATATCCTTGCCCAATACATTGTCTTGGGCGTTCACCTGGATGAGGCTGGCCATGCAGACAGGTTCTTGCAGGGCTTTGCGCGACGATGGATGTTCTTGCCACGTCTGTCCCAGATCGCGGGTGATGGATACGGCGCGGCTTCCTCCGCGGTTGTCACGCATGTTCAGCATCAGCACACCGGGCTCTATTTCGGCCACTTGTGCTTCGGTGGTGTTGGTGCGTGCCAGGTTGTGCGTCTTCCAGGTTTCGCCACGGTCCTTGCTGTACATGATGCCTGCGTTGGGCACACGGGTGGAGTCGATGTACTGGATGGGGAATACCAGTGTACCGTCGTGCATGGTGATGCCGCGTCCGGGTCCTTGCAGCAGCAGGTACCACGACGGGTCTTTGATTTGCTTGGTTATGTTGATGGGTTCGGACCAGGTCTTCCCGTCATCCGTGCTTTTAGCCATGACGAGCTGTCCGGTCACATCGTTGGTCATGCCCGGATGCGAGCTCCACCAGGCGCGTTGGTTGCCCATGCCGTGCGACCACAGGGCCACAATCCAAGCCGTGTTGGTCTTGGTGTCTACCAGAATGGAGGGATCGCCCACGCCGTTTTGGGCAGAAGGCAGGTGGCCGGTGTTTTTAAAGGAAAGGGGCACGCGCATTTTCTCCCACGTGCGTCCTCCGTCCGTGCTGCGGCTCAGGCCTATGTCGATGTGTTCCTGCAAATCGACGGAACTGTTGTAGCGGATGTCGTACACGGCCAGCAATGTACCCTTGTTGGTCGTCACCAGTCCTGGGATGCGGAAGGCGGCCGAACCGTCATCGCCTGCATGGCGCACGCCGATGCCCATGCGGTGTACGATATTCTGGGGTGAGACTACCTCGACCGGTGCTTCTTTGCCATCCAGCTTGACGGAAAGAAGCCGGGTGCTAACCTTGGTCTGCAAGGTAGCTTCGGGTTTCATCTGAAGGCTTATCCAGAAGAAGTTGTAGCCAGGAAAGAGCGGATAGTCACATTTCAGTGTCGTCTTGCCCGAAGGTTGTTCGGCCAGGGCACATGGGATGGAGTAAGAAGGGTTGGCAGCCAAAGTCTGGCCGGGTGTGAAAGCCGAAATGTAGTCTACCGGGGCAAAGCGTTTCTTCGGGCGGTCCTGCAAGGCTTCCGTGCCTCCATAATAGAGCTTGACGGATTGAATGGCCGATGCCTCTTTGGGGTCGATGTTCAGTATCACCTCGTTTAATGTCTGGCTTTCGCGGGCATTCAGGCGGAGGTAGTACAACACATTGTCCTGACGTTCAATCAGAACCGGAACTTGGGTTTCGCGCACGTAGACCGTGTCGGCGGCCTTGGCGTTCCATGCGAATCCTGCCATTAGCAGCAGGAGGAAGAAGCGGATTGTTTTCATGTTGGTAAGTTTTTAATGAATAATGGCTCAAAGATAGGAAATTGTTCTGAAATAAACAGGTAAAGAAGGAAAAGTTTAAAGAAATAAGGCGATTTTTTCCTGACGGTAGCATCGAGAGGCCGGGTGGTAGGCATGCTTCCGTCAGGAATGGGCAGACAGGCGATAGGGGCTTATATATAAGGAGGCTGTTTCTTATGGCTTGGGAGTCTGCTTCTTATGGCTTAAAAGATTGCTTCTTATAGCTTGGAAGTTTGTACTTGAAACTCAGTGGTATGGAACAAAGCGACAAGGCTGCCTGGCATCAGTGCTCTCCCGTTGATTCCGGTTTTCCAATCGGACCGACTTGGGATGCGTATTCTGTTCCTTGTGCAGCCTTGTAGACTTGTCTTTTGTCTGTAGATATTACAGATAAGAACTGACAATTTGTTCCGTGCGGTTCCAAAGCTCTTTCATCTGTGCATGGTGCGTGTATTTTTCGGAGAGGGGCTTGGGATGGCCGCTCACGTTGAAAGTGCCCGTGCGACGTCCTGCGTCTTCGTCCAGCAGGAGGCGGATGGCAGTGTCGGCACCCTGTCGCGGCGTACGGATGAAGGGGCGGAAGAAGAGGTCGGTGAGCGGGTCGAACCAGGCGTGCATGGTGATGATGTCTGTCGAAACGATGCCTGGGTCGGCAGCATTGACCACTATACCTCGGTTGCGCACGCGTTCGGCCAGGTCGATGGTGAAGAGCGTCAGTGCCAGTTTGGTGTTGCTATAAATAGGGATGCGCCAGAATCCGCCCTTGCGGCCTCTCTCAAAAAAGTCAGGGAAGTCCAAGTGACCGATGGCATAGGTACACGATACCATGTTGACTACCCGGCTGCCCGGACCCATCAGCGGGAGCAGTTTGCGGGTGAGTAGGTAAGGACCTACGTAGTTGACGCTGACCGTCCGTTCCAGTCCGTCTTCGGTGATGTGTAGCCCGGTTTCCATAGTGCCGGCGCAGTTCATCAGCAAGGTGAGCGGTTGGTTTTCTTGGATGAGGTCTTCGGCAAAGCCAGCTACGCTCTTCAGGCTTGCTAAATCGAGTTTGCGCACCTCTATCTGCAGGTCGGGGCGGTTGTGCATGAGGGTGCGGCGCACGGCTTCAGCTTTCTGTTTGCGGCACGAGCCCATGATGACCCGGTAGCCTGCCTCGGCCACAGCACGGGTTATTTCGGTGCCCATGCCTCCGTCGGCTCCGGTGATGACGGCGAGTTTCTGTTTATCGGTCTCCATAAGCGGCTTGTCGTTTCTCTATTTGTTCTATTTCTTTTTGCAGGCAGGGAGGCAGCGGCTCCTTGAGGTGCTGGTGGCAGGCCATGTCGATGGTATACATGCGGGCGATGCAGTAATTGCTGTGTCGGCATTGGCAACGTGCGTTTTCTTCGGCTTTCATGCGGTTGACGAAACTGGGCTCGTTGAGCAGGGCACGTGCCATCTGTACGGCTTCGAAACCGTAGTCCAGTACTTCGTCTATCTTTTGCCGCGATACGAGTCCGCCCACATAGATGAGGGGCATCTTGATTTCGCGTCGGAATTTCAGTGCATCTTCCAGAAAGTAGGCTTCCTTGAAAGGCACGGTGGGTATCATCATACGTCCGGCCAGGCGTACTCCGTATTTCAGCCACCAGCAGGTCATGTAGTGAGTCATGGTTCGTATGGGCATTTCGCCGCGCATGACATACATCGGTGCTTTGCTGACGAAGCCTCCGCTGAGCACCAGGGCATGGGCGCCGCTCTGCTCCAGGCGGTGGGCCACTTGCAAGGTTTCGTCCAGCTCCATGCCACCGCGGAAACCATCGCGCATGTTCATCTTGACAATGACGGCCATATCGGTGCCGGCAGCCTGCATCACTTCGTCCATTACCATATCCATGAATCGCATGCGGTTCTCCAGCGAGCCGCCGAAGAGGTCGTGTCGGTGATTGGTGGCGGGGGAGAGGAACTGGCTGATGAGGTAGCCGTGTCCAGCGTGAATCTCAACGGCATCAAAGCCAGCTTCACGGGCCAAGCGGACGGAGCGTCCGTAGGCACGGGCCATGTCGGGTAGCTCGTCGGCGCGGAGACCGCGCACGAAGGTGGGTGAATAGAGGTTGAAACCGGTGGAAGCACCTACGGGTGTACAGCCGCAGATGCTCCGGTGTGACATGTTACCGCAGTGTCCTAACTGAATGCCGGCAGCGGCACCCTCGGCGTGGACAGCGTCGGTCAGTTGGCGGAGACCGGGTATTATTTCGGGGCGCATCCATAGTTGGCGGTCGAACGAGAGGCCGCTGCGGGTGACGGCTGCATAAGCCACCGTGGTCATGCCTACGCCGCCGGCTGCGACAGAGCGGTGGTAATCTAAGAGTTGTTGCGAGGGCTTGTTGCCCGGGCACATGCTTTCGAAAGCGGCCGAGCGGATGGTGCGGTTGCGCAGGGTCAGCGGGCCGAGGGTAATGGGAGTAAACAGTTTGCTCATTGTTTCATTTAAGGTCTTCTCCACTCTATGGGGAGAGGCGAGAAGGCAGGTTTATATTCTTCTTTTTTCTTGTCGCGGTGAGTTGGAAGCGGTTAATAGATGAACGGTATGATTCTCTTTCTTTTTCCTACCGCTTCGGCACCGAACTCTTCGATGTATCTGTTATATATGGCGTGGGCACGTGGCACGAGATTGGCGGCGGTCCACCAGACGAAAACCCATGCAGCAGGCGAGGCAGTCAGCACGGCAAATCCTGTCCACTCCACCAGTTCGCCTAAGTAATTGGCCGAGGTGACGTAGCGGTACATACCACGGGCTGGCAAGTAGTGACGCGTGTCACCAGGACGGCGCAGGTGACGGATGACATGGTCAGAGTGCAAGTTGATGCCCATACCGGCGAAAAACAGTACCAGTCCGGCGAGGGCGCGTGGTGTGAGCAGGTAGCTACATCCGGCATCAAGAGGCACGGTAGGGAAGAAGAACAGTCCGCCAGCCTGCATCAGTCCGTTGAGCACGTTGAATACCACGCCCATCAGCAAAATGGAAACAGGCATGCGGCTCTTCCCTTTCAACAGCAGGGGAAAGATGAACGACCGTTGCAGGTAGTGCAGCTGGAAGAGCAGGAAGAAAGCGTAAGCAGGCATGGCAAAGCCCACGCCACTCTGTGCCCAGAGCACGAACATTGTGATGAACACGGGTGCTTCCATCAGTACCCAGCCCAGTTTATTGGGAACCGAGGGCCCCCACTGTGCGGTGCGGAAGATGCCGTAGCCAGCGCGCACGAAGTAGAGTGCGACGAACACGGCAAGGGCAATGGCCGACATGGTCCAAAGAAAGATTTGAAAGTATTCTTGCTTCATAGTCTTGATTTTGACGGCGCAAATATACGTACAATTATCCGCAATTCAAACAATGACGGGGAGCGTATTTTGTGTTCGCGCTCCACCCGATAGTGTCTTTTCTTTCGCAGGAGTTGGTCTGTTCAATGCCTTTCCACTGTTCTTTCTTTTGGCGGATTAGGGGCTGCCGACTATGCCCGTTCTACCGGTTGTAGACTGCCGGCCCGTCTGTTTTTACTCTATATATACCTCGGTGCGGAGGATAAAAAAGATGTACTCTATGTTGGCAAAAATATAGACTCTGTTGCAACATGTAAGCGTGGCATGGGATTAATTTCGTACCTTTGCGCCATGAAACCACAAGAAGACATCCCAAGCCCCGTGCTGCATCTTGAGCGCCAACAGTTGCTCTTGCGCATGGAGTATGAATACGAAAAGGAAGAATTCCGGCGACAGACCGAGTCGATGGGGGTGGCCCGCAAGGTGAAGCGCGGCCTGTGCTGGTATCCCGTCACGGTGGGGCGCCATTATTACAACTCGCTCAACCAGCTTGTGTTGGAGGTGACGCGCACGGAAGATACTGATATCGAACACGCATTTGAGTTTGGCCGTCCCGTCGTCTTTTTCCGCCAAGACTATGACGGAAAGATTACCTATTATAATACGCAGGCCAGTGTGAGTTATGCCGACGATACGCGCCTGGTACTTGTCATGCCCGGTATGGGAGCTGTGCTCGAATTGCAGGCAGCCGACCGTTTAGGCGTGCAGCTTTTCTTCGACGAGACTTCCTACCGCACCATGTTCGAGGCCTTGGCCGATGTGCTCCGTGCCAAGGGTAACCGCCTGGCCGAGCTGCGCGACACGCTGCTTGGCACATCAAAGGCTACCTTCCGCGAGCTATATCCCGTGCGCTTCCCCTGGCTCAACACGGCACAGGAGGAAGCTGTCAACCGGGTGCTTTGTGCCCGCGACGTAGCCGTTGTTCATGGCCCTCCCGGCACGGGAAAGACCACCACGTTGGTCGAAGCCATCTATGAGACACTGCACCGCGAGCCTCAGGTACTCGTCTGCGCTCAGAGCAACACGGCTGTAGACTGGATATCGGAGAAGCTTGTCGACCGCGGTGTCAATGTCTTGCGTATCGGAAATCCCACGCGGGTGAACGACAAGATGCTTTCCTTTACCTACGAGCGTCGTTTCGAGTCACATCCCGCTTATTCCGAACTATGGGCTTTGCGCAAGGAGTTGCGTGCTCTCTCCAGCCGTTCCCGCCGCAGCAGCTACGCCGAACGTGAGTCGCTGCGCAGTCGCATGAGCCGTCTGCGCGACCGGGCCACGGCATTGGAGGTGCAAATCAACGCCGACCTCTTCGATTCGGCCCACGTTGTAGCTTCCACCCTCGTCAGCAGTAACCACCGACTGATGCATGGACGCCGCTTCGGTACCCTTTTCATCGATGAGGCGGCTCAGGCTCTGGAAGCAGCTTGCTGGATAGCCATCCGCAGGGCCGACCGTGTGGTTTTGGCAGGTGACCACCAGCAACTGCCTCCCACCATCAAGTGCTACGATGCCGCGCGCGGAGGACTGGAACAAACGCTGATGGAACGCATCGCCCGGCGTAAGCCAGAGGCCGTCAGCCTGTTACGTGTGCAATATCGAATGAATCAGGACATCATGCGCTTCCCTTCCCACTGGTTCTACCACGATTTGCTGCAGGCCGACCCTTCCGTGAGCCATCGAGGTATCTTGGACTGGGATACGCCCATTGATTGGATAGACACTACCGGGCGCGATTTCAAGGAGCAGTTTGTGGGGGAGACCTTCGGGCGCATTAACAAAGACGAGGCCGACCTGCTGCTTCACGAACTGGAGGCCTATATCGGGCGTATCGGTGGAGAACGCATCTTGGACGAGCGCATAGACTTCGGCATCATCTCGCCCTACAAGGCTCAGGTGCAGTACCTGCGCAGCCGCATCCGTCAGAGTGCCGTCTTCCGCCCTTACCGCGAACTTTTTACGGTGAATACTGTCGATGGCTTCCAGGGACAGGAGCGGGATGTCATCTTCATCTCTTTAGTGCGTGCCAACGATGACGGGCAAATTGGTTTTCTCGGCGACTTGCGCCGCATGAACGTAGCCATCACCCGCGCACGGATGAAACTTGTCATCCTGGGCGAGTCGGAAACATTGGCCCGGCATCCTTTCTACCGGGAATTGCTGGAATATATCCAGGAATTGCATCGGGGGGAATAAAAAAGAAACAGGCGCGGAATCCCGCGCCTGTTTCTTTTTTATCTACGAAGTGATTGGAATCTTTCATCCGTCGGATAGTATAGCTAATATCTTGCTGATAATCGGCACCATACTTCGCATATATTACGAACTTACTGCCTATCGCTTGGAAGCAGGCTGCCTATCGCTTAGCTATTTTTTGCAAAGGGCTTACCAGAGAATCCGTCCTGTACACAGTGTACCGATGTTGTGCATAAAAAGATTCAACCACTTCTATATACACCTTTATAATAAGTGCTTATCTTCTTTTAGTTGTTCTCCGGGCGCAGTTTACGTACCGTCACTGCCGTCTGCCACATTTCGCTTTCGCGCAGAGCCTTCAGCTCGGCGTTCAGCTTCTCGCGGTAGTCAGGCTTTGAATTGCTTTCGATGGAGATGCGCGCTTCGTTGCCGCTGGCCACGCTTTGATAGAGCTTTTCCATCACCGGCTTGATGGCATCGTGGAACGGTCCCATCCAATCCAAGGCACCGCGCTGGGCCGTGGTCGAGCAGTTGGCATACATCCAGTCCATGCCGTTCTTGGCAAAAAGAGGCATGAGCGATTGCGTCAGTTCTTCCACCGTTTCGTTGAAGGCTTCCGAAGGCGAGTGGCCATGTTCGCGCAGCACTTCATACTGAGCCAGCAGCAAGCCCTGGATGGCTCCCATCAGCGAGCCGCGTTCGCCCGTCAGGTCTGAATAAACTTCGCGCTTGAAAGTAGTTTCAAACAGATAGCCCGAACCGATGCCGATGCCGAAAGCCAGTGTGCGCTCCTTGGCATGGCCGGTAGCATCCTGGTAGACAGCATACGAACTGTTCAGACCACGACCTTCGAGGAACATGGTTCGGAGTGAGGTGCCCGACCCCTTGGGAGCTACCATGATGACGTCGATGTCCTGCGGGGGGATAATGTTGGTCTGGTCGTTGTAGGTGATACCGAAGCCGTGAGAGAAGTAGAGAGCTTTGCCGGCAGTCAGATATGGTTTGATTTTAGGCCATACGGCAATCTGAGCGGCGTCGCTGAGCAACATACATACGATGGTTCCCCGTTGGGCAGCCTCTTCGATGGAGAAGAGCGTTTCGCCGGGCACCCATCCGTCGGCCACGGCTTTGTCGTAGGTTTTGCCTTCGCGTTGTCCTACGATGACGTTGAAACCATTGTCACGCAAGTTGCATGCCTGTCCGGGGCCTTGCACGCCATAGCCCAATACGGCGATGGTTTCGTTCTTCAGTATTTCGCGTGCTTTCTCTAAGGGAAACTCTTCGCGGGTAACCACATTCTCGGTTACTCCGCCAAAATTCATCTGTGCCATTGTTTTTTTGTTTTTAAGTGGTTATAAATGTATTTCTGATTTGTTCTTGTTTATCTGAATTCTATCTTTGCCCGGCATACCGTTTCTTCTCCGTTCTTCCTGATTTCCACGTTGCGGATGTCTTCGTCCGCTTCCTGTTGACAGAAGAAAGAGAGGGTATCGCCGTAATAACACTCTGCCACATAGGCCATTTCGAAACGGTGGATACGCTTCTTGCGGTAGAGGTCGAGAGGAAAGAGGTCGAGAATATGTTCGATGTAGCGGATACTGTTCACGTGTCCGTTGATGTCGATGTCGCTGTATTTGGCCTGGAGTGAATCTGCCTCTTCCTCGGCATGCACTTTGATGCGCGAGGGCTTTCCGATGGGGCAGGGATGTTCGCAGATATAATCCGTGATACTTCCGTTGTTCACACTCAACAGGTCGATAGGTCGTCGGGTATTCATGTTTATCATGGCCCATACAGAGCGTGCATATCCCAGCGGGTGTCCGTCTTTGTCCAATATGGCATAGTTGCGGTCGGTAAATAACCGGTAGACATTCTCCACCCATGTTTCGATGCTGAAAGGCTCATACTGCCGGGGCATCTCTTCCATCTCTACAGCCAGGCGTGAGAGCACCCACGTGTAGTCCTCCTCGTTCAGGGTCGCCATACCGAACCCCCGTTCCTCGGCGTGGAATCCGGCACAGTTCAGCAGGTGATTGCCCAATACACCCAGCGTCAGCCTTCCGGTAAAATCTACGTGGAAAGGTTCTGCCACAAAATGATAGGAGCCTATTTTGTTGTTGTTCATGATGTCTGTTCTTTGGATTGACGGTATTTGGCTTCGCGTTCTGCCAGGTATTCGTTAACACGTTCGATGCAGCCGGTAGTGATGGCCACACGCCCTGAACGCACAAACTGGAGCACGCATCCCAATCTCTGCAGTTCCTGATAGAGAAGGGTTATTTCCTCACTCATCCCGTTCATTTCAGCGATGGCAAACACCGGGTTTACCTCAACGATGCGGGCGTGGAACTGGCGTATGACTTTCGATACTTCCGGCTTGTTTTCGAGTACGGGCGTAGTGAGCTTGTAGAGGGCTATCTCGTGCTGATAGATTTCGTGGTCGGTGAAGTAGTGAGCCTGTAGTACATCTATCTTTTTGGAAATCTGTTTCACTACTTTTTCGATGGTATCTTTGTCCGTCCATGCCGTGATGGTGTACTTGTGTACACCTTTGATGGACGAAGCCGACACGTTGAGGCTCTCGATGTTGATTTGCCTCCGCGTGAAGACGGCTGTCACCTGATTCAGCAAGCCGGCGATATTTTCCGAATGGACGATGATGGTATATAATGTCTTTTCCATAATCTTCTTCTTAATTAAATCAGCATTCTAAAAGCATCTGGTTTACTGAGCCGCCCGGTGGAGTCATGGGCAGCACGTTCCCTTCTTCTGTCACGCAAGCTTCCAATAAGAAAGGACCTGGGGTGGTCAGCATTTCGTCAATGGCTTCTTTCAGTTCTTTGCGTGCGATTACCCGTCGGGCAGGGATGCCATAGGCTGCGGCTATCTGCTGGTAGTCGGGGTTAAGCATGGGGGTAAATGAATAACGCCGGTTGAAGAACATGGCTTGCCATTGGCGTACGTTGCCCAGAAAGTTATTGTTCAGCATAATCATTTTTACGGGTGCCTGCTGTTCCATGATGGTACCCAGTTCTTGCAGGTTCATTTGAAAGCCGCCATCGCCCATAAATACGCACACAGTCCGGTCCGGCCTTCCAAAAGTGGCACCAATGGCAGCCGGCATGCCGAATCCCATGGTGCCCAAACCGCCTGAGGTGACGATGCTTCGCGGTTGGCGATAACGGAAGTAGCGGGCTGCCATCATCTGGTTCTGTCCTACATCGGTCACCAAGATTGCTTCGTCATGAGTAGCTTCGCTCACGGCACGCACTACTTCGCCCATGCTTAAGGTATTGCCGGCAGGATGCAGTTCGAGTCGGATGACCTTTTCCTCTTCCACTTCTTCGTAGGTGCGGAAGCTGCTCAGCCATTCGGTATGGGTGGCAGGTTTTAGCAGGGCTGTTACCAGGGGGAGTGTCTGTTTACAGTCACCCAGCACAGCTACGTCAGTCCGTATGTTTTTGTCTATCTCCGCGGGGTCAATATCGAAGTGAATGATTTTCGCCTGCCGGGCGTATGTCTGCACGTTGCCCGTTACACGGTCGTCGAAGCGCATGCCTACGGCAATAAGTACATCGCATTTATTGGTGTGGATGTTGGGCCCCAGATTGCCGTGCATGCCCAGCATGCCTTTGTTTAGCGGGTGGTCAGTAGGTAAAGCAGAGAGACCCAGTAGCGTGCGTGCGGCTGGCATTCCGGCGCGTTCGATAAATGCACGTAGTTCCTCCTGAGCATGCCCCAGTTCAACACCTTGTCCGACGAGCACGAGAGGACGTTGTGCATGGTTGATAAGGTCGGCTGCCTGGCGTATGGCATCTTCGTCGGGTTCGGGCACCGGCACGTAACTGCGTATGTAGTCTACCTTTACGGGGCGGTAATCCAGTTTGTCGGTTTGTGCATTTTTGGCAAAGTCCAGTACCACAGGACCCGGCCGACCGCTGCGTGCTATGTAGAAGGCACGTGCCACGGCCCAAGGCACATCTTCGGCCCGTCGTATCTGATAGCTCCATTTGGATATGGGCTGCGTGACACCTACCAGGTCGACTTCCTGGAAAGCGTCGGTGCCGAGAAATCCTGTTCCCACTTGTCCGGCAATGACTACGATGGGTGTGCTGTCTATCATGGCATCGGCAATGCCGGTGATGGTATTGGTAGCTCCCGGGCCACTGGTAACGAGACACACTCCCACACGACCCGATACACGGGCATAGCCCTGTGCTGCATGCGTGGCTCCCTGTTCGTGGCGGACCAGAATATGTCTCAGAGTCTTGCGGTGGTCATACAATGCGTCAAACACAGGCATGATACTTCCGCCGGGATAACCGAAGAGGGTGTCTACACCTTGAGCTTCGAGTGAACGCATCAAGGCTTCGGCGCCGCTAATGAAGTTATTATGTTTTGAGTCTTTGCTCATGATATGATGGTTGAAAAATAATTGGCTATTCTACGATTCTTACTCCTCCCTTATCTGCCGAGCTCACTAAGGTAGCATAAGCCCTGAGAGCCTTGGACACTTCACGTTCTCGTTTGAGTGGGCGTTGCGTTCTTGCTTCCAGTTCTTGGTTGGTCAGCTTCACGTTGATGCTTCGTCGGGGAATGTCTATTTCGATGATGTCTCCGTCTACAATCTTTCCGATGTTGCCTCCTGCGGCTGCTTCGGGAGAGATATGTCCGATGCTCAGTCCGGAGGTGCCCCCGCTGAAACGTCCGTCGGTGATGAGGGCACATTCTTTACCCAGGTGCCGCGATTTGAGGTACGAGGTGGGGTAGAGCATTTCCTGCATGCCCGGTCCGCCTTTGGGCCCTTCGTGGGTGATGACCACTACATCGCCGCTCTGTACCTCTCCTTCCAAGATGCCCCGGCAAGCCTCTTCCTGCGAGTCATACACACGAGCCGGTCCGCTGAACTTCCAGATGCTTTCGTCTACACCGGCAGTTTTTACCACGCAGCCGTCTTGGGCGATATTTCCTTTCAGCACGGCCAGTCCTCCGTCTTTGCTGTAGGCATGTTGCAAATCGCGTATACATCCCGTGGAGCGGTCGGTGTCCATTTCTTTGTAGTAAGCTTCCTGTCTGCCCATCTCCAGACAAGGCCTGCCGGCGGGAGCAGAAGCATACCGCTTCAATGCCTTACGGCATACGTTGGGGCTGCGCAGGCTGAAACGGTCGATGGCTTCGGCAAGCGTCATGCCGTCTACGCGTCGTACCGAAGTATCTACCAGCCCTCCGCGTGCCAGTTCATCCATGATGGCCATGATTCCTCCTGCGCGGTTCACGTCTTCTATGTGGTATTTCTGTGTGTTGGGAGCCACTTTGCAGAGACAAGGTGTGCGGCGCGACAAGGCGTCTATGTCGTCCATGCTGAAATTCACCTCTGCTTCGTGGGCAATGGCCAGCAGGTGCAATACGGTATTGGTAGAGCCTCCCATGGCAATGTCCAGTGTCATGGCATTGAGGAATGCTTGCCGGGTAGCGATGCTTCGGGGCAATACGCTTTCGTCTCCTTCCCGATAGTAACGTTGAGCGTTTTCTACGATGCGCCGGGCAGCTTCCTTGAACAGTTTGCGCCGGTTGCGGTGTGTGGCCACTATGGTACCGTTGCCGGGCAGGGCCAGGCCGATTGCTTCGTTCAGGCAGTTCATCGAATTGGCAGTAAACATGCCCGAGCAGCATCCGCAGGTGGGGCAGGCCCGGCATTCTATCTGTGCCACGTCGGCATCGCTTACGCTGGGGTCGGCCGCTTGTATCATGGCATCAATGAGGTCGAGTTTCTGTCCGTTCCATTGTCCTGCTTCCATGGGGCCGCCAGAAACGAATATGGTAGGTATATTCAGCCTCATGGCAGCCATGAGCATGCCCGGCGTGATTTTGTCGCAGTTACTGATGCACACCATGGCATCGGCCTTGTGTGCATTTACCATATATTCCACGCTGTCGGCTATGAGGTCGCGCGAGGGCAGGGAGTAGAGCATGCCGTCGTGTCCCATGGCGATGCCGTCGTCGATGGCAATGGTATTGAATTCGGCGGCAAAGCATCCTAACTTTTCAATTTCCCGTTTCACGTACTGTCCTATTTCGTGCAGGTGGACGTGTCCGGGCACGAATTGCGTGAACGAATTGACCACGGCAATGACGGGTTGTCCGGCCTGTTCGGGTTTCATGCCTGCCGCTGCCCACAAGGCGCGTGCTCCGGCCATGCGTCTTCCCTCGGTGCATACCGAGCTTCGTAACTGATGTTTCATACTCTTCGGTTCCTTTCATGAAAAAAGCCTTTCCCACGGTGTAAGAAAGGCTTCGATTATTATCTGTCAGAACGAACGGATGTACATACACAAACCTTTCTCACGCTCTCGGGGTAATCACGACGACGCGAATAATATGCAGGACTGCCAGGTTGGTATAAACAGATAGGTTCGTCATATAATTCTTTTATTTCATTTGTTGTTCTTGTTTCGTATAACGCTGCAAAGGTAAATTGTTTTTTAGAAATTGCAAACAATTTGAAGAAAAAAGTGGCAAAAAAGTGATTGTTCGTAAAAAGAGCATGTCTGATAGTTGATAATTGATAGTTTAGAATGACACCGGAGGAAAGGAAAGAGGGATTGCTGCTGCCTCTTCCGGCGGGATGTATAGAACAGAACCGGTGCTGACAGCTTGGAAGCAGACTGCCCATATATATGAAGCAGGCTGGTTATATATAAGAAGTAAGGTGTTGGAAATGTGCGGTACAAGTGCTTGTGAAGTCACCCTTTCGGGGGTATAGGCGAAGAAATAAGTCTTTCTTCCTTTTGGGTAGATTGCAGTACAACAAGACCACAGAACCTCCGGTGGCGAGTAGGAGGTTTTGTGGTCTTGAATTCTTCTGCAGAGGGAGATAGTGTAGAAGAAAGAGTCTGAAAGTAGCTTGCCCTTAAATGACTAAGTCTTTCATCAGTGGTATTTCGTCGGAAGGAATGCCCAGAAAAACAAGCGTGCTGCTGTCTTTTTCAAAAGCTTCCCTGAAAGTTGCATGGTTGCCATATAAGGCTGCAGATTGCCGGTAATAGTCTGTGGCCGAGGTAACGTCTCCCGATACCCAGGCGACGTGTCCGGCATTTAGCCAGTCATCGGCTGTCCGTTCCTTTTCAGGGATGCGGGCATAATACTTGGCGGCCTGTCCCCAGCGTCCGCACAAGAGTGAGCACCAGCCGATGGCCCGCCAAATTTTCAGGTTTTTGTCATCTTTCATCAGGTCGAGGCGGAAAAAGTACTGCAAAGCTTCGTCATACCTTTCCATTCCGGCTAAGCAGGTACCAATATGAAACAGAATGTGGTAATTGTCCGGCTGCAGGGCATCTGCTTTCTGATAATATTCCAAGGCAGCGCTATAATCTTTCAGCATTCGGTGGCAAGTGCCTAAATGTCTGAGGGTCCATGCCTGGTTCGGATATAGGGCATCTGCTGTCTGGTAGGATTCGATGGCTTCGCGATAACGTTTCCCTTTTTGCAGGCAGTAGCCTATTTTCTGGTAAATATCCGGCGTACCTTCCACGCTGGCCTGTTCGCGATACAGTTCAAGGGCTTCTTCCAAATAATTGTTTTGGAAGAAGTAGTCGGCTATAGGCTGTATGTCTTCCGCTGTTGTCATCAGTGTCCGGAGTATGGGGTTATGATAAGGGTTCATATCTTCCCGGAACGGATCCTTGAATTCATTCTTACGCCGGAACAGTTTGAAGAAGCGGTAAAGGTCGTGTATATATTGGTTGCTTATAATCTCCGGTCGGGCGGCGTGTTGGCGGATATGGCCGAATTGCTGTTCGTCTATTATTTCTTCTAAGCCTCTGTTGTTAAATTGTTGCATCATCAGTCCGCGTTGTCCTTTGGGCAGCTGGGCCAGTGTGAAAGCCATTGAATACTTGTCGCTGTCGCAGAAGAGGCCGGCATCTAATATCAGACTGGCAGCCTTGTCCGATTCGGGCAGGTTTTTCAGGCTCTGGATAATGGTAGAGTGATGACGGTCGAAGGGCAGGAACCAGTTGGATATTTCATTGAAGAAAGGAAATCCTTTCAGCATGGAAAACGTACTCATGTAAACATCGGAACCGGCCATCTGCAATTCGTTAATTTCTCGTATCTTATCTCCCAAGCCATTTTTTTCGAAAGCGTTGGTCCAGTCCGGGTTCCAGTCATTCTCTTCCGGTTCGTCGCTTTCAAATTTCATTTTGCGCAGGAAATCTACGTTTTTCATCACCTCCGGTATGATTTCCTCACGCATTTTCCGGTCAATCTTTTCGGTATCGCGGCTGCGTAGCAACTGGAGGCAGATTCGGTTCAGCTGTTTCTTCAGGTTATATTCTTCCTGATAGAGTTGGAAGGTTTCTGTCAGTTGCGGGTAATATAACGAAATCCGGTTGCCGTGGCGCAACAGGACCAGCACCAGTCCGGTCAGTGCCCGCTGCTCGACACTGGTTTTGCGGTGTCTGGCAGCTTCCAGCATCCATAGGCATTTGGCTGCATCAAAGCACTCCAGCAGACTCATGGTTACAGCGCTGACCAAAAGACACAAGTCATTTTCCGGCAATAGTTCCGAAGTAAGGAAAGCTGCCGCCTGTTGTTTGTCTATGGCATTCCACGCACTGTTACTCCAGGTGGAGAGAAACAATAGGCGGTTGGCTTCTTCGTGTTTTCTCAGCAGTCCGTCTGGTATCTGTCCGTCTTGAGGGAGCAGTTTTCCCAATGCCATGTCGTCGGCTAAATCTTCTAATGTATGCAGCCTGTCTTCCAGCGTGGGAGCCGGTGAACTCATGTACGCCCTGTTCCTGCGGAGTTCGTGGTAGTAGTAGGCAGAAGTTTTATCTAAGGCGGCAATCCTTGCTTGGTCGGCAATCTCCCACAGGTCGGCTCCCAACTGCAGATAGAGTGTCTGTCGCTGAGGGTCGTTCAATCCTTGTCGCATATATTGCAGCATATATTGGTAGGACGTCTTGTTTTGTTCCAACCGATTGCCCAAAGTCCAGTCAGCCCCTGCTGTCAGCAGGGATTCAGTCTGGACCTGAGCTTCTTTTAACCGTCTTTGTTGCAACAGTTGGACTATGCTGTCATATTGTTCATTGATAGATAAGTCATTCATAGGATAACGGTTGTTAAATTAAGATAGTTCTGCCTGCAAGAAGTGTGCCACGGGCTGCTTGCGTTTTTTAGAAGCGGACCTGCACCTGTGTCTGTAGCAGGTTGGAGCCTTCGCCGTGTTTGGGGTCGCGGCGTGTATATTGCAGTTGCAGGCGGCATTTGGGGTAGAACCACCATTGCAGACCTGCAACGTAGTTGGTGTTCTGCAAGTCCATCTTGGTATTTCGGTTGAAATAGTCGTAAGAGGCAATGAAGTCTATCCGTGGCAAGATGTGGGCAGAGAGGGTCAGGTAATAGCCGTTGCTTCGCACTTTGCCGTCCTTGCCGTGCAGAAACTCCGTGCGTATGTCAATGGGCTTGAACTTGAGCATGGCACCAGCCGACCAGCGGTTGCGCGTGTAGTTCTCGCCTACGGCAATGTTCGGGTTGGCGGCAGAGGTGGCTACGGCGCATCCTTTACCTTTGACGAATGTACCGCCTACAGACAGCCATCGGGTGGGATTGGCAATCAATGAGCCAACAATGTCTTTTTGGTTGTTACCGTCTTTTTTGTTGATGCCTTGTCCGTTCATGACTGCCAGCTTGTAGTTGAACAGATTTCCGAAGAGATCGCCGTATATCATCAGTCCTAAGTCTCGGCCTGCATTGGAGCCATAAAGCGGGTCGCTGCTGTCGTAACCTACCAGATAATTTGTTGCTTGCGAATAGATGTTTATCAATTCTACGTTGCAGGGGGACATGGGGTTCTCGAAAGTGAACATGGTTTTGAACTGTCCCAGGCGTACTGTCAGCTCCGGCAGGAAGTTATATTCGGTATAAGCTTCCAGAATCTTACCGGTGTTGGCAAAGTTATACATGAAATAAGCAGTCCAGCGGTCGGTTACTTTTCCCCGTACCATGAGGATGGCCCGTTTTATTTCAAATGTATTGGCTTTTGCATCGCCCGAATCGTCATAACTGTAAGCCAGTTGGGTGTATCCCTCGATGGTCAGTCTTTCCTTCAGTGTGTTGACTACTTTGTTTAAGTTTGATTCTTTTTTGTCGGTTTCCTGCGCCGAACCCCAGCTCGTCACAGCTAAGAGCAGCAGGAGAGAAATCAGTATTTTCTTCATGAGATAACTGTGCAAAAACAAAGGCAATCTGCGCGTTTTCGCCAGATTGCCTTTGGGTTAAATGATGTGGGTGATTATTCGTTGATTGCTGCGATTCCCGGCAGGACTTTGCCTTCGATAGCTTCGAGCAATGCACCGCCGCCCGTAGATACGTAAGATACTTCCTTGGCCAGGCCAAACTTGTTGATGCAAGCTACAGAGTCACCGCCGCCTACCAGCGAGAAAGCTCCGTTCTTGGTAGCTTCGACGATTGCCTCTGCCACTGCGCGTGAACCATGCGTGAAGTTCTCGAACTCAAATACGCCCGTCGGACCGTTCCACAGAATAGTTTTAGAGTTTTTGATAACATTGGCAAAGAGCTCTTCTGTCTTCGGACCTATGTCGAGGCCTTCCCAACCATCGGGAATATCGTTTACGTCGCAGAACTTGGTGTTGGCATCGTTCGAGAAAGAGTCTGCCACTTTGGCATCAACGGCCAATACCAAGTTTACTCCTTTCTCTTTAGCTTTCTTCATGATGTCGATAGCCAAATCCAGCTTGTCGTCTTCGCAGATAGAGAGACCGATCTTGCCACCCATGGCCTTTGTGAAAGTATAGGTCATACCACCGGCAATAATCAGGTTGTCCACCTTGTTCAGCAGGTTTTCGATGATTTCAATCTTAGAAGAAACTTTCGAACCGCCCATGATAGCAGTGAACGGACGATGGATGTCGTTCAGCACCTTGTCGACAGCTTTCACTTCTTTTTCCATCAGGTAGCCGAACATCTTGTGGTCTTTGTCGAAATATTTGGCGATGAGAGCCGTAGAAGCATGTGCACGGTGAGCAGTACCAAAGGCATCGTTCACGTAGCAGTCGGCATACGAAGCCAGCTTTTTAGTGAACTCTTTCTGGCTTTCCTTTACAGCTTTCTTGGCAGCAGCCTTTTCTTCGTCGGTAGCATCGTCTGCCAGACCACGGGGCTTACCTTCTTCCTCAGCATAGAAGCGGAGGTTTTCCAGCAGCAACACTTCGCCCGGTTTCAGGGCTGCAGCCTTAACAGCAGCTTCTTCACCCATGCAGTCGTTGGCGAATTGTACTTCAACGCCCAGCAGTTCGCTCAGGTGCTTCAGGATATGTTTCAGAGAGAACTTGTCGGTTACGCCTTTCGGACGGCCGAGGTGAGAACCGATGATGATGCTGCCGCCATCGGCCAGGATTTTCTTCAGCGTGGGCAGTGCAGCACGCATACGAGTGTCATCTGTGATGTTGAAGTTCTCGTCCAGAGGCACATTGAAGTCTACGCGGACAAATGCCTTTTTACCGGCAAAGTTGAATTGATCAATTGTCATAACCTTATATTTTTAAATTAAAAGTGTTATTATGATGTTTCTCTTTTCATTGCCGCAAAGTTAGCATTTATTTCTTTTTTTCAATATAAAAAACTCTTATTTCTTTGCGGCTTCCTTGCTATCTTTATGAACTTTATACTTTTGGCCGTAATATTGGCACCACAGACGGAGTCCGCAGCTGTCACATTTCGGTGAACGGGCCTGGCACACGTATCTGCCATGCAGGATGAGCCAGTGGTGAGCGATGGGAATATCGGCTTCCGGAATATGTTTTACCAGTTCTTTTTCTACACTGAACGGCGTGGTGCATTGGTCAGATACCAGTCCTAAACGGTGGCTGACGCGGAACACGTGGGTATCTACCGCCATGGCCGCCTTGTTGAAAGCGACCGACTGGATGACGTTGGCTGTTTTTCGCCCCACGCCAGGCAGTTTGAGCAGGTCTTCCATGCGGTCGGGCACTTCTCCACCAAAGTCTTCCATCAACATACGTGCCATGCCTACCAGATGTTTGGCCTTGTTGTTGGGGTAGGATACGCTTTTAATATATTCATATACTGTTTCCGGCGAACTGGCAGCCAGCGCTTCGGGAGTGGGGTAGTCGCGGTAGAGGGCAGGGGTAATCTGGTTCACCCGTTTGTCGGTACATTGTGCCGACAGAATAACCGCTATCAGTAACTGAAAGTGATTCTCGTAATGTAATTCGGTTTCGGCTATAGGTACGTTCTCACGAAACCACGCCAGAATATTTTCATATCTTTCTTTTTTTCTCATCGCATTTTGTTTTTATGATAGTGGGGCGATACTTTCAGGTGAAAATAGCAGGTGGATACGATGGTGAGACACGCACCGAACAGGTAAGCCTTGTCGAAACTGCTGATTTCGGCTATGTATCCTCCTGCCAACATGCCGATTCCGATGCCTACATCCCACGAAGTCAGATAGGTAGAGGTGGCAGTGCCGCGCTGTTTGTTAGGGGCCAGGTTGACAAACAGCGTGTTGTAGGCAGGAAACATAATGCCGAAACCTACGCCCAGCATCAGTGCTATGCCGAAAAACAGGATGCTGCACACCGTGGCGTCCCATTGGATGAGATAGACACAGTCAGCCAGCAGGAAAAAACTGGCAATGACCAGATAAAGCCCCGCACCGATGACCTGTGTGATTTTCCCGTGGTCTACCAGCCGTCCGGAGAACAGACGTGACACTGCCATGCCTACCGCCATGAAGGTGAAGAAGAATCCCGTAGATACGTCCATGCCGATTTGTTGTGCATACATGGCCACATAGTTGGTGGTCATGCCATAGGGAATAGAAAGCAGCAGAAGGCTCAGTCCGGCCGGAAGTCCTTTCAGAAGGATGAAACGGTCCAGCGAGATGGGGTCACGCTTTACGGGAGGTTTGTAAGGGGTCTTCACCAGCCAGGCACAAAGCATACCCAGCAGACAAGAGAACATGGAGGTGCAGAAGATGATGGGATAGCCCACGGAGGCATCGTGCATGAACAAGCCTACCATTGGTCCGATGGACATGGCAGTATTGTTGGCCAGTCCGTAATAACCTAAACCTTCACCGCGGCGCGAAGACGGCATAATGTCGATGACGATGGTGTTTCCACCTACCGTGACAGTGCCGAACGACAAGCCGTGGATGATGCGGAACAAGATGAACAAAGTCAGGGTGCTTGCCACGAGGTATCCGCCGAAAATGGCAGTGAAGACGAAATAAGCTGTCAGATACAGCGGCTTGCGTGCGAAAGTATCGAGCAGGTAGCCCGAAAAGGGTCGGATGCACAAGGCAGCAATGGTATAGCATGAAAGGACAATACCGATGGTTGTCTTGTCTGCCTGGAACTCTTCGGCCAGGTAGAAAGGCAGTACCGGCATCATCAGCCAGAATCCGAAGTAAAGCAGAAAATTGGCTGCCAGTATGAAGCAGTAACTGGGGGTGATAAGCTTGTCTTTCATAAATTGAGAATTGAGAATTGAGAATTAAAAAATAAGAGAGAGGAGGAAACATAACTGCTGCATGTGGCACGCTTCCTTCGTACTTATTTCTTTATTCTCAATTCTCAATTATTAATTAAATCAGTATGCCGCTTCAAACTCGCGGAGGAAGCGCGTGTCGTTTTCTGAGAACATGCGCAGGTCTTTCACCTGATACTTCAGGTTGGTGATGCGTTCGATGCCCATGCCCAGCGCATAGCCGCTGTACACCTTGCTGTCAATGCCGCAGGCATCCAGTACGTTGGGGTCCACCATGCCGCAACCCAAGATTTCCACCCAGCCCGTGTGTTTGCAGAAAGGGCATCCCTTGCCGCCGCAGATGTTGCAGCTGATGTCCATTTCGGCGCTTGGTTCCGTGAAGGGGAAGTAAGACGGGCGCAGACGAATCTTCGTGTCACTGCCGAACATTTCCTGCGCGAAGAGCAGCAGTACCTGTTTCAGGTCGGTGAACGATACCCCCTTGTCGATGTACAGTCCTTCCACCTGGTGGAAGAAGCAGTGTGCGCGGTAACTGATGGCTTCGTTGCGGTAGACGCGGCCCGGGCAAATGATGCGGATGGGCGGCTGTGCGTGTTCCATGGTGCGCACCTGCACGCTGCTGGTGTGTGAGCGCAGAATGATGTTCTTGGTCACATCGCCCGGATTGACGTTGATGAAGAACGTGTCCTGCATGTCACGTGCCGGATGGTCGGCGGCAAAGTTCAGCTTCGTATATACGTGCAGGTCGTCTTCTACTTCGGGACCGTCGGCAATGTTGAATCCCATGCGGGCAAAGATGTCGATGATTTCATTCTTCACGATGCTCAGCGGATGCCGTGTGCCCAGTCCGATGGGATAGGCCGTGCGCGTCAGGTCCAATTCGTCCAGTCCTGTGTCTTGGCAAGCGAACTGCTCCTTGAGGGCAGCTATTTTCTCCTGTGCCTTGTTCTTCAGTTCGTTCAGCCGCATGCCCACTTCTTTCTTGCTTTCGGCAGGCACGTTGCGGAAGTCGGCCATCAGGTCATTGATAGCTCCTTTTTTGCTGAGGTATTTGATGCGGAGTGCCTCCAGTTCATCGGCGTTGGAGGCTTGCAGGTTTTCTACTTCTTGTAGAAGTTGTTCTATTTTTTCTAACATATCCTGGTATTTTTATTTTCTGTATTTATGTCTAAGCGGTGCAAAGATACTACTTTCTTCTTATTTATAGGAAGCGTGAAATGTTTTATTTGAAAATAATCCGTATGTTTGCGCCTTTAAACTTGAAAAAGACTATGATTCAGCAAACCACTTTTCTATTGTCTGCCAGGCGGCGGGGATTTCACCTGGTGACACATGAGATTCTGGAACATCTTCCGAAACCTTTGCCCCAGACCGGACTGCTTAACCTTTTTGTGCAGCACACCTCCTGTGCGCTTTCTATCAATGAGAATGCCGACCCTGACGTGCGCGGCGATTTGGAGAAAGTCATGAACTGTCTTGTCAGAGAGAACGAACCGTTTTATGACCATACGTTGGAGGGACCTGACGATATGCCTGCCCACGCTAAATGCTCGCTCTTGGGTGTCAGCCTGACCATTCCTATTACAGGTGGCCGTTTGAATCTTGGCACCTGGCAGGGCATTTATCTTTGCGAGTTCCGCCAGGAAGGTGGAGAGAGGAAGGTGGTGGCTACGGTATATGGGTAAATAAAGATGAGGTCGGACTTGATGTAGGATGAAGTCTGACCTTATCTATCATCGGTTTTTTCCAAAAAGCGGACAGCATCCGTCAGCCATCCTTCTGCCACCGTCCCCGTGCCCAGCCCAAAGCCGTGAGGAAGCCTGTCGTAAGCATGAAATTCGGTCGGGATGCCGAGGGCAGAGAGGCTTTGCAACCGCCGTTGCATGGTGCGCCATGGGGCGATGCCGTCGCTGGTGCCGACACAGGCGTAGGTTGCTGCGTCTTGCGGACTAACCGTGCTATAGCCCGTATATTGCATGATGACAGCCGAGGCTTGCGGTATATCTTCGCGTCCGGTCAGTTGGAGGAGGTAGTCCGCATTACCGAGCACCGCCGCCATGCGTGCCCCTGCCGAACCTCCCCACAGGGAATAGCCGGAAGCGCTTACGCCCAACTCGTCGGCATGGTCATGGATGTAAGTGATGGCTTGGGCAAGGTCTTCGTAGGCATCGTCCGGACGGTAGATGAGCGCAAAGGCATTGTACCCAAGTTTGGACAGTTCGAGGGCATGGGGAAAGCTGTCATGCATGGCTCCGACGTATGCGAACGCACCACCGGCGTTGCAGACGGCAAAGGGGGCACCCGGATTCCCGCGGAAGAAGAACAGTCCCGTGTTGCGCTTCTGCGGGTCGGCCTGCTTCTCGGCTTCCGTATAGGTGTCGATGAATACGCTGTCGGCGTGCGCTTTCAGGTAATTGCAGATTTCGACGGTCTTGTCCGGGTCGATGTAGTTGTACCAAACTAAGCGCAAATCTTCTAAGGTCTCGCCGCTCCAGTAACCCTCGTGCCACACAATTCAGCAAGCTGAACATGATGCATAGCCAATAGGAAAGAAAGATCATGTCATAATTCCCTTATTTGACCGACTTGTGAGTTTATACTTTATTTGATAATGAAATTCAGATAAAGTAGTATCTCGAGAATTGAAAGCGGTATGAGTTTATACTTTATCTTGACTATTTTAATAAATAAAGTATAAACTTGTACTTTAAAAGTTTGGCTGACACAGGCGGATTTAGTACCTTTGCTAAAAATTGAAGTATCATGCAGGACAAACTGATTTCACGGAAAAGAGAATGTGAAGAATTGCAGAGGTGTCTGGATTCAGACCGTTCGGAACTTGTCATCATAAGTGGTCGTCGCCGTATCGGCAAGACATATCTTATAGATAAATTCTTCAAGTATAAATACGATTTCACATTTGTAGGAGAGCACAAGACCCCTGCGACAGTCCAGATACAGAACTTCATGCGTGCACTCCAGCGGCAGTCCAAGAAACGCCAATCGAAAGCGGAAACATGGTATGATGCTTTCAATGCACTTGAAGATTATCTTGAGACATTGCCCTCTGACAGAAAGAAGGTTATTTTTATTGATGAAATGCCGTGGATGGATACACAACGATCAAACTTCGTCAGCGCATTGGAGAATTTCTGGAACGGCTGGTGCAACAGGCGCACAGACATCGTGCTCATTGCTACTGGTTCGGCGACATCATGGATGGCAGACAAGATAGAGGGGAACCAAGGCGGTCTTCATGCAAGGGTTACCTGTAATCTGCATCTGTCCCCGTTCAACCTTCACGAGACGGAAGAATATCTGCGGCAGAGGAACTGCCAATGGGATCGGTATCAGATATTACAATGCTATATGATATTCGGAGGTGTACCTTTCTATCTGAGTCTTCTGAATACGGCAGACAGCCTTGCGCAGAATATAGACAGGCTGTTTTTCTTCGAGGGGGCACAGTTGAAAATGGAGTTCGATGAACTTTACAATGCTCTTTTTACGAATGCAGATACTTATGTGTCAGTAGTCAGGCTGCTGTCAGAGAACAAGTCGGGGATGACAAGGGAAGATATAGTCAAGGCCACCGGCCTGGAAGGAGCATTCCTCAGCAAGATATTGAAGAATCTGGAGCGTTGTGACTTCATAACACGGCTGTCACAATATGGCAGCAAAGTCCGTAACAACATATTCAGGCTTACGGATTTCTACACGCTGTTCTATTACAAGTTTATTGAATCCAACAACACCAAGGATGACAGATGGTGGAGTAACAACATGGGGGCACGCAGTGTATCCGCATGGATGGGGCTGAGTTTTGAATTGGTATGTCTGGGCCATCATAAACAGATAAAAGGCGCACTCGGAATAGCAGGAGTGGGAACTTCCATATCCACATGGCGGAGCAAAGCCGACACGGAAAAAGGGATACCCGGTTTTCAGATTGACATGATAATTGAGCGGGCAGACAGGATTATCCACCTGTGCGAAATGAAATTCAGCACGGACCAATATGGCATAACTGACAGCTATGAGATGAAGCTGAGGGAGCGGATGGGACTGTTTCGGATGGCGACAAAAAACAAGAAATCGCTTGTAATCACTTTTGTAACAACTTATGGCGTCGTGGGTGGAAAACATAAAAGCATCGTCCATAGCGAAGTTACTATGGACGACCTTTTTCAAGCATGAGCAGTTTTACTGTTCCAATTCCCTTATTGCTTTCTGTATTCCATAAAATACGGAATCAAGATCGCGTCTTGCCACGGACAAAGCCATAGAAAGATTGGAAGCAGAGACAAAGCCTTTGCCAGTGAAGCATTGAAAGCCGAAGTCAAGTTTCCTCAAGTCCCTTGCCTGACAATCATTGAGTCCGGTAAACTGCTTGGAATCCCGAAAACAAAATTCAATCTGGAATCGTGTACGGTAGTATTCGATGATGTCTTTGGCCGCCATGTCAAGGTCGGTGGAGAAATGATTTTATGTCCTCCCGATTCCGGATAATGGACCACGACTTTGATGTTGCGTTTCATTGCCTTTGAATATGCCTTGACTGAGTAAGCCCTTCCTTCTTCAATGTCGAGAATCTCGCAACGCTGAAGGTCGAGTTTCTCAAAATCAATCTTCTCGCCTTTGATACGCGGCCGTCCACGCTTGCCTGTGCGGACACCGTCATGTGAATACCACAAGGCGGCATCATCACGCAGGCGGCTGATGACATGGAATCCCAGCAGGCAGGCTTCACCCACGAACTTCGCCTTCGAAAACCAGGCGTCTGCAACGACATAACGTGTTATGCGAAGCAACTTGTCCTTGTATTTGCGGAGTACGTCAAGATACCAGTCCCGACCAGAACTTGCTGATATAAGGAGTCTTCTTTCCCGACTTTGAAATGTAACTTGCGTCTATGGCAATGGCTTTTCTAACGCTTTCTCTAAATCGCTGCCGCATAAGAAAGAGATTGAACTGCATCCAGTTAAACTCACGTTCGAACAACTGCCGGAAGCGTTGTTCCGAGCTGTCCGAGTAACTGCCCATTTGGGTGAAATTAATCTTTCTTGTGCCGCCTATTACACGAATTACAGCAAATGACTACATTTTTGCGGTTGGTTATACAAAGCACGGACACGCTTCACATATCCACAAGTTCTTGTACTCTTATACTACTTCAATCCTCATCTTGCAATCCGGTTCGCCTTGCAAAATGGAATGGCAGAGTTTCACCTGAAAATCCCGCCCTTTCCAAAGGCTTTGCAAAGAGTAGAGGACACTCTGACGGGAACATTCACAGAGCATAGGCGTTGTGACATAGCCTTTCTTGCACAAATGGCAAGTACATTCCAGGAAGATAAGGTAATAGACTTTGCCTTTCTCTACGACCTCGCCTTTTACTCCCGGTAATCCATTCGCCAGCTGAAAGAAGACATCCATGTCCCCTTCAGCATCCTCATAGAGTTTCCTATAAATGGATAGTGTGCCGCCGTCCACGCAGTTCTTGCCACATTCCGAAAAGAGAGCACTCCGCTGCTCCGGCGAGAGTCGGGCTATGCCTTTCTCAAACCCTTTGAACCAATCCGATAGTGCCATATGATTCAGATTTACAAGCCATAACTATTATTTTTGCTGCATCTCACGCATCATTTCCACAAACCCCAGTTTATTAAAACGATAGAACATTTCAACTTGCTCCGGAATATTGTTCTCCAGCAATAACAACAACTCTTTGGCAAATTCCAAGTGACCGGTGCCGTTTGCCGTTACGATACGATTGTCAGATACGGCCTGCTCGTTCACATAACCTTTTGCGTTGGTATAGTTGTCTCCGCCCCATAACCGCAATTGTTCCAAACCGTTTCCTGTATGTTTGACTGCATTCAAGAAACCGTGTTTGGCGAGAAAAGAAGCCGCATTGCAGATGGCTCCTACTATAATTCCTTTCTCTATGGCATGGCGAACGATAGGTACAACTTTATCCGCTTCTTGTTCGTCAAGCCAACCAAAACCTCCAATTAGCACCAATGTGGCATAGTCATCGGGCATCGTATCAAAAGAATAATCGGGCAAAGTACGGAAACCACTGCATGAACGCACAGCATCTAACGTGGGCGCTACGACTTTGTTGATGTATTTGGGATTCTCTTTTATACTATATTCGTCACATGCTATAGCCGATGCCAAAAACGCAGGCTCATGATCGGCATAATTGTTTAACAACAGATATAATACCTCGTTCTTCATATTTATTTTCTTTTGATGGTCTGACATTTACGTTGGGTCATTTCTTTGGCAAAAGCCTGTTCGCCATGTTCTTTGATGTAACGGATGCAGGCGGCACGGTCGGAATTGAACAGAAAGGCGAACACCTTGCCTATCCAATTGGAAAACACCTTGCATTCCTTTACATCATGCGGACATTCGGCGCAGGTATTGAACTTGTTTTCTTGACAACACGAACGGATTTTACACCAGGTCGCCTTTTCATTGCATTTGCATCCGGGGCATTTCCCTGTCAAGAACTTGCGGCAAGCTCCGCAATAAAGACCGCAAGCGGCGATGCTTTGAGTATCGGGTACGACAGGTTTCATAAATATCAGATGTTGGAGTGAGAAAATTCGCCGTTAATCCAGAAAGTGGCTTCCTTACCGACGAAGTGAAGAAGCACATAATTCGGATCGCTTGGTCCGCCGGGGAAATGATAGGCAAACCAGTCTTGCCACATTTCCTTGCGGATGGCATCGTCCGTGATAACCTCTACCGTTCCGCGTAGGGCAACCCCGTCTCCGTAATGGTCATAGCAAAGACCCGCCTTGTTGTTCGCCTTAAAATCATTGACCTTTACAGAATCGGCACTTGTCGCCATCCACACCTCATGAAAACCCTTTGCTCCAATCTTGGACATCTGCACAGGTCGAGGATAACCGTTGGCATCTATGGAAGCGACCGTCACGTTTTCGCATTGGGCAAGCAAATGGGTTGCTTTTTCCGTCAGTGTCCGTTCGTCTTTTTCTTTCCACCGTTTCAGGCGCGGGAAGTATTGAAGCATTTGTTCTTTGGCCTGTATGGGAGTTAGGTTACATCCAGCCTGTGCATTCCATTGGTCTAAGAATTGCAGGCAGAACTCAATCATTTGCCCCATCGTGAAATCCTGGGTAAACGCGCCGTTCTTGTAACAATACATGCAATAATCCTCGCTACGGCTTCCATCGGCATGGGTTCCTCTGTTCTCATCGGTCAGGGGCATGCCGCAACTTTGACAAAATTGTTGTTCCATATATATCCTATTCGATGCCTGTCAGTCCCTTAATAGGCGGTTATAAAATGCGAGATCGTGGAACTGCAATGCTACCATATCTAAGTCGGAGGTCGTAGGAAAACCTTTATTCAGGATATGGTAATAGCAGCCCACGCTATAGCGTGAGAACCACTCTGCCGTCTCTCTGAATAAGTCTTGAATTTCCTACGTTCCCGACTTCGAGATAAGCACAACGCTTCTACTTTTTTATTCTATAATATTATGTACGGAAAGAGTAACCTCTAACCATCGGCAAAGATACGAAAAACAGGCTGTTTTTTATCGTTATGGTCGTATTTATTATTGGAGTGATTTAAACTTTTTATGCGCAGCACGAGTACACCGTGTACCTGGCAGCTTTTCTGATAACCCTTTCAGAGAAGGTTGCCAAGCGCTGGGCAGCCCACTTCCAAGCGATAAGCAGCAAGCTCGTTATATAGACGAAACAGCAAGTTGAATATCAGTATGTTATGCGATAATCTGTTGAGGGGAAAGTTTAAATCCCTTCATTGTTGTCATGAAAAAAACGCCAATCTTCCTTACCAAGGAAAAGCACATCACCCCCTATACTCCGTCGGGCTTACTCCCAGATGCTGCTGCACGTAACGGCTGAAATAAGCAGGCGATGAGAAACCGAACATGTCGGAAATGCGGACGAAGGTCAGCGACTTGTCGGCGTACCAGTTCACTTCGCGGTGTTCGCGGTATGTCCCGTTCTCCAGCATATTGAGGAAGCGGCTCATGATGGTGGCGCTTTGCAGCGGGATATTGTCTACTCCATACAGATGGGAATGGAAATCGAAGAAGTCGATGATGATTTTTCCCGTGCTCGAAGAACTGGGCATTGGCTTCGTGGCATTCTCCCCGCTTGCCAACGGTCTGCTTTCCGGGTATTATACGGAAAACGACCGTTTCGATGCAGCCAACGATTACCGCGCTTCCATGCCCCAGTTCCAGAAGGAAAGTTTTGGGCAGAACAAGGCTCTATTCACCCTTCTTGATGAATTGGCAGAGCAGAAACATGCCACGCCTGCGCAAATCTCCCTTGCCTGGATGCTATGCAAGAAGCCGTGGATAGTCCCTATTCCCGGCACCCGTAAATTGTGCAGGCTGAAAGAGAACATCGGGGCGGCAGACATCCGTCTCTCCGCCGAAGAAATAAAGGATATAGACGCTGCCCTTGATGCGATGCACATGAGCGACGTGTTCAGCGGTTCACCTGTAAAAAGCAAAAAATATGAAACGGAGCCACGGTAGTACATCTGCCGGGAAAAGAGAGCGGAAAGAGGCTCAAAGAGGCTGGCTATAAATCTTAAAGAGGAATGTTTAAACGACGGACTCTGCATTTCATCATTCGTTGATATGGGTATATCAATCTGTAATCTGTGTATGGACGGACAAGGGTATCTGCCGTAATTTTGCATCAAAACCAATTTAATGACAGATTGATTTATGAGAACAACGATTTTATCCCTGACTCTCCTGCTGTTCGCCGTGTGTGGAAACCTCCGGGCGCAGCAGGCAGACACGCTGAGCACCCGCCAGCAGAGCATCGTAGCCATTGCCGCCAACACTGCCACAGGCGATTTGGAAAACCTCAAGACAGCCCTCGCCCATGGGTTGGACAACGGCATGACGGTGAACGAGGTGAAAGAAGTATTGGTACACGCCTATGCCTATTGCGGCTTTCCCCGCAGCCTTCGCGCCCTGCAAACCTTCATGCAAGTATTGGACGAGCGCAAGGCGCAGGGCATCACCGACCTCATGGGACGTGACGCATCGCCCGTCGGAGACAGCCGCGACAAGTACACCCGTGGCGCGGAGCTGCTCGAAAAGCTGAGCGGTGCGCCGAAGGATGCTCCCAAGATGGGATATGCCGCCTTTGCCCCTATCATCGAGCAATACCTGAAGGAGCACCTGTTCTGCGACATCTTCGAACGCGACCTGCTGACGTGGCAGGAGCGCGAGCTTGCCACCGTGTCCATCCTCGCTGTCTTGGGAGAAGGAGTCGAACCGATGTTGCGGTCGCACTCTGCCATCTGCCTGCGGCAGGGCATTACGGAGAATCAGCTTCGCCAGATGACTGCCATCGCTACCGGTAATTAATAACTAACCAATAAATATTTCCGAACAATGAAAACAAGAATCTTTGCACTCCTCACGCTCATCGTAATGTGCACAGCGGGCGCGTTTGCCCAAGACAGAAAAATCCTCGTGGCTTACTTCAGTTGGAGCGGCAACACGCAGCACGTAGCCGAATACATCGCCCAACAGACCGGTGGAACCCTCTTCCGCATCGAACCGGTCAAGCCGTATCCCACGGAATACACGCCCTGTACCGAAGTGGCAAAGGCAGAGAAAGAGAAGAATGCCCGACCTGCCATCAAGAACAAGGTAGCGGACTGGGACAGCTACGACACGGTGTTCATCGGTTGTCCCGTGTGGTGGTGGACCGCCCCGATGATTATCAACACCTTTGCCGAGAGCTACGACTTCAAAGGCAAGACGGTTGTCCCCTTCTGCACCTACGCCTCGACCTACCGCGACGAGACGCTTGCCAAGATTGCCGAACTCACACCCGACGCCCGTCACCTGAAAGGCTTCGGAGCCGTGGACCGGAATACCGAAGGCATCACAGAGTGGCTGAAAGAGATTAAGCTGGTCAAGTAAAGAGCTTCCCCTGCCGCCAACGTGCGACGGCGGGGGATTTTTTTGTTTGGGGGCTTGCTTTCTTGCCTATTTTTGCTAATTTTGCATACTGAATCAATAAAACAAGATTGATATGCCGCAAATAAGCAAATTCTATGGGATTATCATCTACATGTATATCAACGAGCACAATCCACCGCATTTCCATGTAGAGTACCAAGGTTACAAAGCCAGCATTACCATTGAAAGTGGCATCGTGACAGGGTGTATGCCGCGCCGGGCACTGAATTTGGTGTACGAATGGCTCGACTTGCACAAAGGAGAACTGATGAACAACTGGGAACGCCTCTGCAATCGGGAAGCTCCCTTAAGTATTAAACCATTAGAATAAAAATAGCCTTATGGAAACCAACGAACTGCTTACTGTAACAAAAGCCGAGTATGTACAGGGTTACACGCTCCACATTTGGTTCAACAATGGTGTGGAAAAGCTGTTTGACTTTTCGGGCGAATTGACTAAAGGCATCTGCCGGAAACTAAAAGACCTGGACTATTTCAAACGGTTCACCATCGACCCATTCACCATCGACTGGAACAACGAAATCGGCTTTGCCCCAGAGTACCTCTACGAACACGGCACTCCCGCCTAACGCCATTCCGGTTTTTCGCTCATCCGCTTGTACGGCGTGTAGAACCATACACGCCAGACAGGCGTTTTTTTATGTAGAAGGTGCGAATGGTATCAGTAATTATAAGACAATATTCTTGCCCCGCTCCCTGATTTCCCCTATCTTCGCAAAAAACATAAGAATATGATTCCGTTTATCCTTCGCCAATGGCAGGAATCAGATGCTTCTGCTTTGGCAAAATACCTCAACAATAAAAAGATTTGGGACAACTGCCGGGACAGTTTGCCTTATCCTTATACTGAAAAGGATGCAGCCTCATTCATACAATACATCAAGTCTCAAGACGTGCAAAGCAATTATTGCATTGAAATAAATGCGGAAGCTGCCGGAAACATCTGTTTCGACAGAGGTACAGACGTGGAACGCTTCAATGCGGAAATAGGTTATTGGATTGCCGAACCTTATTGGAATAAAGGGATGATGACGCAGGCTTTGCGTCAAGCTGTCAGCGATTATTTCAGCCAAACCGATGTCGTGCGGATTTTTGCTAAGGTTTATGCCGGCAATTTTGCCTCCATGCGGGCATTGGAAAAGGCAGGTTTCCGGAAAACAGGTATTCAGCATAAAGCTTGCTTCAAAAATGGACAGTTCCTGGACTGCCATTGCTTCGAGTTGTTGAAAGAATATGCATTATAGGCATCCTCGGATATAAGTAATCAATCAGAATTAGTTTATATCAAACACAGAGGCACAGAGACACAAAGTTCTGTAACTGTCTGTCAGTAAAAATGACGGGAGGGCACAGAGTTCGCGGCTTCGCCGCATACGAGAGAAGGAAAATTAACTTTGTGAGCTACGGGTAAGAAAACAAAAACTCTGTGTCTCCGTGCCTCTGTGTTTAGTATCATTTAATTTTGCACATTTATTTAACAGGCTTTTCTGCTATCCTGTCAGTTTTGTTTCTCCGTCAGATATTTCCAATAACGCACCGGCATGTCTTGGCGTTGTTTGCGGGGATTGATTCGTTCGCGGATGCAGATAGACTGGAAATAAGTTTTCCAGAGCGACTGAAAAAGAGCTTCGTCGGGTGCCATAAGCGATTCGTCCAATCGGCCGCTGGTGAGGTGGGGGAGGTTGCCGGCATTGTCGATAGTCACGCGTTGCACTTCGTCATGTCCGTTGTAGTAGAAGCCATAGGTGCGTCCTATGTCCCAGATGAGCCATCGCTGGTCGGAAAAGCGGTCACGGAAATGGGGTACAATAAGCGGCAAGGCATTTTTCTCGGGTTCTACAGCTGCAAAGTATGTGCCGTCGGCCGCTTTCTGGAAGCGGATGAATTGCATGAGACGTGTGCGTTCTCCTTCTACCCGTCGCCACATTTGTGTAAAAGCATGCACATCGGGATCGGCCTGGTTGGTTTCAATGCGGACTGGCGAGTCGAAAACCTTGCAAATAAACCGGAACATGACCAGGGGTGTCTCTTCTTCTTCGGCCAGCCAGCAGCGTGCCACGCATTGCAGGGCAAAGGCAGAGAGTTTGCGCGATAGCCCTGTCCACACGCGGGTGGCCTTTTCTTCATCGGTCGTTATGTCCAGCGTTTCCTCATAAAACAGGGGAAGCGGCGCCCCGTCGGGCAACAGGAGGTCGGGGAACGTGCGGCGGTTGTAAGCCTCGAACACGGCAGTCAACAATCCCTCTAAGGTATGGTCGAAGATAAATACTTTCATTCCGAAAAATCCAGGTTTAGCTGGCGATCGTCCGTCTTCTTCCTGGTTTTGGGAGCCAGCAGGCGGGCGATGCCTTGGGGAGTGAGTTCGTGGATAGTCTGTTCGGGCAATTCGCGGCAAGTGATGAAATACCGTGCTTTTTTCATTACGATGCCCATCTGTTTCAGCTGAAAGAAACCCAAGCGTGAGAAACGGCGTGAGGCAACAATGAGGCGTGCCGACTTGACACCGATGCCCGGCACGCGCAACAGTAGTTCGTAGTCGGCAGTGTTCACATCAATGGGAAACACTTCCGGGTGGCGCAATGCCCACGTCAGCTTGGGGTCGAAGTCCAAACTGAGGTTGGGGTGGGTATCGTCCACAATCTCGTCTACCGTGAAATGGTAAAAGCGCATCAGCCAGTCAGCCTGATAGAGGCGGTTTTCTCTCACTAAAGGCGGCTGTTTCAAGGCGGGCAGCCGCGGGTCGTATGTATTGACAGAAATGTATCCGGAATAGTAGACGCGTCGCATGGACTGGCGGCGGTAAAGCGCCGATGAGAGTCGCAGGATGTCTTGGTCGCTTTCCGATGTAGCGCCTACAATCATCTGGGTGCTTTGTCCGGCAGGGGCAAAACGCGGAGCGTGCCGGAAGCGTCGGCGTTCTTCGGCACTGGCCGTCACGCCCTGCTGTATGTAGCGCATGGGCGAGAACACGCTTTCGTGATCTTTCTCAGGAGCCAGCAGTTTCAGGTTCTTTTCGGTCGGAATTTCGATATTCACGCTCAGTCGGTCGGCATAAAGGCCGGCTTCATTCACCAGTTCGCGACTGGCTCCGGGAATGCTTTTGAGATGAATGTATCCGTTGAAGCGGTGTACCGTGCGCAGGTCTTTAGCCACCCGTACCAGGCGTTCCATGGTGTAATCGGGATTGCGCACCACACCGCTGCTCAGGAAAAGGCCTTCGATGTAGTTGCGCCGGTAGAATTCCATGGTCAGTTCCACCAGTTCGCTAACCGACAGGGTGGCACGCGGGATGTCGTTGGTGCGGCGGTTGATGCAATAGGCACAGTCATAAATGCAATGATTGGTCAGCATTACCTTGAGCAGCGAGATGCAGCGTCCGTCATCGGCAAAGCTGTGGCAGATGCCCCATCCTCCTACGGTGTTGCCCACCATGCCGGCCTTGTTTGCGCGTACGGTGCCGCTTGAGGAGCATGATACATCATATTTGGCTGATTCTGCCAGTATTTTCAGTTTGTTCAGTACATTCTCGTTCATGGGATGCAGATGGAATAAGTGGCTGTGACAAAAAAAGACCACCCCGCGGGTAGTCTTTTTGCATACGAATCAGAGCTATGTCTGGTTTTACTGTTTCGACGCCTCCAGCGAAGCCTTGCGGAATTCTTTCATTGTTTTTTCAATTTCCAGCGAATTCTTGCGTGCACGTGTACCGGCAGCTTTGTTGCCGTTTTCCAACTGGGCTTTAGCGTCCTTTTCAAATTCAGCATACAATGCTGCAACCTTTTCAATCAGTTCTTTCATAATCTTTTGTATTACTTCATTTATAATGCAAGGCAAAAATACAGCGTTTCTTGAAATAAATGCAGAAAAAGGATATTTTTTTTGAAAAGAGAAGCTATTTTTTAGTGAAAAAAAGCATTTCCTTATTTTTTGCCTACTTTTGTCACCATGAAACCGCTTACAGATACAGATTATATACATGCGCTTATCGCTGAAGGCGAACATCAGCAACAGGATTTCAAGTTTGAAATATCCGATGTGCGCAAGATTGCCAAGACATTGTCTGCCTTTGCCAACACAGACGGAGGACGGCTGCTCATTGGAGTGAAGGATAATGGAAAGATTGCCGGCGTACGCTCGGCAGAGGAGCAATATATGATAGAGGAAGCCGCCCAGCTTTATTGTGTGCCTCCGGTAAATTGTCATTGGCAAACGTTTTTGGCCGAAGGGCGTACGGTGCTGGTGGTGACAGTCGACGAAAGTGCTTCAAAACCCGTCTATGCCAAGGACGAAAATGGACGAAGGTTGGCTTACCTGCGTATTGCCGATGAGAATATTCTGGCCACTCCGGTACACTTGCGTATCTGGCAGCAGAATGGGAATCCGCGCGGCGAACTGATTGAGTTTACCGAAAGGGAGCAATTGTTGTTGCGTTTGTTTGCCGAGCATGACCGCCTGTCGTTCAACCGTTATTGCCGTTTGTCGCGTCTTCCCCGTCGTTCGGCAGAGCACCTGCTGGCTAAGCTGGTGCGTTATGGCATTGTCGAGCTTTTGTTTGAAGGGCATAAATTCTATTTTCGTCTGAAGAGTTAAACGCCTTTTCTGGGTGGATGGGCAGGAAAAGATGCCTGGTTTGTGGTGGGATTGCAAAAAATAATTTAATTTTGCAGACCAATTCTCTGTCGAAATATCCGGTCGGACTCAAGTAGGGCTTTTGTCTCTATTTGTCCGGAGGAACAGCGACATCGGAGAAACCGTAAGGGATATTTTTGTATCAACATTATTTATATATAGTATCAAGGACTATTATGGGTATTATAGCCAGATTGTTTAACAAAAACAAAGAGAATGCTTCGGGCAAGGGAGTAGAAGACTTCGTCTCGTTGACCCGCGTTTATTTCCAGTCGGTGATTGCTGCCAATTTGGGTATCACCAATATCCGGTTTATTCCGGATGTGGCCAATTTCAAGCGCTTGTTCAAGATTCCTACTCAGGGAGGACGTCTGGGATTGGGTGAGAAGGCTGCTTCCCGCAAAATGCTGATGCAGGATTACGGTATCAGCGAGAACTTCTTCCGTGAAATTGATGCTTCGGTGAAGAAACACTGCCGGACACAGAACGACATCCAGTCTTATCTCTTTATGTACCAGGGATTTTCCAACGACCTTATCATGCTTATGGGAACATTGATGCAGTGGAAATTCCGTATTCCCTCCATTTTCCGCGGAGCTTTGCGCACCATGACGGAAAAGACCATGCACGATGTCTGCACCAAGACTGTCTGGAAAAAAGACGATGTACACAAGACAGCCATGGCTGTGCGCCAGTATAAAGAGCGGTTGGGATATTCCGAACAATGGATGTCAGAATATGTCTATAATGTAATCATACTGGCCAAGAAAGAACCGCGCCGCAAAGACAACGGGGAGAATAAGAAATGAGCCTACCGTCTGTAGACATCGAGCAGCACCCCTTGCAGCCTTTTCTTCCTCCTCATGCCCGTCTGCTCATGTTGGGCAGTTTTCCTCCCCAGCGCAAACGCTGGTCAATGGAGTTCTATTACCCGAACTGGAACAATGATATGTGGAGGTTGACCGGGCTGTTGTTTTTCGGTCAGAAGGACTATTTCGTGGCCGAAGGCCGGAAAGCTTTCTGCAAAGAGCGTCTTGTTGAATTTTTGCTACAGAAGGGGATTGCGCTTTTCGATACGGCTTCGGCTGTCCGTCGGTTGCAGGACAATGCTTCCGATAAGTTTCTTGAAGTAGTTACCCCTACCGATGTAGCAGCTCTGCTTCGTTGTCTGCCAGAGTGCCGTGCCGTGGTGACAACCGGCGAAAAGGCCACCGACACGTTGTGTGCGCAGTTGTCTGTTGACAAGCCCCGGGTCGGTGACTTTTCCGAATTTCTTTTCGAAGAGCGGGCTTTGCGTCTTTATCGTATGCCCTCGTCTTCGCGTGCTTATCCGCTGGCTTTGGAAAAGAAAGCTGCTGCCTATCGTGTGATGTACCAGGACTTGGGTATGCTTTGAGGGATTTTGAGGGATTTTTAGCAGGACGCTTTAAAAAAAATCTTTTAATCCTTGCCAATTCAAAAGTTTGCATTACCTTTGCAGCCGCAAACACGGGAATAGCTCAGTTGGTAGAGCATCGGTCTCCAAAACCGAGTGTCGGGAGTTCGAGCCTCTCTTCCCGTGCAAGGGTAATCCGATATAAGCCAATGACTTATATCGGATTTTTTGTTTAGGTCGGACGGAAGTCGGACAAAGAATGATATTGATTTTCCCGGCATGCTTCGTCACGTAGCCCGCTACGCTCCTCTGTATACACCATCCAAATTTTATCTCTCAAAATCCGCACTCCATTGCTGATTTTTTTACGGCTCGAATATTCTGAAGCAATAAAGCGACGGGCCTGTTCCGCTATAATGCTTGATAAATATTCCTATTATTTCCCTTCCTGACAGAAATGCAATCTTATCCGACTTATTAAACCATTAAAATCAAGAGGATATTTGTCGAATACATTTTGTGACACACGTACTTTATAAGTCCCGTTTAGACAGATTTCTGTTTGATCATCTCTGAATGCTTCATCTGCACGCCTATAAAGATCGGCTTCTAACTTGCCGATGTTGTCTAATACTTTTATGTTAGAGCAAATTTCAGAGAAAGGTAAAGGATCATTTTCTTCTGCTCGTTTACGGTCAAAATGATACATGTTTACGTTTATTAATGCATAGCAATCGGAATTTTCAACTGCACACTTGAACTGTGTGGCACTCATCTCAACCGACTGGTCGCTTTCCCATCTGGACTTCACTTCAATATGATAATCTTTGCAGCCATTTTTACTAAGAATAAAATCTTGACCACATTGGTTATTACTAACGGTTATTTCCATTCCCTTAAACGCTTCTTCCAGATATAGTCCTATGTGTTTCTCCACATAAGCACCAAGCATCTGAATGTATGCTTCATGCTCCATTTGACTGATGACGGTATTGACGTTGCTGAGTAATTCCTCCGCATCACTCCTTTCGACTATATCAGCCATTAGGTTCAACAATTTCGGACTCTTTTTCTTCATCATGCGGTTGATAGCCTTTCGTTCCTCAGGGGTTCCCAATTTATAGCGGATGGATTCCCGTTGATTATAGATTGTCTTAAAAAGAATCTTCCATGAGTCGGTATTTTCGTTTTCTGCCAATTCTATGATGTCTATGACTATTGCATCTTGAAAATCGCCATCACTTAACTTATTTTGTATTTCATTAGCCACTTCGGATGCTTTTTGTTCATTGTATGTGAAAATTGCAGAAAAATCAGTAGACACCCACTTGTCATGAAGGTCCGTTCCCATAACCTGTTTATAAATGTCCGCCAGCCGGATGTCAATATTGACATTTTTGTACAACTCCTTTTTGATGTGTAATTCATTGTTTTGATTTGGAATTACCCCATAATAATCTAATCGTTCCAAACGCTCCTTTGCTGAACTTGTGGCATATTCCGTTAAGAAATCATGAAGCAATGATTTGTTGTTTATTACCCAGTTACAATCCTTTGTACTGATAATATACAATGTATAGTCAAGTAGCAGATTGAAAGCAGACTTGTAGAAATCATCCTCGTTTTCTACTATTTTAGGTTGCTCAACCCTCTTAAATTCCATGCCATGGAATTTAGTTATAAGATTCATCATTCGTCCACGATAATTCGTAAGTCCCACTTGCGACGTAGCGGAACAGAACGCAATCAAAGCATTGAGCTGATTATGGGTTAATGGAACTTTATTAGGACCTAAAGCTGTAGCACGCCATTCACTTACGGTTTGGCCGATTGAGCGTTGCAAATCATCTACCTCGTATGAACTTACATGACCAATATCATTGTATAACGTATCTATCATCCTATCGGCGTCACTACCCATAAGAAGCTCTGTCAATTTGTATAGTTCAGCAGTCATAAAGTCACCGTGTCTTAAATCGCCCTTTTTCTTTAATTTACCTTTTCTATTAGGTAATAATTCATATGAATCTAAAAAAGATGCATTTCCGCTATCTACAAGAAAAGAGAGGAATTCATGCAGCTCGTCTGATTTCTGTTGTATTGATTGGCAAACATCCTTCACGGTAATATAAAACTCTAAATCACGATGGCATCTCCATTGCTCAATCGTTTCGGACCATGCTATTGGCTCTGCTGTTGGCAAAAGAAATGTTTCCTGCTCGTTATATCTGACTTGTGTTGCATATTTTATTAAAATCTGTATAAGGAATAAACCTCCTTGAAATCAAGAGAGTTAGAAGAATTACTTCGTTGGGGTAATGAGTTGGCAACCGTCCTGATTGCCGTGGTCTGCATCGCTTTGCTTGTTTTGGTAACTCTTACGGATGCAAAGGTATAAAAAATATTCAGGCTGGAAGAAGTATTCCAAATATTATTTCAGCCTGAATGGTCATCCACTCTCTTGGCATCCACTCTCTTATGCCGTTTTTGGCTTGAGGCAATTTACGAGCAGGGAAGCCACGGTAAAGGTAACTCCTACACCTACCACACCTGTCCATCCATAATGTTGCCAAGACAGACCTGAAACGAATGTACCGGCAGAACCGCCCAAGAAATAAATGGTCATATAAACGGTATTGACACGATTGATGGCAGATGCATCGAGGGCAACCACGCTTGTCTGATTAGACAAATGAATGCATTGCATTCCTGCATCAATCAAAAGGATGGCGATTACCATCCACAAGTAGCTGTCATTCAAAAAAAATGCCAGCAGCCATGCAGCCAACACCACACATCCTCCGACAATAGAGAAGAACCTTGCACCGTACTTTTGGATATAACCGCTAATGAATACAACCGTAGATGCACCTGCCAATCCACACAAACCGAGTGCCCCGATAATATCGTCACTCGCAAAGAAAGGCTCTTGTTTCATTCGGAAAGCAAGGCAACTCCATAGGGCGAAGAACGAACCATAAGCCAATGCCGCCCTTAACGAAGCGATACGCAAATACGGGTATTTGCAGAACAGGCGCAACAGGGATTTCATCAGCTCCATATAATTTCCTTGTGAACGGGCAGACAGCACGGGCAGCATCTTGTGAATCATAAAAAAGCATCCGAGCATAAACACGCAAGCTACCAAATAGACGGAACGCCATCCCCATACATTAGCGAGAAAGCCACTGAACACCCGTGAACCAAGAATTCCTATGAGCAGGCAGGACTGTATGATTCCCACATTGCGCACCTTGTGTGCGGGTGCTGAATGATAAGATACCAACGGGATGAAAAACTGCGGCATAACCGAAGATGCACCGGCAAGCAAGGATGCGCCCCACACCCAATAGATGTTCGGGGCAAGGGCGATGGCAAGCAATGCACACATGGAAACGATATAATTGGTCAATATCAGCTTCTTCCGTGAAACCAAGTCGCCAAGCGGAATTACAAACACAAGTCCGGCCACATAGCCTATCTGGGTTAATGTCGCTACCATGCTGGCAGAAAAGTCGTTTACCGCAAAATCTTTTGCCATGCTGCTCAACAAAGGTTGGTTGTAGTAGCAGTTGGCAACGGAAAGTCCGGTAGCGGCTGCCATCAGAGCCAGCAGAGATGCCGGAATACCTTGGTTCTCCCTCAATTCATACTTCATCGGTCGCCTCCTTTTAGTATGAAACAACTTTCAATCCTATCAAAGACGCTATAAGCGTGAACAGAAAGAAAAGCCGGATGGGAGTGGCAGGCTCCTTGAAAACGAATATTCCTATCAAGACCGTGCCGACCGCCCCGATGCCTGTCCAAATAGCGTATGCCGTTCCTAAAGGCAAAGTCTGTACAGCTTTGGCAAGCAAAGCCATGCTCAGTACGGTGGAAGCAAGGAAACCGCTTCCCCACAGATAAAACTCAACTCCTGACGCCGTTCTCGTCTTCCCCAAACAGAATGTAAGGCTCACCTCAAATAATCCTGCGAACAATAAGACTATCCAATTCATATCTATGATTTATTAAAATTCGGGCACAAAGGTAAACAAGTAATCCCTCATAACTTTTTGCATTTGACAAAAACGCATTTTGCATTTGACAAAAAAACAACCGTTCATTCCCGTTTCTGTGTGTTATTTCATAATTTTGCACACCGATAACAATAAATTATGGATATTAAGCAAATCATCAACCTGAGATATGCCATGCCGGACACGTCTTTGGACAGGTTACGGCAATGCCTGACGGAAGTTTCATACCCCAAAGGATACCGAGTGTTGGAAAGCGGGAAGGTGGAGAAAGACATCTTTTTCATCAAACAAGGTATTGTTCGCGCCTACACTTCGGTAGAAGGGAAAGAAATTACTTTTTGGGTCGGCAAAGAAGGGGCGACTCTCGTTTCCATGAAAGGATACGTGAACGATGAACCGGGATATGAAACGATGGAGCTGATGGAGGATTCGGTCCTGTATGTATTGGAAAGGAAGAAACTGAAAGAATTGTTTTCAGAAGACTTGCACATCGCCAATTGGGGGCGGCGTTATGCTGAAATGGAGTTGCTTGCCACCGAAGAACGGCTGATTTCCATGTTGTCCGCCATCGCTTCGGAACGGTATAAGGAGTTATTAGAGAAAGAACCTGACTTGTTGCAACGGTTACCATTGGGAAGTATCGCAACCTATTTAGGTGTCACACAAGCGAGCTTGAGCAGGATTAGAGCACAAATAAAGTGACGTTTCAACAAACAGGGGGACAGCAAGCGGTTTTGGTCTGCCCAAAACACAAACTTGCTACTATTGAAAAACTGAGTTCCGATTTTGGAGTAACTTATTAGCCTTTGGATAACCCAAAGGACAGTTTGCTGCTTCTGCCGGAAACAAACGGGGTGTCCAAAGGGGTGTAACCCCGTTGGCTCATTAGGGTGTTTTTAGCATGGGCGAAGCGGTGCGTGAAGAAAACGCCCTAATGAGCTATGGCTTTTGGTTCCCCAAAAGCCTGCGGCGGTGTCGGCGGTGATGTTGGCTGTTATCGGTTGCCTTTTTCTTTTCGCCAGCGATAAGGGCTTTCCCCTGTCGGTCGGCAGGATGGAAGTCCGTCCGACCAGCCTGCGGATGGCGGTGTTCACCTCTGTTGCTTTCCCTGCGGACTTGTTGAGGGGTGAAAATCCGATGAATTGATGAATGGACAACATAACTCACTGACCACCAAAGAAATGCACTCTCAACATCTTTTCATCAAACCGCTCGCCAAAAGAAAAGTGATGAATGGCGTTGTGCTGCCTTTCTCTTTTCATCAGCCCAATCCTTTTGTTGAGGGTTTGATGAGCATGTAAGTGGCTGTCATTCTTTATGTTTATATATGCTTTCATCATTTCATCAAAATATCAGAATGTTTCCAACTGAGCCTTGCTTGCCGTGTAGTAGCGTCCTATCCTCTTGACGGGTGAATATCCGCACTCACGGCTGTAGTCGCATTGGTAGGTGGTATAGGAAAGTGAATTGGATGCAGGGGTGAGCTTCCAGCACTCCTGCACCACCTTCCGCACCTGCGACTTCTCCACCTTGACTTGCGAGCAGACGAGCAACGGGATGATGTCATTGAGGCAAAAAGAAACAGACTCCACATCCATGCTTGCCATGATGTCGAGCAGCAGTTCTGCCATCTCAATCTCCAGTCGGTTGCGGTTGCTTCGGATTATCTTCCGCAGGGCATCCGTTTCCAGCAGCTTCGGGTTGAACCACATGCGGCTTTCCTTCCCGGTGGATAGCCGTCTGTGTTGCAGGAAATGGAGAAAAGCTGGTATTTCCGTTTTCAGTTTTTGCAGGAAGTCGGTGTCGTCACTCTGTAACGGTACAATCTTCCGTACCCAATAGCGTGTTTCCCCTACGTCGATGATGACGGGCAGATGCTCGTTGTTGGAGCAAAGCACGAACTTGGCAAAGAAGCCTATCTCGTCACGGTCTTTCCCTTTCGCCTCCACCTTGTAGGATAGCGTGGTGCTGAGGTTCTTCAGCCGCTCGCTGTCCTCACGGCGGTTGAGCAATACCTCGTCCACCATGATGAGCAGCTTGCCTGCCCAGTCGGAATTGAACTGGCTGCGGAAGTCCTCGTTGGTGTTGAACGTCACGTTGTTTTGGAAGATTGCTTTCAGGAAGTTCAGGAACGTACTCTTGCCCGTGTTCCTTTCTTCGGACACGAGCAGCAGGATGGGCAGCTTCTGAATGGGGTAAAGATACAGCAGTTGGAGGTAGTCCATGCCCAATTCATATTGTTCGCCGAAGATGTGTTCCACCAGTGAGCGGATGCAGGGGAAATCCCCCTCCTGCGGTCGGTGGCTTATCGGCTCATAGAGGTTGAGGAACTTGCCGACTACGGGCTTGTAGTCCACATGGTCGGGTACGGTGCAGAAGCCGTCATACTTGGGAACACTTGCCATGTAGTCCTTGCCGTAATCCTGCCGCAGGGTCTCGGAATTCCATGCGATGCGTTTCCTCACATAGCCGCCGTCAATGCGGGGCTGGTCCACAATCTTGTAGAGCGTGGTGCCTACTCGGATGAATTCTTCTTTCTTTTCCATGTTTTTAATACAGATTTAGTGCCGCCGACACCCTGTCGGCAAGCGGATTAAGCATGGTTGCAAAGCTACGGCAGGACGGCTAAAACCTTGATACGTAAAACGATGAAGAACGGCGCAAAAGAAACTGACAGATAAGAAAATGGAGCGGAACAGGTAATATCAGCCATCGAAAGGCGAAAAGAAAAAGCCCGAAGAAGCAAAACCGTACTTCTTCGGACTGAAAATGTATGGATATGTGACAGCACGGGCGTATTGATGAATGGATGTATTGACGAATAATCGCACCCATTAACATTTACACGGCTGTCCGTCACTTAACGATATGCATAGCACTTGCCTTTCTTTTCGCAAGTACAGCCTTTCCAACAGGGCATTGCGCACCCTTGCAGCGTTGGGCGTGTTGATGTGGAAAGCAAGTGCCACGACCATTGGCAGGGCGTACACGTCCGTAAAGTAGCCGTTGGACAGTTTGACGTGCCTTTCCGCTTCGTAAGGTTGCAACACTCCGCTCTTGTACACGGCTCGGATGGCAGCATGGAGTGTCGGGGCAATTACATCAAAAAGCTCCACCAATTCCATTTCGCTCATCCATACATTGGTGGTATCGGACGGTACGGCAATCCTGCCGCACCCGTCCATCGTTATGGCTTCACGTTTCATACACCTGCCACTTTAATGTCACCGAATGACTTGCTCAGCTGGTTGCCGAATGCCGTCAGGTCGTTGTCCAGCTTTTGCGTGGTTATCTTCGCATAGATTTGGGTCGTCTTGATGTTGGTGTGACCCAAAACACGGCTTACGCTCTCTATCGGCATACCCTTGCAGAGAGCCAGGGTTGCGAATCCATGACGTGAGCAATGAAAGCTAATCGACTTATTTACACCGCATTCCCGTATCATCTTCTTTAACGGCTTGCATATAGACCAATAGTTCAGATTAGGGAAAACAAGATTGTCCTCTTGGAACGGACGGTAACGCTCGATTATCTGCAAAGGGATGTCCAGCAGCTTTACTTGGTACGGTACGCCCGTCTTGTGCCGTTTGGAAACAATCCACTTCTCGCCGTTCACCTCCACAATGCGGTCGGTGGTCAGTTCCTTGATGTCCACGAAAGAGAGGGCGGTGAAGCTCGCAAACACGAACAGGTCACGGATGTATGCCAGCTTCGGGTCTGTGAACTCGTGCGTCATCACCGCTTTCAACTCGTCCTCCGTCAGGAACTCACGTTCCTTGATATTCGGGCTGATGTGGAACTGCGCAAACGGGTTTCTCGGTATCAGCCCGTTGAAGTGCGCACGCATCACCACGCCTTTCAGCCACATGCACTTTTCCCATATCGTGCCGTTGCGCAATCCCGCTTCCGTGGAAAGATAGACCGCAAACTCCTTGATGAAGTCGGGCGTAAGTTCCAGCATCGACATGTCGCTGCGCCTGTAGAACGACTTGATGAACGCCGCCACATAGTTTCTTGCCACTACCCTTGACTGATAGGTCGCCATCTTCCTGTCCTTGCCGACACGCTTCTTGAACACCTCGTTTTCACGGTCGAAGGCTTTGAGCAGCGTCTCATACTCGCCACCTATGCCCTGATAGGCGTTACGCACCATCTCTGCCGTCACAAACGCCTCACAGTCGGATATGCGCTGGTAGTGCTTGATGATTTGCGCCTTGATGTTGTCGAGCGCAAGGTTCGTTTCCCTCGCCTCCACGCTCTTGCCTTTGGCACGGTTGCCCTTTGCGTCCCATAATGTCTTTGGAATGCTCCGCTTGCAACTGAACTGCGCCACCGTTCCGTTGATTGTAACCCGTCCCATGATGGGGACAATTCCATTCTTCTCCTTGCTGCCGTTCGCATAGAACAGCACGCGAAATGTACTCCTTGTCATACTCGTCCTTTTTTGGTTGCAAAACTATAAATCAACGAGTTAAACCTTGATAAGCAAACCTACGCAGAGCGGCGCAAACGGAACGGCGACTGTTAAATCTGCACTTTCATTGGGTAACGAATAGGAAACCGTTCTCTTGCTTCAATCCGCTTTGAAACGGTTTTCAGCCCTCTTCCCAACTTCCGTGATTTTCTCCTAACTACTTAATTCACAGATTATATTGCGTTAATCTGCTGAATTTCGGAGGTTTTTCCATAGATTTTCCATAAGTTTGCTCGTATTTTTTGCGCTGCTCATCCGTCAGCTTTTGATAGAAGTCTGGATGTAACACCCTGACTCGAGAATCACACATTGCTTTTTTCCCTTCTATGGTAGGGATAATGTTCCAGTTCGGTATATGCATCTTCCACAAATTCTGCATATCCTCATAGAACTTAGTTGTTACTTCGTCGTCCTTATCGCTGTGAAAATTCACTACACACATTTCACGGGAAAGAGATGTGTCATTATTTTCTTGAGTATAATAATCAAATAAGACGTTCATTATTTCTCTCAATACACCTTCATTCACTTTCCCTTTTTCCAATTTAGATTGAACATTCTCTGGTAAAAGAATGTTATTGCGTTTTTCAACAGGATAAAAGCGCTTCGAATGAAAGATAAAGTTGACACCAAAATGTTCCGTTCCAAGTAGTGGAAACCATAGGAAAAGGCTTGGAATGTTTGAAACTGGACCGCTTTCTTGGGGAAAAGGAGGCAATATCACCATATCTTTTCCGTCTTTACTTTGCAGACTTCTTATTTTTGAAGTTTTGGAGGGCTGAGCTTCATTAAAATATGTATATTCGATTCCGTTATCAACTATTTCCCAGTCACTATGGTTGTTAATGGGCGCAATCTGTTTATTCGTAGACTTCTTAATGCGATAATGTTTGTTTGCAAATTCATCAATCACCTCAACTTCTTTTATGCGGTCATTTATAGTAAGTACAAAAGGCATAAAGCGGACAGCACTTTCCAGTTGGCTGGATACAGCTACGACCTTATCAGGCTCCAAATTGTAAGTGAAGCTGGTCCATTTATTAGGCAATTCTGGATAAATTGGGAGCTTTTTATACATTTCATTTACCAATTTCATCTCTTTGTGCATTTCACATATAGCTTGCTCGATATTGTCACTTCCACAGAATGACCTGTCCAATTCAAAACCACCGAGTTCCACGTATCCTTTCAAAGTGTTCGGATTGCTCATTACTTCATAAGGGCCATCTACTACAACCTTACTGTTGAAAGCATGTGTCGTCATGAATCCTGTCCCATATTGACCGACCAAGTCCGCACCTGGATTATCTTTGGAGCTGTTTTGATTTACCAAAGCCAATAGAGACAGGTAATTAAATGGTTTTCCGTGGTGCATAAATATAAATTTGTCCTTATGCAGTTCTATACGAATACGACAATTCTCATCCATATCACGTGCATTTTGTACTAATTCCCAAATAGCACGTTCTCCACTTTTCTCATCAAGATTTTCAATGCCTTGACTTATTTTCTTACAGTAGCCTAGAAGTTCCTGGCGCTCTTTAAGATATGTTTGATACTCTTCTATTGTTTCAAATGTTACACTTTCTCTCATATCTATAATACGAATACATTTTCTTTTCCCATAGAGAATAGTTAATCCTATATTTTGCCAAACAAAGGTAGTCAATTGCACCTTAAATCAAGAAAGAAATGTGAAAAAGTTTATTATTGCAGCGAGATTGTTTTATCAAGACAATGGATGGTTTAGCTTCCTAACCTTTAAGTAAATGTGCAAAATTACATGATACTAAACACAGAGGCACGGAGACACAGAGTTTTTGTTTTCTTGTCCATAGCTCACAGAGTTAATTTCCCTTCTCTCGTATGCGGCGAAGCCGCGGACTCTGTGTCCTCCTGTCATTTTTACCGACAGACAGTTACAGAACTTTGTGTCTCTGTGTTTGATATAAACTAATTCTGATTGATTACTTAGGTTTGGCAAGTTTAAATTGAATTATGGTAATCTGCATATCCGCTGACCCGATATATTGGAGGGTATATGCGATTCTGTCTATAAAGAAAGATCGACAAATCTTTAATATTTAAAGACTTGACGATTCTTTTATGGGATAGGATAAATCTGCCGATTGGATATATAAATAGGTCGGTGAATCCTGCCTTTATATCAGTATTCCAGTTTTTATGATGTCAGCATATAGAGGATTATTTGTATCCTCTGTAAGCAAAACAGGCTCTATAAGATTACTTATCTTACGCTTCAGTTTCCACAGTAAAGGAGTATCTTCAAAGTAATCATCGCTCATTCGTTCCACCACAACGGCAATATCAATGTCGCTGTCCTCCGTATGGTTGCCTTTGCTGTATGAGCCATAAAGGTAAAGAGCCTTTAAGGGCAACCGTTCTGCAACTGCCGCTTTATAGCGTTGTGCTAATTTTATAGCTTGCTCTTTATCCATATTCTTAATTTGTCAGTTTGTTCAATCAGTTCTTTGCAACGGTCAACGGTCAGACTTTTCATCAACCGCTCCTTATATGAGGGGTAACGTGCTTCTATGTTCAACGGTTCAAGCTCATCTATGAAGTCCGTTTGTTCTTCTGACATATCTTTATCCAAACCGCTTTTCTCGGCAAGTCTTGATAAGCTATGAATCTTCAAAGGTGGTTCTTCCAACACTTTACTCCAATATGCCTTAAGAATCTTTTCTATGGTTTGGTGACACATGAAAGCTACATAAAGGTAACGTTTGGTTTCAAGCATTGCCTTTGCCGTATCAAAGTCATAGTCGGACATTTCAATCCAATATGTCCTTTGTCATTCATTTGTATTTCTCTAATAAGTGAGTTATATCGCCTGCAAGAGATTGCAGAACGTATTTCTGAGCATAAATCCAAAGTATATCTGCTGAAAGACTTCCTTTTTCTTCTATCACGTATTTAACGTGAGTTCGATATAAATCAAAACATAGCAAGTTGCCCGTCCTTGACGAAACATAAGTCAATGGCGGGTTTCTTTTCAAAGAAGCAGTATGCAGCTATGGCAGAGAGAGAATTGG